>JAVYJL010000002.1:0-884626 GCA_034541955.1 Kovacikia ellensis JS3 | reverse complement strand
GTACTGTGCTCCCGTGACGGAACTGGAAGACGTGCTAGGTCGAGAGCCTAGATTGTGCAGGTTCAAATCCTGTCGGGAGCACCAAGCACCGAAGGCGGAAGTGGTGGACGCGCACGCCCGATAAGCGTGTGATTAGCAGGTTCGACTCCTGCTCGGTGTACCAAACGTTTGGGTCGGCATTGGCAGAGCGGTTATGCAGCCGCCTTTTAAGCGGACTTATCCAGGTTCAACCCCTGGGCGACCCACAACCTTTGGGCTGGGCTTTAGCTCAGTGGCAGAGCAGCCGCCTCTTAAGCGGAAGAGCGTAGGTTCAAAGCCTACACAGCCCACCAAATGCCCCTGTGATGCAACGGGTAGACATTGCCCGCTTAAACAAGGATGGGTTGCAGGTTCAAGTCCTGTCAGGGGTATACGGAGATGGAGCAACAGTGGCTCGGAAGGTTCATACCCTTCAAATCAGTGAGTGCAATTCTCACCTCCGTCACCCAATGCTGGTGTGGCTCAACGGTAGAGCAACTGTCTTGTAAACAGTCGGTTGCAGGTTCAAATCCTGTCACCAGCCCCAGAATGCGAATGGTGCAGCGGTAGCATCCCTGGGCTTCCAACCTCTTGGTGTGGGTTCGAGTCCCACTTTCCATACCAAATCGTGCGGGTGTGATGTAGCGGCGAGCATCTGAGTGCGCCACACTCAGCGCATGGGTTCGAATCCCATCACTCGCTCTCGTAGTCCTGTAGCTCAACGGCGGAGCATCTGTCTTACAAACAGAGGGTTGCAGGTTCAAATCCTGCCGGGACTACCAAACTGTGGGAGTGTCGCCTAATGGAAAGGGCATCGATCTTCTAAATCGATTTGTGTAGGTTCAACCACTCCTGCCATTTGTTTAAGGCATTGCCACCTGGCAATCATGGGTCTGTAGCTTAACTGGGAAAGCGTCTGCCTTGCAAGCAGAAAGATGTCGGTTCAAATCCGACCAGAATCCACCAACCTTGGGTCTGTAGCTTAATGGCTAAAGCGTCTGGGGTTTGTGCCCAAATCTGTAGAGTTTACATACTTCCTCAATCATCGCTTAGATGGTCAAGTTGATATGTGCCTGTTTTGGTTGGAGGGTGGGAAGGCACAAAGTTCAATGAAACTCTACAAACTTGCACGAAACGAGCAAATAGCTCACCCGGAAAATATCGGTTCAATTCCGGTCGGAATCCACCAACCTTGGGTCTGTAGCTCTAGTGGCAGAGCGCCTAAACCACCTTGTACCCCAATCTGCAAAGCTTACATACTAACTTCCTGTTAAGAAGCAAAAACAGCTTTGTGAACTTGTACGAGGGATGAGTGCAATTCTCATCAGGAGGCGACCGGTTCGACTCCGACCAGATCCACCAAATGGGACCATAGCTCAACTGGCTAGAGCGCCTGTCTTGCAAACAGGAGGTTAGGGGTTCAAGTCCCCTTGGCTCCACTGTGACTGAACCCGAAGTGGTGGAGGGGCTGGTCTGTGACACCAGTGTTAGCGAGTTCGACTCTCGTCAGTCACCCCAAATGGAAACTGCGGCTGAAGGTCAGCAACCTGCCTCGAAAACAGGCGTGCAGTGCATTCTGTAGAGGTTCGACTCCTCCAGTTTCCGCTCTTGGAAGTGCGGCTGTGTGGATGGCAACTGGCTTGGAAGACCAGAGGATAGTGTCACGCTATCAAGGTTTCTCCTAACGGAGACGCTCCGCGAACGACTCCTCCTCCTTCCGTTGTCTTATGGATAAGCAAGAGGTGATAGCAATGGTACATATTCGATTTGAAGGGCGCTCTTTAGACGTAACTGAAACCCAACTGGGCATTACCAGAGATATGAATGATGTGGCTGTGAAAGAACAAGTTTCAAGACATTTGGACGTTCATGTGTAATGTGAACCTAAGCAGGTAGATCGCTCTACCTGCTCGGCTTCAGAACCGGACGTGAATGTTTGCATTCATCCGGCTCCTCTCCAACTTGTGGATCGCTGTCCTTACCAGTCTTTGTGTTTGTTTCTACAGAGTGTACCTGGTCGTGGCAGTGACCATGCAGCAACGCTAGATTGGCGTGTTGGTTATGGGAGTGATCTCCATCTTTGTGATGAACTTCCAATGCCTCGTCTGGCAAAAAGCTTAAACCACAATAGGCGCATTGACCTTGCTGAGTTTTGAGAAGCTTGGCAACTCGGGTTGGGATACCCGGGTATCGCCCTCTTCGCCCTGCCCAATACGCCCAGTCGCCGTCAAAGGGTGACTTATTCCCTCGAACTTTGATGTGTCGAACAATGGCTGTTTCTCCATGTTTACCGAGTTTCTCCCCTGTACCCGTTTTGAAAACCCATGCTTCTCCGGATGAGAAGCCCCAATATTTCGAGGTAATGGCCCGAGTATTGAGGTTCGGGTGCCTGGACTTCGCCCAGCTCATCAACTTAGCGAATAGCTGATGGTCAAGGGATTGGAAGATGACTTTGCTAACTACTGTCGAGAAGTAGTTGCTCCATCCTCGGATCACTGGATTGAGATGATCAATCAGAGCGACCTGGGAAACAGGTTTGTGTGCTCGGATAATCGTCTTCAATTGTTCCATATGGCGCTTTTGACTCTTCCTACTGGGTTTAATCAATGTCTTGAACCCTTGCTTGAGTGGTATTTCCCAACTCGATACTGTCGGATGTGGAAGCCTAAAAACTCAACTCCCTGTCCGCTTGAAGTATGCGAGATGTGGGTTTTCTCGTGCTTAAGTTCAAGACCCATGCCTTTGAGCCAAGTTTGAACCGCATCCAAGATTGCTTGGGTATTGTCGATGTCAGTTAAAACAACGAAATCGTCTGCGAATCGGATGGTCTGGACACCATTGGTGTTGTACCTTTATCACCATCCTTTACTTTCTTCTTGGGAAAGAGTGTATCTAAATGGGTTTCTAAACCATGTAGCGCTACATTCGCCAAAAGTGGAGACAAAGGTGACCCCTGCGAGGTACCAGCTGTGGTTGGTTGGAATACTTCAGCCTCTAATATCCCACTCCTGAGCCAGTTTCTAATCACCTTTGAGAGTGCGGGATAGGTGTTCAGTTTATTCAACAAGGCTTGATGCGAAATATGGTCGAAGCAACCAGCTATATCGGCGTCCACCACATATTTGGGCTTTCTGCCGATAGCAATGAAGATCGCTTCAATCGCATCATGGCATGACCTCCCTGGTCTGTAACCGTAACTGTTCGGCTCAAATTTTGCCTCCCATTGAGGTTCCAGTGCAAGTTTAACCAAAGCTTGTGCAGCTCTGTCGGTCATAACGGGAATTCCAAGCGGTCTCTGTTCTGCTTTTCCCGGTTTGGCTATCCAGACCCGGCGCAATGGAGAGGCACTTGGAATTTCTCTCAAGCGATGGACAAGCTTAAGCCGTTGGGCAGTAGTGAGGCGTCTCACCCCGTCCACTCCAGCCGTTCGTCGTCCCCGATTGTCTTGAGTTACCCGTCGCACGGCTAATAGCCTTGCGTACCAGGACTTGATTAGTAGCCGTTGTAGGCGATGGAGTAGCTTAACATCTCCCCGTTGACTGGCTCTGTAAATTTGGCGTTGGAGCTTGAACACTTTGACCTGAATTTTCTTCCAGGGCAATTGGTTCCATTCATACCTCATCGCTTGCGATTGGCTCATGACGTTTTGACTCTACTGACCTTGGTTACAGCCAAGTTGCAGTGGGCATGTCAGCCTATCCTGGACATTACTCCAGGCGTTTGCTTCTTACCCAATCCTGCCCTGGGTGACATCCGGTTAGCACCTGCTCCAAGCTTTGACCGTTGCTTGGAGAGTACACGCAGGGTTACTTCGTTCCGAACTTCTGATGGTTGCAGCCGTTAGGGTTCTGCTATGGACCGGGTTTATTGTGAGTAGTTGTCAATCGATGATCTAGTCGTTGACCACAGTATCCTTGCCTTTTGGCTCCAGCGTTTCAGCCCGATTTCGCTGGTGTTAAGTAACGATACTTCAGTCACAGATTCCTGTTCGTACCCGTATGTTGCTTGCTAGATGGGATTCCAGTTTAGGCTACCAGTTACCACCGTTTATCCCCGCTTCAGGCATTGATGGCTAGTCGCAAACCTGGGGCTATGCTGTCACTCCACTACCTGGAGGGAAGGACTTTCACCTTCATCAGAGGTTCAGTTGTCAAGGTTCAACACCTTGCCCCTTATCCCCAGCTTCAAGTGTCTGGTTTCAAGGGAACGAATCGCACAAATCAAACTTAATCTGACAGATGAGTTTATCGGACACTGAGAAATGGTGTCAGATGTGTTTGATTTGTTTCATTCTCTTCTCCGTGTTGTTCACGCGTTTGTTTCACCTCAATCGTATCCTCAAACTGTTGATGCAACATCTTCTGTTGCACTAAGGGTTTGCTATCGAGGAAGGTTTGCATCGGGGTTTTGCCATAACAGTAACGCCCCGAATGTGGTCGAGTGCAGTTGTAGGAATCAATCCAATCATCGACATCGTGCTGCAATTGCTCAACACTGGCATAGAGCTTTTGCGAAAGGCAATCTGATAGAACTCTTCCAAGATGGTGCGATGAAACCTCTCACAAATCCCGTTTGTTTGCGGTGACTTAGTTTTAGTGCGGGTGTGGTCGATGTCTTCAATCGCTAAATACAACTGGTATTCGTGATGCTCGACGTTGCCACAATACTCGGAACCTCGGTCAGTGAGAATCCGCAACAACGGCACTTTCTGCGATTCAAAGAAGGGCACAACTCGGTCGTTGAGCAGGTCTGCAGCCGTCAATGCCGTTTTCATCTCATACAGTTTGACGATCGCCACTCTGGAGTAAGTGTCAATGAAGGTCTGCTGGTAAATGCGTCCCACACCTTTAATCGTGCCCACATAGAAGGTGTCCTGGGAACCCAGGTAGCCAGGATGGTGAGTTTCAATCTCACCGTGGGCTTCTTTCTCTTGTTTCGCCTTCTCCAAGGCTTTGAGTTGCACTTCCGTCAGAATCAGATTGTCCTGGGCTGACTTTGCCTCCAGCGCTTTAAGTCGTTTAGCAAACGTTTCCAAGTCATGGCGTAACCAGATGGAACGCACACCACTCGGAGAAACCAACATCCCTTGTTGTTTGAGTTCGTTTGAAACTCGTACTTGCCCATAAGCGGGCTGTTCAATCGCAAAATCGACCACCGCTTGTTCAATGTGCGCTTCCACTCGGTTCTTGATGCAGGGTTTCTTGCGACTGATTTCTTGCAGAGCCGCTTCGCCTCCGGTCTCATACAATTGCTTAAAGCGATAGAAACTATCGCGAGAAACGCCCATAACCTTGCAGGCGTGAGAGACGTTGCCCAGCATTTTGGCGAGATTGAGCACTCCCAGTTTGTTTTGGATAATCTTGTCTTGGGTATTCATTTTGACACTCCTGATCCGTAGTCAGTTTACAGGACGTGTCAGATTAAGTCTCAACTATTACAGTTCATGCAAATCGGCTTTCTACTTATGTGGTCGATCGCCGTCCAAGTGGTGATTTAATCATTCGCCCTGAAGCGGTTTACGGCTAATCATTCAATTCCGCACCCTGACTTGAAAAGCTTACATACTTAGGGATCAGAAGGTTGCAGGTTCGATTCCTGCTTACTCCGGTTGGGGTGATAGCTCAATGAGTAGAGCATCTGAATGTATTAACTGCTTTTCTAACTTGTGCGGAATAGCAAATGTCATTTGCACTTCGTGCCCTAACTAAAAAAGCTTACATACTCGCCGAATGGAAAAGGCACTTGACTTAGAATCAAGCTACTACAGGTTCAAATCTTGTGTATGAAACAACCGCTTTTTTAACTTGCATGAAGTGACTTTTTCAGTTCCTAATTTGATCGCATCTTTCGATCATTGTTTCAGTTCTCATTAGAGGTTTTCCTCATGCACCACCCACTGTTAACCCTCACTCAGGCAGCCACTCCAGAGGCAGCAGTTGCTCTTCAGCAAGAGTTACGGTCATTGGTGGTGATGGAGGATGGCTTTGGTGCAGTGGAAACCGTTGCTGGAGTCGATGTGGGATTTGAAGAGGATGACCGTGTTGCTTGTGCCGCGATCGCCGTTCTTCGATTTCCTGACCTGACACTTCAGGAATCGGTAGTGATTCGCCGTCCCACAACCTTCCCCTATGTTCCAGGCTTACTGGCATTTCGGGAAGTTCCGGTGGTGATGGAAGCACTGGCGGAATTGAAGACGAGACCAGATCTGCTGCTGTGTGATGGCAATGGTTATATTCACCCACGTCGCTGTGGCTTTGCCTGTCATCTGGGCATTGTCAGCGGTTTACCGTCGATTGGTGTGGCAAAAACGCCTTACCTGGGAGAACATGAACCCCTCGCAGAGCATCGAGGCGCATGGCAACCGATTCGAGATAGCGGAGAAGTCATTGGAGCGATCGTTCGCACGCAGTCAAATATCAAGCCTGTTTACGTCTCCGTTGGACATCGGATTAGTTTGAACAGTGCGATCGATTTTGTCTTGAAATGTGCGCCCAAGTATCGTCTTCCTGAAACCACTCGTCAGGCAGACCAACTCTCGAAAGGGCATACAAAACCAGTCTCTAAAAGCTGAGAAAGAGATTGATACTTTCAATAAAAATATCAAAACTGGAGGTGAGGATCATGAAGCGAAATAATTCTCATAACACTAATCTAGATAACGATTTAGAAGACCTCAACGACTTGCAAGCGTTCTGCTTTTGAAGTCTCTAGCAAACGTCGTCGAGGATATCCTTCAGAGACTGCTGTCAAACGAGGATATCGCATCGTTCATGGTGATAAAGAACTGCAAGAAAAACTGGGCAACAACGATTTGTGCCCTTGCGGTTCTGGACGTTCTTTTCAAGCGATGTTGCCGTAACAGTGGCAGATATGACGGTAGTCTACGCAGCCACTACTTTTAGGCAATAGCCTCACCGATTTTCACTTTTACTGGCAGTTGTTGCCGCGCCCTGATCGCAGAAGCTTACATACTCTCCACCAGACCCAAGGTGCGTATCTGGAGGGATACGCTGCAAGCCTGAGACCGATAGCAGGCAAAACTGAAGGAATCACACCCTTCAGCCAAGCTTCTGTAACTTGCGCGGTGACTTTTCACCGTTGCGTGCAACATCTGCCTCCTCATTCATCCACAACAACCAGAGGAGGTTCCCATGAACAATACTGAACGCGATTTGCGACTGGAAATGCTCAACAGCTTGCTCACCACACCTCACCGCAAGCTGGAGCAGGTGGCAGAAATCCACCAACTGATTGTGGAACTCGACCCCATCTTTTACGGACACCTGGCTGTCTGGTATCAGCGGAATGGCGATGTGCGTGACCACAAGGAAGTGTTTGTCGCTCATCTGCTGACCAGCGATTTAACTGAACACCGCGATGCTGGCTTTGTCATGCTGCAAGAGTTTCCACCTTACCAGGTGGCTCGTGTCGTAGACTTCATGAAGCAGCACCGTAACAAGCTACCCCGTTCTGCCCGGACTGCCGTGCAGCGGTATCTAAAGGTGCGGGAAAGCAACCCTGCCCTGTTCGATCGCGCGGCACTGCGGGGACGCAAGGCAATGAAGCACCTGTATGCCTCGTTGCACATCAAGCCGGACGAGCGGGCGAATGCCATCTTGTTCCGTGACCAGCCTCCGGTTGGTTCGCTGGCAGACGTACTAAAGCAGTTGGCTAAGGCTGAAAGTTCAGCAGAACAGGCACGGTTGATTGTCGAGTTTAAGCTGCCCTATACGATCGCCATTGGTGCGATCAAGCAACTGACTCCCACCGTTCTGGTGGCGTTAATCAACAGCATGACTCCCCAGGAAGTGATCAACAACCTCAAGTCTCTCAAGGCAAGAGGGGCAATGGATCACCCAGAGGTAAAGGGGTTGATCGATGGGAAACTGGACGAGGCATCCAAGAGCGCGAGTTGCGGCATTCAAAGCACAGGTTGCAGCCGATGCAGCGGATCTCGACGAAGATACACTGGCTCGGTTGGAGAAGGTGACGAATGAGCAGGTGAAGCGGCGCGGTGTCATTACCCGTCCCACAGCATTGCTTGTGGACAAGTCGGGTTCGATGGAGAATGCGATCGAGTTAGGGAAGCGACTTGCTGCCCTGATCTCTGGCATCACTCAGGCAGACCTGTTTGTCTACGCCTTTGACAACATTCCCTATCCTGTAAATGCTCAGGGCAAGGAGTTGACCGACTGGGAGCGGGCATTCCAGCACATCAAGGCAGGTGGAGGTACGAGCATTGGTGCGCCTCTGGAAGCCATGCGGAAGAAGCGGCAGGTTGTAGACCAGATCATTGTCGTCACAGACGAAGGCGAGAACGCGGCTCCCTACTTTGGTGAGGTTTACAAGACCTACTGCCGCGAGTTGGCAACCATGCCCAATGTGGTAATCGTTCGCGTAGGTGGTTACTGCAACTGGCTGGAGAGCCAACTGAAGGGACAGCAAGCACCTGTAGAGACGTTTACCTTTGCGGGAGACTACTACAGCTTGCCGAACCTGGTTCCGCTGTTGACCCGACCTTCTCGTCTGGAACTGCTAATGGAGATTCTGGACACACCACTGCTTGTGCGGACGAATAAGTAGGAAGTTGGGACTGCCACATTTCTTTTGAGTGGCTAGTCCCCTTCCAACCAAGACTACTGGTGAGGAGGTGAAGACCCATGCCACAAATCTTTGAAGTCGGTGGTAAAGTTCGCGATGAATTGCTCGGCATCAAGAGCAAGGATGCGGATTTCTCATTTGTTCTCACACCCGCAGAGGCACAGGACAAGACGATCCATGAGGCATTTCAGTTCATGAAAGACTGGATGCTGGAGGCAGGGTTCAGAATCTTTCTGGAAACGGAGGATTGCTTGACAATTCGTGCCAAATTCCCGGCTCCTCAGCAAGCCTTGGTGGCTGACTTTGTGTTGGCGCGACGCGAGTTGGAGTACTTACCGGGAACACGAAAGCCGATCGTTGTTCCAGGAACCCTGGAAGATGATTTGCAGCGTCGGGACTTTACAGTGAATGCTCTGGCAAAGTCCGAAATGGGAGAACTTATTGATCTGTTCAATGGGAGGGCAGATTTAAAGGCAAAAGTGCTGAGAACTCCGTTGCTACCCATGGTAACGCTTGCAGATGACCCACTTCGGGCATTACGAGCCGTGCGCTTTGCCGTCAAACTGGACTTTCGTCTAGCGCCTGACTTGGAGGAAGCCTTGCACAACCCAGAACTCCCTGACCTGATGGCAACCGTTAGCACCGATCGCATTCGAGAAGAGTTAGCCAAAGCGATGAAGGTCAACACCTGGGATATGCTCAAGCTGTTGAACCGTCTCCCAGAGCCGCTAGTGAAAAACTGGCTGGAGCGACCGGGGATGTGGCTGATGCCCACTACTCGTCACTAAACCTGTAGGGTAGGCTTTCCTACCCTACTTCTGTTCCAACCCATGACATGAAGCTATTAACGACCTCCTACCTAACTCAAACGGCTCAACTGCCCCAAATCGGAAGGCATATTGTCGCGCAATACGACGAAACTTCGGTTGTGGTCTATCAGGCGTATCGTCCTGCGATCGCCCACTTTGCAGTTAACTACGGTTACTTTGGTGGAGAGTTTAGCTTCAGTCGCATGAGTTGGATCAAGCCTAACTTCCTGTGGATGATGTACCGTTCGGGATGGGGCACAAAAGCCGGACAGGAAGTGACGTTGGCAATTCGGATTAAGCGGTGCGAAGCAGTTCCCCCTTCGGGGTAAACGGCATTTGACATCATCTTGGCAAGTGCCGTTCATTCCAGCTTTGTTTCAGAGGTCTACACCAGTGAAGGAGTCTGGAAACAAGCCGTTGCCCAGTCCTCCGTTCGCTTGCAATGGGACCCGGATCATCATCCGTCGGGTGACAAGTTGGAACGACGCGCCATTCAACTGGGATTGCGGGGTGAAGTTCTTACGCAGTACGCCCATGACTGGATTGTTGATATTCAAGATATTTCTGACTTTGTTCAGCACCAGTATCAGGTGGTGCGATCGCGAGATTGGGCACAACTGCTCATTCCCAGTGAGGCAGTTTATCCGGTGACTGATCCAGTGATTGCTAAACGGCTACAACTCTCAACCCTGGAAGAAATTTAGAATTCCCAAACCTTAATTTATCGCTCAACCCCGGAGGTGATTCTGATGAGCGACATGAAGAAAGCGTATGAAGTGGCAGCGATCGCTGTTCGTCAGCGTCTTGCCGAGCAGCGTCCTGAAGACCTGCAAGTGTTGAACAAGCTACGGAAGCAGGATGTAGCCGTGTATGCAGGAAGTTTCGATCGCGTCGAAGATATTCTGGCGTGTCTGGATGTTCCTTGTACGATGAACCCAGATGCATCAAAACTGGATGCTCAAATCATCTTTGTCAACTGCTCCAGTAGTTACGACAAAGCCCTAATTGAACACCTCAGTCAGCGGGTGAATGAAGGCAAGTGGCTGGTCAGTTCTGACTGGGCACTGGGACGATTCATCGAACCCGCTTTCCCTGGCATGGTCAAGTTCACCGGACGGGCAACTGGTGATGAGGTGATTTCTGTAGAGCCAAGTTTGAATAGCCTGTGGTCTGATGTGGTGGTAATGGGAGCCGATCCGCAGTGGTGGTTGGAGGGCAGCAGCCATCCGATCGCTATTCTCAATCCCGATAAGGTGGCGATCGAGGCGGCAAGCCATGACCTGCTATCGCGGCACAGTGCGCCTGTCGTTGCCGTTAGTTTTGATTGGGGTAAAGGGCACGTCTTCCATGTCATCAGTCACTTCTGGTGCAAGCGCAGTCGCACCCCACCCAACGACATCAGGGACCCTGCACCGACTTCCTGAAGGCAGGCATGAAGCTGAGTGATGACAGCATCGATAAGGTGTTGGCGATCGCCCAAACTACATCGGATACCCTCAATTTTGCTCAACTGCAAAGTGCCGTCACTGCCACCGAGTTGATTGCCCAACTGTGTATTCGAGCCGCCCGTGCGGTTCCTGTCAAGTCGCGATCGGGAATCTTTGCCTGGTAAGCGGTAGCATTCAATGATCTCCTGCGTGCCCTAACTTGTGGAGCCTACATACGAGTACGAGAGGAAACGTGCCACTGCCAGCAGTGGGCGCTTGTGAACGGGAGTGCGAAGAACCTGGGAGGTCGGCTTAAAAGTAGCCATCCTTGAAAGAGTGTGTAACAACTCACCAGCGGAGCGCCTCAAGTAACTGAGAAAGCGCAATGCTCTCAAAACTTGCACGCAGGAGATTCACTGAGAGGACGAACAGATAAGGAGCAACCATGACGATTTACTTTTACGTTGAACGAGAAAAGCCTTACGGTTGCTTCTCTAACTTCTCAGCGCATGGCTTCATGCTGGATGGGTTGTATTGGGCAACCAGTGAGCATTACTTCCAGGCACAGAAATTTGTCGATACTCTCTACCTGGAAAAGGTACGACAAACTAAAACGCCGAAAGATGCAGCAAATATGGGTAGAAATCGCTCTCTACCCCTTCGCGCTGATTGGGAGCAGGTCAAAGATGATGTTATGCAAAAAGCAGTTCTGCAAAAGTTTAGAACCCATGCAGACATCCGAGAAATACTGTTGGCAACTGGCGATGAAGTGCTAGTGGAGAACTCTCCAATTGATTACTACTGGGGCTGCGGCAAAGATGGTAGTGGTAAAAACAAACTGGGGCAAATTTTGATGGAGGTGCGTGAGATTTTACGCAACGAAAACTGATAGATACGAGTGAGGGGAAGGGAGGAGTCGATGATGAACTTAGCTCAATACGATTATTATTTAGTCCTTGATTTAGAAGCAACCTGTTGTGATCAAGAAACGATCAAGCGGCACCAGATGGAAATTATCGAAATCGGAGCCGTAATGGTTGCAGCACAGGATTTAACTGTGATTGATGAATTCCAAACATTCATTAAACCCATTCGCTATCCTATCCTCACACCGTTCTGCAAGTCATTAACCTCCATTACCCAAGAACAAGTTGCTCAGGCTCCAGGTTATGTGGAGGCGATTGCCCTCCTAAAACAATGGCTGTCCAATTATTCCAATGTAGTGTTTGGTTCTTGGGGAGACTACGATCGCAACCAGTTCAAACAAGACAGCAAGTTTCATAACGTTCCTTTCCCGATTGCCTATCCTCATGTCAACCTCAAACAGTTGTTTAGTGAGGTTCAAGGTTTACCCAAGCGATATGGGATGGCAGAAGCTCTGCAACTGGCAGGAATTGCACTGGAGGGAACTCATCACCGGGGTATTGACGATGCCAGAAATATTGCTAAATTGCTGCCGTTCATTTTAGGCAGGCAACAGCTACAACAGCCCTCAACCGCTTAATTGACAATGACCAACATCCGCAAGCTACTCAACCAGATTGCGAGTGCTGAGGCACAATTGCAATCGACTCAATTCCTTGCACCCAGCGTCAAAGGTGGACGAGTTCGCACACGGGTAGCAGGGATGGTCTATACCTTCACTCCTAAGCCTCAGCAGGTTGAAGGATGGGGCATTTTTCGACCTGTGGATGAACAGACAGCAACACTGGTTGAAGAAGCAAATTTCTCCCAAATTGCGGCTTACTTGCAGCAGTTTTCAGCGATTCGGTTACGGTTAGCTTATCGCTTACAACATCAAACTTGGTTGGCATATCCAATCAATGAAGCGGATATGCGGCAACGGTTTAAGACAGTTAAACCTGTGGTTGTACATCTGGCGACAGAAGGCGTTGCCTTTGAGCAAATTCTCGCTCGCTGGAATGGCAACTCTTGCTGGTTTGAGAAGTTGATCGCCGTGCTGATCCTGCGATCGCTGAAACTTTGCAATCCAACCTCAAACAATTGACTCCCATTGAGGAATTGCAGTTTAAGGGGATGACCCCAGAAATGCGAACTCTCTACGAATTAGCCACCCAGCAGGTAGCAGGATTTGCCCAACCTCAACGAGATGAAAAGCGGCTGCGCCAAGCACTCAAACTGGGCGGTGGTGAACTCCACCAGTTCCAGGATCGGGGTGATTATTGGACGGTGGATTGGACAACATCCGATGGCGTTCGTCATACCAGTGCGATCGCCAAAGAGGATCTAACCGTGGTGAGTTCTGGAATTTGCCTCAGTGGACGCGATCGTGACTTTGATTTGCAATCGTTAGTGGGTGTGATGGAATATCGGGAGTGGTGAAATAATGAGCATCTTTTTCATGAGCAGCTTTACCGGACAGATTCCGTCATGACCAAGCTGAAAGAGTTTCCTGTGACTATCTGTGGGGCAGGAGCATTGGGCGCAAACTTGGCTGAGAACCTAGCTCGTGCTGACTTTGACAAGCTCAAGGTGATCGATCGTGATCGCATCGAAGAACGTAATCTTTCCACACAGCCCTACTACCGTTCAGATGTTGGTGCATTCAAAGCCAAGATTTTGGCGAATAATTTGTACCGGGCAATCGGGACAAAGGTAGAAGCTGAAACCAAAGAACTGACTGCGGCAAATGCTGCTCAACTACTTAAAGAGAGTGGATTGATTGTTGACGTATTTGACAACAGTTCTTCTCGCCGAGTAGTGAAAGATTACGCTGACCAAACTGGAACGACCTGTCTTCATGCTGGACTTTCTACCGATTATGCAGAAGTAATCTGGAATGATGTGTATCGAGTTCCTTCTGATATCAATGATGATGTTTGTGATTATCCCCTCGCACGTAATTTGGTGATGCTAACAATATCTGTTGCTTGTGAGGCGATCATTTCTTTTATTGCAACAGGAGAACAGCGTCACTTCACGATCACCTTGAAAGATTTGAGCGTTCAATCTCTCGATCTGTAACGTCCGATGGTGACTGGACTACTCTCCGTAGACCGTCACCATCACCTTGCGTTGTCGGGCTTTGACATCACATTCCAGATGAAAAATCTGCTGCCATGTTCCAAGAACTAGCTTGCCCTGTTCGATAGGTACGGTCAGCGACGGTCCAAGCCAGGTTGCCTGGAGATGGGAGTGTCCGTTGCCATCATGCCAGGTCTGCTCATGCCCATAGTCTCGACTGGGTGGAATCAACTTGTTCAGCAGTTGGGGTAAGTCTCGCTGTAACCCTGGCTCAAATTCGCACAGCTTCGCTGAGCCGAAGGCACCGCTCCAATTGCACCTGTACTGCCCACATTGAACACATTCACCATCCCCGTCTGAATGCCTGCTTTCTGGATAATTCGGCTGATCTGTTCAGTTAAATCATGCATATCCCCGTGTCCTTTTGTGGGCAAGCTAATATATTCTTGATGGATCATATTCTTTCCTCTTTAGACCTAAAAAATTGCTGTTTAGTCTCTTGCTGCTTTAATACTGCCAAACCATCATGCCATCAACGATTATTCTGATTGGTCCAATTGGAGTCGGCAAGTCTACGGTTGGTCAGCTTCTGGCTCAAAGACTGGATTTACCGCAATGCTCAATGGATGAGAAACGATGGGACTATTACAGGAAATTGGGTATGACGAGGATTTAGCGAAGTCTAAACGGGAGACTGAAGGTTTTTGGGGTATCTACCAATATTGGAAACCATTTGAAGCTTATGCAGTTGAGCGATTGTTATCAGAGAATCAGAACTGCGTGATTGATTTTGGGGCAGGGCATTCTGTATATGAAGATCCAGCTTTATTCAAGCGAGTGAAGCAGATTCTAGATCCTTATCCTTACGTCATTCTTTTACTTCCCTCTGCTGACTTAAATGAATCAATCCAAATTCTCAACGAACGAAATGAATACATTTCTGATGGGACGCTCAACATCAATGAACATTTTGTTAAACATAACTCTAACTATGAGCTAGCGAAGTTCACGATATATACCAAAGATAAAACACCCGATGAAACCTGCAATGAGATTCTAGCTTTGTTCTAGCCATCTATACGTTGATGCTTGCAGAATCAGTCAGTGGCTTTCTTCAACTTCTCTTCGACGCACCTATATCGAATGTTTCTTTAATGGGTACGGGAATGTTCTCACAGGCATTCTCCTTCAACCTCGATCAACAACAATTAGTCATTCGGCTCAACTCTTACCTGGAAGATTTCCAAAAGATGCATTTGCTTATCAAACATTTGCATCTCCTGAATTACCCATCCCAAAAGTGATGCAGTTAGGTCGCTTTGACGAAACTTTCTATTTTGCAATTACTGAGCGTTGTCAGGGGGCGACCTTAAATGATTTTGAACAAGAAACGATCGAACAGTTTCTACCCAGCTTATTCGACACACTAAACAGCATTCATCGCTTAGACTGTTCTAACTACTTTGGATGGGGACTAACGGATGCATCCGGCAATGGTCGGTTTGCGTCGTGGCAAGAATATTTATTGTCGTTCTACAATCAGAAGTTTTCTTTTACCTGGGAACAAATCTTTCGTGACACACTTATGGAGCAAGACCTGTATGAAAAAGCTCTGGCTGTAATTCAACACAACTTACAGTTTTGCTCAACTCCTAAATATTGGGTACACGGTGACTTTGGGTTTGATAACGTCATCTCAGATGGGCGGAGAATTACAGGTGTTCTGGATTGGGCAGAATCCCTTTTAGGAGATTTTGTTTACGATATTGCCTATTTAGATTTTTGGTCCGACGATATTTCCTACAGACAGCGATGGCAGGACTGGATCAAAGATAGAGCAACGAGCCTTTCTCTTGAGTATTTTGAAGAGCGGTTTCGCTGCTACTTGCTGCATATTGGGTTGAAGGGGTTAGCGATCGCTGCCATTCAAAATGACTTAGAAGATTACACTTACGTCAAAGCAAAAATTCAGAAGATTCTTGATGGAAATTGATGCCGGAACATTTAGCCTGCTGTCCCCGGTTCCTGAAATAGCCAAATAATATCCCAGTGGGCTGTGTCTCCCGGTGGTCCATACCAAACTTCACGCGGAGCTTCGATCGCCTCATACCGATTCTGTTGAATCCAGTCTTGCACGGCATCATAACCCGCCAACAGCGCTGGAAAGGCACATTGTTCGCCTCGCAAAGTCACACAAGCAGCTTTTCCGCCTGCCACCTCCCGTGATGTCACATCCGCCACTTCAGGAGTGATAGATTGCTCAACTGGGAGACAAATTTCGATCGGTCCATTGTCTTCGTGATTAATGGGTCCGTGATAAATCCCAAAGGGTTGCCCCGTAACAGTTAGCTGGTGTTCCTCCGCCAGTTTATATAGCGTCCCCAGATCACGCATGATGGTGGAGCTGAGGGCTTCGACGGTGAGCGTTTACCCGAAGGGGAACTGCTTCGCACCGCGTGGTGCTGAGAACCTGTTGAGGCTCAATGATTTTGACTTCGACTTCCAGTGACATGGTTGCAGCCTCCTGTCGTAAATATCCAAGCAAGTCAGGAACCACCCGCCGTGCCTGCTCCATCCGTTGTTCTCGCATTTGCCAGTAGTCCTGCACCATTTGCTCAGCATCTTCAGGCGCAGCGGTTAGTACTTGCCGGATGATAGCCAGAGGCATTTCCATCTGCCGCATCATGCGAATCAACCGAGCGTCTCGAAGCTGAGTGACCTGGTAGTAGCGGTAGCCAGATTCTGGATCAACATAGCTGGGTTTGCAGATGTCAAGTCGGTCATAAAGCCGCAGTGCTTTGAGCGAGAGCCGTGCAGCACTGGCAAAGCTACCAATGGAGAGGAGGGGTGTTTGGGGTGGTTCATGCTGCCAGTATGGAGTCTACCCAAAGGGAAGAGTCAAGGATTACTGCCAATTACTTTGCCTAGCATTGTTCTGACCTGGCTTCTCCTACTTTCGTATTGCTCAGTGAACTGCATCACCTGTTTTGAAACAGATGCACAAGGAGAGTGGCTTCAAACAGAGCAAGGGTGGGTCAACAGTAAATCCTTATTTCTACCAGCCTGCCAAAGTCGTGATTTATAGAATAGATAGAGTTCACTGTCTCCCAGATGCATATATCCAGTTATGCAGAAAAACGATGGCATCAATTTGACATATCCCAACCCCAGAAGGATAGACAAGAATAAGTTTGTGGCTAACGCGACCCTTGCGGTATCTGCGGAGCAGCGCGCACCAATGCCACAGCCCAGACAGAGAAATTTTTTAATCGACTGATGGGTGTGTAGCCCAAGCAAACGAGCTTTTACAGTGCAGGAAGTTGGCAGCGATAAAGTGAACCGATCGCTCATCTATTTCCAGAGGAATCATGAAAGTCTTTCACCAAACATTTCACTCAGAAGCAATTTTGCGCGAGGGTTTCAAGGATGCTGAGAACACCTATGAGACAGATCAACTGTTCAAAGGTGTCTGGGTGTCAGCTGATGCGCCTCTCGACAATGGTGAAGGTGCTGATGGCGATGCGATTCTCTGCCTTGAAATTCCTGACAGGCTATTTGAGGAGTATGAATGGGTTGAAGAAGATCTTGAGTGCAAAATGTATCGGGAGTCATTCATTCCAGCAGCAGAACTGAATCGCTATCCGATTCAAGTCTGGAATCAGGGAGAGTAGCGATCGTCTAGAGATGTGAGAACTAGCACAAAGCATTATTGATACGCAAAAGGCTGAAATTAACCAAATGCAGCAATGGCGTCAAGACTGATATCAGTCATTGCTGATGAGTGAACCCATCAAATATGGAAAGAGTTACGTACTTCTAAATTTGCTTCATATGAGCAACAAGCTGATCGAGAGCTTTGCCCCATCCATCATAAAATCCCATATCCTCGTGTTTCTTGCAGTCCTCTTGATTTCCATGAATCACCAGTGCGGTATACTTCGTTCCCTGTTCGTGCGGTTCAAGCGTAAGCACGGCTGTGAACGGAAAGTCACCACTGTTTTTCTCGGATGATTGGATGACGGGACGATAACCCGGTTGAAGGGCATTTGTCCAAACCAGTTTTTCGTTCGGGATGATTTCCAGGTAACATCCGATGTTGGGAAACTCTTGCCCCTCTGGAGAACACATCACTGTGCGGAAAAGACCACCAGGGCGAAGATCAATTTCACAGTCGATCGTTTTCCAGGGTGCGGGCGTAAACCAGTGCTTCAGATGTTCTGGCGTTGTCCAGGCTGCCCAAACTAGTTCTGGTGAGACATCAATGATGCGTTCAAACACCAGGTCAAGTTGAGGATCCGGTTGATGAGTGTGTGGAGCCATTGGGTTTATCCTTCAGTTGGTTGAGGTAAGAATCTAATTGATTGAGGCGAGCTTCCCAGAGGTGGCGTTGTTCTGCCATCCACTGTTCGGCGGCGATTAAAGCGTCTGGAGCGATTTGATAGGTGCGGATGCGACCTGTTTTTGAGAATGAACCAATCCACAGTCACTCAAAACATTGAGATGCTGAGTAAACGAGGGCAACGCCATATCGAATGGCTGCGCGAGTTCGCTCACGGCAGCAGGTCCAACACTGAGCCGTTCGAGGACAGCACGCCTGGTTGGGTCTGCCAGGGCATAAAAAACGCGATCGAGTTGGATAGATTGGTTAGGCATATACCTAACTATAGCGCCAATTAATACTTAGGTAAATACCTTTCTTTTGTTGAATGGCTGAGCGATCGCTTCTCCTGTTATCTAGGAGGTGACTGCGATCGTCTACACCGCCATTTGCTGTGGACCAGACACCTGCCATTCAGCGTGCATCAGCACAATGTCGCCTGACTGGATAACCCATTAGATGTTGATGCCGAGGTTATGCCAAAC
Source organism: Kovacikia ellensis JS3 (assembly GCA_034541955.1). GTDB lineage: Bacteria > Cyanobacteriota > Cyanobacteriia > Leptolyngbyales > Leptolyngbyaceae > Kovacikia. The sequence goes on along the minus strand of JAVYJL010000002.1, from coordinate 865,923 downwards.
AATTCTGCCTATTCTCCTAAAATGGGATCTTAAGTTAATGATTGTTATACCGCCTCAAGCTACTTGTGGGAAATTGCTTAGGCTTTCTTGGTCATCACAAAATTACCAGATATAATAGTATCTCTGTACTCTCCCCGAAGAATATTGAGTTGTCCTTAAGTTAAAGCTCAACCAAGTTTATGGATGAAAAGCATCAGCAACCTGAATTAGAAGCCTTTCGTCCTTCGGATTTTATGAGGGCACGACGCCCCTATTTGTTTTCTGATACACAAGTAATTGGAGAACCGCTTTTAGATCGGAGTTTCCTTGAATACCACTTGGAAACTTTGACTAATCGTAGCCAAGAGAAGGATTTTGAGCATTTCTGCCGACGATTAGCTGAAAAAGAGATTTGTCCTAATCTCTTGCCACAGACAGGACCGACTGGAGGAGGAGATAGTAAGGTAGACTCTGAAACCTACCCTGTTTCCGATGCTGTTTCAATTCGCTGGTATGAGGGCATTGGACGTGAAGCTGCCTCAGAGCGTTGGGCATTTGCCATTAGTGCAAAACAACAATGGCGTTCAAAAGTTCGTTCTGATGTACAAGGCATTGTAGAAACGCAGCGTGGCTACACCTTGATCTATTTCATTGGTAGTCGGTATATCAAGGACAAGGATCGAGCCAATATTGAAGATGAATTGCTTAAAAAGTACAACGTTAATGTACGAGTTCTGGACAGAACTTGGATACTAGATAGGGTGTTTCAGAATAAGCGCGAACATTTAGCTATAGAAACCCTAAAAATTAGTTCGCCATTGACTCAATCTATTAAGAAAGGTTCCTTAGATACAGCTCGTGAATCTGAGTTAAATGAGGTAGAGACACAAATACAAGATCCTACTCGATATCAAAGTATTGAGTATCAGCTTGTAGAGGATTGCATTGAAGCAGCCAAACTGTCGCGTGAACTTGAATTACTACGTATAGAAGTCGATGGGCGTTTCGCACGAGCTGAGCGTGTAGCCGAACAATATGGAACGCATCGGCAAAAACTTCAATGTGCTTATGATAAAGCGTGGACTTCTTTTTGGTGGCATGATGACTTTAATACTTTCAATCAAATTTATGATGGTGTTGAGCGTTTAGCAGTTGGCAGCGATCAAGTCACAGATATTGAATTATTAGCTAACTTGTGGCAATTATTATGGTCTACTGTTCAACGTTCACAACTTAATTCTTCTGATGCAAAGCTAGATGCACGAACTACAATTTTATGTAGTGAACTACAAAGACTCCAGGCTGAGCGAGACCGACCAAGCACTGTTTTACAATCACGCTCGATTGAGTTGTTGATTGATCTTATTCAGTCTCACAATAACTCTCCTGAACTGAGAAGAATACTTAGTGAATTCCGTAAGGTGTTTAAGCAGGGCTATTTCATTCTAGACGAGGTAGACAACCTGATTGACTGACAAAACTAAGAAGCTGAAAAACGGCTGAGGACAGTAAATTCACGCTCGAAAAAAGCATTCTGTTGTCGCTTGGAGGCAATAGCAGGTTGAGGGTCAGGCAGACTTGGGAGAAACAGGTAAACCTGAATTTTCCATTGCTGGGTGATGGCAAGGCGAATCCAATTCCAACCGAGCTTGAGATAACTCATTCCCCGATTCCAGTGGGTATCGACTTGGCGACGTTTGCCTGAGGCGACAACCTGCACTCCCTGGAGTACCAGAAACAGCATTGTTAAAGCAATCACTCCGCACAACTGAGAAAGGGCAAACTTGTCCCGCAATCTAGAGGCTTCGAGATTGAATCCGTTAGACTTCAAATCCAAAACGATTCCTCCACACAAAACCGGAGTCGATACTGAGCAAAGGTTTGCAAGTTCGTCGGCTCGTCGCTCACAATCGTCCAGTGCTCACCACTTTGCTTGTCGTGGGCGAACGCCAGATAAACATTGGGATAGGGTTTAGTTTTGCCGACAGATACCGCATCTGTAAAATAAGCCTGTCCAGGCTGTAACTGCACCGACGATACTCTGCGCCATTGTCCCTGGTGTTGAAACTGAAACGAACGTTTAATCCGAATCCGAAAATGCCAGCCCAGATTGTCTCGGAGATATTTCATCAACTTGCCATCGGCAAAGCCTCGGTCTGCCAACAGAACAATCGCTACACCAACGGGCAGGATTCTTTGGGCTTGCCTGAGCACTCTCTGAATCGTCCACAGCCTGACGGTGCTGCTTGATTGTGCCACCACTCGCCAAGCCACGGGAATAGTTCTGCCCCGATACACCACGCCCACCCACACGATGCAAAAACAATTCCATACGACGGTTGTGTCGAGGCTGAGATACAACCGTTCACGGCTCCACTGGGACAAGGCTTGCCGGATCAGAACATGATGAGCCGCAACGACATCAATCCGTCGATTCGACAACCATCGGCGAAACCGTCTTTGGTGCGACTGAGCAACTTGGGCACGGCTTTTGACATACACGCCAAACCCATTGAGACAAACGCTCTGACTCTGGATCATCCCGATGATCATCCAACATAGGGTTTGTAGATGACGGACATCTTGCCACTGAATCTCACATTGACTCAAACAGCGCGACAGCGCATCATAAAGACGGGAAGTCGGAGACATTGATTTAGTTGATTTGTGTGGTTACTCATCAGCTTAAATCAGGCTCTGCTTCCCTCCTAGCTTTCCTTTCACCCTCCTCCCGTTTTGTCAGTCAAGCAGGGTAGACAACCCGATAAGCTGAGGCTTAATCCGTTACTGCCGTTCAACCATGAGCACCCTTGCGATTGTGGAAGCTTTTGCTCACTTGCCTGACCCCGACGAGGAGCCGGACAACGGCACAATCAAGCCCTGTGTCTAGCATTGTTCACCTTAGCAGTGGCAGCAGGATGTCGAGGGTTTCTAGCCATTGGAGATTGGCTCAACGCTTATCACGATGAATTAGTAGGGTTGTTTGACCCAGCTAAAGGACGTTTACCCTCCTACAGCACGATTCGCCGAGTGCTGCTCAACGTAGATTATCAACAGTATTCAGCTTGTTTAGCCAAGTTTTTTGAGATTAGTCCTCGTGCGGGTGAGATGGTAGCTGTCGATGGCAAACGATGGCGTGGCTCCTATCAACTGGTATCGGAGCATTCAACCACTGAGCCGCATCCAGCGATTCAACTGGTGAGTGTGTATTTGGTTGAACGGGGTTTGATTCTTGAACCCTACGAGGTTGAGCATAAGAGCAATGAGATCAAGGTGTTGCCCCAGTTAGTCAAACAGTTCGCTTGCAATGGAGTGGTGTTTGCTTTTGATGCGATCAACACCCAAAAAAGTTGCACCTCAATTGTTGAGAGTCACAATCACTATCTAGGAGCACTCAAAGGCAACCAATCTGGGCTGCTCAAAGAGGTCAAGGCGAACTTTCAAGTGGAAGACACTTACACAGAATTTAGCAAAGGTCATGGACGCATAGAGGAACGAATAGTTGAAATTTGTCAAACTCTTGATGATATTCGTCCTTGGGCAGGACGCACCTTGATTCGCGTGAGGGCTACTCGTACCTTGCTGAAAGGAGAGTATGAAATTGTGGGTAAAACCGAGATACGCTATTACATTTCCTCGTTGCGTGAAACTGCGTGTCAGTTTGCTCACCGAATTCGCTCATATTGGGGTGTGGAAAACAAAGTGCATTATGTGCGAGATGTGACGCAAGCTGAGGATGCTTGTAGAATCCGGATAGTTCCCTTGCCTCAGATATGGGCAATTGCTCGAAATCTGGCACTCAATCTCTATCGGGACTTGGGCTTTAACAATATGGCTCAAGCCCAACGTCGTTGCGGTTTCAGCTTGAAGCAACTCAAATCAATCTTTAGAATGAAATAGCCCTGATCTAGTTCAAGCAAATATGTGGCGATTCTCTCTCCTCGCCCTAAGCCAGCCGCAAAGCATATTGCTTCTTTCCATCTAGAGTTTCGTCTGACTTGCTGAATCCACTCCCTTAAGCGTACTTCACTTAAATGAGAAGCGTATTGCCCTGCTGCATATTCACACAAAGAGAGATGAACAAAATCTATTACTTTCTGATCCCCAAGTTTGAAGCAATCAAATATTCTTTGATTTTTCCAAAAATGATTCCCTTCTCGGCTTCTTCTTCAGCTTGTATTGATGTAAAGCCTCTCACTTCAAGTTCTTGAATCAGGCTTTCGATAAGCTCTTCTTCAGGTAGAAGAGGCTGGTGCATTAATTTCCAGCCTGCTATTTTAAGAACACGCTTTGCACTTCTCTTACTAAGTTCAATAGATTCTCTATATTGTGGAAGATGCTCACAAGCTAAGTTGATAACTGCTTTATAGATTTCTGTTCGATTCTTCTGTCTAAGATCTACATCTGAGCTTGTTAGTTGAACAATAAAACCAAGTAGCAGTGGGCTTCTTGACACAAGGGAACGTAGCTTTTCATCTTGTAAAAGATTCTCGAATGAAGCTATTTTTTTCTCAAGTTCATCTTGCTCGATTGGAGAAGTTGTTAGAAGCTGCTTAAAGTACTTCCGAAGACTTTCTTTGTCTAAAGGTTGAATCTCTACCTGCTTCCATCCGAGAAGTAGTTCTGGTTCATAACCGATACGGTTAGTAGTCACAACTCTAGTTGCCGGATGCCCCGCCGCCCATGAGATGAGTTGCTCTGCAACATTTGCTCGCTCAGTGTTGCACTCGTCTAAACCATCTGCCAAAAGATAATCGGCATTGTTAAGAGCTTGCTGTATTTTGTTCTGATTTAGGTTTAAGCCATCTGTTGCATTTTCTAAAATTGCATCACTAAATGTTTTACCTTCTTTGGAACGCCACAATCGTAAAACTTCTGGAAGACGAACTAATAGAACCTTCTTACCCATGCAAGATAGCTCATAAGCTATTCGTCGAAGTAAGGTGCTTTTGCCGCTGCCTGGATGTCCGATTACAATACTTAAGGGGTAAAGCTCTTGGATCAATTCTGCTTTAAAAGATTCCCTATCCCCTTCGACACATTTTGCTTCTAGTGGAATCCAGTTGGTCTTAATAGAGAATTCTTCAGACAGTCCTGGAACAATAAATTGAGCAGTCTTGTTTGCAAACCATGTTATATAGTTGCGAAAGACTACTTGCTCAGCTTTGTTGCCTAACCTTTCAGCCTGCTCCTGTCCGCAAAAAGTGATTACCCATGCTTCACCAAAAAGTCCCTAACCAGTTCTGGCTGCTGTTTGAGTTTAATAGATAGCTCACGACCGTCCCAAGAGACTAATGTTATACCTCTGCTTTGAAGAATTCTGCTTTGGGACTCCAGTTCATCAGTCCGCTGCTTTGCTCCCAAACTCTCCTTTGTACACAAGATGAAGGTTTCTGTTTTATCAACCCAGTCTCCTTCGAGAAACTTGAAGATTGCTTCACGTATTTTAGAGGGACCGAAGTCATTGACACGTTTGCACTGATATACCGTGTAGCTTTGTAAGAGTGGTTTTCTGGCATAAATATCGATGCCTTCCTGTTTATCACCACGCTCACCATACAACTGACAGTATTCTACATCAGCTTCTAATCTGGCTAAACGTAGACAAAGTTTTTCAAAGTTCTCCCAGGTTAGCTCTTCAAATGGGAGATCTTGAAGTCTTGTCTGAACAGGCAAACTAACCACCTGCGTTGGGGGTTCTTCTAACCAAGAAGGAACAAGGGTTTTGGTTTTCTCTTCCATGAATTTGAATCTGATGCCGTATTTATATATTTAATAATTTTCTTTATTAATCGTTAAATTCTCTTAGCTTGGAACTTTGTCTCTATGAGAATATCCGTAGCTTTTTATGTCGTAGCCTATGTTGAGATTGAATTATCTATCAATGCAGTATGAACGGTCCCGAACTGATTTGCCAAGTTAAACATTAACCACCACTTGCTATCTGGGGTCAACCGCAACCATGACCAAAGTTCGATTACCATAGTCCCTTTGAATATAGGCAACCAAACCTCTATACACTCCCTGATCTCCCTGCTCGTAACATATATCAACAGAGTAACTGACAATAATACAACTTTGTTGCTTTCAACGTTGATAACATTGATGCTTCCTTGAAGCATGATAAAGCTGAACATTACTTCAACAGCTTGTTAATTTGCAGTGTATATCCAAATCTCAAACTTCGCTTCAGATGATAACTCTGTTTCTAATGAGCCGTAATGGTCACGACAAAACTCTTCAAACTCTTCCATGACACGGTAGAAGGTTGCACCGGGCACTCGCCAACACAATCCGTATGCCCGTGATTTGTAGAAGTTAAGCAGTTCTTCAACCGTGTTGCTCACTATCCACTCCTTCGCTATCACGTAGGTTGACCCATAGCCTTTGTTGTGTAAGTATTCCTCTACGTTGATTGCATTGCTTGCTCTATTTGTTTGTCTTGAGTCTTGTAACTCTTCATGCTTGAACAAAATAGCGCTGAAATAACGCTCAAATTCCATTCGAGCAGGCGGAGTGATCCACTGAGCATTGAGATAAAACCCTTGGGGTTTCAGGACGCGATCGATTTCATCTAAAAACGTTCTCCAATTGGAAACAGTGTGAAGCATGTGAACGGTTAATACAACGTCAAAACTGCTATCCAAAAAGGAAGTTGTGAGGCATCCCCATGAATCAGCCTCAAATTTTGAGGAACTTCGTGCAGTTTTTGACGGAACTGGTTAAGCATTTCCTGAGAAATATCAATGCCAGTCACCGCATAGCCACGTCTGACCAAGGGGAGAACATTCAAACCAGTGCCAACGCCAGGTTCTAAAAAAGTAGTCTCAGGCGTTGCCTTCACTAAGGCAAGCATAAAATCTGCAACGTCCTCAGCAATTGATTCTTTCAACCAGCGGGTCTGGTCATAAATATCGGCAATGTTGTCGTAATAGTTTGCCTGTCCCACCGTGCCAAACTCCATGTTGCACTCTCAGACTAATTTATCGAACAGGGTTGAATCGGCGTTAGGATTGCCGAACACCTGCCAGGATGAGCGCGATCGCTTCTTGAGTATGTTGTTCTAGCATGGCTTTGCTCAAAAGCCGCTTACCCTGGGGAACTGCTGGATATTACCTGCACCAATAAAATAGAACAGACAAGTTCCCATAATATTAATGGCAGACTGAAACGGATCGAGTTGACGAAACACTCCCACAGCTACGCCTCTTTCTAGAATCGCAATCAAGGCGGTATCAATGCTAACTGAGTCACTGTGTTTATAGTATTTCCCTTGATTTTGCACTGCTTCGTGAAACATGATTGTTGGAAGTTTTGGGTTACGCGACACACAATTCAGTAACGCCCTCAGAAATTCCTCCAACGCGACTTCAGGAGGCAACTGCTCCAGCTCTAATTTCTGAATCGCTTGTGAAAGGTCAGCATGCGATCGCTCTAAAACCGCTCGATACAAGCCTTCTTTATCGTTGAAATAGTAATAATCATTGACTTTGCTACCCCTGTTTTAGCGGCGATCGCCTCAGTTCTCGCTGCCGTCAAACCGTGTTGAGCAAACCCGCTTCTGCCGCTGCCAAAATTACCGCTTGCGTCGCCTCAGCATCACGAAGGGGTTTAGCTTTTTTGACCTTTTCAGTTTTTGTCCTTGCCACAGTCACCCCAAATTTCAGAGAGATTATGGGCATTATACCCTCCCTAACTGACTGAATAGTCGGTTGACAAGCGAAGGTGAACCGGGTTTAATCAGGATCAATCAACTGACAAGTCTGTCGATAAAGCAGTAATCATGAGCAAGATCATCATTATCGGAGGTGGAATTGGAGGCGCTGCAACTGCACTTGCTCTGCATCAAGCAGGTTTTGAGCCTGCCGTTTATGAACGCACCCAAGTATTGCGGGAAGTCGGTGCTGGAATTGCACTGTGGGCAAATGCAACCCATATTTTGAAGAATTTGGGATTGTTGGAAGCTGCAATTCAGGTTGGTTGTCTGACCACCAATTACCAATTCAACTCCCAACATGGCAAAGAGCTAGTCAACATCGTAATCGATGGTTTTGAGTTACCCGTTGTAGGCATTCATCGTGCCGAGTTGCACCAATTGCTGTGGCGCAATGTACCTGGTGAAAAATTCCACTTGGGAGAAACGTTTGAGCGGTTTGAGCAGCACGATCGGTTCATGCCTATTTTGCCTCTGGGTTAGAAGTTGAAGGGGATGCTTTGATCGGCGCGGATGGCTTGCGATCGCGAGTCAGAACCGCCCTCTTAGGTGACATTCCTCCCACCTATCGGAATTTCAAGACGTGGCGAGGTTTGACCGATTACGTTCCGAGTGCTTATCGCCCAGGTTACATTCAAGAATTTCTAGGCTGTGGTAAAGGTTTCGGTTTTATGATGCTGGGAAAAGAAAAGATGTATTGGTACGCCGCATCTACCGCACTAGAAGCACAGCCCGATGCAGCAATTGGTCGTAAGCAAGAACTTGAGGCGATGTATCAGGGCTGGTTTCCAACTATTCCTGAGTTGATTGCAGCAACGGATGAAGCGAATATCTTGACCACGGATCTTTACGATCGACCGCCAACTCTACCTTGGAGCAAGGGCAATATTACGCTCTTGGGCGACGCTGCCCATCCGATGTTACCCACAATGGGACAAGGAGCCTGTACCGCTCTAGAAGATGCCTATGTCGTTGCAAAATGTTTAAGTGAATACCTTGATCCCGTCGTTGCGTTTCAACATTATGAATCTCTCCGATTTCCTCGTACCAAGGCGATTGTTGAGCAGTCCTTGCAGTCTGGCAAAATGGGTGAATTGAAAAATCCTTTCGCTGTTGGGCTACGCAACACTTTTATGAAAGTAATGAGTCCTGCAATTATTAGTAGCTTTAAATCACTTCATGCTTACCGAGCATAGTCCGCCCATAAACAGCATTGCAACTACACTCCATCGGAGGAGACGTGTATTCAAGCATAGCCGTCAAAAATGCTGTCATAAATGCCAAAAGCGAGGTGAGTTGTTGGGATCACACCAGCACTTTATGGATACTGTCCTAATGCTTCAGCAGTTTCTTATCAGGCAGACAACTTTAGGGTGCATCAACAACGATAATTTTCGCTATACAGCACCTTCCATCAAGTTATACATGACGAGAAAATCAGTCATGCCATAATCTCGACCCAACTGCGATAAAAGCGTTGTGACTTGACCACGATGATGAGTTTGGTGATTAAAGAAATGAGTGAGACCAAACCACAGAGAATGCTCTCGCTCAATCCTACGAGCAGGATTTGCATAGTGCACACGGGTTGACAACATCTCTGGTTGAAGCTCCTGCATCCATGCCTCAATGACTTGATCAGTCTCCCTTCGCTCACGGCGAAGATCTTCAAAATCAGGATAAAGAATTTGCCCCAAAGACTCAAACTCAAACGCCAGCTTTGCATCCTGCAAGGTGTTAAAGGTGTAGCTTGTCCCAGTGGCAAATCTTCCCAGCCAAGCGCGATCGCCGAGAAGAAGATGGCTCAGCGTTCCATGAATAGATTGAAAGAATGCTTCTAGATTGTGCTGTCGCTCTTCCTCCGATAATGAGGCTGCAAGCTCATAGATATAGTTGTTGACCCATGAGTTGTACTGCGCCATTAAGCGAAATTGACTGAGATGAGTCGATTCTGACATCACTAACAAGTTCTCCTGGCAAGGGACATTCTAAAGACTACGGTTAGGAGAAATAAGCAACCCATACAAGCCTAATTGTTGCTGGATTTTATATTATTTCAATGAGTTGATTATTTAGAGCGTTGAGATTAATCCCATAACGCTGAAATAAATCAGACACAATTGTTTTGTCTGTGTCAGCCAGCCTCATCAACCCCCATAAAAGGTGTTCTGTTCCAATGGATTATCGAGGGAATGTTAACACGAGCAGGTTTTGATATTGCTGAAGTGAAGTACAACACACCCACCTATGCTGAATATCTTTGCATCAAACCCAAAATCATAGAATAACCGATTGGGCAGCCGGTGGCGATCGCCGCTGTCGCAAGGTTATCTACCTCATGGTTCTGCGATTGATGAACCATGAAAAGTGTTCTCGATCGCCGCAATGCTAAAAGCTCAGACTGACAGACACTAAGTACATTTGAGTGCTTCTAGGACTGCAATCTTTTCAACTGGTAGGCATTGATTCGAGCAATTTAGCAAGAATTTGCAAAAATCGATTTCCCAACGCTGTGGAGAACATCCCACACAGTAGCACAAACATAGCCGAACCAATGTAATGAGTGAAATGAACGGCTTCCGGTGTGAAGTACATGAAATAGGAGAGAGGAATCAGGATCAAGAAAGATCCCAAGAGCGAACCCAATAAAAATTGAGTTGTTCTACTCCGCCAAGTTTGAAGATTGGGTTCGTTATGTTCAGATTGGATAATCCATCCTACAACTCCAACTGCGCCCATTCTAGACTAAGACCAGGCAAGGCAGATATCTTTGGTTCTGAGGATTCTAAGATTGCAGGAGTTGCTTCCAGTCATGTTCTGTCCTGTCATTAGCTGGAAACAAACACTCAATCCTCAGTTCTTGTAAGGTAATGTCGTAGGGTGTACCAAGGGTGGCGATCGTTGAGAAAAACTCTAATTCCAGATCCCCCGTTTGAGATGAACAGTTAGCAGCATAGTATTTTGAGTCGTTCGGGCGGAAGGCTGCCAAACCTCTGCGATCCCTGGGTAACTCATCAACTCATCTAGCAATGCTTTGGATTGCTCGCTTTCACCCTCAGCAATCGCTTCTCGATGCAGGCGTTGTAACAAATGAACTGAAAAATCATCCCAGTTCACAACAAATGGGCGGAACCCTTGGGGATGAAACATGGCTCGCATCAGGTTGACTTTGCCATCCCGGTAGAAGTGGGCTTGTAGTTCCTCCGGGGCAATGAAAGCGTTTAGCAGTCGATTGGCAGCAGTGTTGGTCAGCAACAAATTCCAGTAGCGATCGACCACGATCGCAGGGTAGGGTTCCTGTTGTCGCAGCATGAAGTCCAGCGCTTTGCGAATAGCAGCCATTTCAGGAGCCGACAGATCGGTCTCAGCGTGGATGGGTGCAAATCCTGCGGCAGTCAGCATCAAGTTTTGCTGCCTTAACGGAATCTCCAGCACCTCTGCTAGTTGCAACACCATTTCTCGGCTGGGCTTGGCTCGTCCCGATTCTAGAAAACTAATGTGGCGTTGAGAGACTTGACTGGTTACGGCTAAATCAAGCTGACTAAATCCTCGCTGGCTACGCCATTGCTTTAGGAGCAGCCCAAATGAGTCGAGGGTCGGGTTTGAGGCATTGGTGTGCTGCATAACAGGTTCGCAAAAGATAGCTTTGATTACCTGTCAGGTAATTGCTTTGATTATCTCTCTATCCCATCATGAAAGCACACTGATTGAGGATAAACACCATGTTGAAGGCAACAAACCTCCCGATGACGCGTCCGTTCAGCGGTATCAAAGTTTTGTACCTGATCCTGACCATTGCTGGCTCAATTGAACCCTGGTTTTGGCTTCTGCAAGAAGCCTCTGCATTGCTTTCTCCCTCATCGTTCCTGCAACAAGCATTCGCGAATAACATCGCAGCAGGATTGACAGCAGATTTGTTAATTTCCGCGATCGCCTTTTTCTGCTTTGTCTGGTTTGAACTGAAGCGGTTAAACGTCTCACGCACCTGGATCATCCTGTATATTGGATTGACCTTCGGCGTTGGACTTTCCTGTTCTCTCCCATTCTTTCTATACTGGCGAGAGCAACAGTTAGAGCGCGCTGTTTGAGGTTTATCAGAGAGGCAATGCCTGAAGTTCAAAGCAAGGAGCTGTTGAGGCAAATTTTTAGGATGCTTTGGGTTGTACGGATGAAACAATCGAGAGTCCCTCCAGCCCCATATCAAACGGCAGTTCATCGATAACTCTGCGCTTGAGTTTGCGGGTAAACATGAGGCGAGTGTAGCGACGGGTATAGGGATCGAGCCGCAATAGTTGTTTGGCTAATTCATTGGCTCTTGTTAAGAGTTGGTCACGGGGATGTACTTCATTCACCATTCCCAGTTGCAACGCTTCTGTTGCTGTCACCTTCTGCATCGTTAGCAGGAAATAGTGCCCTCGAATATCTCCCATTGCAGCCGGATAGAGAATCTGCACACCATCTGCTGGAACGACTCCTCCACCCACGGATAAATGCTGGTTATCCTGGAAATACGCCTCTTCAGCCGCCAGAATAATGTCTCCCATTAGGGCATACTCACCATGAATGGGTGCAGGACCATTTACAACGGAAATGACGGGAACACTAATATCGAGAAAGTTGTAAAGCAACTGACGGGCTTCTGTGAGGATGGCATACCAACCTGCGGGCTTCGTGATATCGTCTACCGTCGAGAAGTCGATGTAGCTGATCCATTGTTCACCAGCCCCCGTGAAGATGACGACTTCATTCTGGCGATCGCGGGCAATCTCTCCAAAGGCTTCTGCAAACTCTCGATGGGCTTTTCCGGTATGAATGTGTGAACCACCATTGGTATGCATTGTCACTGTTAAAATACCGGAGTCGGTACGCTCCATCCTCAGGTTTTCGTACTGGTTTTTGTAGACATCAAAGTGAGACATGAGCATCCATTCCTTCAATTTCAGCTAGGGCAAGCCGTTACGCTTGTTGTGATGCTTTAACTGTAGGAGGACTCAGGCACTGCGGTCTTGCACGTCTTTGCTAATCCAGAGGACGTTTTTGCTCTCTTGCTGCATGGCTTTAGGAGAGACTCCAACAATACGCTTGAAATGGCGGCTCAGGTGGCTCTGATCGTAGAAACCAACAGCAGTTGCAATCTCGGAAATCGTCATCTCTCCAGCTTGCAGCAATTCCTTTGCCCGTTCAACCCGGTAGTGAGTCTGAAATTGATGGGGCGCTAATCCAGTAGATTGCTTAAACAAACGAGCAAAATGGTAGGCACTTAAATTCACTTGTGCCGCAATTTCATCCAAACTCAAGTCCTGATCAAAGTGAGCCTGGATGTGGGCGATCGCCTGCTTTAATTTAGGCTTAGACAGCCCCGAATACTGCCTAACAGTTCTTTCAATATTGCTGTATTCTCTGAGCACATGCACAGCGAGAGCATTCACCAAAGATTCCGCATAGAGGCGGTTCGCAAGTTTATCATTTTGCAATTCAGAGAGTAGCAACTGACCAATGTGCTGAATTTGCAGATCTGCTGCTGCAAACCGATTCAAAACTTCAACCTGCACAGCATCAACTTCGATCGCTTCTATAGCGACTTTAGTGACAAGGGCAGGTTCAAGACATAAGTGTAATACATCGACCTCAGAATCCCAACTCCACTCGCTAGGCTGGTTAGCAGGTGTCAGAATGATGTCACCTTTAATAACCTGTCCTTTATAACTCTGCCCATCCAATTTCTGCACAAGTTGGTAGGAATTACCACAGTTGAGGGTAATGAGATGTTGCGCCATTGGTGGCGATACAATTTCATCTGGGAAATGATGGCGATACTCCGTCACAATGCCATTCCAGCCTTTTGATTTACTGGAAAGAATCGGTTGATGGGGCAACTCATCCAGGAAGCGAACTGTTTTCTGTTGTGTGCGTTTAGCTTCGCTTCTAGGCATAGAACGGTGTCCCAAAAGGCTTTTACAAGGAGTATAACTTGATGGGCGTTTGGAGAACGAATTTTATTTCTCAAATAACATCCAACATCCGCCTTGCCTAAAGGTAGATGACTTGATTATTTCAATAATGGCATCAGATTATATTCCTGACGAATATCCAGAAGCGATCGCTCCATCAAGGGTTCAAAATCCAGAAATGGTAATAGCTTTTGGCGATTTCGAGTCTGAAACCAAATTGGGATTAATTCCAAAATCACTCCGGGAAGTACTTTCAGAATTGAGCCATACAGCCAAAGAATCCCCTTTTCTCTGATCATATCCTCGTACATCACATCAACAGCAGGGGAATTTTTCATCTTGAGATAGGTCTGGAATGTACATTCACTCGTCCACCAAAATAGAGGCAGGATTTTCAATTCATCAAACATTCCCGTATCACAACCGTAAATGACATGACCTACATCATGGGCACGGAGAATTTTGGCAAAGTCTGAGGGTTGGGTTGCCGGATCGGTGATGTGAGGGTTGAGAGAATAGTATTCTGCTAATCCTTCGCGCAGAGTTTGAGTACTGGCTTTGTCGGTGTAATGAGGACGCTGCATAGTTGCCTCTTGTTCCGATACGGTACTGTATCGTAAATCATAATAGCATTCATGACTAATTCCAGTAAAAAGTCGCCCGGAAGACCCCGGAGTGTACGATCACATCAGGCAATGCTGCAATCGACCTTAGAATTGCTGGCAGAGGTTGGTTTTGAGGCGATGAGTATTGAAGCGATCGCATCTCGTGCCGGAGTTGGCAAAACGACCATTTATCGACGCTATGGCAGCAAAACAGAATTGGTGGCGGATGCGATCGAGAGTATTCGGGAAGAAATTATCATCCCTGACACTGGAAGCCTTTGGGGTGATATGGATGCTCTCATTCAGAATGCAGCTCAAATCTCGCTCAATCCCTTAGGACGGCAAACCGTTGCCATGATTATTAGTAGTGCATCGAGTAATGCTGAATTCGCCCAAATCTACTGGACAAAATACTTACAACCACGACGAAAAGCATTTGCTAGTGTCTTGGAGCGAGCCAAAGCAAGACAAGAAATTAAACCTAATTTAGATCCTGGCTGGTTTTCGATACGATGAGCGGCATTATGCTGTATGCCATGATTTTTCAGCCAACAACTGAATCCTGGGAAGCTTATGTACGCCGCTCTCTGGAGTTAGTTCTCCAATAATCTAATTTCTTTTTGAATCGCTGCCAGAATAAAGGCGATCGCTTCTTCGGTATGTTCTTCTACCATCTCTGACTGAGGCGATCAAGGTCTGGCGTGAGATGCTTCCAGTTTTCATGAACCGTGAAATAAAACCAGCAAACACTTAAGATGTGGGTTAATGCTAGAAATGGCTGGAGTGGACGGAAGCAGCCCTCTGCCATGCCACGCTCCAACACGTTCAAGAGATATTCGTGCAAGGTTAGCACATTACATTCTTTGAAGTACGCCCTTGATTCTGGCTCGATTCCTGAAACCAGAGCATTTGTCGCTGAGGGTTTGCCGCTTCGTTGGCGATCGCAATGCGAATGATTTGCTTCAATGCCTCTTCAGGATCTAGAGCATCAAAATTTTGTTGTGCCAGGATTGATTGAACTTCGTCTACAGGACGCTGGAGAACGGCTTTGTAGAGATTCTCCTTGTTCTCAAAGTAATAGTGCAAGGTTGCAGATGTGACCTGAGCGGCTTGGGCGATTGCGCTCATCCGTGCGCCTTTTAATCCATGATGGGCAAACTCCTGCTCGGCAGCGTTCAAAATTTGCTGCTGTGTTGCCTTCGCATCTCGCACCGGACGCACTGATTTTGCGGTTCGCTTTCCTGAACGACTCACAATCCTAATTCATAACAATCGATTCAAAGCCATTTTAGCAGAGGCCATGTATCGCCAAATTGACGAGCCGATGCGCTCTTGATAGACTTACTAATTAATTAGTAAGTTAGAGGATTGAGGGTTATGGAGCAATTACAAGGTTCTCCGTGGCTGTTGGCGCATCGTTCTATGCTGAAGCCAAATCAGCCCCGCAAGTTTTCCTTGTTGGGGCAAGATTATGTCCTCTGGCAAGATTCTCAGGGCACCATTACTGCCCTCCCAACGCCTGTCCTCACATGGGAGCCATGCTTTCAGAGGATGGTGTGTCACTCAATCCGATGGCAGTAGTGCCATTGCCTGTCCGTTTCATGCTTTAGAGTTCGATCGCAAGGGTTGCACAGTATTACCGGGTTCTAATAAGCAAACAAAATCCTTGCTGACACCGCTTGAATTGGTAATTCAGGGTGATTTGATCTGGACGTATGGAGGGTATGAGCCGAAGATCCCAATTCCAGAGTTGATGAACACGATCGCATCTGAGTATGAATTTATTGGTGTAACAGGCGATCGCAGCATACCAACCGATATTCTGAGTTTGTTGCTGAATATGCACGACTACAATCATCAAAATGGGACGCATCGAGAGCTATTTGAGATTGAAGAAGTGCAGGTCAAGCAGTTTATTGATGAGGGTTTACATTCTCACGCTTATCTGGCGCAACCCAGGAAACAACCGGCATGGCGTGAAATCCTTAGAAACCCGGCTCAACTCGCATTACCCAAGGTTTTAGAGGTGCATCTAGAGAACTTCTTTCCATTCATGGGTGTGATGCATGGCGACAATCAACTTTTGAGTTTGAAGGAATGCCACTTTTATTTGCCTGAATCGGTAGATCGATCGCGTGTGTTTGTGCTGATGTATATGCAAGCGCACTCTCCAATTGCTCATTTACTTAAAAGAAATTTACTGAAGTTGATCGATGTCGTTGTAGAACAAGATGCCAAAATTCTCAGCTGGATCTATCCCAATGCACCTCAACGAATCAAATTGAACAACGAGGTCGGTATGGATTGGGTTCGCCAGAATTTTGAGCAGTTTCCAACAATGAAAGACATTACCTTGCCATAACTACAAACTACTCTGCTGAATGTGTGCGATCGCCACCAATAACGCATCCAGCATCACTTCGTAGCTTTCGTCTGTAGAGCGATCGATCGTCATTAATTCAGCTTGTTCTCGCATAATAAAACCATAAATCGCTGCATTCACCATTCGCATCACATCGATGAGAGCATTATGGTTTAAACCTTGCAAATGGAGTGCCGTTTGAAATAGTTTTAGTGCGTCTTGCATCACCTCAGCTTCTTCTGGATCAGTTGGTCGCATTTGATAATGCATCATGACTCGATACCGTGCAGGATGCGATCGCGCAAAATTTCGAGTCGCACGCGCACTCACACGAAACAATTCTTTTGAATCTGTAATGCCATTGGTTTGCTGCTGACACTCGGTTAAATACTGCCGCCAAACAGTCAGAGCCACAGCCCGTTGGAGTCCGGCATTGCCCTTTAAATGCTTGTAGATAGCGGGAGGTTTGATGTTTAGCTCTCGTGCTACGCGATTTACTCCTAGTGCTGATTCTCCCTCCTGATCGAGACAGGCGATCGCGGCTGCAATCACATCCTGTTTGGTGAGTGAATTCTCTTTCGTTGGACGCCCCATAGCTACTTAACTTGGTCGAGCAATGTGAAAGGCAGAAACGTAGGAAAGTTGAATGGTTTTGCTGTTTTGCTCCAGCACCTCTCGCAATGCGGCAAATAAGGTTTGTCTCTGCTGGTCTTCTAGTTTGACGTAGGGTGAATAGGTACTGAGCAACATTAAGTACTGGTCAACGGTGTATGTAACTTCAACTTCAATGATGTTCAGATTTCATGTCTTTGAAATAACCAGACTCGATCGCCAGCTGCCCCAATTGGTCTAGAATGG
This sequence comes from Kovacikia ellensis JS3, assembly GCA_034541955.1. Classification (GTDB taxonomy): domain Bacteria; phylum Cyanobacteriota; class Cyanobacteriia; order Leptolyngbyales; family Leptolyngbyaceae; genus Kovacikia. Next base: position 848,454 of record JAVYJL010000002.1, on the reverse strand, counting down.
CTGCTTGCGTCGCACTATCTTCATAAGTGCGGTCTAATGAAGGTGTGTACGTCTGATAAACCGCTAGTAATTTCTGATAGACTTCATAACTTGGTTGCAGTTCTTTATTCCATAGTAAAATTAAGTATCCACCTGGATGTATTGCTGCTGCAGCTTTAGGATACCCCACGTCTGGTGGAATCCAATGAAATGAACTGGCTGCTAATACGGCATCATAGCGTTGAGGTTCTAATTGCCATTCTTCAAACGAGCAGTTTTGCAGTTCAACATTTGGATACGATTTACAGGTTTGTTGAGCGAGCTGATAAAAGTCCGGATTGGGTTCAACACAGAGCATCCGACATCCCAATTTGGCAAAGGCAGGGGTTGCGATCGCTGGACCACAACCAACCTCTAGCAAGATTGAATCAGCAGAGAGTTGAGTGATTGCGATAACGCGATCGATGATGGTTTGAGGATAGCGGGGTCTCACCTGCTGATAGGCTGTTGCGGCGGGCGAGTACCAATGTTTACGTTGCTCCAGATCTTTGCCATAGCACTCGTTCTGAAGAATCTGCTTCAAGTCTTTCATAGCAATCGAAATTTAGTTAATAGAATTAACTAATTGAGAGTATGATTAACCTTATCACTGAATTCACAATAGTCAGTTAAACTTCGCTGACGAGGGCTATGGAAGCTGAATCTCGCTCACACCTTGCCATCCGTGCCGCTTGTGAAGTCGCAACTGAACTGGGGCTAACCTTTGAACGGGCGATCGTGCTACAACACCGTAGTAATGCCATCATTCGCCTATTTCTAACCGATATTGTGGCGAGGCTTGCGACCATACCCGAAACAGTCCGTCAGGGTCATGACTGGTTTATTCGTGAGATGGCGGTTGCTCACTATCTTGCGGCTACAGATGCACCGATTATTCCTCCCAGTTCAGACATTGCTCCTGGGCTACATCAGCATTTGGGGCTGGTGTTAGGGTTCTGGAAGTTTGTAGAAATCCTAGAACAGCCCTTTGATCCCTGTCAGGCAGGGCAAACCTTGCAGATCTGTCATCAGGCATTGAAAACCTTTTCAGGAGACCTACTCACGCTGGCTCTACTCACCGAAGCCAAACAATTACTGGTTCAGACCGTCGCAGCGAAACTCTCTCCTGCCGATGTAGATCTGCTGATGCAAGTCGGAGAGCGATCGCACCAACAACTCAGTCAATTACCGATGCAGCCGATCCACGGGGATTCCCACTCCGGCAATGTGCTCAATACAGCTCAGGGAGTGCTCTGGACAGACTGGGAAGACACCTTCATCGGACCCATTGAGTGGGATTTAGCTTGCCTGGTTGCCGCTCCTTATGTGCTGAGTACAGATTGGGAAAAGGCAGAAGCCGCACTACAAAGCTATGGTGACGCGATCGACTTTGAGGTATTAGAGAATTGCATCGTAGCGCGAACCTTTGTCAGCATCATCTGGTATGTCATTTTGCAGCAACAGCGCCCGAATGCAGGACGACTAGCCCAACTTGAACATTACCTAAACTGGTTGAGACAACGTGAGGGAAGGACATGAGCAATTTGATATGGAAACCTGCGGTTGAGCTGGCTCGGATGATTCGCGATCGCCATCTCTCTGCGATCGAACTCTTAGACGCTCACCTGAAGCAAATTGCCCAACACAACTCCAAACTCAACGCCATTTGCACCCTTGATGAGGAAAACGCTCGTATTCGTGCCAAACAAGCAGATGAGGCACTGGCAAGAGGTGAGAATTGGGGTGTATTGCACGGTGTCCCTGTGACCATCAAAGACATTTTTGAGACGGCTGGACTTCGCACCACCGCAGGCTACATTCCCCTCAAAGATTACCTCCCTCAACAAGATGCAACTGCCGTTGCTAGACTCAAAGCCGCAGGGGCGATCGTCCTGGGAAAAACCAACATGGCAGAACTGGCAGGAGATTATCAAAGTACCAATTCGTTATTTCCGCGAGTCAACAATCCGTGGAATGTTGAGTACACAGCGGGAGGAAGTTCAGGGGTAGTGCAGCAGCGGTAGCAGCAGGGTTATCGCCATTAGATTTAGGCAATGATATTGCCGGTTCAGTGCGTCAGCCTGCTCACTTTTGTGGTGTGTATGGGTTGAAACCAACCGATCGCCGCATTTCCACGGCAGGCATGATTCCTGAAGTTCCCGGAATGCCCTACTGCCTTCGACAAATGATGACTGTAGGATGTTTTGCGCGATCGCTCGAAGATCTCCGTCTTTGCTTTTCCCTGCTTGCAGTCGCCGATCCTCGTCGTCCAGATGTTCCTCCCGTACCCCTAGACCCCCTTCTGGCAAATCATTACAGGATCTCAAAATTGCCTGGGCTGAACAATGGGCAGAAGTTCCCGTTGCTTCTGATATCCGCACTGCAATGCAACAGGTGATCAAAACGCTGAGTCAGTCAGGTGTTCAAGTTCATCAATGGTTGCCTGAAGGCTTTGACTTATCTGCGATTCTCAATCTTTACTCCAGAATGGCGGCTTACATCAACCGCTATGCTCAACCTGTCGATCGCTACAATCTTCAGCGCAGCCTCAAGCTGATCTTTCGCACGGCGACTCAAGGAGAAAAGGAACTTCGAGAATTGGGTGATTTTAGTCGCGCCTTACCTGAACTATTGAACCCAAGTTTGAAGGGATATTTTGAGGCATTGACCGAGCGCGATCGCTTCATCGCCCAACTGGATACTGCTTTAGAATCTTGGGATGTTTGGATCACTCCCGTTGCAGCAACTCCTGCCTTTACTCATCGTACTGCCTGGAATGCAATAGAGGTGGATGGTCGATCCTATCCACATGGAGTTGCAAATGGAGCCTACACGATGCCATTTAATTTAAGTGGACATCCAGCAGTTGTGATTCCAATTGGACAAACAACCAATGGATTACCGATTGGGGCGCAGATTATCGGTAAACGGTGGAAAGAGATGGAGTTATTGGCTATTGCCCAACAACTTGACGCTGTGATTGGTGGTTTTCAACATCCACCAGGATATTAAGCCACAAATTGTTTTCCACAAGCTTTACAGAGATAGCACTGCTTCCCCGACGATAGCCATTTTTCGACAACTGGTCGGATTGGCAATGAGGGCATATCATTACTTTCATTACATTGCCTAACCGCTGATCGCCGACATGCGGCTCTAAATATGACACCATCAGATCCTCGATCTGCTGCGTCAGGCGTTGCTGATGCTCCGGATCGGGGTTGCGGAGTGCTGCTAGGATGATGGCATTACTACTGTGGACACAAACTTCTGCCAGTAGATCGTGCAAATCTTCTGGTAGAGCAGGATTGCGGTGTTTGAGAATACTTGCCATGAAGGCGATCGCATCCTGAGTCATGCTTTCGTCAATCGACTGAAAAATCTGACGCGCTAAATAGAACTGGACAAACACAACCCGTGAAACAGGTTGCTCAAACAGTTCTGCAACCGACTCGACCAGAACATGAATCATCTGACGCAGGGGAGTTGCACCAGAGCGGGAATGTCCACTTGCGACCAAAACCCTTCACCCGTTCTGAATGGCGAATCTCCATTGCCTTAAAAATGGCTGCTTTGTCCGGAAAGAACTGATAGAGTGACCCGATCGCCGTTCCTGCTCTAGCTGCAATCATGTGAGTCGTTGCTGCCTCGTAGCCCACCTCGTCAAACACGGCAGCCGCCGCATCCAGGATCTTCTCAACTTTTTCCTTGCCCCGTTGCTGTTTCGGCTGACGACGCAAATTAACAGAGGATGGGGGCTTGACGAACGTGAATGTTCTGTCATATTTTGAAATCACACATTAAAACGTGACAATCTTTTCACAATTTTATCAGTGGAGGACACTATGCAAACGATGCTCCCCGGTGCGCCTTGGTTGTTGGCGCACAAGTCGATGCTGAAGGTCAATCAGCCACGAAAGGTGTCGCTGTATGGCGCTGACTATGTGATGTGGAAGGATTCGATGGGAGAAGTTCATGCCCTACCGAACGCTTGTCCTCACATGGGCGCGATGCTCTCAGAAGGATGGTGTGAGGTGCAGAACGATAGAACCAGTACCGTTGTTTGTCCATTTCATGCGTTGCCCTTTGATACCAGAGGTTGCACGATTCTACCCGGTTCCGGTAAGAAAACATTGTCTCTATTGGACCCCCTGGAACTGATCATTCAAGGTGATTTCATCTGGTCTTATGGTGGATACGAACCAAAAATCCCCATTCCTGCTGTAATGAATGAAATTGCAGAGAAATACGAGTTTGTGGGGCATACGGGCGATCGCAGTGTTGAGACAGATTTACTCACCATGCTGCTGAACATGCATGACTACAATCATCAGAACGGCACCCATCGGGATCTATTTCGTATCACCGATGTCGAGTTTCATCAATTTATTGACAATGGTCTAAATTCTCAAGCCTTTTATGACATGCCCACAGCACCCTACACATGGGTAGAGAAGCTAAGAAAACCTGATTTATTTCTACTTCCTACAGCAATCAAGGCACACTTAGAAAACCATTTTCCATCTCTGATCATCTTTCATGGGGAGATGCCATTAGGGAAGGCAGCACAATGTCATTTCTTTGTGCCCGAAGCCGAGAACTGTACTCGGACTTACATCCTGCTATTTGGTCAAGCTAAACATCCTGCCTTCAAGGTATTTAGTAAAACGTATCTCAAATTCGGTAAGGTCGTGATTGATCAAGATGCTGATATCCTGGGCAAGATTTATCCAAACACTCCGCAGAAAATTAAACTCAACAACGAAGTTGGTATGGATTGGGTGCGGCGTAACTTTGAGAGCTTTCCTGATGTTGTAGCGCCCAATCTCTCCAGGTAAATGCTCAATTGCTTTATTGAACACACTTCAAGTGATTCTCTCCCCAATTGCAAAGTGCTTGCAGAACAGGTTTAAGAGTTAGACCATACTCCGTAAATGAGTACTCTACCTTGGGCGGCACTTCTGAATAGACATTACGATCGACAATCCCATCTTTTTCTAATTCTCGCAATTGTTGAATCAACATTTTTTCTGTAATCTCTGGCATTAATCGCTTAAGTTCACTAAATCGCTTTTTCTCATCTTTAAGATGCCACAGAATCAGAATCTTCCATTTTCCACCCAACACTTTTAGGGTGGTTTGTACAAATACAGTGCCTTGAGTGGGTTCATTGGTCATCTACGCTACTTTCCCATATCTTGAGGAAGCTTACAAAAAAGTAAGTACTTCCGAAAAAGTTAGTAGGAGTATACTCTATTCTTTGTTGTTGGTAATTGGTCACTGGTTATTGGTTACAGGCATTACAAATGACGAATGATAAATGACAAACTCCATGAGGACAAAACACAATGCAGATTCAAGGTGCAATTGCATTAGTAACGGGTGCAAACGGTGGCATTGGTCAATATTACATCCAGGGCTTACAAGCGGCTGGAGCGAATCGCATTTATGCAGGGGCGCGCAATCCAGATAGCTTGAAGGATATTGCAGCAACAGATCCCGATCGCATTATTCCAATTCCCCTCGATATCACCAATGAAGCTTCGGTCAAAGCAGCGGCTCAAGCGTATACAGATGTGAATCTGCTCATCAACAATGCTGGCGTGGGGTTCAATCAACGATTGGTCGCAGATATCAATTTTGACAAGGTGCGATCGGAGATTGAGGTCAACTACCTCGGTACGTTGCGGATGTGTTTGGCATTTGCTCCAGTCCTCAAAGCGAATGGAGGAGGAGCGATTGTCAATATGCTCACCATTCTGGCAAAGGTGAATTTTCCGCTGAATGCCTCCTACTGTGCGTCTAAGGCAGCGGCTTTACTGGCAACTCAGGGAATTCGGGCTGAGCTTGCCCCACAAAAACGCTGGTCGTTGGGGTGATGCCTGGAACGGTGGACACCGGAATGAGCAAGGATTTTCCACCACCCAAAGTTGCCCCTGAAGAAGTTGTGCGGGCAGCACTTGAAGCCGTTATTGATGACGTTGAGGATGTCTATCCTGGTGAACAAGCGCAGGAGATGCAAGCTCAGTTACTGCAAGACCCCAAAGAGGTTGAAAAGTGGATGGCAGGAATTTTAGCCAGTTAATCTCTATGCCCCTCAAAACAAGCTCCCTTCTTGTCAAAGCAACCCTGCTGTTGAGTAGTAGCCTCACAGTGATGGCAGGAGCGACGATCGCCCCTTCGCTGCCTGCCATGCGCGATTACTTTGCAGCGACACCTAATGCTGACTACTGGGTACGTCTCGTGCTAACGGTTCCAGCACTGTTTATTGCGATCGGTGCGCCCTTTGTTGGCACCCTGATCGATCGCTTCGGACGAAAACCCCTGCTGGCATTTGCCGTATTGTTGTACGGTATTGCAGGCACGTCTGGTGCTGTATTAAATGACATTGGCATGATCCTGGTCGGGCGAGTGCTACTGGGTCTAAGTGTGGCGGGCATCATGACCACAGCGACTGCCCTGATCGCTGATTATTACATCGGGGCAGCCCGTGCCCAGTTTCTTGGCTTTCAGGCAGGATTCATGGGTTTAGGGGGTGTTGTTCCTATCATTGGGTGGTTTCCTGGCAGATGTGAATTGGCGACTGCCATTCCTGATCTATCTCCTGGCGTTGCTCATCTTGCCACTCGTCATACTTGTTTTACCAGAACCCAACCGCACCGAAGTTGCCCGGAGTTCAGAAACAGAAGCGACTGAGGTTTTTCCCTGGCAGATTGCAGGTTTAACGTATTTAGCTGCCTTGCTATCACAGATTGTGTTTTATCTAATTCCGGTACAGTTGCCGTTTTATTTGAAACAGTTAGTGAATGCAACCGCATCGCAGAGTGGGCTGGCAATCGCCCTTGCAACCTTATTTAGTGCAGCGAGCGCAATTGCTTACAAGCAAATCAAGGCACGATTGTCATTCATGGGCATTTACGCGATCGCATTTCTAGCAATGGCAGGTGGCTACCTCGTCATTAGTGTTTCGCCTACCTACACAATGGTTTTGATGGGATTAGCCATTGCTGGAGCGGGGTTAGGTTTACTGATGCCAAATATGAATGTTTGCTTAACCTCGGTTACTCCAGTCAGCCTCAGAGGACGAGTGTTGGGTGGATTAACAACAGCATTTTTCTGGGTCAATTTGTTTCACCAATTCTCAGTCAACCCTTAAGTAGCGTCGTTGGTTTAGATGGGACCTATCAATTGGCAGGAGGATTGATGGCTGCAATGGGAGCGATCGCATTGGGGTTAGGTTGGCGTTGGCGATAAAGAGTTTATTCCGAAGGATGAACTTAATTCACTTTTAATAAAAATTCTGATTAGAGAAGCGATTACCTTTAGAGCAAATCTCTCAATTTCGCGACCATTTCTGTACGGGCAGAAACGTCTAGCTTCCGAAACATTCGTTTCAATGCTTGTTTCACCGAATTCTGAGTAATCCAAAGTTCAGCCCCAATCTCAGCATTAGTTAGCCCTTTGGCAACCAGCTTGGCAATTTGAATTTCGCGTAGCGTAAGACGTTGGGAAAGTAAGTTTGGAGGGGTGAGTCCGGTTTTCGTAGCCCAGCAAGACAGGCAGAGAGATGGGTGCAAACGGCTCCCAGACTTGCCAATTCGTGATAATTAAAGGCAGGTGTCTGTCCCACACGAGCAAAGTGAATCGTACCAATTAACTGTCCATTTCCCACGATCGGTCCTGTCATAATGTGTTCGTGGTCATATTCAGCGCAACACCGCTGATAGAGTTTACTTTGCTTCCATGTCCCCGTCGGTAACACTAACTCCTCGTGGGCTGGGGCATGGTTCTCCAGGACATACTGCAACACTGGATCAACGGCTCTGCCAATTTGCTCATACCGCTCTACAAAAGCGTCAGAAACTCCAACCACATCAACACTGGCTAGACAGTTCTCATCGTCTAGAAGGTAAATCCCCCATCGTTGCATCCCGAAGTATTCGCTAACTCCATCCATAAATCGATCGCGCAATGCCGCTTCAGTGGGAGCTGTGGCGATCGCTTGAAACAAAGGGTGAAGAGAATGAGCCATTGTTGGACTGAAAGTGTACCCACTTGAGGACTATCTAAGCTAAGACGCTCTTCCTACAATCGTTTCACAATCAAGACATTTCAGGCAACTGTGGAACTATGAATCAGCTACAAATCGGCTTTTTGATCTATCCCAGAGTCATTCAGCTGGACGTGATGGGTGCTTACCAAGTTCTATCATTTCCACCCAATACACAGGTACATCTCATCTGGAAAACATTGTCTCCTGTGGTCAGCAATGAAGGGTTAGTTTTGACTCCGACAACGACTCTGGTAGAGTGTCCACCGTTAGACGTGATTTGTGTTCCTGGTGGCGGCATCGGGCAAGTCGAAATGATGCAAGATGCTGAAATCTTGGACTTTTTGAAACAACAAAGCATGACAGCTCAGTATGTTACGAGCGTCTGTACAGGCTCACTGATTTTAGCGGCGGCGGGTCTACTGCAAGGCTACAAAGCCACGTGTCATTGGGCATTTCGAGACCAACTAGCAATGCTGGGAGTTGAGGTTGTTCCACAACGAGTAGTTATCGATCGCAATCGAATCACAGGGGCAGGAGTCACCTCAGGAATTGATTTTGGTTTGACATTATTGGGTTTACTGTGCGGAGAGCAAGTTGCAAAGATGACTCAACTCATGATGGAATACACCCCTGAACCACCATTCAATGCAGGCACTCCAGAAACAGCAGGTGAGGAGGTTGTGCGATCGCTCATACAGTTTGGCAAACCACTTTTAGATACCTTCTTAGCTCAAACGCAGAAGATAGCCGTTCAACTCCCAATCAATCCTGCTCACAGATAGGATAGCTTGAAGTGCTTTACTCACCATTAAGTCGTTCACTTAGTAAACAAGAAATGCCCACCATCTAGATAGGAGCGTAGATGGTTCTCAACAACATAAGGCACAGCACGAGAAAGCCATTCATACTCGTGGGGATTGGCACTGAGAAAAGCAAAGTTTTCTACGGTCGCCCCAACAAAAACGCTTCAACAATAGTTTGATAGTCGGTTGGCAGCGATCGCATACGGGTGTAGCCTTCAAAAAGTGCGATCGAAGTGGTGCCTCTATATCTCCAACAGCTTGACCAATATCGTAAAGATAAAAGCCAAAGCCACAACGTGAAAAGTCGATTGGGCGCACTTCCTCATCGTGGAGAAGATAATTGCCCTGGTGCAGATCTGCATGAATTAAGCCCCAAGTGCTGCGGGTTTGTTGAAGTTCAGCCATAAATGTTTGAACCTGTACCGCAGCATTTTGGAATACTTGATAATCACCTGCTGAAATGACTTTATTCTGCACCAGAATGCCAAGCTGAGATGTTGCTGACTTTATCTGCTCCACATCATGGGTAGGACGAGAAAAACCAGAGGGTAATGACCAACTGTTTGAATGTTGGTGTAGTCGTGCCATTAGCGTCCCTAACTGCTTGATTTGCAATGATGTAGGCTCACCACTAAGATGATTGCCGTTTATCCACTGCAATAACGAACATGGAATTGTAAGCCCCGTTTCCGTCTGGGTAAAGTTTGTTACCCACTCACCGAAACGATTTTGTATCGGTTTGGGGACTGTGATGTTTGTGTCATGGGCGATCGCATTAAGCCACAATAACTCGGACTCAATTACCTGTGGTTCTCTCCAAATATCAGATGGACGATCAGTAGCCGTTTCAATTCCAGCATGGAGGCGAAGCAAAAGCGATCGCCTGTTGATGCCTCAACTCGAAATGTTGTGTTTTGGCTTTGCCCAATAAATGTCAGTTGAGCGTTGGAAATATCGTAATTTGTCAAGACAACTTGGGCGATGTCAGTATTCATACAATCCGACTTCTACTGGGGTTGTTTTGAGGATAGATGGTTATACTACGTCTCAATCCGCTCATTTAACCCAACCCCGTAAGCCTCAATCATCATTGCTGCGACTTTCGCTAAGCTAACTCCATTGTCATACTGCTTAAACAATCGTCGCTCTGCAAACGCCCCATCCACTAACATTAACAGTGCTGCACTCAGTTCTTGGGCTTGTTTAATTCCGGCTTGCTCAGCCAACTCCGTCATCCGGTCGCGCATTTTCTGTTTGTGAGCGATCGCCACCTGGTGCCCTGGATAATCGGATTCAGGAAACTCAGAAGCCACCATGAGAAAAGGACAACCACAACTATCAGCACTCCTCAATAACTCATCGATCCAGACAAAGATTGCGAGCAACTGTTGTTTCGGTTGCCCTGGATGCTGATTGATAGCGATTTCAAATAATTCCCAGAATCGCTGATTCCGTCCCTCTAAATAGGCAACGACCAAATCATCTTTAGATGGGAAGTAGCGGTATAGAGTTGTTTTTGCCACTTCAGACTTAGCAATGATGGTATCTATCCCAATCGCCCGAATGCCCTCCTGATAAAACAAATCATCGGCGATCGCGAGAATTCGTTGTTGTGCATCGGTTGGGGTTCTGGGCATCGCTCATTATGAGAAGCAGCAATTTCAGTATAACTTGACAAGATACAGACCTGTCTGTTTATATTAAATTATTAAGCAATACAGACCTGTCTGTTTATTTGGAGGTTCACGATGAAGATTGGAATTATCGGCAGTGGAAATATGGGACGTTCCCTCGGCATTCTCTGGGCTGAGCAGGGGCATCAAGTCTTTTTGGTGCTCGTACCGTTGAAAAGGAAAAGCTGTAGCAGAATTTGCGGGAAACGGGATGCAGGGAGGAACCAATGACGAAGCGGCAGCGTTTGGGGACGTGCTGCTGTACACGGCAAGAGGGGTTCACCCAGCAGATGTTTTTACATCCCCGAAATCTTAACGGGTAAAATTCTTATCGACCCCAATAACTCTGAGATTCCTGAAGATTTCAACTACCCACCAATTGTGAAGTCTCTAGCTGAAACGCTCGCGGAACAGGCTCCGGGTGCACGAGTTGTCAAAGCATTCAACACAATTCCGATGGAAGTGTTTGAACTGGCACCAGAACCGCTGAAGAACTACAATGTATCGGTTTTCGTTGCCGCAGATGATGCAGAAGCTAAACAAACTGTCATGCAACTTGCTCAGGAAATTGGGTTTAGCCCAATCGATTCTGGGGCACTGCGTCATGCTCGTTTGATTGAAGGGTTAGCCGATTTAGAGCGATTTTTAATCATTGGTCAGAAGTTGGGAGCCTATGCTGTTCCTGCCATCAATATCCTGCCTCCTGCCCAGACCCAACGGTTGGGTGGACGACAAGCCTCCGCTTTGAAATAAGCTGCAGTTTAATCAATTTCCTCGCTAGTTTGCAATCAACACTTTACGAAACACAACCTTGTCATCACCTGCTGCATAAAAGCCACGAATCCGTGCCTCTTCCTCATAGCCATACTTTCTGTAGAATGCTTGTGCTAGATCGAAGCTCGCTAACGTTTCTACCAGCAACATTCGTCCAGCACTCGCTTTCAACGTTTCTTCAACATGGCGTAATAGCTTGCCACCGTGTCCCTGTCCTTGATGATTGGGGTGAATTGCGATTAGTTGCAGATTCCAGGTTTGATCCGTCATTCGTTCAAGTTCACAGTAAGCCACTCCGATACTTCCATCGTTGCCTTCATTCGTGAGCCAGAACCGTTGAGCGTTGCTATTCCGCAAAGAATCCTGACCACTGCCATCAGTAAAATAATCGGTTAGCAGTTTACGTATTACATCCAATTCGCTTAGTTGAAACCCGATCGCTTCAGCAATGGACAGTATCGCAGCCATGTCATCAGGCTTACTGGGTCTAATCATGGAAATAAATATGACAACAGTTGTTATGTTGTCCAGAGCATAACAACTGTTATGATGTGAGTCAAGATAATTGCGGTGTATGGCTGCGAGCTGAGGAACACGATGGGATATGACGATCGCCGTATGGAAGTGGCTCAAGCAGCATGGCGAGTAATTGTTCGGGAAGGACTGGATCGCACCAGTACGCGGGCGATCGCGCAAGAACTTGGCTCTTCAACCGGAGTTGTCACTCACTATTTTCGAGATAAAGAAGAAACCATCTTATTTGCTCTAGAACAAGTGGTTGAAACCGCGTTAGAGTGCATGAAAGCCTGCGCTAAGGGGCAACAAGGACTTGACCGATTAGAACAAATGATTGTTGCTGCTCTACCTCTGGAAGAGAGCGACAGGGATGATTGGAAAGTTTGGATTGCATTCTTGGGCTATTCCATTGGACGTGAACATCTCATTCAGCAGCATCGAAAACGCTATGACCGCATCCGGCAGATTCTTTACCAGGAGTTAGCTAGTTTACAGGCAGGTAAGCTGATTCGAGCCGATTTAGATTTGACTCTCGAAGCGAATGCGCTCATTGCCCTAGTGGATGGCATTGGTACTGGAGCTGTGATCTGTCCTGAGCAGTTTTCAGCGGAGCAACAACGGTATCTTGTGCATCAGCATATTCACGCTTTACGAGCATGACCTTGAACCGAATTGCAATTAATTGTTCTCCAATGACCTTAACTATCTGCATCACACCATTTTCAGCTCACGGTACTGTCTAGGTGTCATTTGTAATACACGCTGAAACACGGCCGTCATGTGGCTTTGGTTGCCAAAGCCCGCTTCTATAGCGACTTCAGCCAGCGATTGCTTCTGATCCCGCAAAAGCTGTTGAGCCAGTTCCACCCGACATTGCAGCACGTATTGATAAGGAGAAATTCCGGTCGTTGCTTTGAAGGCTCTGGCAAAGTGATAGGGCTAAATCCGATCACGGTTGCAATATCAATCAAGCTCAATGACTGTGAAACATTTGATCGAATGTAGTCCAGAGCGTTCTTTAATACCTTCGGTTCTAGTAATTCTGGTGGACGCTTGAAGGTTTGAGAAAGGGTCGATCGCCGATAGATAATTTGTCCGAGGACTGAAGTCACAACGGATTCCAGGTAGAACGCGCCACCCACCTGTCCATTGTCAAAAAGTCCTGTATTGCGATCGCCGCATTCAGTCCCCAATGAGTTTTGGAAATCTGCCCCGGCAGTAACTCCACAGTTTCACCTTCTGCCACACTGCGGGACATAAATGCCTGCGAATAGCCAAACACCACAAAGCAAGAGGCATCTTCTACCGAACGATAAGTACTGCCCTGGGGCACAATGTCAAAACCTCCTGGTGTTGCCTGGTAAGGTCTGAGGCGATCGCTATCAAAAGCTGCAACACCCTGAGTTAGCCCAAAACTAGTGACTACAAGATTCAATGGCGATCGCAAATTTACCTCCAAATGACCGGGTGGAACAATTGCCACCATGTACTCTGGAGTTTCAATCCAGTGACCCCATTGCGGCAGGCTCTCCAAGGGGGTGATCCAGAGGAATCTTACGACCGGGTGGGTTGAACAAAAACTCTTGCAGTAGGCTCATAGGCAGTAAGGGGAGAGGGGGTAATTTCATCCCATCATCTCGTCATCCGATGACCTCCGCAAGAATCTAAAAGACTGCGATCGCCCAAAATCAGTAAGCTTATTTCAGTGTTGTGATGATTGTTGTCATTCGATGTCTGCTTTAATTCCGATCTCAACTTTCTTCATTGGCTGTCATGGATTACTTGCTTTGGGGCTGTCCTACCAAGTTGTGAGGGAACGCACGCGAACACGCATTTGGCATGGGACAAACACTGGAGACGTTGCCTCACAGCCCGATTACCTGAAACAACCAAATGCTTGGGCAGCCTTAATCGAGAAGCTGACGCAACAGATTGTTGTCACTAAAGAATCTAATGATGGTGTACTGCAACGAACGATTCGGGCACATGGAAATTTCATTGAATATGTGCCGCTAGGTTTGTTATTTCTCGTTGCCTTAGAGTTCATGCAAGCATCTACTGGATTGCTCTGGTTACTAGGAGCAACATTGATTATGTCGCGCATTTTCCATGCATGGGGAGTAATTGAAACCTACGAACCCTCACCGAAAAGAGCAATTGGTTTCTTTGGAACCTGGTTCGTTTACATCGCTGGTAGTGCTGCGTGCCTTTACTACAGCTTGCAGTCATTCTAATCCACTTATTGAGTTAATCATGTTGAGAGCGATCGCTACTAACCTTTGGGTTGCTGAACAACTGCTGAAATACTTCGGCTTGGAAGTTGGAACGAGAATGACAGTGATTCGTTTAAGTCAAGATCAATTAGTGATTATTGCGCCGATAAAACTTCAAGGCGACATTACTGATCAGTTAAACCAGTTAGGGAACGTGAGTGATATTATTGCACCGAATCTGTATCATCATTTGTTCCTCAATCAGTGCAAACAGAGATACCCAAACGCAACACTTTGGGCGACATCCGGCTTGCAAGATAAACGTCCTGGTTTGTTGATTGATAAGATTCTTAGCAATCACTTCATCCAATCATTGAATGGACTTGAAGCAGCACAAGTAACTGGATTTAACACCTTTGACATCAAGGGATACATGCCGCTAAATGAATGGGTATTCTTCCATGCCAAAAGCCGCACACTCGTCATGACTGATTTAGCATTTCATTTCGATCGCCAGAGTTCACTATCTGCCAAATTGATTACCAGAGTGTTAGGCGGCTACCAGCAACTTCGTCCATCACTCTTGGAGAAAATTGCAACAAGAGACAAAGAACAGGTGTGCCAATCCCTTCAACCAATTTTTGCCTGGGATTTTGAGCGGGTCATTATGGCTCACGGTAGCATCCTTGAACAGGATGTTAAGCGGCAATTGCAGTTAGGCTATGAGTGGTTTTTAGACGCAAGAAAATAACTGTTACAAGCTTCATTTGGCGAACGTACTTATGCCACGCGGATCGCTTTGACCCGGATTTGTAGCATATGTGAAGTTTCGGAAGTACAGTATGCCAGTAGGTCGATTTCAGTAGCAGTAGATTTGGTCAAAATAAAGGGAATGGATCAAAATTGGCCATCTTGGGCGTAGCTGAGCTTGTGTAGATGAAGGAATTTGATTACTCCCTCGATTTCAAAGCGATCGACTTTCGCCAGCATCCAGAACTGTACCGAATCGGTCGGGGCGAACAGGGCGTTTTGTTAGTTGAACCCTACAAGAGCGAGATTCTGCCCTACTGGAAATTCAAAACTCCAGACATTGCCCGTCAGCCTGCCGCCAAAATCTACAGCCTGTTTCTTCAATACAAAGCCGAAGGCGATTTTGTCGGGATGGACATGGCGCGAAAGTTTTTGCAGATGGGCTATACGCGATCGCGTCGCTATGCCAATCACAAGTCAGGACGCAAGTATGCAGCAGCTTCTAAAACAGTTCTGCCCCGTGAAGAAGATCCAATCAAAGCTCAATCTGCCAGGATTTTTTATGAACAGTGGCAATTGGCGAAGACTGATTCAGAATATATGCGATTAGCCGCACGTCACCGCGACAGGTATGAAGGATCTGAACCCGTTGTTGCCAAAAGTCTAGGTTCTCGACAGGAGTAGAGGTGTGAAGTTCTCAGACTTAAAAGGCATTTTCGCTCAGGAACAAACAAGCCAAGGGCTATTGGTTATTGGTTTGGATGCAGACGGGCGACAAGTTGAAGTTCTCTTTCACCTGACCAATGAACCAAAAGCTAACTGGGAGGCTGTAAATGTGAGATACCTGTAAGCGGATTGCGCCATCAAATAGAACGGCTGCAAACTATTCATTTGCCCCAGACTCTTTCCCTAAATACACGCTTTTCAATCCCTTCGTTCCTTTCTTGGTCACACCCCAGTAGCGCAAATACCGATACGGACCATAGGTCTTACCCGTCTTCGCGTCTGGAATCAGCTTCAACTCGATGTGCCCTCGACCGCCATGTCGTCCCAACGGTGTGCCATCCTCCCGCCACTCCTGGGAGGTATCCTTCACGTCTTGTTGTCGGGACTGTAATAGTCCTGTAATCATGGCAGCCAGATCTTCTAATTCGTCGTCACGCCAATCCTGGAGTTCCCCAATCAAGCGTTCTGGTCGGCTTCGGCGTGGCATCCTGGTATCCCTGCTTGGCGACTTAGGGAATAACTTTTCCTAAAAAGCACCAGTATTCCCTAAAGTAGTAGATTGCTGAAGATACAGGTGTTTCAGTCTCTCACGAATCTTGACTTAGGGAACACAAGAAAGTTTTGCAGGAAGCCTTTTCCTAAGTTCAACGCTTTGCTAGAGCTTGCTCCCTTTCAGCTCTGCTCTGCCGAGTTCCAATTGCAGCCCTAAAATTAGGGAATACTTTGAGGCAAATCAGACAGTTTTGTTCCCTAAATTCGCAAGATGCTGCCCCTTCTACATTCAGTAGGTCACTCTGGCAGGATAGTCGGGGTGGTTAAAAGGCGAAGTACCCTATTTGGGGTAGTCTCAATGAGTTGCCCATAGCAAAACTTAGGCAAAGCTGGAGGCGACTTTGACTGTTCGTTAGACTCCCGATGCCAACTCCCATCTACCACATCACGCACCTGAGCAACTTGACCTCCATTTTGGCGATCGCGGGTTTGTGTTCAAATAGCATGATGCAGCAACAGGGGATTGGCTATACCGATTTAGCGAATCAAACCATTCAGTCACGTCGAGCGGAGTAACGGTGCCCTGTGGGGCAGGTGGGAGGCTGACCGATTACGTGCCCTTCTACTTTGCGCCCCGTTCTCCAATGCTGTATGCCATCCATCAAGGCAATGTCCCAACCTACCTTAAAGGGCAGGAGAGTGTGATCTACCTGGTTTCTACGGTTGAAGCTGTGCAGCAAGCCAACCTTTCGTTCGCCTTCACAGATGGACATGGCATTATGGCACTCACCCAGTTCTTTAATGATCCTGCCGATCTAAATCAGGTGGACTGGCAGGTGATGACCCTTAAATATTGGTTCGATACTCCGGAAGATAATGACCGCAAGCGAAGACGGCAAGCCGAGTTTCTGGTGCATCAATTTTTCCCCTGGCAGCTCATTACCGAGATTGGTGTCATGCATCACTCGGCCAAAGCAGCAGTGGAGAAGTGTTTACAGACGGCAACTCATCAACCAGGAGTCATCCTGCGGCGGAATTGGTACTATTGAGGGAACCGAGAAATGATGATTATGCTGGAGTCCTGCTCAGGGAATTTGCTGGAGGCAGAGGTGGAAGCCCTAGTCAACACCGTTAATTGTGTCGGTGTGATGGGGAAGGGCTTGGCGCTGCAATTTAAGCAGGCGTTTCCAGAGAACTTCCAGGAGTATCGACGGGCGTGCCAGTCGGGTGAGGTGAAGCCGGGGCAAATGCTCATTGTGCCGACCGGTCGGCTTACAACCCCCGCTACATCATCAACTTCCCCACCAAACGCCATTGGAAAAATCCATCCCGCATTGAAGATATTGAAACTGGGCTTTTGGCGCTGATTGAAACAGTCAAGCAATTCGGAATTCGCTCGATTGCTGTTCCGCCTCTCGGTTGTGGCAATGGTGGGTTAGCGTGGTCACGAGTTGCCCCAATGATTGAGGCAGCATTTGCTCAGGTGCCAGATGTACGAGTGCTAATCTTTGAGCCTCCAGCAGCGAAGCTAGAAACAGTTACGGCAAGCGCCTCTTTTCCACCACTCACTCGCGCTCGTGCCCTGCTAATTGCGCTGATGGAGCAATATCTGTCGTTGGATTATCCACTCACAACACTGGAAATTCAGAAGCTTGCCTATCTGCTTCAGTCAGCAGGTGAGCCATTGCGTTTGCAGTTTATTCAGGGAGAGCAGGGACCTTACGCCGCCAGCCTGCATTCAGTTCTGCGTCAGTTAGAAGGAAACACCATTGAGGGCTACCGCCCTGATGATGATGGAGCAGAAATTAGACTTCGACTTGGGGCTGCTCAAACTGCCCAGGATTTCCTGGTGGATACTCCAGCGATCGCCATCCTAAATCGAGTGACTCGCCTGATCGAAGGCTATGAGAGTCCTTATAGTTTGGAAGTGCTGGCGATCGCCCACTGGGTGATGCAAGCAGATCCGCAGGCAGCGGCGAGTGTAGAACGAGCGATCGCTGCGGTTGAAGGGTGGCAACTCGGACAACGAAAATCTTTTAAGTCACAACACGTTAAGCAAGCGTGGCAGCGGTTGCACGAGCAACACTGGCTCTTGGCAGCAGAACCTGCCTGAAGAATGTCGCTCTTGGTTGCTTAATTTGGAAGTACGGCTTCGATCCCATCGACTGCCGATGCCATTCTCTTCGACTACCTTAACAGACTCAAGACGGCACAGGTTGAGGAGCATGGCGCTGGTTGCAAGAGCCAGGTTAACTCGTAATCGCGAAAACGACTTATCTAGTTCGACTCAAGTCCATAATTAAAATCAGACTAGATTTAGGGAATATTTAGAATATTTTTGAGCATTTTTATTCCCTAATTTTATCAACTGCGATCTGGCAGCATAAACGACACTAAGACGGCATTTGAAGATTGATTTGGCTTGCGATCGAAACGACTACGCCCTTTTTCCGTAACTCACCTAAGGCTTTGTAGAGGTCTCCTTCGTCCAGCTCCCAGCGATTGCAGAAAGCATCCACGTCGATATTAGGGTTCGGTTTGCCAGGAAATCAAGCTGGAGGGCAAAAAGATATAGTCGCGATCGCTTGTCAATAGTTTCAGGTCACGGATGTGGAATAGTTCCTCTCGATCTATCACATAGCAACCTGACTTACTCTTAGACATTGCTCTTTTTCCAGTACATCAGTTTTGTTTCAGCGTAGCGGATTTTGATTGGAGCCTCAAGCTAATCGATTGGTAGTTTTAGGGAACAGTTTAGGCAAATTAGTCCCAAAATATTCCCTAAGTAAAACGAGCAGTGCTTCGTGAAGATGAGGACGTTGCCCTAAGGGCTATTCTGCCTTATTGGGAGAATTTGAGCCGGGGCGGTGCTGTAACGTCTCATTCTCCTCAACGTAACGCTGGACGAACTCTACAATTGCTTCGTTCATACTTGTCGCGTTCAAGGCACAAGCCGCCTTGAAGCGATCGCGCAAAGATTTACTAGGAAGATAAACCTTGAGAATAGCTTTCCCTTTGTCTTCATCTGTTGGCACAAACAACTCGCAGAAACTACACCTATTACTCCTTTAGGTGCAATTATCCCCTGAATTTTGATATTTATTTTTTTGGGTGTATTAGTAGTATTTGCACCTAATACACCTATAGGGGTATTTTAAAAGGGTAAACACGGTCGCTTCTTATCAAGCTTGCCTGACAGAAAAATGCATCACCAAGAACAACCGAAAGACTCCAGAACGGTGTCAAGCAGAAAGGCGCTATCACCTCCTAAATTTAGGGTCGGCGATCGCGTCCGTTGGTTTCGAGTACCAACCCAGGATTTCGGAGTTGTAGCCGATTGCTTTTATGGCTCAGAAGGGAGTGTGCAGGCAGAGGGATGGCATTACCTGATCAGACTTGACTCCCGAAGCCCGTCCTTTTCGCATTGCAAAGCGGATTATGGCTTTGAGGATGACCTTGAACTTGTTGAAGCAGGAGAGGTAGATGCGGCTCAGTGACGCTCAGCAACTTTTGCTCCAGCAACTTCTAGATCTGCCAGTGCTATCGCCAGACGAATTTCTGGCACGGTGGACACTGACGTACCAGGATGTAAGCCAAATTTGCTGCTGCTCCATCTCTACAGTGGAGCACTGGTTCGCACAGGGGACAGGACGGCGATCGCCTGCTGCGAGTTACCAGAAGTTGCTGGCGATCGCAGATTTCCTCTTAAGCAATAGTGACTCCGTCCATGCTTGGAGACAAATCTGGCAATAAGTCTAAGAAAGATTACGATAAAGGTTGTCAGATCGACAGGTGGCTTGTTGCTCCGACAGGGATTCGGCGGGTATCCACTCCGGCGTGGCAAGTGCAGGCTTTAATAGCAGACAGTCTTATTTCGACTGTTTATGAACCAGAGTCACTTCAACCAAACCGCTCCTCCCTTACCATCTACTCACTCAGATTCACGATTAATTCTCACCCCTATTCAGCTAGCTGCGTCCTTACCCAAACCGTTTGCTACTCCTAAATTTCAGATCGGGCAGACGGTCGTGTGGGCACGAGTTCCTAGTCATGGCTATGGCACGATTGTTGGACTAAGCCATGCCCATAGTATCAGTGTGGTTGCTCATGGCTACCATTACTTAATTGTCCTGGATGACAATAGTCCTTCCCGATCAGACTGTGCGGCAGATTGGGCATTTGAGGACGACCTGGAACTCGTTGCCACCCATGCCCATTTACTGCCAGCGTGAAGGAGCGATCGTATGTATCCCACAGATCGCCAATGGCAACTCTTTGAACGCTACAAAGGGTGCCCACCCCCGATGCATCCACGTCAGTTTTTGCAGCTATGGGATTTGGATTACCCTGCTATCGCGCAATTGACTGGGGTAAGCAGGGACACGGTGGCCCATTGGTTTAGTCGTGGAGCCGGGAGCCGAGCTGTCCCTGAGCCTTACCAGCGACGATTAGCGACGATCGACTTCTTGTGGCGTAACAGCGATTGCATCCCACTTGAATTATTGGATGCGTGGTGTGGTCTTCAAGAAGATTCGGATTAGGAACCGAACAAATCTCTGAAATAGCCCAGCTTTACAAAAGCCTGTCGGCACGACAGGAATCAGTTGCATCAGGTGAGAAGTTGCCTCAATTTTGGTAACAGGAGACATTTTGGGTTAAGTATCAAGCGATGAAGACTTTGGCAATCCCTTGCAAGCGATATAAGTGGGTGGTGCTACTCTTAGCACAGGGGTTAGGCATCAATAAATGGTTGATGTTGCATGGGTGGATCGCACTTGAGCGAGCGGTCCACGTACAAAGCTGCTTGATGGATCTCATTCTCATAGAGCAGAAGCGATTGTGTGATGCTCATATGCAAATATTGACCGAGTGCTTTGCAACAGGGGAATTAGATTCGACTTTTGAGAATTTAGACTACTTTCAAAATTTGCAGGTCCTGCATAGTGAAGGGCGGTATGAATCTGTACTTATTCAGATCTATCAACTTGACAGAAAAAGTGATTCATCGTTGAGTCACTATCAAAACTCCGTTAAACCTCAAGCCAGTCATGATAACTGAACTGCGGAAGCAGTAATTCTGGAGAAGATTAGCTTCTAAATGATTCCCTAAACACCCGCTTCATAAAAATGTGTCGCGACGACATCGATTACTTGCTCAAGGAATGAGAGTCTTTTGAATAGTGGTGGTGTCTACTCAGAGCACGAATTCTGCATGATTCCCTTTCAGAAGTTAAATCTTTCCAAGTTGGAGCTTGATGGCATCGTTACTTTTGACACGAAGCTTGGAAGTTGCTCCGCGCAGGAGATCATTGCGACGTTGATGCTGCATCAGCAAAACCCGCTAACGATGCAGCGGGCGCTCAATGATCTTGCTGCTCACTCGAAGTGGTGGGATGGCTTTGTGAGCGGACCCGCATTACCAACAACAGACCAAGGGGCAGATCCGGGTAGCTTAACTTGTTTGCGTGATTTGTGGACTGGGTGGAATGCGGATACGTTGTACATTCTGGCTCCCAACGCAATTACGGCGCGATCGCTCAGGTCTTTGGCACAGGAATGGAATTGCACCCACATTGATGTGTACCCAATTCGTTTTGAGAAGCTTTTCAAGCGATCAAGAATAAAAGGACAGCATCTGCTGGTAGCACACTGGCAACGAACTGTTTATATGGTTGAGGAGATGGATTTTGGGACAACCTGTGACCCTACTTCACATCAATTTGATCGATTGCCGCAACTGAGTGAATGTTCGCCGCAGTTATTGGCAGCAGGATTGTTCCTCCGGCATGGATCTGAAAAGCTGCATGCGCCATCAATCTTGGATGATTTGCAAGCCAATTCTCAACTGTGGTATAGCTTTGTTGCGGGTCCCCAGCTGCCAAATGCAGATGCAGAATTAGAAAACTGTTTAGTTGGTTTGTGCGGGTTACCAGATAATTACTGGATTGATTGTCTCTATATCTGGGCGCGTAACCAAGTTGCTGCTGAACAACTTCAAATGATCAGCAGAAGATAGAGATGTAAATCTACAACTATCCTTACCAGTCCAAAGACGGCTAAACTGCTTGCTATACCGAAAGGACCGCCGATCGTTGTTGTTTCATGGTAGCCAACCTTAAATTGAAATGTCGCGTAGTGTAAGTTTTCAGAGGATAGAGCAGGCATGCCACTTTATACGATTATTCACATTGACCATGAGGGAATACACCCCCATAGTTGCACCTTAATCGTTGCATCCTCAGTGATCACGATTGCTGAGGATATTTTAGAGAATCCCGATCGCTGGCGTGCTGCATTGCTGTGCGCTCACGCAGATGATGGGGACTCCGTAGTCTTTGGCAGCGGCTTCAATCTGACTCGCTGACTCCTCAAGAACTGCTCACACTCATAGACAGGACGACGCTTGATGCCGACTTTGGAGAGATGCTCCGGATTTATCCAATTGAGATTAAATCTTTGGATGATTTTCAAGCGGGAACTCGCTGGAGCAATTCTGAAACTAATAAGTCAAGCCAACTTCCTACTATATCCGAGCGATTGGAAACTCTCCTATCTTCTGATCAAGACCAGCAGGGAAAACTGCTGATAAAAAATCAGGGCAATCTGGACAAATTAAGAGAGAGGCTCTCAGCGGATGCGCGATCGCTTCTGTCCACTCCAGAGTTTCGAGAATATGTTCGGGATTTATTGAATCAAAACATCTGGAAATACAGCGAACTAGGCTCTTTTCAACTAAGCATATCGGATCTCTCGACTTGGCATTCGCCTTCACTGGGGGTTCCTCTCAGGATTCGCGATATCGAAAAGACCTTGCGAGATAGGACGAATGAAGCACAGCCAAACCCGCTTCCCAACATCTTCACCTCGACGTTTGCTTTGGACTATGGCACCAAAATCTAAAAATCCCTGTGGATGAGGAGAATGCAGATTTTAGTGAGTTTGATGCGGACGATTTAGAACAGCGGTGGCTTATGGTAGGGAGATCTTTAAAAACACGATTGAGCGGACTGGCTTTCTGATTTCACCAGAGGTAACGCCCCAGCAACAGCAGAAATTAGTACTGGAATTGGCCTGTGTGGTAGCTTACATCGTCGAACTGGTCTTCAGGGGACTTCCAATAAAACCTTTCAAATATAGGGTAGTAGACTTATGGGGATAGCAAGAAAGACCATTAAAAGACCTGGCAACAGAAGTTTTCAGAAAGACCTGAGAAGTTCATTGCGTATAGCTTTAAGTATTTTCCGGTCTTTCTGTACAACTACTTTGCTAGCGGATGCTGCTTCGAACACATCCATTAGCAAAACCTAAAGCCCTCGAATCCTGAGAGAGTTAAAACAGGTTTCGAAAACTTAGGTGCTGAATGAAGGAGGGTTTTGAGACCTTTGGTTTTTCTGATAGTTCCAAATGTCGCGTCAAAAGATAATGGGGTGATCTAAACCAGGTTGAACTGAAGATAAAGAAGTTGGATTCTTAGAAGACGGTGAGCTGGTCTTCAGGAATATCATTTCCAATAAAACCTTTCAAATATAGGGTGGTAGACCTATGGGGATAGCAAGAAAGACCACTAAAAGACCTGGCAACAGAAATTCCAGAAAGACCTGGGAAGTCTACTGCGTATAGCTTTAAGTGTCTTTCGGTCTTTTCTTGCAACTACTTTTCTAGCGGATGCTGCTTCGAACACATCCATTGGCAAACCTAAAGACCCCAAATACTGGGAGGGTTAAGACAGTTTCTAAAAACTTAGAAGTGCTTGTAAAGAAGAGGTTTGAGACCTTTGTTCTTCCTCCATAGTGATTCCTACTGTAAAGATTCAAAATGTTCACTCAAGGGATTGGGGTAATGTTAGAAGACCTGGAACTGTTGCTAAATAAGGCTTTAAGGACTTTTTCTCTTTCTAAAAGACCCCAGCTATTTTGCCAGAAGATGAACTGCGATCGCCAATTAGACTGTTTCCTCTCTCATCGTACTTTCGCCTTCTAAAGCACTTCAAATCTGGTTCTCTAGACTGATCACAAAAAGAGAGTAGCGAATGAGCAAAAACAACCTCCTGAATCTCGGGATTTAGCTTGGTTAGTATATGTACCGCGACGATTTGAGTTTGACGAACCCCTGTTCCACCTGCTTGACTGACAAAACTAAGAAGCTGGGAAACGGCTGATAACGGTAAATTCGCGCTTGAAGGAAGCATCCTGCTGTCGTTTGGAAGCAAGTGCAGGATGAGGGTCAGGCAGACTTGAGAGGAACTGAAAAACTTGAATTTTCCATTGGTGGGTGATAGCAAGGCGAATCCAATTCCACCCCAATTTGAGATAACTCATGCCGCGATGCCAATGGGCATCCACGTGGTGACGCTTGCCCAATGCGACCACTTGTACCCCTTGCAAGATCAGAAATAGCATGGTCAGGGCAATAACGCTGCACAATTGAGACAGCGCAAACTTGTCCCGTAGTCTGGATGCTTCGAGATTGAAGCCATTCGACTTCATGTCCAAAAAGGATTCCTCCACCTGAAACCTGAGTCGGTATTGAGCAAAGGTTTGCAAGTTCGTCGGCTCATCGCTCACAATCGTCCAGTCTTCACCACTTGGCTTGTCATGGGCAAAGGCAAGGTAAACGTTAGGGTAGGGCTTGGTTTTACCGACCGAAACCGCACTCGTGAAGTAGGCCTGTCCAGGTTGCAATTGCACCGACGACACCTGGTGCCACTGCCCCTCAAGTTGAAACTGGAAGGAGCGCTTGATGCGGATGCGAAAATGCCAACCCAGATTCTCCCTGAGATACTTCATGAGTTTGCCATCGGCAAAGCCCCGATCTGCCAACAGGACAATTGTCACCGCATCGGGCAGGAGTCTTTGCGCTTGCCGTAGTACCCTTTGAATCGTCCATAATCTCACTGTGCTGCTCGATTGTGCCACGACCCGCCATGCGACCGGGACTGTTCTACCCCGATAGACCACGCCTACCCAAACGATACAGAAACAATTCCAAACCACAGTTGTATCCAGGCTCAGATAGAGGCGTTCGCTTTGCCACTCGGACAGGGCTTGTTTAAGCAGAGCTTGATAAGCGGCAACGACATCAATTCGTCGATTCGACAACCATCGGCGAAATCGTCTCTGATGCGACTGCGCGACCTGAGCGCGACTAATCACATACACGCCAAATCTATTGAGATGCACGTTCTGGCTTTGGATCATGCCAATCATCATCCAGCAGAGTGTTTGTAAGTGACGCGCATCTTGCCATTGAATGTCACATTGACTCAAATAACGCGACAACGCATCATAAAGACGGGAAGTAGGAGTCATTGATTTTGCTGTGAGGTGTGGTAGCTTTCCAGCTTAAATCAAGCTCTGCTTCCCTCCTAGCTTGTCCTTCAGACTGCCCCTGTTTTGTCAGTCAATCAGCCTGTTCCACTTTGGTGAGAGGGTGAAGTTTCTCCAAGAGTCGGGAAGCGATCAGAGTTGGGAAACCGGACGGATCTTTGGCATGAGGTTTGATGAGGTAGAGAAGTGGATTTATAGCATTCAACTAGATGCTGAGAGTCCACTTATTGAGTATGGTATACAAGAAGTGACCGCAAAACAGGCAGAGTTACGGTTAGTTCCAGATTCCTGCTCCGTTAGAAACCAGGTACAAGTAGATCAGATGTGGTTTTTGACTGCTGAAGCCGCTTCCCGACTTGGAATTTCGGAAATTCAACTTCGCAGATTAGGGTTGAACGGACGCTTTAAAGATGGTTATCACTACCGTGATATTAGTCTTCCAGGTTCCGAACTTCCCCGTTATCAGTGGCATGTTGAACGATGTGCCAAAGCATTAGAGACTTCTAGGAAGAGGTAATCTAAGCAGTGTTTTATGAAGCTGGTCTTTCAACGAATGCTTCAAGTTCTCACTGAAGTCCATCTAGACGATACTCTCAAAAGACCATAAAACGCTTGATTAGCCAAGTTTTTAGGTCTTTATCATGTGTTAATAGTCTAGTACCGTGTTCTGAGTTGTGAAGCAGTTTTGGTCTTTTCAAACTGTACTAAAACACCAGGGTCTTTTCTAGTGCACTAGTCTCTAAACACATGACAAATGCTTGAAAACTATATCTGAGACTTCTTCCAGCTAACACGACAAGAAGAGGCAAAACACTTAGATACTATGGTTTTTGAGTTCCTGCCATTTGTTATCAGCCTAATGCCATTTAAAAAGAAGTAACAAACAGTGTTTTGCATACAGAGTGGCGGAAATCGTTAGAACCCGTACACCGTCAAAGGTATAGCCACTCTCGACTTGTAGACAAGAGGACTTTTGCGATAATCTAGCTTTAAAGACAGAACTCAGTTTTATTCATAGTGTTGTGGGATTATTTCCTTGTGACTACCTTCTTTGAAGGAGAGGACATGTTAGTAAGGATTTAGTAATCTCAAAAATTAATACCCCTAGAAGTATTGCTAGTATTAGGCTTTGCGTTATGAAAATTCCAAACATGGGAAGCGCCGCACCGCTGCTATTGATGATCACTTTGTCAATAATCTGTTGAACCAATAGTGGATTGGCTAATCCTAAAAGTTGCACAAATACAGAGGCGATCAGAACCTGCATCAACACGTCACGATGCTGATTGAGGATAGGTAAAAACCAACTCACTCCAAACTGCTTGAGTGGGGTTTGCGCCTGTCGCTCGATGATCAGTGCTTGGCTGGTCGGAGTACCAGCTTCAACGGTAGCGATCGCGATTTGGTCAGCAACATCTTCTGGGGAAGTGTGGCAACACCTGTCCGAGGCGACCCTACAACGACTCCGTTGTTGCGAGTCAGCTCATATAGAAGTGTCAGCACTCCATCTTGCATGATCATCGCTGGAAACCGTAAGCGCTTTAAACCAGCAGCGGTAGGAGCAAATTTGACAATCTGTGTTTTTAGTCCCATTGCCTCTGCTACCCAGGCACAAAACAGCAGACTATCTCCAGTTACATTTTCCCGACGCTGGAGCCATTGCCGCAAAAGGTCAGGACGAAACGGCACTTTTAACCGATCTGCCAGCATCCAGAAGCAAGCAACTAAATCCTCAACTGGATCAAATTCTCTGGAGTAGCGAACTGGGTAATGGTTCAGAAACTTCTTCGCTTCACCTCGAAGATTCTGCTCTAGCGCTTCTTGCGCTTCTACCAGGGCGATCGCGGACTGTGATTGCGACATTAATTCCGGTTCGATCGGGACTGACACCCCATCTTCTTCGGTAACTTAACGCGAATGTAGAATAAGCGGACTGGTTCAACTCTGATCTCACCCGCTTGCTCATGTACTCCCGTCATCGATTTCCTGGCGAAATTATTAGTCACTGTGTCTGGCTCTACTACACGTTTCCCTTGAGCTACCGGGATATCGAGAAGATGATGCTGTATCGCGGCATCGAGGTGACGTATGAAACGATTCGAGAGTGGTGCCAGAAATTCGGACAGCAGTATGCCAATCAGCTTCGTCGCAAACGTCCCCACCTCACGGATAAATGGCATCTCGATGAAGTGGTCGTGACCATCAAGCAGCAGCAATATTATTTGTGGCGGGCAGTGGATTCAGAGGGGAACGTGCTGGAAGTGTGGCTGCAACGCCATCGGGATACGAAGGCAGCCAAACGATTCTTTCGCAAACTCCTCAAAAAACAAGGCTTTGTGCCACGGGTGATGGTCACCGACAAACTCAAAAGCTACGAAGCGGCGAAGAAACAAGTGATGAAGCACGTGGAGCATCGAGCGCACAAGGGGTTGAACAATCGAGCCGAGAACTCCCATCAACCGACTCGAACGCGAGAGCGACGAATGCGACGCTTCAAAGCCCCAGGGCAAGCGCAACGCTTTCTGTCTGCCTTTGGACCGATTCGAGAGCACTTCCACCCCAAGCAACATCAACTGACTGCACCCCGATATCGCCAAGCACTGCGCCAACGATTTGAAGATTGGCGAGAAGTCGCTGGGCTAAAATCTGCTGCGTAAAGTGAGCGAACCTAGCGATTGCGGGATAATTGTGCTTAATGCCGAACATCTCCGGTTAAGTTGACAATACCCGGCAAACCTTTCGATGCCACTAAACTGCTGCCGAAAATCAGAATCAATCCAACGCTGAAAAATCGTTATCATCAGGTCTTGCATCTTAGCTGTGAACACAGTATCTACGGCGAGGGGCGATCGCACTTTCTCCCAGACACAAACTAAGGTATATTTTACAATGCTCTAACATCCTGTAGCCACCCACTAAGCCCATACTGTGCAGCTAATGTCCTATCAGAAGTCCTTTCCTGAAGCCTCGCTAATGCATCTCGAACCAATAGTATAGTCTCAGGAGGTCGGAGGTTTCGTAATGTTTCCAAGCCCCGCAGTAAGGGAGTTACTAGAGTTGTATAGCTCTCCTCACTAGCTGCATCATCTAACCCATAAATATCTAAACCTGCCACAACATCTGACATTGCTTCAGCATATGTTTTAGGATTATTTTGTCTCAAAACCTCCGCTGACAATCGATAATTCTCTTCCAGCCATCCTTTATCATCAAGATAGAAAGCGCCTGTCTCAAAACATTCAACCGTTGATTCCAACATGCTTTCAATGCTGTCATAGCGAAGAATTGATTGACCAATCCAATCAATATAAACAATATGAGCTTCGTTACTATAAGAACGTCCTAAAACAATGGCAAAAATCTGGATTCCTCCGTAATAAATGGCAATGTAGGTAATCCCTTATATTTCGGCTGACTATTCCCCACCCATTCCAATTCTTTTCTTCAGTAACTAGGCTGATAGGATTGAAGTGGCAAATTGCAGCTGATTCAGTGGCTGTGTAAAATATTCAGGATGCCCATTTCGCCATTCATATAATTCGTAGAAATTTTCGGGCAATTCGTATGCACACAATTCTAATGTATTTTGAATGACAGCACGAGAGATCCCCGGATTAAATTCTTCAGCAAATTCTGGAACATATCTCTGCAGATAATGCAAAAGTCGCTGTCCTGTCTCCAATAGATGTGTCATGGTATTTCACAAGGCTAACTGCTAACTCTCAAACTAGCCGCCATCATAGATGCTGACTGGCACACCGTTCCTGTCTAATCCAAATGATAGACCTAGAGAGGGAACAGGTATATTCAAAAACAGGCTGTATCTAGGGTTTGTTGTGATAGGTGTTACGCCAGCTCTGTCCATGAACGTCCTGAGCCTGCGCCCATTACTGCCATTTTGAGAAGCATCTAATGTGTGTAGTGAAACCAAACCCCTCATGTAGTTATCTCGACCACCCTCCTCGGTGATGGCATAAGGAAACTCATCACACTCTGAGACTCCTCGGCTTACTCCTCGGTACTGTGGCTGGCTTCTACGCCATCCTCGTGGATACTCGTTTGCTCTACGGTTCAGGGCAGGGCTAATAGGCAGTGATAGACCTGGTGTTCCTTGATCATTGTAGAAAGTGTAACCTGATCCAGTTACTGCTCTAAATTGATGATCAGTTGTGTCTGAAAGATCATTTCCCCAAAACACAACAGGTATTTTGAACTGTCTATTGTACATACGAGCAACACGGATTGATGTCTCAATTGCTCTAGCAAAAGCGGTTACTACAGCTTTTACAACTTCTATAGTTTGCTGTCTAACAACCTGCTGTGTAACCACAGTTTGTGCAGCCTGTTGTGCCTGTAAATTAGTTTCTAAAGCCCTTCGCTGAGCTTCTTCTGTAGTAAGAAGAAATCCGGTAGGATCAATACCATTAACTGGATTGTTGTGGGTGTAGATGTATTTATGTAGCGTTAAAGGTTCACCAATTCTACCTTCATAAGTATCTTTTCTAGTAAACCTTCCAGTTTCAGAATTGTAATACCTCGCTCTCAGGTAGTAGTTACCTAAGTTGGAATCATACTGCTCTCCCACAAACAGATATTTGTTGTCTACGGTGCCTGTTCCGCCTATGTTTCCCCGAAAGCATCATAACGGGAGTTTAGGTGCAGAAATTAACGGAATGGAAGGACGATCGCTCTTCGCGGTTTTTGAAAATGGTTACTGTCCTACGCTAAACTGATGAAGCTCAAATCCTGGCGGCACTCATGACCCAGATTCCCTTTGACCAGCTTTCTAAGCAGTACTTAGAGGAATTTCTGATGCCGTTGGGTGAGGTGACACGCAATTTGGAAATACCTGGCGAATCTAAGTTTGTGGATGTCTGCTTTGTACCAGCAGCGATCGCAAACTCCACGATTGACGATTTGGGAGTGTTGGGTCGCATGATTCAAACCATGTGTTTGCTGGAGCCGTTCCGTAACGCGCCTCGTCGTGCAGAAGTTCGGGCTTGCCTACTCAAACTCCTGTGGTTGCAAGAGGACGAACGCCGCAGGGCAAAACAAGAGAATCGCACTTTGCTAGAGACAGAACTGCCGCAGCTATGGATTCTGGCAGCAACCACAACTCAACCCGTGATTCAAGATACAGGAGGTCAACTCGATACGGCATGGCTTCCGGGCATTTACTTTCTGCCCAAGCTCTTCAGAAGTGCGATTGTGGCGATCGACCAACTGCCTGAGACCGAAGATACCCTGTGGCTACGCGTTTTGGGACGTGACAGTACGCAAGAACGAGCGATTCGAGCGGTGTTGGCGCTACCATCTACCCATCCTCGACGGGATAACATCCTGCGGTTGCTGGCAAGTTGGAAGGTTAAAATTGAGGTGGGAGAGGTTGAGGATTTTGCAGGACAGGAGGCACTGATGGCATTATCAGAAGCGTTTTTAGAGTGGGAACAGACAACCCAACAACGGGCAGAAGCTCAAGGAGCTGAACGGGAAGCACGATCGCTCGTCTTGCGTCAGCTCACCCGTCGAGTGGGAGAATTGCCTGACCCGATACGATCGCACATCGATACATTACCCATCTCCCAACTGGAAGCATTGGGAGAAGCGTTGTTGGATTTTGCCAACTTGTCTGATTTGGAGACGTGGTTAGCGGAGCAGGAACGGTAGGCGATCGCGCTGCTTTGAGGGAGAACCAGTAGAGATGCTGGGTTTCGTGTCTCAACCCAGGCGACGGTGAGGAGCGATCGCTAGCGAACAAAAGTTCTCATCCAAGTATTCTAATCTTCTTAGCCGCCCAGTCAATAGAACTAATTAATGCGATAAGATCTCCACCTGAATCGCCTGTATCTATGGTGAAAGATGTGCCTGAATAAGAAGTAACTTTAATTTCTTGATTGTTCTTCTTATACAACGCTCCTTCACGTAATAGGGCATCTTCATCAATATCTACACTTTCGATACTACTGAGAAGTAATTGATTTATTACGTCGTTGCTTTGCCAGGTAATTTTGCTGGTAGTTAGTAGCAGCCAATGTCTGTCACTCACAAAGCACATAAGAATTGGTACAGCGGTTTGCAGTCAGATAGGGGACAATAAGGCATTAGACTTACGCGAGAAGGTTGTGAGTGCCATAGCGAAGGGTGACAGTTCGTTCAGGAAAGTAGCTGAGCGCTTCTGTGGCAGCAAAAACTGTGTCGAGCGCTGGGTGACACAGAAGCGCACAGAAGGACACGTCGTCCCATCCAAACAGGGTGGCTCAGTCAGTGGTGGGATGGCCCATCAAGACCAGTTGATCGCAATTCATGAAAAACAACCGGAGGCGACCTTAGCCGAATAGTGTGAGTTGCTTGCCGATGCGACAGGGTTATGGGTCAGCCAAAGCACGAGGTGCCGAGCCTTCCAGAGGCTGAACTTACCGCCTAAAACCCCCACTGCGCTCCAGCCAAGCTAGGAGTGAGCGCGTCCAACGCTTGAGAGCAGCCTATTGGACGCAAGTAAAGGAGATAGCCCTCAACGACTTGGTAGTTCTCGATGAGATGGGTGTGCTACTGGGGTTGATGCGAACCCCTGCCCGTGCTGCACCGGGAGCGAGAGCTTACGACTTCAAACCCTTTTGTCGAGGCAGCAAGGTGAGTGTCATTGGCGCGATTAGCGTCTCGACGGTGCTGGCTGTGATGACGAGGATGAGTCGATGGACGCTGCTGCCTTTGAGGTTTATGTTTCCAAGTGCCGTGTGCCGCAGCTATGGAAAGGGGCAGTGGTCGTGATGGATAACTCAGATCTTGCAGCATTCTCGATAAGCCCGATTGGGCAGCGGTTTGAGGACAACTTCAAACCCTCGTTGGGTCGCAATTTTGGCACGGCTTTGGATGGATTTGAGCAACTGGAACCAGACAATCGAGGGGAACAATACCTCTAAGGCTAAATCACAGGCTGCTTTCAATCGAGAATGGGTGGCAAAGACCATTGGTCAATCCAATGCACCAAAAGATAAGCAATCAGTGACAGAATCAGCCAACGATAGACACCAAGTTTGGTTGATTGCCCAAAGCGATGTAACCCAAAGCGATGTTTGATGGTTTTGAAAAAGCCCTCGATGGCCCAGCGTTTGCGTCCAAGGCGCACGAGATAAACCCCAGCGTAGGGATGAGTGGAGACGACAAAGCGCAATTCTCGCTTGCCTTGAGAGCGTTTGAGCCAGAACCAGGAGACCGTCAGCGGGTAGGAGCTGCCCTCTAAATAGACTTGCTGTCCCCGCTTGCCAGTGCGATACAGTTGCTTGAGAGCGCGACCATCGACCATTTTTCGGTTGCAACGCATCCCTACCACCGCTCGCCAAGAGCGCTTTCGCACGGCATTGAGAAACTCTACGGTGCCAAACTCTGTGTCTGCCTGCACTATCACCACCCGCCCTTGACTCAACTCGGTGGGGACCGTTGCCAGTAGCTTGCACGCCAGTTGTACCGGACTGGCATCGCCCTTACCGCGCCAGACCCGAAAGCTCCAGGGCACTCGCCACTCACCGAGCACCAAATACAACACAACCAGGTGTAAGCCACGTTTGCCGTTGAGCACTCGCACCCACGGGTCGGGCGTATCGGGGTCTTCAGTGGGGGTGCTGAGATGGAAAAATTTGCCGCATTTCGGCAGACTGGTCAGGTCAAGCAACACCCGCAGCGGCACCCCCGAGGCGGTCGATGTCGGTCGATTTGCCCCAACACAGCTTGGCGGGTCGTCCGAATCACTCCACGAGTAGACCAGCCGTAATGATTGAGAAAGCGACTCAACGAACTCGCAGATTTGACCGACGTATGTTGAGGCAAGGGATGTCCTTGAGCTTCAAGAAATAGCCCCAACAGAGCGTTCAGGCTGGCTTTTTGGTACACACTAGGCAGCAGACAAAGCAGGCTATACACTAGCCCTTGGGCGTGTTCAACGATGGTTTCCATAACCGTCCGATGATTTTTCTTACGCCCTTTCTTTCAGCTTTTTGCTCCTTTGGCAACCCCTTGTTGAGACTGGTGCAAGATCTGAGATATCCTACCTGCCCATCAGATAGACCTCATGGCACCGTTGATTGAAGCCGTGGGGGCAAAAGTGCTGTATCTGTCTCCTTACTCTCCAGATTTCAATCCAATAGAGCACTGGTGGTCTCAGTTGAAAGCTTTTCTGCGACAGTTCTCGCCGACTACCTCGAAAATGATAGATACACTGATTGCAACAGCGATGGATTTAATCAAGCCTAACCATTTGCGGAACTGGGTTGCTCACTGCTGTTACTGTCCCTCTTGAAGCTGCAAACCGCTGTATGCTAACACTTCGCCTGTGTCATGGCCAATCGCGTGCCATAACCATCGTTGCTGTTGCTTGGAACCCACAAAACTCCACATTTCGTCTGCCTCCGCCTCCAAATCCTGCCACTGGCATAGGTCAACGATGGTTTGAGTCGCTTCAAGTGCTGCCAGACGTTGCTCATTGACGGGTCTGAGATGACGATCTTTTTTAACGTTTCCGTCACTGTAGTGCGACTAATTTTGAGTACCCGCGCGGTGTCACAACTTCTCCTGCCGTTGATGGCCATATCCGCAATCTGTTGCTTAACTTCGGGCAGATACCCACGGTAGGCATACTCTCGAATAAACGTGCAACGAGAGCACTCGGAGTTACGACATCTATAGCGTTGCTTGCCCTCGCCCGATTGTCCATGTTTGACCACGTCATTACTCCCACAACTTGGGCAAAGAACCGATTCAAGTACCATCTCACAATCGCTAGACAAAAGACTCTTTAAGTTTCCTCCATTTCCACAGGTCTAGTCCACTACCCTACTCGCATGAGGTGGACCATGTGATCGCACTCAAGCATGGGGGACAGACAAACGCTGAGAATTTGGCATTTGCGTGTTGGCGCTTCAATAGCCATAAAGGAAGTGATCTGGGATCGTTCGACCCAGAGACGGGCGAGTTTTCCTTTCTTTTCATCCACGTCGTCAAGTTTGGGCAGAGCATTTTGCATCCGACGAGAATGGCTCAATTCGAGGATTAACACCAGAAGGACGCACGACCACCAAACTGCTTCAGTTCAACAGCGAGGAGCGCCTTGCAGAGCGACGCAGGGCAGCGAGATTTAACAGGCAGTAGAACCTGATATCTGAATAGAGAACACAGCTTTTTGCTGCTAGTCTGCAATGATTTGAGCAATCGAGGAATCATAGTCGCGCCAATCAGTATCTATATATAAACAATGGTTTAACGACTAAATCTGTATCGATATTTGATATGGATGAGGCTATAGTATCTATATCGATACAGAAGTAAGATCTGGAGTTTTTGTATGGGCCGCTCCGCTTGGCTTGATCATGCGATCGCACACGAGTATCTTCCCTTTATTGGGTCACTTGATGATTCTCAGAGCGATCGTCAGAAGCTGCAAGAGTTTACTGCCTCAATGCGCGATCGCTGGGCAACACAACACAGTAAGCCCAAACTCGAACAACAACGATTGATGGATATGACCCGCAGAGCCATCAAAGATGCACTTGGGGAGGATCATTGGTCGCTGGATGTGGTCAAGCTCTCAAAGCAAGAGTATGCCGAGATTAACGCTCGCAAACAAGGCAATGTGGCAAAGCGCAATGAACAGGTGCAGTTTATTGATGATCCCGATGCGATCGTCGCTCGTGCGGTCAAATTGCTGAGTGAACCCGATTGGGCAGATGTTGCGGCTGGGTTGGCGGTGCTAACAGGACGACGTTCGGCTGAGTTGCTTTCCACGGCTCGGTTTGAAGTCAAGTCAAAGTGGTCGGTGATATTTACTGGGGCAGTGAAACGACGCGGGGAGAAGGGGCTGGTATTTGAGATTCCGACACTGACGACAGCGAAACGTGTCGTGAATGCGATCGACAAATTACGCCACGAATTACCTCAAGCCGTCAATCTGCCTGCCAGTGAAGTGAATGCCAAGTATGGGCAGGCAGTGGCAAGAGCGTGCGATCGCCATTTTCAAGATCTCGTGCCGACTCGACCTGGTAAAGAGAATTTGTACACGCACCTGTTTCGCTCCGTGTATGCCTGCATTGCTACGTTCTGGTATTGTCCACCAACCGTCGATGCGACTGAGTTTAAGGCGGCGATTCAAGGACATTTTCAAATTCTCGATGAGCAGAATGCTGAACTGAAGCGTTCGCTGATGGCTTCAAGACACTACAGCGATTATGAGATCGCAGACAAGGTGATCGCACTCTACAACGGCAAACGTAAAGGCATTAAGTTGGGGCATGGGGGAATTATGGCGATCGACATGTTTAGGCAGTCAAGCTTGGAGAAGGCGAGACAAGCTCTCGAAGCACTGCCTCCTCGCCGAAAATTGGGGCAGTTAAGAATTTTTCAGACAGAACGCGATCGCTGGTTAAAGGTCATGGAGCAAATCGCACCTGACGGCACACAGCCAGAAAAAGCTCAGCGATTGTTGGAATGGATTGAATCTCGGTTGAATGAGGTAGAACTGTCCCAAGAACCGCAGGAAGACGTAGAAGAGGTGGAATTGGTCGAAGAACCGCTTCAATCGGTGGATGTGGCTCAGAAGCCCCAAGCAGATGATTCACTGCGTCAGGACATTCAACAACTGGTCGGAGCCATTCAACAATTGGTGGCGCTGCAACAAGCGGCAATTAGTGCTTCGCACAACGCTGAAGGAATCGCTCAGCCCGCACCGAAGGCAAAACGGGTTCAGTCGGATAAACCACAACCAAAACCGGAAAAATCTTCTGGCGATCAAACTGAGTCGACGAAACGGGTGAAGTCATCGACTGAAAATAGTCAAAAGTTGATTGATGATTGGATTGGGGCGATTATGGATTACAACGATGCGCCCAATCGTCGTCACGATGATAAGTGGGCAATCACCATTTCTCTGCTCAAAAGCGTCGGCGGGTCGCAGCCCAGAATCGAAAAGACACTGAAGGAACGCCAGGATATTGGGGAACATCACCAGAAACATCAAATTGACCCAGAAAAACATAACCTCAAACATCGCGGGAAACACAAAATTACTGATGTGATTCAGCTACAAGCCCAGCCGTCTAACAGTTGATGGAGCGTTCTACACTAGAGGCAACCTTTCGCCAAACGCTTAACTCATCTAGGAGAGCCGCAATGACCGTGCGTGACCTCATCGAAGCCCTCTCACAGTTAGATCCAGATGCGCGCGTAGTCGTTGCCGGCTATGAAACTGGATTCAATGACATTACCCAGATTCAACCCTGTGAAATTCGGCTCAACGTCTATCAAGACTGGTTTTATGGCAGTCATGCTCCGGAGGACGATCCACTCATCCAGCAATTCCGGTTAGATGCACCAAGGGTCAAGGCAGTTGCCCTAATCGGAGAAAATCAAAACACACAAGGCTTAACGGCTCAAGACCTCTGGATGTCGGGTTGAAGACACAGGCAAAGCAGCATCCATTGGAATAAAAGCGAAATTATTGATGGGATTGCAGTTTAGAAACAACTGTGAAGCTGCTTATAAATTTGCTTAGAAAGCTAAATACATTAGGTTCAGACACGATCACAGGCATAGAGTGGTCTAGGTTTTCCTCAAAATGCTGGAGTCGCAGTATGCTAGACCTCACCACTTCACCCAATTCCGCAAGGGAGATCGACCTACTCGCCCCCTTTGAGGTCATCGAGACCATGATCGATCTTCGCATTCAACTCACACAGCTAGAACAGCAGATTCAAGCCCTGCAACCTGCTTTTTTGCTGCCTGCCTCACGCTCAATCAAGCCAAAATTGAACGCAATCGTGCAATCATCTCGCGCAGACTCACTCCAGCTCAATGGACTTACGCAGCAGACATTCTTCAACAGGAAGCACTGCTCAAACAGCTTCGTAAACAGTTCCAACAGGACCACGAACCAACAGGAGAGCGAGAAACCATCTGGATCATTAAGTTGCTCTTGGCTCAGTCTACCTGACTGAAACTGGGATTGTGCATCTCCCGGAATGGCAACCAGCACTGCTCACAACAGCCGTTCCCCCACAAAGCTGGCAATCGAAACGCTGTGCCACAAGCTGGGCAAGTCGTCAGCAAGGGGGCAGCGTGGTACTCGCACTGTTCGACTCCGCCTCCTTGCCACTCCCGGCGATGAATCGGCACATCGGCATAGCACTTGGGGCAAAGCCGAGTAGCGAGATACAGTTGAGATCGCACTGGGGGAAGCATTGCTGCAAGCTGTGTTTCGGATACTCCTAGAAAAGAGCAAAGTTTTTTCACTTGATTTGCATTCAGCGGCTGCCCCAATGACGGCATTTCCAGCCCACGCAGCCGCCGCGCCTCGATCGAGACCAGTTCTGCCAATGCACTCTGGCTCAAGCAGTTCGCGCGGCGGAATCGTCCAAGATAATGGCCCAAACTTTCACCAGCCATCGGGCTAATCTGAAACATCCAGCCATCAGAATTGAGCGAATCGACTATCGACATTCCGCGGCAACCTCACTCAAGATGTTGAACTCGATTCGCTTCAGTCCGCGCGACAATGAGCGCACCGCAGCTTCCCGTAAAACGCGATCAAGCAATCCGAGATATCCACCTGTTACAGGTCCGAGAATTTTCTGCATTTTGGCACTGCTCAAATTCGAGGGTTCTGGCAGTCGTAAGACATGAACTTCCCAAATTGCACTAGTTTCCACAAGCTGAATACTCGTGAGCCGTTCATACCGATGACTGGCAATAAAGCGTCGATACACTTGCTCATCGCGCCGCATTACTGCATCTAATCGATCCGTTCCAACTAAGACGATCGCAATTTGCAACGCATCCAAAATATCCTGAAGTTCCGAAAGGTGCCGCGCCGCAGTCGATGCGCTTCATCGACAATCAGCATTTCAACTTGACAGGCTTTCAGGGTACGATACACGCGACTGCGAATTTCAGAGAGCGTCCCGCGACTTAACTGGTATCGTAAGGTTTGCAAAATCCCTTCAAACAAGTCGCGATTGCCGCTGTCAGGTGGGGATTGCCAAGACACGACTGGGATGTGTGGCGATTGACCAGAAATCAGGGTGGGCGGGTGTTTTAATCGATAGGTATCACAGGCGCGCCCGCAGGGATCAGCTTCGCTGCGCGTTTTTCCCGTCCTTGAATCGCCCACAACTCGGCAAGGTTGCCGTGCCGTCCGCTTCTCATCGAGCCATTGATGAAAGCGTTGCATTTGCTCTAATTCCACCACCCAACGGCGTTGAAGTCGCTGAATTTCGTGCTCCACATTGGTTCCATCAGGATTCACCACACTCCAGACTCCTCTTTCGCAGCTTCATAGTCAATCACTCGCACATCGGGTACTACGATCGGAGGGGCTGCTTCTGCCTCAGATTCAACTTCTTCGACAGAGGATGTTGAATTGCTGGCACCGCGCTTCGCGTTCGATTCTGGAGGAGTAACAGGTGCAATTTCTTGCCGCGATCGTCTGCTCTTCCGTCGTTGTTGTTCCTCAATGTCTTGATCTCTCGATCGCACTTCATCAAACATCGACTGATTACTGATCGTTTTCCCAGCTTCGCGCAATCGCCGACTCATCGCTTGCGCCTCGGCATACGACAACATTTCGGTTTCGAGTCCCGTGGCATGGGCGCGACTGAGAAATACATCCTTGCCCCCGTCTTCGCGGTAAATCAGAATGCTGGTGATGTCACGCGGATTGTAGCGTAGCACCACCCAACTTCCGGTATAACCTTCTAAATGCTCACCCCGATAGTGCAAGTTAGCAAATTGAATGTAACCGCCGCGATATACGACTCGGCGATCACGGCGCATCAGGCAGATGTCGAGTTCGCGATCACTCAGTAGGGAAGTTGAGCAAGTCGGGCGGATTCCCATCGTCCAATGCGCGTTTGATCGCCAATGCGCGAATCAATCCCCTGGTTGTAGCGATCCACGATGTAGCGCACAATCTGTTTTTCCAATTCCATCAGAGTGAGGCTGGCATTCGTTTCAGCTTGTTTCGGTCGGCGTTTGGTGCTGTTCCCGGTGTAACCCGGTAAGCTCGCAAATAATTCATTGTTGAACGTGCCAAACGGTCGTTCCACAATGCCACCTTCGGCTGGGTATCGCCGCTGACACAGCACGATTTTGAGTTCATTCGCCACTTGCTCTAGATGTTTGGAATTGAATTC
The DNA here is from genome assembly GCA_034541955.1 of Kovacikia ellensis JS3. Taxonomy (GTDB): domain Bacteria; phylum Cyanobacteriota; class Cyanobacteriia; order Leptolyngbyales; family Leptolyngbyaceae; genus Kovacikia. Next base: position 808,939 of record JAVYJL010000002.1, on the reverse strand, counting down.
TTTGCCGCCATCGGTGTACAAATATTGCGGCACTCCATACGTACCCCATAGTTGTGTCAGTTCATAGGCTGAACTGTATTGCTTTGGAAGAATCGCATGACGCAACGCTAAACACACCACAACGGCGCTCGGTGCTTCCATCCCTAAGTGGATGCCGATGATGCAACGCGAATGAGTATCCACGATCGTCGTTAACCACGGTCGTCCCAACACCTCTCCCACTTGATCTACAACCAGTAAATCAACCCGTGTGTGATCACATTGCCACACTTGATTGCTTTCTTTGACCTCGACTTCGATGCCTTCACGAGTTTTGAGAATGAGGGTTTCACCTTGCCAACCAATCGAACGAGATCGCGATTGCATCTCTTGTCGTTCGATCTCACTTGGCAGAACTCGGTATACACTCGCTCGGCTGGGTGCATTGCGGTCTCCGGTTTCCAATGCCCGTGCTGCCACGCGCACAGCGACTTGCGCTCGGCTCATCCTGCGTCCACCTCGATTTCCGGCGCGATAGGTTTGCAGAATGTAATTCGTCCAATCTTCATCGAGTCGCCGCCCTCCCCGATCCGATCGCCCTTGTCGCACGACACCATCCACCCCTGCGCTTTGCCACGCCTTCAGTAAAGGCTGCACGTTTCGCACGCTCATGTTCAATTGCTCGGCAATCTCCTGCTGAAGCGCCAGATAGCTCCGCCGATCTGGCGCATTCGCCAACCGCTGCATCGCTTTGACCTGCTCTCGCTCACCATTCGTTAATGAACCCGATCTCACTGTTCCCGATGTAGACTCTGGAACTGTTGCGGCTCGATCGATTCCCGCCATTGCCTTGCCTGTTGATCCCGAAATTTAATCTGAGATTCGTCCCAGTTACTCTACACTCGTCCAAGTCCGCTTCAGTTCTCGCTTTACACATTTTTTCTACTCGTAACTTTCCGCAAAAACGAAATTTAATTTGAGACAAATTATCCAAAAATTTACGAAAAATAATTTGAGACGCACGCCGTCTCACTCTCAAACCGTACTACTCAATACTGAAATACAATCACAGCAATAGTTCCAGCATCTCAATCGCGAAAATTAATTTGAGACAAAACGAAAAATAATTTGAGACTCGACAGGTGGCTTAGCCGCTTAATCAGCCTGTAGTGAAAGCAAGTTAAATAAAATCGTTACGACGAAATGAGTTCATTGCAAAAAGCTGAACTATAATCGCAGTCAGCTTTTTAGACAACAGGACTGACGCAAATGAACAAAGGTGAATTAGTAGATGAGATCGCACAGAAGGGAGAGGTGACCAAAAAGGATGCTGATGCTATTTTGTCAGCGACCCTCGATACCATCCTCGACACAGTGCCCTCCGGGGACAAGGTAACGCTAGTGGGTTTGGTACCTTTGAGGTGCGAGAGCGCTCAGCACGGGAGGGACGCAATCCTTCAACAGGCGCAATCATTCAGATTCCAGCGACGCGGGTGCCCGCATTCTCAGCAGGCAAATTGTTCAAGGAAAAGGTGGCTGGCTCTGAGGAGAAAACCACAGCGGGTAAAAAGCCAAAGTCAAAATAAGGGATTCGATCGGGTTCTAACCCATTGCAGAAAGAAACCCCTGAACTACCAGGGGCTGCATTTAGTCATGAGGGAGGGAGAGTAGCTTTTCGATAACTTAACGAACGTCGTAACGACCAGATACCCAGTAGCGATGGCCGAAGCGATTGAATTCCCAGTGACCCGGAATAAAAACTCTGCGATGACGGAAGACTTCGTACCGGGGACGATGAACAAAGACGGTTCGCTCGGTTTCGACACGACGAATAACGGTTTCATGGGCAGCCGCAGGCTTGACGGACAAAGAAGCCGCCGCAACTGGAACGATGAGTAACGAAGCCGCGATGAATTGTTTAACGTTCATTGATTGGAACTCCTTAGGGGCATTTGGATGAATTAGAGCACTTGATTGTGCGCTGAATAAAGCATCAATTCCAACCATTTGGATTCCGTGTTGTTTTAGCCACACTTACGGGTGATTTGCTGCATATTTAGTAATGATTTATCTGGGATTTATTCAGTATTAATTAAACGTTTTTCTAGAGTTGATGAGTTGCTAAGATCCCTTATTCCAAAAGCTTTCTGCTAAGTGTGATCTGAATCATATCTATTAGTGATAGAAGTACTGCAAAATTTCACTAACTTCGGGTTCTTTTCTGAATTTGGTGATCTTAAGGCAGGATCAAGATGTACCCATTTGCAACGCTTAAGAGGTAGTGGACTTCCTTCACCATCTGTTGCCGAGTCAGGCATTCCTTCGACTCGAAAACTGGTCCTTCGATACGAACGATAAACAACTGACCCTTACGGTTTCGAGCATCCAATCTGCTGCCCACTGTCCGCTGTGTCAAGAATCAACACATCGCATTCACAGCCGCTATGAGCGGACCCTACAAGATCTACCCTGTATCAATTACAGCGTCACCTTGCTCCTTCAAGTGCGGAAGTTTTTCTGCCTCAATGCTGGATGTAAACGGCGCATCTTCACGGAGCGGTTGCCTCAAGTAACCGTTCCGTGGGCAAGACGAACTTGTCGATTTGCCGCCTGTTTGACCGCAATTGGACTCGCCTTAGGAGGTGCAGCAGGCACCCGCTTGAGCCGACGGCTAGGGACACAGGGTCAGTCTCAATCCGTTGTTGCAACTCGTTGCTCGACACCCTTACCCGCTATTACGACCCCTAAAACCTTAGGCGTCGATGATTTCGCCTTTCGCAAGGGGCAACGCTACGGCACAATCCTGGTTGACCTCGATCAGCATCGACCGATTGCACTGCTCAATGATCACCAAATTCAGAAAAGAACCCGAGGTATCCGGAGAAGCCGGTGCTGAAAGAACGGTCATTCAGGTGCCGAAGCGTCCGGAGAATCCGGTGCCGACCTATCGCGAAATTTTGCACAATGGGCGGTTCATGAAGACGCGCAGACAACACTGATCACTTAAGCGTAACCCTGAACTTTCATCCAGAGTTGGCGAATCGGTAACAATCCCTGTTGTTCTAACCACTTATTCGTCATTCCCGTTTGCGTTGCAAGAGTCTTTGACAAACGCCAAAAGCCTTTCCGACTAATGCCTGTCAAAATGGCATGACGCCTACTAGTTCCCAACTTGAGCAAGTTAGCAATGCGCGTTCTCGGTCTGCGCCACTGTTTCCAGTAACACATGCGAATGCGTCGCCTGAGCCAACCATCTAGCGCTTCGATTGGGGTGTAGTGCTGGGAAATGCCGAAGTAGTTCATCCACCCCCGTAAGTATCGGTTCAAGCGCACAAAACGCTCTGACATTGAGACGCCCCAACTGCGCGACGTTAAACCGCGCAATCGATGCTTGACGTCTTGCAGAGCTTGCTGGCAGATGAAAATGCGAATGCCTCGGAACGTTATGCCCACGAGATACGCAACCAGTGCATTAAGAAGACTCAGAACGCTTGTCAGATAGACGGTTGAGGAAGTCAATCAACTTGGGCGACACGCCAAAAATCTCCACAGAAATCTGGAGTGTATTGGATCGGGCTGCATTTCGTTTCGATCGTTCTGTCCAAGCCAGTCGTCGATGAGCACGTTGGCTGCGAGTCAGATAAGCGATGGCGGGTTCGATAGTTTGAGTGGCTGAATTGCCCTGTTCAATTCGAGTTTGGTGCCGCCGCAGGTGTTGTCGAATCTCGCCGCAGTTGAGTGGCTGGAATGTCTGCCCAGATCAAAGCTTGAGTCCCCTGTACGGTCTGCATTGGAGCTTGAGCAATGATCGTAATCTCAGGTTCTAATGCGACCGTCGGAACCGGAGGCAGCTTCGTTCGCATCACAGAAATTCTTCTGCCATTGGTGTTCTTGGAATCATCGGACAGACAATGTTGCTTTACGGGACAACTGGCACAAATGCGCGGATTCATACTAAACAGCATTTGCATATCGCCCCGGCGAGTATAGCGAATTTCACGGCGGTACATACGATGACCTGCGGGACATTCCACAGATTCATCATCCATGATCTTGAAGTCTTTGCCTGCATACTTGTGACGACTTTTTGCCCAGCCCTCCGAAACTATCATTGCACCATAGCGAGGTGCAGAACGTTGACTGGATTGAGGGGCAGATGCAGATTGAGGGGCTTCGGGTTGAGGAGTCGTAAACTCCTCGGTTGTCTCTGGTAAAGCAGACGACCATTCTGTTTGTCGCCCACACAACTGAGGCGACTGCACGGCTCCCGCCCGAATGCGCCAGTTCCATACCCATTGATTGAGAATCTGCCAAAAGCTTTGTCCTTGCGCTTGCCAACTACACCAACGGTCGCCATCTTGCTCTTTGTCTTCTTCTGAAAGCGTTTGCTCAAATCCACCTCGACCACAGTAGAGGTTAAGGACATCGATTGCGGTGAACTGCTCGACTGGAAGCGAGGTGAGAAATAGCTCATGAATGTACTTGCCGTTGCATTTCCCTACTGCTCGCTTGCGCTTGTCAAATTGCTCCATGCGAACAATCACGAGGCGCATTGGTTCGTGGTAGCCGCGTCGGGTCGAATCCAGGTAAGGAATATCGAACAACTCCCGTGGATGAGGACTATCTGGATAGGTAATCGTTGCATGAGGGGGTTCGGATAGCGCTGCTACAACTATCGGGTCAGTCAGCAGATGATAGTCCCGACAACGAATGGCATAAGCGATCTTCGCTTGTTGCAGCGGGCTAACATAGCTTGCGCTGCCATACAGTCCATCGAGTCGAACAATGCCCTGCGAGATCGTTAATCCTTGGGTTTGAAGATAGCGTTGGACTAATCCACAAGCACGAGCGAGATCGGGTTTTGGGGTGCCATTTCCAGGAGCAGCAAACGTGCCTAACCACTCATGCGTATGGGCACAAGCCACCGTGCTGCGCGTGCGAACGTAATCCCCGCGCTTGCGTCCGCCATACCCTGGAGCGCAAGCATTTTCACTGCGCCGCTTCACCTGTAGATGCGTGGGTGCTTTGACTAAAGCTCGATGTCGAGTCGCTTTGACCGTGCCATCGACATCAAAGACTACCCATTGATGCCCAGTTCGGTCACTCAATCCCATTGCTGTTTTCATTTCAATCGGATGTGATAGTAAATCTATTTCAAATAAGCTTCTCAGTTGTTCAACAGCAGACTCATCGACATCAGCTAGAAAACGGCTCAAGGTTGCTGCAATCGGACACTTTTCTCGTTTCCACACTGACATTAGTACAGGCTTAACGCTCTCTAGCTGCTCGAAAAATAACTTTAAGGTTTCGACTCCACTCACGGCATAAGCGAGCCGTAACAGCACAAAGTCACACACTTCATATCGCCCCATCCGTCCACAACTGACTCGAACCTGCTGCTGTAATTGTTCGAGCAATCCACTCTGATTCCAATATTGTCCCACCAATAGAGCTTCCGCTAACCAGCTTGGGGTTGCAAGGTTTGATTGCTCAATGGTTGTGACTTCTAACAAACCTGCTACAGTAAAGCTAACATTGTTTTCTGACATCGGGAAATGCCTCCATGCAGTACGACTCGATGTCTTTTTCTAGCGAATTTCAGCAAACTTCAGAATCCCCTCTCTGTCTTGTTTCTAGAATTTATGTTTGCACTGGTTGCGTATCTCGTGGGGACAGTGAAGCTTGTCCATTTCTGCGAGTTGTTCGCCACTGACGTAGGAGGCTCTACCGAGCCGCAGCGGCTTGATACCAAGGGCTTCAAATCTTTTATAGAGTGCCGCCGATTTAAGGTCGTAGCGAGCGGGCAGATCGGCGACGGGGAAGCGATCAATTTGAGTTTCTGACAGTTCTGTTGAGTCCGGCATAGGTATGGTGGATTTCTAGTGGACTTCTACTGGATATCTCCACCAGATGTCTACCAGATGTCTGCTAGACATGGCAAATTTAAGCTGGAGCGTCTGCCACGCGGTGCAGAAGTTCAAACTTGAAAAGTTACGCAAAATTACAATTTCTTATTAACTCCAAAGAAATGTCTGGAAGGTTGCGAAGCATCTCATCCCATGTACTGTGGGCTTGTAACGCTTCTACAATCAACTGGAGCGGCTCGACAAGAATCACTGAGAAATCTGCCTCTTCAGGAAGCTGAGTTTTGTACGCTAATTGCTCTTGAGGTAGCGTGAACTGAGCATTGATGCCTGCTTTGTTGCCTCTTGCATCCACTCGATACCAACCCAGTTCAGGCAAATACACTGCATTAAACCCATGCAAAGTGTACGGCGCACCCTTGTCATCAATACTCAGACGCTGATAACAAAATCCTGCTGGAATCTGATTGGCTCGTAACAGCGCTGCCAGCAAAGGACTCTTTGCGAAGCAATATCTAGTTTTGTGTTGCAGAACGTCTGAAGCTCGACAAGTCACAGGATTCATTTGATAGTCAAAACTGTGAAAGATCTCGTCTCTTACCCACTCAAAGCACGCTTGTGCGATCGCCATTGGGGTCTTAAACCGCAATGCAATCTGCTTGGCGCGTTGCATAATTTCGGGATGCTGCCAGTCGATGACTTCACTGACCTTTAAGTACTCTTCCATATCGAGCGACATAAATACCGAATCTCATTCTAAGGACTTTACCCTCTTTTGATTCCGATTCTCAATATCGAATCGCAGCAACAGAAGAAAAAAATGGAGATGTACGAAGATTGAATCTACCTCTACATGCTGTCTGAATACCTGCTGCCGCCGCAGGAGTTCCAATCTTACGAAAGTAGCTCAAATGCAATTACAGCAAAAGGCGAAGTTGAGCAGTGACAAGTAAAACTGAAATGAAGTCAAAGGACTCTGCTCGACCCTCCAACGCCGTGTCAGACCGTGAACAAATCGGCTCAACTTTGAATCTCCTTGGAATTATCTTACGTTAGGTACTTCTGTGCCCACAGTGCCGCTTGAACTCGATCTCGGAGACTCATCTTGCTCAAGATCTGGGTCACACGGTTCTTCACTGTGCCCTCGCTCAGATAGAGGGCTTGGGCGATTTCCTGATTGCTTTTGCCTGAACCGATGAGTTTTAGCACTTCAACTTCGCGTTTACTCAGATTTGAGATTGCGCCATCGAAATTTACAGCAGGCTTGAGGTGAGAAAATACTTTGAGTGCGATCGTCGGTCCAAGTTGACCGTAACCCTGAGCAACAGATCGAATTGCCATCGCAATTTCCGGTGCGGGTGTGCGTTTGAGCAAATAACCCAACGCCCCAACCTGTAGCGATTGAAAAATGTATTCATCGTCATCAAACGTGGTCAAAACCAAGATCCGAATCCACGGATTCTGCTGATGAATTTCGCGAGTCGCCTGTACGCCATCACAGATCGGCATTTGCACATCCATTAAAATAACGTGAGGTTGCAGCGTGTTTGCGAATTCGATCGCTTCTTGCCCCTGAGTTGCTGCGCCAACGATTTCTAGATCCGGCTCGATCGAGAGCATCGTGGCTAACCCTTGCCGAAAAAAATCTTGGTCATCGACCAGTAGAACACGAATCATAGTGGCAGCAGCACCTGAATGAATGTTCCCTGCGCGCAAGCTGTTTTGATATCCAGCTTGCCACCTAGCAATTGTACGCGCTCCATCATGCCTTGCAGTCCAAAACCTTTACTGAACTGATTCAGGTCAAATCCAATCCCGTTATCCTTAATCTCAAGCAGAATTCCATCCGCGACTAAATGACTACTAAGTTTCACTTGCGAAGCGTTGGCGTGTTTCTGCACGTTCATCAGCCCCTCTTTCACAATGCAGTAAATTTGATAGCTTGTGTAGATCGGAAGTTGTGGAAGATTGATCTGTGAACTCACCTGGACTCTAGAAGACTGTCGCAGTTGTTCACTGAGTCCAATTAAGGCTTGGTTGAGGTCAAAATCAGAGTGTCGCATTTGATCGAGTGCCTGGCTCACATCTTCGATGCACTGCCGGGCAAGCAGTTTCGCGGTATCCAGCGCTTGAAAAGATTGATCGAGATTGTGCGTTCGTAGCATTTGCGCGACGGCAAGCTGTGTGTCGAGATCCGTTAAAGTATGTCCCAGCGAATCGTGAATCTCACGAGCAATTCGGGTGCGTTCTAGTGATGTCGCTAAGGTTTCGACTTGCTCTGAAAGTTGAGCAATCTGATGGCGGCTCCTTTCTTCAGCAATCAGCATCTTACAAAACATGAGGACAAACACAGTTGCAGGAATATAGACTGCAACTGTGCCTAGCAGCAGATTGAGTGAGGGCAGAATTCCTGTGAATGGCTGCATTTCCAGATCTATGAAGTACTCGCTCGTCGTCCACGGAATCACTGCAAGTAGAGCGAACACGACCGCGCTCCGGCGACCGAGCAGAAAGTAACTTTTGGCAAAGTAGAAGAATAAAAATAAACCTAAATCGATGCTCGCACATCGAGCCGCGATCGTCGTACTCAGTCCAGCGACGATGTATAGGATTCTTAGATTTCGCGATCTCTGAGCTGGAAATGCCCAACCCAGGCAAAAGAACGCACTGTAAAATCCTAACAAGACCAGCAGCGAACCTTGGGGACGGCTTAGCCACATGCCAAAGTGAACCGTCATCACAGTCCATTCGAGATAGCGAAGATTTTGGGTGCGCTGCAAAAATAACATTGTTCGATGAACAAATCATATCTCTCCTGACTGTACGGCATTTGGAGCAACTGCGCCCCGTGACTTAAGTCATGATTTTCCGTGCGTTTGAGAACTATCGCAAAGCATCAGTTCTCAACTATATTCGATCGAAGATTGTTCTGAATCTGGTTGTGAAAGGATATGCCGTACTCGCATCGGGTCAAAGGTCACTGGATTATTGTAATCTCAGTTCTAACAATTCAAGTTGCACAATTTCATACTGCTCAAGCTCAGACATCACCTGAAATCCAAGTAATCAAAATTCGGTTAACAAGCCTTGCGGATGTCTCCGAATGGGCGCGTCTAGAGGTAAGCGGGCAGCGAGTCAAGTTACTCCACACCACCGTTGCGCCAAGTGGATTTGCGAGAGCTTTGAGCTTTGCGGCAGGCATTCCATCTGCTTTCAGTAACAGTGGTGCAGCCAGAGCCGTTGGAGTCTTTTCGGGATTTCCTGCAATATCACACACGTGGTACGACCATCCAACGACAGGCGTTCTCTTCCAACCGGAGGTTGCACTCAGCCGACTTGCACGATCTCAGGAATGGACACGATTGAGCTACCACAAGGAGCTAATTTGTTTCAGGGGAAATTCACAATTCAATATACCGAAAGCAATCTACAGCGATCTGTCACGTTCAAAGTTCCACAACCTAAATAAGATTTTTAAGTCGATGAAAAAGTTAGGGTCAAAACTCGTGATTTCTATGGTGTCTCTCCTTGGAGCCGTATTGATGTCAAACAGCGCGAGTGCAAGTAGCAGTCATTTAACGGTGATGATCAATGGATTGAGAGATCAAAAGGGGCAGGTTTGTCTCAGTCTATTTTCTCAAGCACAAGGTTTTCCGAGTCGGGGTGATCAAGCGATTGAATCTCGCTGTGTTCGAGCAAATGAAGCAGCTCTAGGGGTAACGTTCAAGAATCTGAGTCCGGGACGTTATGCGGTGGCAGCTTTTCACGATGAGAATTCAGATGCGAAGTTGAACACGGGATTCTTAGGCATTCCCAAAGAAGAATTCGGCTTTTCTCGCAATCCCCGCATTGGAATTGGTGCGCCTCGGTTTGAAGCGGCTGAATTTCTACTCACAAGCCAAGAAACAAAGATCCAAATCCAATTGAAGTATTTCTAAAATGTTTGCACTGAATCAGCCAAACCTGAGATCGCTCATTCTCAATCTGCTGCTATCGGTAGGGTCGGTGTTGTTCATGAATGGACTGATTTTCGCGTTTGGCTGGGGAAATAGTTTAGATCAATCGACACCTCGGTTTGATATTCCTGGCTACGTGATTGGACTTGTGTGGATAGGACTGTTTACGCTCATGGCAATTGCAAGGTGGCTGATGAATTTTCCAGAGTCAGTGTCTTCGACGCAAGCAAGACGGTGGATTACATTCTTGATTGGCTTCTGCTTAATTTATCCACTGTATTCAGGGTCTGTAAGATATTTTGTGTCAAAGGGTAAATCAGTCCGAAAAGACCAGTATTGCTTATTATCTTAACGAGGACACCGAATGACGATTCGACCCGAATTGCTCGATGAACTACTCAAAGACTACGCTAAACCCGAAGACTTGGTTGGCGAGGGAGGACTGCTCAAACAGCTCACCAAAGCTTTAGTAGAACGCTGCTTAGATACTGAGATGCAGGTGCATTTGGATGACCCCAAGTACCAAACTCAAGGCAAAGCCAAGCGGGACCGTCGCAACGGACATTCTCAGAAGACCATCAAAGGCGAGTTTGGCTCTACCGCAATTGACATTCCCCGTGACCGAAACAGCGAGTTGGAGCCGCAAATCATTAAGAAGGGGCAAACTCGCTTTGACGGCTTTGATGGCAAACTTCTGTCCCTGTACAGTCGTGGCATGACGACCCGTGACATTCAAGACCAGCTCAAAGACCTGTATGGAGTGGAAGTTTCAGCGACACTCATTAGTGAAGTGACTGATGCGGTTATCGATGAGGTCAAAACCTGGCAGGCTCGGTCATTGTCTGAAGTGGGATGCTCAGTACCCGACCCTTAGTAGGAGTTGGAAAAATCATTGGGTGAACATCATTCCCATGTTTAGCTTCCCCCAAGATTCGCAAGGTGATGTATACCACCAACGCCATTGAGTCGTTGAACATGACGTTGAGAAAAGTGACCAAGAATCACCGAGTTTTCCCGAATGACGAAGCGGTGTTGAAGGTGGTGTATCTTGCCATCGGTAATCTATCAAAGAAATGGACGATGCCGATACGAGAGTGGAAACCAGCTCTCAATCGGTTTGCCATTGAGTTTGAGGGCAGATTGCCAAAAGAGATTTTGCTCTGACACAAACTACTGGACAGATCCCAGTGCAAGTTGAAGTTGCTTTTTCTAATCAAACAAGCTTTGGACAATACCCCTTTAAGCACAAGCAGCACTCCCACTACCCAGGCATCGCCTATTTTTGAAACAACTTGAGATTCCACTGTAAATCTTTCAGTAAAGCTGTATCCCTTAATTTTTACTAACACTTAACCTTACGACCGTCCGGCATTGTGGCCCCACAGACCGTTGCTTTACTCAAACTTGCACCATTTAGATTCGCATTCAGCAAGTTCGCATTGCTGAGATTGGCGTAGATTAAAACTGCACCACTTAAGTCAGCACCGCTCAAATCAGCGTTGCTTAGGTTAGCGTTCATCAGGTTAGCGCTGCTTAATTGGGTATTCTTCAGCAGTGCCTCACTTAAATTACTGTTTCTCAAGTTGGCAGCACGCAAATTGTTGCCGCTCAGGTCTGCCCCATGCAGATTTAACCCGCTTAAGTTTGCGCCTTCCAACTTTAACGCCCGCAAATTTGCCCCCTCCAGGTTCGTGCCCTGCAAATTGCTCTGAATTGCTGTTCCGCTGCTGAGGTCTGCTCCTGTAAGATTGGTGCCGCTCAACTCCACCTGGGTCAAATTTGCTTCCCGCAGATCTGCTGTAAACAGGTTAGCCCCTGCAACTGAGATTGACTCAGGTTCGCCTGATTTAGTTGGACCCGTGACAGATTGGCACCCTTAAGCGTTGCGCTGCTCAAGTTTGCGGTTTGCAGGTAGGCTCCGGTGAGATCAACCCGGCTCAGGTTAGACTTCTCCAGCGTTGCTCCTCGCAAATCCGTCGATCGCAAGCTGCCCTGAGTTAAATCGCCTTCACTGAAGCTGGCTTTACGGAGGTCACTGAGGAACAAACTGGAGCGTTGTAGATTCGTTTTGTTGAAATTGGTCCCTGCTAACAGGGCTTCCTCAACGGTTGCCTCCGACAAATTCGCTCCTTCAAGATTGGCATTGCGAAGATCCGCCCCTGAAAGATTGGCTTTTGCCAGATCAGCGTCCTTCAAGTCTCGATCGCCGACCCCTTGATTAACCAGCGATCGCACCAGTTGCCACTTTGCTGCCATGACGGTGCGATCGTTGATTGTGGAGTTCTTCAATCGGGCCTTATCCAGGATAGCATCCTCCAGATTCGCATCCTCCAGATTAGCGTTACGTAGATCTGCGCCCGTCAGATTGGCCCGTTTCAGATATGCGCCCTTCAAGTTTGCGCCGTTCAAATTTGCGCCTTTAAGATTTGCGCCCTTTAAGTTTGCCTTCTCCAAATAAAAGCCCTGTAAATTTGTATTCACCAGGTCACACCCACCGCACTGTCGGGTTTCCTTCAACTGTTTCACATGATTGGCATTGGCAGCCTGGGCAACGGGTGCAATCAGCAGGAAAAGGAATGTGAGGTAAAGGGGAAGACGTTTCATGGAGGATTTGGGTGCGTGGTGAGGATAACTTACAGCAATGGGGCAGGGAGTGGGGAGTGGGACCAGGTAAAGGAAGACGCTGTAAGTTCGGGCCATCGTAAGGTTTCCCGTTTAACTACATCAGTTTACGAACGCTTGAAATTTCTCAATAGTAGGGGTTCCAGCAAACGCGTGAACGATAAGGATCTGAGAAAGCAGTTAATGAATTGCAGGCTTTTTCTGTTTTTGAATCGCTGTTTTTAGTGTTTCTTGAGCTAGGGGTTGATTGGGGTTAAGCTTTAGCGATTCCTGTAGAGCCACGATCGCGTCTGCCTGCTTCCCTATGCGAGATAGAGCAATACCGCGTCCGGTCAATGCTTCGGCACTCTTTGGGTTAATGGCGATCGCGCGGTTATAAGCTGTAAGAGCTTCTTGATAGCGACCCAACTCAATCAACGCCACACCCCGGTTATACCAGCCCTGAAATGAGTTGGGATTGAACCGGATGGCATTATCTGCACTGGCGATCGCGGCTGGATATTGCTTCAGGTGCCACAACACCACGCTGCGATTTGACCACCCATCAGCATTTGTTGGATCCAGTTTCAACCCAGTATCATAAGCCGTTAATGCTTCAGGATAACGTTTCAGCGTTCTCAAAATCGTGCCCTGGTTGAACCACGCTTGGGCGTAATTGGGGTTTAGACGAATCGATTCCTGTGTCGCTGTGATCGCGTCATCATATTGGTTTAAGTACCACAGCACGACACTGCGATCGCTCCAGGCTTCCACATAGTTAGGTTTAATTCCAGTTGCCCGGTTGGAAGAGGCCAGGGCTTCTTCGTAGCGTCCTAAGCCTGTTAGCGCTTTGCTGCGCTGGTTCCAGGCTTGGGCGGCTCCGGTCTCCCGCCAGGTTCCGTCCCCTGAACAGCCTGATCGCACGCTTCCAGGGCCTTGCCATACTGCCCCAACACGTTCAACATCGTGCAGCGCCCAACTAACGCCAGCGAGTATTTAGGATTGAGCTGTACCGCACGATCGTAGGATGTAAGTGCTTCTGTAAAGCGCGACAGTTGCTCCAGCACGATCGCCTGTTCTGCCCAGATCGTCGGGTCATTTGGATTAATGCTGATTGCCCGGTCATAGTCAGCCACAGCAGTATCCAGTTGATTGAGCTTGCGGTTTGCCTGGGCGCGATTGGTCAAGGCCAGTGAGGAACTGGACTGATCCGTTAAACCGCTATCTGTCAGCGCCTGATCACAGGAAGCAACGGCCTGGTCCTGTTTGCCGAGTTTAGAGAGAATGTCGCAGCGATAGGCGAGAGCTTCGGCATTTTTAGGCTCCAACAGCAACGCGCGATCGTAGGCCACTAATGCCTGGTCGTTTTGCCCCAACTGGCTAAGAATCTGCCCCCGTGTTACCCACGCTAGGGTCGGCGATCGCTTTCCCCAGTTACCGTCTACTCGCAGCGCTTGAGTACAATTATCAAGGGCTTCTTCTGTTCGACCTAACGCTGCAAACGCCATACATTTGTATGTCAATGCCAGTGAAGTCTTTGGATTAAAACCTAACGATTTTTCGGCAGAGGCGATCGCTTCCGGATACTTCTTCATTTTGAGTAAGACCCCACTGTGGTCCGCCCAAATAATAGGGTCTTTCTGCCTCAGGATAATTGCCTGTTCGCAGGAGGCGAGAGCATCTTCATATTTGCCGGAGTCTGCTTGTAGATTGCACAAGTCAGACCAGTAGGTAAAATCTTTGAGCTTTTCTTGAAGCGCTTTTGAGCGAGAAGACGGGGAGAGAAAGGGCGGGAAGGAGGAGAGACGACGTTTAAAGCTTGAAGCTTGAAATTTAAATTGACGCGGGAGACCATCGCAGAAGTGTTGGTGGCATGGCTGGGGACTGCATAGCTGGTAGCCAGGGTTGCAAGGCTAAGCCAAATCACACTTCGATGCATGGTTTTACGCCAGAGAGGAACTGTACTATTATCGTGCTTCAAATTTGTTTGGTCAGAAATATCAATAAAATGCAATCGAAAAATGTAATTGATAACGTTAGCCTTCCCGTTTGCGCCCATGAATAGAACTCTCATACCGATTTAAATAGAACTTGCTACACATCAACCCTTTGTAATTGCGAATGGCCATTCGCCCCTACCCAATCTGCAACGTTCTCAAATCAAATTAGTATCACTATCTGTTTGCTACTCCGCTACAGCTATTCCTGCCTGCATAAACCACATCTTTTGTGAGAGCGAACGGATGTTCGCCCCTATTGTGTGTCTCACCTTCCAAAAATTGCTGTAAGCGTAGGATTTGCCCTTCAAATTCGCTTACGCCAGTGGCCATGAATCAATGAATTGAACACTATGCTGAATCAGAAACTGTAGACACCTCACAATCTTGCTGAATAACTCACTGCTAACGTAAACAATGTTGCTGCGGCTAATGCAGCGATCGTTCGTATATGGTTCCAGAAGGTCCAGTTAGTCAAGTACGTTGTCCAAAGATTTGTGCCCTCTGGACTGTTGGGATTAGCTGTTGCCAACGCATCGTTGAGTGGAACGTTGAACCCCATTGTTACTCCGATCGTGCCAATTAGATAAAGCAAACTGGCAACAATCAGGTAAATGTTCCCTCGTTGTTGCCAGTTAACCAGCGAAACAATAATCAGCACAAAACAGGCTGCCCCTGTTCCCAGAAAGGCTGTCATAAACCACGGATTAATCACCATAATATTGATCGCTTGCATAGCAGCGATACCTTCTGTGGCAGGACGTTGAGCCAACGCACTCATTACAAACGTGGAGAAGGCAAAGAATACTCCGGCGATTAGCTCACAACCAATGGCTGAAAATAGTTTTAACAGGAAAACCCCGTGATTGGCAACCAATGGCAGTGGCATTCGGGATACAGCACGGGTGCTTGGGGTAAGCCAAAAGACAGTGATTGCAACCCTTAAAAAAAAAGCCCAGAGTTGAAAGCCGTCAATGAAGCAGTACTTACTACGTTAGAGCCAACCCAAACGATCATGAGGCTGTGTCTAGCCCAGGATGAGGATCTCGAAGCTGAAGTAGACGAAATGTGGAGCTTTGTGCAATCGAAGGGACACCAACGTTGGGTGTGGTGGGCGATTGATCATGCGACTGGTCAAGTGTTGGCGTATGTGTTGGCAACCCATGAAGATGAAGCATTTTGCAATTGAAAGCCTTGTTAGCACCGTTTGGCATCATGCAATTCTACAGCGATGGATGGGGCGCATACGAACGGCATATCGAACCTGTATTTCATGCTATTGGCAAGCGTTATACTCAAAAGATTGAACGAAAGCATTTAACGTTATGCACACGAATTAAGCGACTGGCGCGCAAAACCATTTGCTTTTCCAAGTCAATCCTGATGCATGACGTAGTAATTGGGCTATTCATCAATCGATTTGAGTTTGGATTACCGATCTAGGTAGTAACAACATATCTATAGCACTACCGAAAGCACAGACACGTTTTTTTATTCCATTCAATAGGTATAAAACATTTCTTGCAGTGCTTTGGTATCGCTCGTAATTGTAAGACCCAGCATCAGGAGGATGCGGGCTTTCTGGGGTTCAAATTATCCGTCACGATGAAGTCATACTCATCGTCTTTCTCTTCGCCATTTCGCACAACTCGCCCAGAACCCGTGCGTGAACTTCGAGCAATAATTACTCCCTTTCGACGAGCCGCGATTGCTGCTGGCTCCAATTGTTTCGAGATGCTGCCATCCCCAACACCCGCATAGACAATGCCTTTTGCACCATCAGCAACAGCGGCATTGAGTAACACAGGGCTGTTGTTGTCGTATCCATAAACAATGTCAACTTGAGGTAGTTTTGTAGTGGCATTGACTGTAAACGGAGTGGTTGTGGTGTGTTTACGTGTTGATGTCCGACAAAAATAAGGTTTGCCTAATTCGACATATCCTAAATAGCCTAGATCAGAGGCCTGAAAGGTATTAAGACTGGTTGTATTGGTTTTTGTCACCTCACAGGCCGCCGAAATTTGATCGTTAAGGCTCACAAGGACACCTTTGCCTACAGCGGAGGGGCTGCTTGCGATCGCCACTGCATTGTAGAGATTCAAGGGACATCAGCACTGATAGCCGTCGCAGGTCGCATCGCCCTAACAATTACAACAGGTTTCTCATACCAATTTAAATAGTATTCAGGGCAGATAGGGCATCAAGAATAAATGCATACCCTGTGATGGAAGCAATCACTTCAGGAGTTAGTAGAGCCAAAAGTTGATCCACCTTGGCTTGGAGTTGATCTAATGTTTTGAATGTTGCCCATTTGAGGTCTGCCTTGAGATATTGCCACAACCGCTCAATTGGATTTAACTCAGGGCAGTAAGGAGGTTGAAACAGCAAAATGACATTCTCTGGCACAATCAAATCTTGACTGGTGTGAAAGCGACCATTATCGACTTGAAGAATGTTGAGACTATCAGGATACGCTTTGGAGAACTCATCCAAGAACCGCTGATAGCAGGCTGTATCGACATGAGAAAATTGTAGGAAGTAGGACTCCCCGGTTGCAGGTTCAACCGCACCGTAGAGCCAAAAGGCTTTGAACAACCACTGCCAAGCTCCAATCGGTTTGATGCCACACGCCGTAATCAATCGTCCAATCAAGGTTTTCAGTCCAAACCGACTCTCGTCTTGAGTAAAGTAGCGAATGTCTCGCTCGTCTTGACGCACTTGACGATAGTATTGGCTCAACAAGACAAGGTCGTCTGGAAGGTTTTTTGAATGCCTCTCGCTGTTGGGGATTTTGCTTGATGTGCTCAGGACGAGGGGCTTTTAGCTTGGCCTTGAGGCGGTAGCGGGTCATCTGGTAGACCGCATGATACTCGGCTTCTACCCCCAACGTTTCTGCCAGCCACTGCTGGACTTCTCCATAGCTGTGAAATCCATGTTCAGGTTCTTCTAATCGCTTGGCTAAAGCCACTTCTGCCCATTGTGGAATCACCCGCACCCCTCCGGGTGATTTTTGACCTCTAACATCGCTTCGATGCCACCCTCTCGGTACATCGATAACCACGTTTGCAACGTATTTCGATGCTTCCCAATCGCTTTTGCAATCGCACTGATGCTGGGAGCGTTTTCCTGTTTGAGCCAGTACAGCACTTGCAATCGTTCCTTCGCACTAGACGTTTTCGCTTGACGCAACTGTAAGGCTAAATCATCCAAATCTTCCTTCACTTCAATTGAGGTCACACCCACCATTTGGCTTAGTCTGAAACGATACTTTTCAGTCTAAATCATTTGCCCTCTATTCAATTTAAATTGGTATCACTTTTAGTCACAAGATTGAGAAAATAAGCGGTTTCCTCGATCGTGTCGGTGCCATGCGTAATCACCACACCATCAACCTCTGGTTTCGCCAACACTGCATTCACACGATCAGCAAGCTTCAGCAGCCCCTCATTTGTCATGTCTTCGCTAGCAATTTGCAGCACCTGCTCACCCGTTACGTTGGCGATTTTCTTTAGCTCAGGCACAGCAGCGATAAGTGCGGTTACGGGGAGTTTGGCGGTCTGATATCTAGCGGTTGTCGTGGAAGTTGCACCCGTGTCCGCAATCGTGCCTCCCGTTGCCAGGATCACAACGTTTGGGCGTTTAGCGGTCGTTGCAGTTGCTTGCGCGATCGTCAGAGACGGTTCTGGCTCAATGATAGCTGCTTGACGCAATTTGCCTGGAGTAAACTGCGCTAACGCTGGCATAATGCTCACCATTGCTATGGTCAGCGCAAACAAAAAGGCAAAAGTAGAGCGGCTTTTTCGCATTGAATCAGCATCTAAAATTGATTAAGATTGTCACTCAATATAGCTCAGAACGGTAGCTAACTTCGTAGTTGTAAAAACAAGTCAAGCGTAGTTTTTTAAGACCTTCTGAATCTGCATCGCTCTCGGTTTCATGACGTCATCAGGAACTCAGTTTCTCGTTCGAATCATCAATCTCATGCTGTCAACTGACATGTCCCAGTATGGTGTCAACTGCCCTCATTAATTCCTCAACGGTATAGGGTTTTGGCAAACAGGCTTCAACGTCTACTGAGGTAAGGTCAGCCGTATGGTAATTGGATAGCAGCCCACTTGCCGCAATGATCTTAATTTGAGGATTGATTTTTCGTAACGTGCGAATCGTTGTTGGTCCATCCATTGAGGGCATCATCATGTCGATTAGCACCAACCTGATGTCATCTTTATGTTGGACATAAACTGAAATTGCATCGACCCCATCCTGGGCCGTAAGTACCTGGTAATGGTAAGCCTCTAGTGCGGCCCGTGTAACCTCACGGATTGCTGGCTCGTCATCTACCACTAAAATCAACTCATTGCGTCCTAACATTGCTCTCGCGGTGTTTCCTTCTAAGGAATTGAGAGACTTGACCGCAGGCAAAAATATCTTGAACTGGGTCCCCTCGCCCATTGAACTGGTAACCGTAATAAAACCACGATGACTTTTGATAATTCCTAACACAGTCGAAAGCCCTAATCCGGTACCTTTGCCCACCTCTTTTGTCGTAAAAAGGGCCAAAAATGCGATCAATAATCTCACCAGGAATTCCCATCCCACTATCTGAAACGGTGATGGCAATATAACTTCCGGCGTTTGCATCTAGGTTGACGCGGGCATAGCTTTCATCGATCGTCAGGTTCTCTGCAACTAGATTTAAAGTGCCGCCGTGTGGCATTGCATCGCGGGCATTAACGCACAGGTTCATTAGAACCTGATGGAGTTGGGTTGCGTTTCCAGTTACTGTCCACAGGTCTTCGGGAATTTCTGTGTAAACCTTAATCGATTTTGGAAACGTTTCCCTTGCAATGTGCTGAATCTCACGAATTAAATGTTTTGTTTGTAAAACCGTGTGCTTTCCTTCAACGCCACGGGCAAACGATAGCACCTGCTTAACCAGTTCTGCCCCTCGCTTTGCGTTGGCTTCTAACACTTGCAGCATTTGTTGACTGCGATCGTCCAAATTAGTCAGCTTCATTTGTAGAAGCTGCGCAGTTGCCAAAACGGGAGTCAGGATATTGTTTAAATCATGAGCTATACCGCTTGCAAGCGTGCCAATACTTTCCATTCGCTGCGCCCGTAGAAACTGGGCTTCAAGCTGTTTTTTTCAGTTACATCGGTGCTTACAGTGAGGATGAATTTAGGTTTTGGTCGTCATCGCACACTAATGTCCAACGGCTTTCAACGATGACCTCTCGGCCTGTTTTGGTAATTTGGTGTAGCTCGCCCTGCCATTCTCCGCGCATCATTAACGTTTTCTGCGCGTCCTGTAGCTCGGGCGACGTGCCTTTATACAAAAGCTGAGTCGTTTTCTGACCTAGCGCATCCTCGGCACTCCATCCATAGAACCGCTCAGCACCTTTATTCCAAAATAGGATTCGATTATCTAAATCCCGAACCAAAATCGCATCGGTAGCAATATCAAGTAAAGCAGCTTGTTCGCGGATTTTTCTGTCTGCACGGCTGCGCTCAATAGCATAGCGAATAGAACGTACCAGTAACTCCCCGTAATTTGCCCTTTTACTAAATAATCTTGAGCGCCTTCCTGTACCGCTTTGAATGCTAGCGTTTCATCATTCAGCCCTGTTGTCACCACGATCGGAACTTCCCGCTCTTTTGATGGAGTTGGGTGAAGGTTTCAAATCCCTGACTGTCGGGTAGAAAGAGGTCTAATAGAACCAGATCAAAGTGGCTCTCACGAAAGAGATGCAACCCCTGTGCCAAACAATCTGCATGCTCAATTTGGATGCGAACAGACGCAACATCCCGCAAAAGCTCCTGCAATAAACGCCTATATCCGGGGTTATCTTCAATCAGCAACACATGAATAGGGGCTTGGTTTTCCATCTCTCACTCCGACGGCAGTTTGACGAGAGTTAACCAAAAATCCTCAATGGATTGAATGCTTTTGATGAATTGCTCTAGCTCAATTGGTTTTGTGATGTAGCAATTAGCATAGAGATCATAAGCACCTGCAACGTCTTCTTCTGCCTCAGAGGTTGTGAAGATGATGACTGGAATATGCTTCAGCTTCTCGTCGGTTTTTATCATTCTCAGCACTTCCAGGCCATTCCTTTGGGGCAGGTTCAGATCTAGCAGAATCAAGTCGGGAAGAGGCGCAACGGTATACGGTTCGACGTGATTTAGAAATGCGATCGCCTGCTCTCCATCCTCAACCACATTCAGGTGATTGTGAATCTTCCCCTCCTTCAGCACTTCCTGAGTCAGCCTGATATCTCCTGGATTGTCTTCCACCAGTAAAATTTCGATTGTTCTGACAACATTCGTGGAATTCACAATCAACTTTCTCCTCCATGTGGAATCGTGAAGTAGAATGTTGCGCCTTTGCCCAATTCAGACTGCACCCATATTTTGCCGCCATGCCGTTCAACAATTTTTTTGCAAACGGCCAATCCAATCCCAGTACCAGGGTAGTTTACTCGGTTATTCAACCGCTGGAAAATCACAAAAATTCGCTCGACGTATTGGGGATCAATGCCAACACCATTATCCTGGACTGAGAAAAGCCATCCATCACTTTGCCGACTTGCGCTAATCATAACCTTTGGGGAGCCTCGCCATGAAACTTGATGGCATTGCTAATCAAGTTCTGGAATAACTGGGTGAGTTGGGTAGAGTCTGCTTGAATGTTGGGTAAGTCTCTATAGGCAACGGTTGCTTTACTTTCCTCAATCGCCACTTTAAGGTTAGAGATCGCGTGGGCAACCGCTTCATTACAGCTGGTCAATTCAAAGGAATGTCCTTGGGTCCCAACCGAGAATAGGTTAGCAAGTCATTGATCAGTGTTCGCATTCGAATGGCTCCATCCACAGCGTATCGAATAAAGTCATCTGCATCCGAGTCAAGTCTGCCCTTATAGCGACGTTCGAGCAGTTGCAAGTAGCTAGTTACCATTCGCAATGGCTCTTGCAGGTCATGGGAGGCGATGTATGCAAACTGCTGAAGTTCAGCGTTCGATCGAGCCAATTCTTGCCGTTGATGGGTTTCTTGCTCAAGCAGTTGAGCCTGGGTCAGAGCAATGCCGATCTGATTGGCAATCTGCTGAAGCAACTCTGTTTCAAAGGTTGTCCACTGACGGGGACCAGAGCATTGATGGGCAATCAACAGCCCCCACAGTTCTGTCTTTGCAAGAATTGGCACAACCAGCTTTGCTTTCACCTCGAATTGCCGCAAAAATCGAGCAAGCAATGGCAAATCCTTCCATCATGCTCGACATCCGCCAAGTTTCGCATCTTCCCGTGGCGGTATTGTTGTTTGGCATCCTCTGGAAAAACCTCCTTCGAAAACGTGTACCCCATGATTCGGGGTAAACCGGGCTGTATTGCCTCTGCGACGCTGCTGCCATTGCCGTTGGGCCAGAGGCGATAGACAAGCACTCGATCGGCTTGCAGTATTGTCTGCACCTCGGTCACAGTTGTTTGCAGAATGTCGTCAAGCTGAAGGGATTGGCGAATTTTGAGGGTGACTTCGGCAAACAGATGCGATCGTTGATTCTGCCGTTGTAACGCTTCTTGCGCTTGTTCGCGTTCCTTAATTTCCCGTTCTAACTGTTCATTCTGCCGTTGAAGCTGTCTGGTTAAATCTTGCAGCTGTAGATGGGTTTCAACCCTGGCAAGCACCTCTTCATACTGAAGGGGTTTGGTAATGAAATCAACAGCACCTAACGAAAACCCTTTAACTTTGTCGGCAGTATCCGTTAAAGCCGTTAAAAAAATCACCGGAATGGACTTCGTGGATTCGTTCTCCTTGAGACGACGGCAGGTTTCAAAGCCATCGATTCCTGGCATTAAAATGTCAAGCAAAATCAAATTGGGAAGGGCATAGTTTGCCTTTTCCAAGGCACTTTCACCATCTTCAGCAAACAGCACTTTGAACCCCGCATTGCTCAAAAAATTAAACAGCACCTCTAAATTGGTTGGGGTGTCATCTACGATAAGAATCGATCGGTTTTCAACTGTGTCGCTACTCATTCCTGTGCCTGGTACTGTCTAATAAAATCAATGGCTTGTTTCCCCTTAAAGCTTTTAGCGAGTTGATGGAGCTGAGATGTGAACGGGACCCACTGCGGATTTAATTTCTCTAAATGATCGGTTTGCTCTACAACTGCTTTGAGATCTCCCATTAATGCTAAATCAAGTAACGTATCTAATTCTGGTGCAGGTGGCACAGAAGTGGTGGGAAGAAGCGAAGAGGGGTTAGGGAAGCAGGAGACAACAGGGTGACGGGGTGATGAGACGCCCTAAGGCTTTCTAGAGGCGTTTCCTGAATTCCTTGCTCATAAATCCACTCCAGATGTAGATAAAGCTGTAATTTCTCCAAAAGTGCAGATTCCTGAACTGGTTTAGGCAAAAATCATCACAGTAGACTTTCTGGCTCATGCGCTGATCAAATTCAAATACACTAGCGGAAATGGCAATCACGATCGCATCTCTTAACCCCGGAATCAGTCGCATTCGACGAGCCATTTCAAACCCATCCATCACAGGCATCACTAAATCTGCCAAAACCAGGTCGGGCTTCTGCTTTAGCGCTTTTTCCAACCCTTCCTGCCCATTGGCAGCTTCAGTCACAATGAATCCGAGAGGCCGCAACAGGTCGCCAATTAGGGTACGGTTAAAATCCTTGTCATCAATAACCAGCACCGTGCGGCGGTCGCCCTCATAACCGACGATCGTGCCTGGATTAATCTGAGTGCCAGTGCTATTTTGCTGCAATTCAAGCAACTCCAGATCCAGCCAAAACGTGCTTCCCTGCCCTAAGGTACTCTTGACCTGAATTTCCCCACCCATCAGTTGAACAAGCTGCCGACTAATAGCTAATCCCAAACCAGTTCCTTCCGTCTGACGGATCGCCTCATGGACGCAATGAAAGGGTTGGAAGATTTGCTCTAATTGCATCGTAGAAATGCCAATACCCGTATCTTCGATGTGGAACCGAATGCGAACGGATTGAGAATTCTTGCCATTGCCCCTTGCCCCTTGCTCGTCTTCCACGCACCCCACCTTAAACGTAACGCTGCCCATGTCCGTAAACTTGACCGCATTCCCCAATAAGTTCAACAGCACTTGCTGCAACCGCTTTTCATCTGCATGGACAAACTGAGGCAATGGAGAAAGAACTTCGTAGTTTAATGTAATTTGTTTCTGGTTAGCTCGAATTCGGCAGATTTCCAGTATGTTTTCTAGAAACTGAGGTAGATGAAAGGTTCTAGGATGTAGCTCCATCTTCCGAGCTTCAATTTTTGATAGATCTAGAACATCGCCAATCAATGTCAGTAAATACTCGCCACACTGATGGATCACATTCAAGCCATTCTGCTGCTGTTCCGTTAGGTCTTTATTCTTTTGAGAACCTGACTGTAGCCTAAAATTCCATTGAGCGGTGTGCGAAGCTCGTGACTCATGTTCGCGAGGAATTCGCTTTTGGCGCGATTGGCAACTTGCGCAGCTTCTTCTACCCGCTGCCGTTCATGGATTTCTTGCTGCAAGTGTAAGTTCTTTTCCTGAAGCTCCAGTGTTCGTGCAACGACGTTTGCTTCTAAGGTTCGATTGGCCTCCTCGAAGTCAGCGTAAAGGCGGGCGTTTTCGATCGAGATGGCAGCTTGAGCCGCAAGTAGCTGTAAAATCTCCAGCCGATCTTGGGTAAACGCACCTGTAGTTAAATTGTTTTCCAAGTGAAGAACACCCGTCAATTTACCCTGGTGCAGAATGGGCGCACATAAAACAGACTTGGGGTTCTGAGTCACAATGTAAGGATCGGTGGCAAAAATCTCTTCCGTATTGGCATTACTTAGAACGAGTGCTTCCTCAGTTCTAACAACGTAGTTAATGACAGAAATGGGCAGGAGGGAGCATACTCCATCACCGATTCCTTTCGATGGTAGAGGAATGGATTGCCGTACAGTAATTTCATCAATGCCAACCGTTCCTGATGCTTCGATCAATAACTGTCCTGCTTTTTCCAGAAGCAAAAATCCCTTCTCTGCACCTGCATTTTCCAGCACAATCTGCATCAACTTGGTTAGCAAACCGCCTAAAACTATTTCACCGGAAAGCGTATGGGAGGCTTTCATGACGGTGGCTAGATCAAGCGCTTTAATTCTGCCTGTAGCGACAGTGTTTGTCGTTAGCAGCGTTTTTTCAGTGATTGCTTCCCGTTCCAGTAATTGAGCAAGCAGGGAAGAGTACCTGGCTTCCAAATCTTTCACTTTTGCGGCAGCGCCCCAGCGCAAATAGCCATAGTAGGACTCAGTCAAATAAGTCTGAGCAATCCTTTCCCGACCTTGAGCTAAGTAGAAGGCGGTTGCCAATTCGTTTGCCAGGGCTGCTTCCTGAATATAACCGTGTTCGCTAGCCAGTGTGATGGCACGATCGCACAGCTCCATGGCCTGCCAGTACCGACCCAATACCCGCGCTTTCTCAGCCTCTACCAACTCATATTTATGGTGAAAATTCATTGGGGCGTGCTCTGCCCACATCCGCATCTGTTCTTGATTTTGGACTACTCGGTTTAGGAGAAGTTCTTGCTGAGCGATCGACACCGATGGATAGACGGCAAGTTGGGCTAAAGAATCATAAAAATAGAACACTGGCACCACTAAAAATGCCTTGACGCCATCCAAATAGTGTTCTGCTTGCACTGCATTCTCCAATGCCTGTTCATACGCTCCAAACAAATAGCAAAGAATCAGTTTACTCAAATAAAAGTAATTCAATCCGGTGCGATCGTTAGCTGCTATCAACAGCGGCAACAAATCCTCCTGATAGGCTTTACCCTGTAAAGCGATATTCTTAGAAGGTTCCAGCAAATTAAGCACCGCTTGCCGAAAGATCTGATTCCAACTCAACGCATTTTCCTGCTTTAGTTGAGCCAGCGTATCGCTGATAGCTGCCATTTCAGGTTCTAGCTTTGTCAATTCCTGCCCGATAAAGTAGGAATGATGGCATCTTTGAATTGCTGCATAACCTCCGTATTCAAGATTTCCATTTTCGAGTCCGCTTTGATAGCCGTCCCACAACAGTGGCAATGTTTCTTTGACATGCACCTTCCCGTGCCAGGTACACGACCCTGCAACAAAAATACACTGGTCTTCAGCTCTAGCGCGTTGAAGCATTCCACTAGATGTAAAGCTAACTTGCCAAATTTGTAGGCCGATTCAATGTCTTGTAAAATTCCATTGAGAATAACTCCGTAACAAACATACCCATAGGCTGAAAACGGAGAATTACCGTACTGAATTGATAAATTCACCTGTTCACAAATAACCAACGGAAATAAATTAGGGGCCGCCTGATAGGAAGGCGAACCCAGAAAAGTTAGCATCCGAATGGCCGCTAACTTTTCTGGGTTTGTCATCAATGGCAGCTCAAGCAAATCTTCGGTGCTCTTACCAGCCAAATGTGTTGCTGTTTGAGTCAGTGCTTGCTGAATTTCTGTAGAGCCAAGTGACTCTGGTAAGGTTACCCCAGCAATTCCAACGCCTGTAACCCTATTTTGACGGCTTCTAACTGTTTGACCTGCGCCATGCAAGCCTGAATTTTAACCTCATACACTTTCATCTTGTCGATTTCGGTCCGAGCCTGTTGCAAAACAATGCGTGTCCATTGTTCCATCTGCTCAAAATCGCCGTTCAGATATGCGGTTTCTGCGGCAGACTCATAAAGCGACAGCGTCAATTCGTAATGACTCTGCCAGCTATTAGCTGCCAGCAGACGCAGTCCCACAGTTAAGTAACGCAGGGCAGAATCATAGGCGGCGGCAGCTTTTGCCTTTTGGCCCGCCAAAGATTCAGTTCAGCCAATTGATACCTATCTGATTCATCCGTTAATAAATCGATACCGTAATTGAGCTGGTTGACTAATGCAAAAATATTTTCGTTTCGCTCTTCGATCGACGTGTTTTGCAGCAGCAGTTGACCAATTCTTAGATGAGTCTCTCTTCGTTGTGATTCTGGAATTAGTGTGTAAGCGGCTTGCTGGACGCGGTCATGCAAGAACTTGTAAATGACGGATGTTGGTAAGTGTGATTCAGGCAATTGAGTTCCATTTGGTTCAATACCGATTGCTGGATCAAGGGCGAGTGGGATTTTGTAAAAATTGTTTAGGGGAACCACAAACTCTGCCTGAAGGGCTTCCCACAAGTCTTTTGCCGTTTCTGATTGGGACGTTTGATTGACGATCGCCAGCACATCCAGCGTAAATTTATCACCAATACAAGCTGCTAGCTTCAAAACATGTTGTGTCTGTTGTGATAGCTTCTGAATTTGATCGACCATCAACTCAACGACATTTTCAGTGATCTCAATTTCTTGTAGAACATCCATATCCCACTGCCAGGGCCCCGATCGAGATCGAACGACAGCCGATCGTTCTGATGAAGCGATTTGAGCAATTGAGTGAGGAAGAAAGGATTACCCTGAGTTTTTCTAAAAAGCAGATTGGCAAGTGCTTTAGCGTTAGTCTCATCCGTTCGTAAGGCATCGGCAACCATCCGATTAACGTGAGTAATGTCTAAGGGTTGCAGGATGATGTTGTGGAGGGGAACCCCATCCTGTTGAATCTGTTCCAGGGTGTGAATTAGGGGATGGGTCGCACTAACCTCATTGTTGCGGTATACCCCCATCAGTAGAAGATATTGATTCCGTGATTTGGCAACAATTTGCTCAATTAGCTTTAGAGAGGAGAGATCCGCCCAGTGCAGGTCGTCCAAAAATATGACAAGCGGATGTTCAGGTTGGTTAAAAACGTAGATGAACTGCTGGAATACCCGATTGAATCGGTTCTGGGCCTCGGAAGGACTAAGCGGAATCACGTCCGGTTGAGGACCAATGATGCGCTCTACTTCGGGAATGACATTGATAATGATTTTGCCGTTAGGACCAAGGGCATTAAGCAGTTTCGCTTTCCAAGAAGCAATTCTGTCATCGCTCTCGGTTAATAGCTGCCGCATCAACTCCTGAAATGCCTGGATCAGGGAAGTATAGGGAATGTTGCGTTTGAATTGATCAAATTTCCCAGAGATAAAGTATCCTCGCTGCCGCACGATCAATTGGTGCACTTCATTGACGAGAGAAGACTTGCCAATACCGGAGTAACCGCTAACCAGCATCACTTCAGTTGCACCAGCGCTGACACGATCGAAGGCCGCTAATAAGGTAGACACCTCATTTTCCCGCCCGTAGAGTTTCTGCGGAATGAGAAACTGGCTGAAACAATCCAGTTCCCCAACGGGGAAAGCGGCGATTTGGTAAAACCCCGTTTCGTCATCTGTTCCCGTCCTCACTAAGCCCTCTTGGCACCTGATCAAATCAGCCCTCAATCCCAGTGCACTCTGGTAGCGATCCTCTGCGGTCTTCGCCAGAAGTTTCATCACCAGATCAGAGACAACTTGTGGGATGGAGGAGTCGAGTTGAACGGGGAGATGGGAGTTTTGGCGATGTGGCAATGGATTAACTCCAGGGGATCACTTGCCTGATAAGGCCATTGCCCGGTCAGCATCTCGTAGAACGTGGCTCCCAGGGAATAAAAGTCAGTACGGTAGTCGATCACCCGATTCATCCGTCCTGTTTGTTCAGGCGACAAATAGGCAAGTGTGCCTTCCAGCAAAGTAGGATTTCCGATCGTCTGGTTTTCACGGGACAAACGAGATGAGATGCTGAAGTCGATAATCTTGACCTGTTCCGTTTGCGGATTGATGAGGATGTTGGAAGGATTAATATCCTTATGAACAATTCGGTCTTGATGAAGCTCAGCCAGGATAGAAGCCAGTTGAATCGCAATGTGAAGAAACGTGCCCAGTTGAAGCGTAGATTGCTTTAGGAATTGGCGTAAAGAAATTCCACCATAGTCTTCGAGTATCAACGCTAAACCGTTTCGATAGTTCTCCAGGGCTATGGGTTTAATGACTCCAGGAATACTTAAACTCTTAAGAATTTGAAACTCATGCCTGAGGCGAGAGATCTCCTCTAGCGATGGGTAATCAGCTTTAGAAACCTTAATAACAACAGGTTGATGGTCGTCTTCTTTTACGCCACCATAAATCCGTGTACTGCCGCCCTCATAAATAATTTGGTTGAGCGTATAACCCGTTGAGATTTTGCTCATAGCTGATGCTTGCCAGAGATAAATGGGCAACAGTGCCGTTGCTGATTTGCTCTATCAATTTGAGGGTAACAAATCGGCCAGCATACCATCGCGACATCCTTCTAGATTAAGACTTGTAGGATTAAAACCTGCTGGCTTAACCCCTTCTTTGTCTTTGACAGGTTCTCCGTAATAACGGCGTTTAGAAAAGTAACGATTGTGACGGGGCGATAATCAACTGTAAACGCCTTTGAATCTACACATTATGCTTCTCTCTCTTTAGATTGATTCTGTAAAACAAAAATGAAGATAATCTCCAGACAGGAGCGCCGCTTCACTGTTACTGCATTTCATAAAGCCTGTGTTTGAGTATCTTCCACCCCTCAACGAGCACAACCTTCCGTATCCCGATACCATTCACCCGATCGTGGTCCATTTCGTGATTGCGATGGTCCTGTTTGCAGTATTTTGCGATGTCCTTGGATATTTCACAAAGAATCCCAAGCTATATGAGGTCAGTTGGTGGAATCTCGCATTTGCAACGGTTTCGATTTTTATTGCCATCATTTTTGGACAGATTGAGGCAGGCTTGGCAGAGCCTTACACGGCATCTGTATCAACCTTGAATGCTCACACCGTATTAGGTTGGTCGCTTTCGGGGATTCTGGCGGTGATCACCGCATGGCGGTACGTCATTCGCCTCCAGGAAAAACCACAGCTCCCCATTCCGTATTTGGCAGCAAGCGTTCTACTGGTTGTGCTGGTGTTTGTTCAGACCTATCTGGGCAGTCTGCTCGTTTGGGTCTACGGCTTACATACAACCCCAGTTGTGGATGCAATCAAAGGAGGTCTGTCATGAATCCGGACCTGCTAAAACAGTGGGCGAGCCTGGGCGTCAACGGATTGCCCTATCAAATCCCGATTCATCCCCAGTTAGTGCACCTAACGTTAGGGTTATTTATTGTGGCGATCGCCTTCGATATTGTAGGCGTTCTGTTTCCCCTGGATAAAGCTGCATTTAAGTTTCTTGCAATCCCGGTAACGCGCTCCGCTTTGTTTGATGTCGGTTGGTACAACCTGGTCGCAGCAGCCGTTGTTACTTTTTTACGGTCATTGCTGGTTTTTTTGAAATTTCTTTAGCTGTACCGCTAGCGGATGTGACCAGCGCCTGGGGTATGCAAGCACCCAGACGATGGTTCTGCATGGGGTAGGGGTGTCGTTATTTTAACGTTGATTGTAGGAATGACCGTGTGGCGCGGTTTTCAACGCTACCGTTGGCGAAAGGATATGGCAAGACAGGTGCAATGGAGCTATATCGCCGCTGGCCTGTCGATTTTTGTGCTGATGTTCCTTCAAGGCACCTTGGGAGCACACCTAGGGGTGAGTTTGGTATCCACGTTACCGCAGACCAATTGCTGCACCTGGGCGAAAATCCCAACCAACTTTAGTTCTTGAATTTGGTGCGATCGCTGTCATGCTGAAACTCCGCGCAATTTTAATCATGTCGGTCTATGCCGTTTTGGTCACGTTTGCCAGCATTTGGATGGCGAAGCAGTCCTACTCCTGGTTCCCACCTGAAGCAGCAGCAGAAGCAAAACTATCGGACGATTTATTTAGCCTTTTCACCGGACTGGGCACATTCATCTACTTAGGGGTGATTGGGCCGTTCCTTTACTCGCTTATTTTTCATCGGGCAAGCAAGTATGACATCAGCGATGGTCCGCCCATTGAGGGCAACACCTGGTTGGAGATCGTTTGGACCGCAGTTCCGCTGGTTCTCGTGTTAACGCTTTCATTTGTTAGCTACCGCACCTATGAAAAGATGGCCGTTCGTGGTCCGATGGAACTGGTGCACTTGCATCTCCCGCAGATGGTAGAACCGGTGTATGCTGAACCCTTTGACAGTGCCCCGCAGCAGCAGATCCAAAACGCTGAAGAGACTGCTCCTATTGAGCACATTGATGTAACGGCTAGACAATGGGCATGGATATTCCACTATCCAGAAGGGGACGTTACCAGCACTGAGCTACATTTACCCGTCGATCGCCGCATAAAATTCACTCTGCGATCGGAGGATGTGCTGCATGGATTTTATATTCCGGCATTTCGCCTTAAACAAGACGTTGTACCTAATCACGAAATTGATTTTGAATTAACGCCAGTCAAAACTGGAACCTATCGTTTGCGCGACTCGATGTTTAGCGGCACCTATTTCGCCGCAAACCAAACAGATGTGGTAGTTCAACCATTCAGCGAGTATCAACAATGGCTGGTTGATGCTGCCTCCCAATCGCCTACCAGTGCCTATAACCGAGCGGTTTCTGAATACAGCAAGGCAAATGGGCGAAACGGTTCCACCAAAGACAAGGTTGCCGTTCGTGGTTGGGACACAATCCAGCCTGCACCACCGCCCGTGGTCAATTATGCGCCCAAGCATGAACCCAACAGTCCACCTGCGTGACATCCTAACTCTCATCTCCCAATCCCTTCCCATGACAAACATTTCAATCGAAGCTCCAGACGTTGTTCGTGGACAGCCCTACCCTGGTGCGCCCGATAACTGGAGGCGTTTTTTACGTTCAGCACGGATCACAAAGTTATTGGCATTCAATACATTGTCACGTCCTTCGTCTTTTTTTCTGATCGGTGGCACGCTGTCGATGATTATGCGGGGGAATTGATTACTCCGGATGCGGATCTGGTCGATCGCACGGTCTATAACGCCCTGTTCACGATGCACGGCTCAATCATGCTGTTCATGTGGACGTTTCCCGTTCTGGTGGGATTGGGAAATTATCTGGTGCCGCTGATGATCGGAGCACGAGATATGGCCTTTCCTCGACTCAATGCGGTTTCATTTTGGATGATCCCGATCGTGGGAATTTTGATGCTTGCCAGTTTCCTGGTTCCAGGAGGTCCATCACAGTCAGGCTGGTGGGCTTACCCGCCTGTGAGTCTGCAAAACCCCACTGGAAATTTGATTAACGGGCAGGTTCTGTGGATTTTGGCGGTCGCAATTTCCGGCGTTTCTTCCATTATGGGGGCGGTAAATTTTGTCACTACCATCTTTCGGATGCGCGCACCGGGAATGACCTGGTTTAGAACACCTGCTTTTGTATGGTCGGTTCTAGGAGCACAACTCATTCAACTGTATGGATTGCCTGCGCTAACGGGTGGAGCGGTAATGCTATTGCTGGATATCACGATCGGTACCAGCTTTTTTGCCCCAGAACGAGGCGGCAATCCCATTCTTTATCAGCACTTCTTCTGGTTCTATTCCCACCCGGCAGTCTATGTCATGATCCTGCCAGCGTTTGGGATATTTTCTGAAGTTCTGCCCGTTCATGCTCGCAAACCTCTATTTGGGTATCGCGTAATCGCTGCATCATCGATTTTGATTACGATTGTTAGCGGTTTAGTGTGGGTGCATCATATGTTTGCCAGTGCGACCCCTGGTTGGATGCGGATGTTCTTCATGATGACATCGATGCTGGTTGCCGTTCCTTCAGGAATTAAGGTGTTTGGCTGGGTGGCAACGATTTGGGGCGGCAAGATTCGCTTCACGACGCCAATGTTGTTTGCATTAGGCGGCATTAGCAATTGGCTTTTTGCTGGAATAACCGGAATTTTTCTAGCCTCTGTACCCATTGATATTCACGTCAACAATACCTATTTTGTCGTTGGGCATTTCCATTACGTGCTGTACGGCGCGATCGTGATGGGTATCTATGCAGCCATCTATCACTGGTTTCCCAAAATGACCGGACGCATGTATTACGAAGGCTTGGGTAAATTGCACTTTGCGTTGACCTATCTGGGAACGGCATTAACCTTTCTGCCCATGCACCCCCTCGGTTTAATGGGAATGCCCCGTCGCGCGGCCTCCTACGATTTGGAGTTTGCCTACTGGAATGTTCTAGCCAGTATCGGCGGTTTCCTGTTGGGGCTTTCCACGCTTCCATTTATCCTGAACATGGTGAGTGCCTGGATTCGTGGCGATAAAGTTGGCAACAACCCCTGGCGGGCATACGGGTTAGAGTGGCTCACCTCCTCCCCACCCACGGTCGAAAACTTTGAGGAAACCCCCGTTGTAATTTCCGGTCCCTATGGCTACGGTCGCGCTCAACCGCTGGTCGAGAACATTCCCAATCCAGGCTTGACTGAGTTTCCTGAAGCTCTGCCTGCTGCCAAAAACTCCGAGTGAAACACTTGAACCTATTGATCAGACCATCGGTAACTTATAGCCGTTTTCATTTGCTTTCCCCCATCCCCTACTCCCCACTCCCCAACCCATCCGACGATCGATCCATCTAAAAATTGCTGTAAACCCATTACTTAGAACTTCTGGAAAAGACATCATGACAGCAGAAAGAGCGATTTCACAAGAGGTTGAAGCGAACGTTCGACGGCATCAAGAACATGATGAAGCGGGAAACAGCAAGTTTGGCTTTATCGTGTTCCTGCTGTCAGAAAGCGTCATTTTCCTGAGTTTTTTTACGGGTTACATCGTCTACAAAACCACTACTCCTAACTGGTATCCGCCTGGTGTAACTGGATTAGAAACCAACGAGCCATTCATCAACACGATCGTGTTGATTTCCAGTAGTTTTGTGATCTACGTTGCCGAGCGTTATTTACACGACAAAAAACTATGGGGCTTTCGCCTGTTTCTACTAGCAACGATGGCAATGGGTAGCTACTTCCTTTATGGACAAGCGGTAGAATGGCGCGGGTTGCCGTTTAGTTATCAATCGGGCTTGTTTGGTGGTACGTTTTTCTGTTAACAGGATTTCACGGCTTACATGTTTTCACCGGAATCTTGCTGCAATTAGTTATGTTAACGCGATCGTTTATTCCCGGAAATTACGATAACGGTTATTTTGGGGTTGAAGCAACATCCCTGTTCTGGCACTTTGTTGATGTCATTTGGATTGTGCTGTATACGCTGATCTATGTCTGGCAGTAGGAGGCTCCCTTATGATCATCGACGACCAATACTACGATGTCATTATTGTTGGGACCGGTGCCGGTGGCGGCACTCTAGCACGTAAATTAGCACCAACGGGTAAAAAGATTTTAGTGCTGGAACGAGGGGAATTAATTTATCGAGAAAGTTCAGAGTTAATTGATACAGAGGTTTTCAAGAAAGAACTGTATCACGCCAAAGACCCCTGGTACGACGTTGCGGGAGAACCTTTTTATCCACAAACCTACTACTCCGTTGGGGGAAACACAAAGATCTGGAGCGGCGTTTTGCAGCGGATGCGGGAACGTGATTTTGAGGAGGTACAGCACCAAGACGGGCTTTCACCCGCTTGGCCGCTAAAGTATCAAGACTTTGAACCTTATTACACAAACGCTGAAAAGCTTTATCAGGCTCATGGGACGATCGAAGACGATCCAACGGAACCACCCCATAGTGAGGGCTATCCCTTTTCAGAAGTTGCCCATGAATCGATCGTGCAGGCTGTCAACGATACCCTTTCTAAACAGGGTTTGCATCCGGTTCATTTGCCGTTGGGAATCGGCGATCGTGGCCGAACGGATGCAGAAGATACAGGGATAAGCCCTATTCTTGATAACGAGAACGTGACGCTGAAAACCTCGGCTCAGGTCATCTCCTGTTGACCAATCCATCTGGCACGGAGGTCAAAGCAGTTCAAGCAAAAATTGGGGAACAGTCCTATTTATTTCTGGCTGATATTGTGGTGCTTGCCTGTGGCGCAATAAATTCAGCAGCACTGCTTCTGCGTTCCACTAATGAAAAACATCCTAATGGGCTTGCAAATGGGTCTGGGCAGGTAGGGCGAAATCTAATGAAGCAGATTCTTTCGGCGGTTGTGCAGTTAACATCCTCGTCGAATTCTGGGACGTTTTCTCGCACGCTGGGGCTGAATGATTTCTATTGGGGAGATAAAGATTTTCCCTATCCACTTGGTCATGTTCAGAACTCCGGCGGAATTTTCCAGGACGTTATCTTTGCTGAAGCTCCACCAGTGCTATCAGCATTGTCTAAACTGATGCCAAACTTTGGCTTGCGTCAGTTAGCAACCCATTCGATCGGGTGGTGGTTGCAAACGGAAGATCTGCCAAATGTCGATAACCGCGTTTACTACGTTGGAGAAAAACTGCGCGTTGACTACACTCCCAATAATGTAGAGGCCCACGATCGGTTAGTATATCGATGGGTTGATGTTCTCAAGACTGTTGAACAGGCGCAACCTAATGTATTCAACCGCACGACTCATCCGCGCAGCGATATGCCCATACAGGTTGTTGCTCATCAATGTGGATCGTGTCGTTTTGGAGACGATCCCACCACCTCAGTTCTCAATCTAAACTGTCGCGCCCATGAAGTTCACAACCTTTATGTGGTGGACAGTAGTTTTTCCCGTCCAATGCGAGTGTGAGTCCTGGTTTAACAGTGATTGCCAATGCTTTACGAGTGGGCGATCACTTAATTGAACAGTTGAAGCTTGGTTAAGCATTACGATTTGTGAGTGAACTCGTTAACGCAATAATCTGATTGAATTGAAAGTTCAGAGCGAGATTAATTAGATCGGCAGCAAGTACCACGTCTTTTTCAGCAATTTGTTCAATTAACTGAAAAATGAGCGGTTCATTCCGCTCTTTTGCCGCATTGCACAGTTGCTCTCCCAATCCACCAACCAATCCTGTAGGTAAGCGGTTTCTAATGCTCTAGAGACGGCCATGTTTACGTCTGAATGTGCTTCTTGGTCAACGGATTCCTGGTAGATAGTGTGAGGACGATCGCGAGTGTCCTCTTCATAAAGATATTGCACTCCCAGATACTGACTCATTTTAATCAGCAGTTCTTCGCGTTTGAAAGGCTTGCTAACAAAGTCGTCGCATCCAACCGCCAAAATAGCCTCTTGCTGTTCTTTAAAGACACTTGCTGTTAGAGCAATAATCACCGATCGGTACGTTTTTGAAACCGTTCTTATGTAATGAGTTGCTTCATAACCATCCATTACAGGCATTTGCATATCCATCCAAATCAGCTGAGGTTGCCAATTTGCCCAGATAGTAATGGCTTCCTGCCCGTTTCTCGCTTCTTGTACTTCAAAACCAAGGGATTTTAGAAGTTTGGTAAGCACCAGACGATTGGTTGCTTGATCTTCTGCAACTAAAATTCGATAGGTTGGCTGATCCGGTGCCAGACTAGTGATTTTCTGATTGTTGGCGTAGTTTGATATCTGAGATTCTCTAGCTGGGAATACCTGAATTTGAAACGTAAATTTTGAACCCTTCTCAATTTCACTTTCGACGGTAATTTCTCCGCCCATTAGCTGCACAAACCTCTGACTAATAGCCAAACCAAGCCCTGTGCCTTGTCCAGATACTGCTCCAGCCTCAGTTTGCTCAAAACCATAAATAATTTATCCATTTCGCTTGGTGAAATACCAGGCCCTGTATCTTCAACTTCAAAGCGGAGATTAACGGGATGACGGAATGAGTGGATTGATAGGAGTTCCTCCACAGTCTTACTTGGTTGCTCCATCCAGCTTTTATCTGTTGTTATGCGTAAAGTGACGCTACCTTCTTGCGTAAATTTAATAGCATTATCGAGAAGGTTGAGCAGAACCTGCCGTAGTTTGCTTTCATCACTTCTAATGTATTGGGGGATCTGAGGGGAGATGTCAAAGATAAGCCTTAGATTTCTAGATTTAGCGCTAAGCCGCAGCATTTCTTCAAGCATTTTCAGCAGTTGATAAAGGTCGAAGCTCTTTTGCTCCAGAACGGCGCGTCCAGCTTCGATCTTCGTCATTTCCAAGATGTTGTTAATCAGCTTCAATAAATGTTCGCCACTGCGATTGATAATGTCGATATACTCTCGTTGTTGAGGCAGAAGACATTTATCACGGCTTATCAGTTGAGAAAATCCCAGAATTGCGTTTAGCGGTGTACGAAGTTCATGGCTCATATTCGCTAAAAACTCACTCTTGGCTCGATTCGCGGCATCTGCTGTTTCTTTTGCCTGTTGAAGCGCTTTCTCAGCCCGTTTGCGATCGGTAATATCATGCACCATACTTAGCAAGCATGTTTCCTCCCTGATTTCGATCGCTTCAAACGAAGATAGCCCCTGGCGAATTTCACCCAAGCTCGTTCGAAAGGGCGCTTCTATTATTTTTACTGGTTGCTGGTTTTGCAACATACGAATAATGACATTGCGATCGTCTGGATTGACCCACATTTGTAGTTCGCTTGATGTGCGTCCAATCAATTCTTCACGGGTATAGCCAAACAGTTCTAAAAAACTCATGTTGGCATCGAGAAATCGGCCTTCTGAAAAAGTTGCGATGCAGCTAGCAACCGGATTGAATGAAACGCTTTAAAGAATTGCTCCTTACTCTGGCGTAGCTCTTCTTCCGCCTGTTTCTGTTTACTAATATCGCTGAAGGTACAAACAATTCTCTCAAACTGTCCATCATCTGTGAGCTGCGGATCGGCGTTGACAAGCAACCAGCGACGCGTTTGGCTGTCGGAACAATCAATGCCCATTACGACATCGCGAACGGGTTGACGAAACGCAATTACCTGTTGAACGGGCAGTTCATCGCTACGAAAAGGCGTCCCGTCCTCATGTAACCAGAGCTGCCCAGTACCAAAGGTTAACTCAGACGTCAGTGCTTGCCCAGGACAGACGAGATCCATCGCAGCTTGATTGCTAACGAGAATGCGAGCGTCGGTATCAACCAGCAGAACTCCTACCTGTAGGTCGCGAATTAGGCTACGGAAATGTTCTTCATTTCTCTGCAGTACTTGCTGTTGTACTAGTTGCAGCGCTAGCCGCTGATCAAACACAGAGATGAGCAGAATCAAGCTCAGGATAAATAACGCTGTAAGGCTAACCGCGATCGCTAATAAAGAACGGTTTATGGTGTAAGACGGTTCAATAGGCAAGGCTGTCTGATAGACAAAGTGAGTGGCCCACATACCGGTGTAGTGCATACCGCAGATGGCGATACCCATCACAACCGCACTACCAAACTTAAGCCAGAACGGAGGATTGGAATGCCTGGATTGCAAACGAAACGCTAACAAAAGTGCTACTAGGGAGGCAATAATCGCGATTCCGATCGATAAGCAGACCAATCGTAGATCGTATGCAATATGGGCCTGAAGCCGCATTGCTGACATTCCTGTGTAGTGCATCCACGCGATTGCGAGACCCATACAGGCACCGCCACAAAGCATGATCAGCAAATTGGAAGAGGCACAGTTCCACAGCCACAGCGCGATGCCTGATGCACCGATGGCATATAGAAGCGAGAGCAATGTTGTAGGAAAGTCGTAGTTAATGGGGATGGGCAGGTGAAACGCTAACATTGCAACGAAATGGGTTGCCCAAATCCCTGTACCCATAGCGATAGTGCCACCTAGTAACCAGAGCAGCCGAGTTCGCTTCAGGGTTAAAGGTACCCGCACCGAAAGGACAAGGGCAGTGTATGATGCGAGGACAGAAATCAAAAAAGAGAGAACAACCAGGCCAATACTATAGGTGCCAGTCATACTGAAGGTCAAAACTACACTCTTTACACCATCCTATACAATTTGTTTTGTCAGCAAACCTGGAGAAAAAGCAGGAAATGTAGGAAATGTTTGTTACCGAATGCTATTTCTCCTGGTTATCATTCAGTTCAGGCATCAAGCATACATTCGTTGTTGACACATCGGACCCAATAAACGCGATCGCCCCCTGTCGTTTTGCCTGATTCAATGCGCCCTTTGCCATCTCAATCAGCACCAGCGAAGAGGACTGCGAATCTGGGATTTGGCTTGAGATTCCGAGGCTGACGGTCAAAATATCATTTGGAAATCCCCTATCTTGGTCTGGTCAAGCGGTAGGGCGAAGGATTTGATGGTTCTACGAATATTTTCGGCGATCGCAGTTACATCCTGCTCATTCAGTTGTTGAAGCACAACGGCAAACGTAGCGTCTTCATAGCGCGTAATACAATCAGTTTGACCAGCTACCTGTTGATGAATTACATCCGAAATGATTCCGATGCATGCCGTTTCAGCTTGGTGCCCATAAGCAGCCTTGTAAAATTTGAAGTAATCAATTCTGCACAAGATAAGCGATAGAGGCGTGGCTGTTTTAATGCAGGTTTGCCATTGCGCTTCAAGATATTCATGAAAAGAGCAGTGATTAACCGATAGTGTGAATAGATTGGCCGTGGGTAAAGAAGGCGCGATCGCTTTGCGCTCATGGCCTCGTTCATGGTTATCCTGAACCGAGACTCTCTCAGTAATTAGAGGAGGTTTTATTGCCTCGAGTTGTTCTTTAAAGTAGAGTCGATAGAGTTCACAAGCAGGTCTTGCGTGAATTCCATCTAGTTGAACCAACCCTAAACTCTCTAAGCGATAGGCATCCAGCGGGTTTAGCGGTATACTTTCCGCCGCATTCACAACCTTTTGTAGCGCCAGCTTTAATGCAGCGTCGTCTTGGAGCAATGTTAAGTAGCTTCGCAGATAATCCCCATATATCTTTGTTTGAACTGAAGAGGACTTAAGTAGGTCTGCTAGAGAGACGTTATTACGCCTCAAGTGGTACAACGCAATATTGACCAAATAGGGATTTCCACCAAGCAACTTGACCAAAGAATCGGCTGCGTGAATTCCCGTCGCATCTGCCCAGGCTAAACCATACCGTTGGCCCAGTTCTTGAATCTGCTCACGCGTAAATGCAGGCAGCGTAACTAATAGACCTGAGGTAGACAACGGTTGACTAAGCTGAAGCGGAGCAAGAGGATCATCGGATTGGGCTACAATAAGCCGGAGTTTTTGCCATACTTCAATCTGTTGTGCTTGTTCATGCCAGACTCGCAGCATCGCCAAAAAATCTTGAGCCGTTTTGGAGTGCTCAAAGATTCGGTTGACCTCATTGATTGCTAAAACAAGGGGAGCATTTATTTGATTAAGAAGATATTCTTCAAAATAGACCTTGCAGCTAACTTTAGTGCCGATTTCGCCGTTCCAGTAATCGTCTAGTCGGGGATAAGATTGAGTTGGCGGCTGATGTTAGCGCAAAACCAGCGTAGAAACTGATCGAGTGAGACAAAACCGTTTCATCCGCCTCCTGAAGGTCCAGGTAAACCGTTCGATAATTCTGAGTGGCAGAGTGCGCGATTAGACGATTCAGTAGGGAACTCTTCCCCATTTTTCTGGCAGCTTTAATCCAGATCACGCACCCAGGTTTTTGAAGCTCTGCATAGGCGGTCTCTTCAATTGGAGGACGATTAATATACAGGGGGAATTGGCTGGCAGTGAGGCAGAGGGGAGCAGATCTAAGTCAGACACCTGTAAGGTTTTGATGCGATGGAGTGTATGTCCGAACGCTGAATCGGTATAAGCAGTCCACTGCTCATGCTGCTCTTTGTTTGAAGTGGTATTTGGCTGATTTAAGGAGGTATTTGGTTGATCTAAAGAGATCCTTACCTGACTTGAATAGACGTTTGGCTGATTCGAAGCGACATTTGGCTGACTTGACGAGGTGCTTAGCTGATCCGAAGCGACATTTGGCCGATTTGAACAGACATTTGGCTGATTAGAAAAATACTGATTGAAGACAATTTGCAAATTCTTTTAGTGACTCTGACACCGATCGCGCTGCTAAGATCATGCCACAGGTCAGAGCCAACCTCTTTGAGGTAGTTACTTTCGTAACCAGAGCCTGTTGCCATTTCAGCATAGCTGTGCCCTAGCCAGGATTGTTGAAGAATCAGTCGCTCGAGAGGCGTGAGTAACCTTGACAGCAAAACTGTCTCTGCGACATACAAAATGTCAACGACATCGGTCAGCATTATTTTTTTGAGTGGCAGATAGTCCCCATAGAAAATAAATTATACACGGTTGGAGATGATTTTTCTGAAGCAGAGATTTGAACCCAATTAATTTACGCGAAAAGTTAAACTTTCTAACCAGGATAGACTTGTTTCCTTGTAGGATGGATAAAACTGAAACGTTGCATTCGAAGCAATTTTTGCGTTGCTAACCTAGTCCAAAAGATGGAAAAATTGTCAGTACAAACTTACCTTTCAAATGCAACCGACTTTTCCAACTAAATAGGCTGCATGTTGCACCATCAAGGTGGTTTGGATTAACTCCAGATAAGAATCAGTTACACAAAAGGGCGGAAAAGTGGGTTTTCTAACATTTAGTTTGGGTTTAAAGCATCTCTGAATTCAGATTGCCTATGAGTTGAACCTTTATGAAAAGAGAATAGTCAAAAGGCAATTTTGTTGCGTGAGTAGACAACCACATACCATGGACAGTTATCAAGTTGCGCTTAATCAACCCAGCATTCTTGTCGTCGATGATACTTCAAATAATCTGCGTTTGCTTACAACGTTGCTGCGGGAGCAGGGGTATGAGGTCCGGGCTGCTACCAATGGGCACATGGTGATCGCGGTGGCTAATGCAGTACCGCTTGACCTAGTTTTGCTTGACATTGGAATGCCAGATATCAATGGTTATGAGGTCTGTCGCCAGCTAAAAGCAAATGAAAAACAAAAAGCATCCCCGTCATTTTTGTAAGTATTTTGGATGAAGCTCTTGATAAAGTGCAGGCGTTTGAAGTTGGCGGAATTGATTACATCACCAAACCCTTCCATCTGGAGGAAGTGGTGGTTCGTGTCAGGACTCACATAAGCTTGGGGCATTTTCAACAGCAGCCTCAACAACAGAATGCAGAATTAAGTGACGCCAAAGTTCAGGTTCCCAGCACACCAGAGTCCTTTGGCAACTTACCTAAGCAAATTGCAGAGCGATTTCAAAATGGAGAGTATCCGATCGCAGACAGGTTTGATGAAGCAACCCTGCTCTTCGCTAATCTAGTAAATCTTACTCCCCTAGCTACCCAGCTTCCCGCGGCCAATCTGGTGCATTTACTCAACCAGATTTTTGCCGCATTTGACCAACTGGCAAAGCATTACGGACTAGAAGCAATTAGAAGTTTTGGAGATACATACTTGGTAGTGGGCGGAATCCCTAAAGCACGTTTTGATCACGCAGAAGCCGTTGCCGATATGGCGATCGCCATGCAACGAGTGTTGGCGGAGCTTTCAGAGCAATCTTCAACGGAAGGGCTGTTTCAGCTTCTATCAACTATCGGAGTACCTTTGCAATTACGGATTGGCATCAACAGTGGGCCTATTGTGGCAGGGGTGATTCGTAAACCCCTTAGCTATGATTTGTGGGGCAGTACGGTCAGCATTGCTAAGCAGGTTGAGGAACAAAGTACAGCAGGTCGAATCGAAGTAACGGAGGCAACCTACGATTTGTTGAAGCATCGATATCTGTTTGAGAAACAAGGTGAGATTTTCATTAAAGGCATGGGGCGGGTTATGACTCATTGGCTAACCGGAAAAGTGTCGTAATTGAATAGCCAGGAAAAATTAGATGGACCGGATCAACGGTCTGTACTGGCTAGTGAATCCGAAAATTCGAATGCACCGATCGTGTAAGCGCCTGTTTGGGGTCGAGGATTTCCGAAATAGTCGATGTTGACTCCTGAGAGGGATATTCCCGCTGCTTTAGCTGGGGAATTGGTTTGGAGCTGATAGCTAACTGCGCTGAAACCTGTTCCTGCCATATAGTTAGGAAACCAACGATATTTGTGTCAGAAGAAAAAGGCTGTTATCCACGGTGACGACTGATCCGGGCGCTGGAATCAGGTTATACCGAACGAGAATACCGCTGCTGTTTGATACGGACGGAACAACAATCCGACCAGAATCGGTTAGATTATTTGAAATCTGAAAATACTTCCCATTACTAACGATGATCGCATCAGTACCTGCATCAACGGCATGAATTGTATTGTTGGCAATTAACGAATCCGTTAGGTAGCTGGGGCCGTTTTGGTAAGTGAAATATCGAATACCACTACCTGTACCAATGATAATATTATTCGTGATGGCAACACCGTGAACTCCGGGTGTTGGATCGGCGTTGAGTATATCGGCAATCTCATTGAGATTCGAATTCCATCTGGGCGATCGCGCTCGGATTGATTGTATTTCCCAGTGTTGTAAATCAGATTTCCATCAATTCGGACATTGCCTTCATCTGTATCAATGTAAACGTTGACCGACCAATTGTCGTAAACTTCGTTGTGCTGAATGGTCCAATCGCTGCAGCCGAGGAAAGGCCCAACTCCTTCTCCACTGTTATCGTGAATCTTGTTGTGATCAATTAAAACGTGATCAGCGTTGTATCCTACAACCGCATGGGTCCAGTTCACCCCATTATTACGGGGTACCTGAATTAAACTGGTGTTGTAGATATTACAGTTGGAGACGGTTGCTCCGACCCAATTATCAAATCGAACAGCATTTAACCAGGCATCTTTGATTTCACAATTGCTAATCGTTAGATCTTGGCCAGGAGAGGACTGAAAACTTGCGGCCCAAATTGCTATTTCTGCCCCCTATCAACCAAACCGTTCAGCACAACATGGTTAGCCGTATCGAACAGCCGAATTCCCGACTGGTAGTCATTGGTAAAGTTAATCAGCACAGCGCTTTCATTCGCCGGATTGACTCCACCAAAGGCCCAAACAGAAATGTTGCCGGTGGTAGGATCAACCCAAAAAGTGCCTTCCGTTAAATCTTGCTGATTATTCACGCGGACTAATGCCCGATCGCCAACAACAACTCGTTGAGTGTTTTGGGGATTGTCATTGGCCGAGTTTTGCACGATCGAGGTGGTTTGATAAATCGAACCATTGACGTTTGACCAACCCGATATTTGCAGCCCATGATCAATAACAACTTGCTCCCCTGGTACATTGCTAATCCTAATTGGCTTCTCTACCGTCCCGCTGTTGCGAACGTTGATGATGCGCTCGTAGTAGGTTCCACCCTCAATTAAAACGATATCTCCTGCCTGCGCTGTATCAACAGCATGTTGAATTGTCTTGAAGGGGTTAGCTTCATCTCCACTATTGGTGTCTAAGCCAGTGGTTGCAACATAATAGGTATGCGCCTGCTCACTGGCCTGCTGATAAAGCCGCTGCCCATCAAGGGGATCCGCAATGGGGGAGCGATTGCTAACAAGAGAACTTGACAGATCTGATGAACTCTTTTGAACCGCCAGTCCGTCGATCGTTTGCCCAATCATATCCAGTGCCATTTTAGATTGCAGACCCAAGTTATTTTTAACTACTTCTAAAAAGACGCCAGAAACACAAAGGTCTTGACTGGAAACACCACTAAATTCCTGAGCAAACTTTGCTCGATGCTGCTCTACAAAGTGCATGGCTTGGTGCTTTTGCGCAGGTTTAATAGTCTCCCAGACCTGATAGGGTTTTACATCTCCAGCATTTGCAAGACGAGTGACTAGAATAGTGTAATCGATTAAACCTGTCTGCTTCATTACCTCTAAAGCTGCTCGATAACGATGCACGAGAATTCGATTGGGCCGCCCGTAATTCCGTACCATCCAGGGATAAATAGAGCTGGGAATTTGGAGGAAAAATAGCTCGTGTTGGGCGGGGAAAACAGATCGTGATCCCGGAAATCGATTTCATGGAGCATCTTACCACCGGGCTTCAAGCAATTGACCATAGATCTCAATGCCTCAAGGGGATCGTAGAGATGTTCTAGGACTGCGCGGGAAAGAATAAAGTCATAAATCAGCCCCTGTTGCTGGCTAACGTCTTTGAAGTACGTTTCCGCAGGCTGGCCAATCTTCCAGGTAATCCCGTCAAGGGTTTGTTCGTCCCACTCGGCTTGCGTCTTTAAGTAGTTGAGGCCGTATCTCCGGGAAATTGCTGCGTAAAGTTTGGCTTGCTGGGCAGAATTCCGCTTACTGTAGTAGCGATCGATCAGATCGACTTGAGTACATCCCTCATGCCTCAATAGCATCGCAACGCCTGCATTATCACCGGGTTTAATTTCCGCAACTGCGCCAGAGAATTTTGCAACTCTTCCATAATGCTTGTAGTCGTTGAAGACAGTTTCGATATACGACAACGACTCTGATTCCGATCGTGTTAGATGGGTTGATCCGGAGTCTGATGAAAGTTGCCCTGACGCAAGTTGTATCCCC
This sequence comes from Kovacikia ellensis JS3, assembly GCA_034541955.1. Lineage (GTDB taxonomy): Bacteria > Cyanobacteriota > Cyanobacteriia > Leptolyngbyales > Leptolyngbyaceae > Kovacikia. The sequence continues at coordinate 764,324 of JAVYJL010000002.1, read as the reverse complement.
TGAATGACATCAGTAGCAATATATGCAGCCACTTTAGCTGCTGGAACGGGATCTAAAATTGATTTGATTCTCTGCTTGATCATGATGGTGCTCCTAGTTAGTAGGGAGTTAGCTGGTATCGCTTCAATCAAAATAAGACGTCACAAGGTGTAGTGTTGAAACGTTATTAGAATTCTTCCTCGTTCAATCATCGGTAAGTTGGAGCTGCATCAGGTCGCTGTAGCTGGATTTTAAGGATACTGGCGTACTGATTTAATGACTGCTCCAGTGAATATTCCAACGCTCTAGCTTGAAGCAGGGAAGGAGGCGTTGGGTGCTTCAGGGTTTGATTGATAGCTGCTGCCAGTTCGTCGATATTTCCAACATCGACTAAAGGCCCATAGTGCCCCCGCGCCAAAATTTCGGCAGGTCCACTTTTGCAAGCTGTTGCAACCACCGAAGTACCAATTGCCATCGCCTCAATGAGTACCGTGGGCAATCCTTCAAATCGGGATGACAAAACAAACAGTGAAGCCTTCGCAAGATAGGCATACGGATTGGAGACAAACCCTGGTAACAGAACATTCTCACTCAATCCAAGCGCTTGAATTTGAGCTTCTAATGCGGAGCGATCAGGGCCTTCCCCAAAATCATCAATCGGGCTGCCTGCTGCTGTCGAACCTGGGCAAACGCTTGAAGCAACGTTGGATAGTCCTTTGCGGCACCAACCGACCAACACTGATGATAACAGGCGGTTCACCGGGGCAAACCAGGGATGGTCGATCGGTTCCTTTGCCCGCTCAATCAAATCGGGTGTAACAACCGGGTTGTGAATTACCTGAATCAGGCCTGGGTTAACCCCAATCTCCTTGAGATCATCGGCAACACCTTCAGACACTGGGACAACAGCATCTGCCCAGGGAAAAACCAATTAATCAGTGCGGGCATGAAACGAATTTTGGGGTTTCTAGACCGTTTGGCTTCTTGCGAAATCGTGTTTTGAACGTTAACAACCAGACGGGTATTGGGAGCCATAAATTGGCGCATCCAGATGGCGGCCAGATTCGTGTCATCCAAGGTAGACAGCAATACGGGAGGACGGTTCTGCTTTAGATAGCCTCCCAACGCCGATAGACTCTGCCACAGACGCTTTCCCCCAAGGTCAATGATTCGTACCTCAGGGGGACAAGGTCCAGGTAGGGTCCCTCTTTGCGAAGCAGCACTAGATCAACGGAAAGACCGCGTTGAGAGAAACCAGTCGCCAGATTCAACATTGCGCGTTCAGCGCCACCACCAAATAACGAGTGGAAAAAGATGGCTAGATCAGGCATGGGAAGATTCCTCAATAATAAGCATGGAGTTCGGAACCGTTTTCTGGTCTGTTTCAATGACTTGCGTTTGTATTACGGTGGAAACATTAACGTAAAGCAACCAAAACAAGGTATTTGGCTCCAGGATCAATGAGCTTTCTGTGATGTTGTAGAGCAGCAGATAGGTTAAGAACAGAAGCGGACCAATTCCTACCATTGGTTGCGATTGTTGTCGTAGCCAAACGATCGCCCGTCCGATCGTTCCTGTCAAACTGATAGCGAAAAGACTGAAGCCAACCAGCCCCAAATCAAGCATTAGATCCAAATAACCGTTGTGCGCGTGGGGTGCCAGAAAAAATGTGACGTACCAAACATCGGCAGATTCACCCTCCATTCCCAGCCAAAAGCTTTTGTAGCCATATCCAAACCAGGGACGCGCTGAAATTTTTTCGATCACAATATCCCAAATACCCGTGCGCCCAGTGAGCGTGACATCTCGCCCTAAAGCCGTCAGAATTACTTCCGCGTTATCAATCAAAACGAGTGCAACGCAGCTAACACACAGCATACCCAAAGCCAAGCTGAGCCAGATTCGCAGCGATTTTCCGCGCATGGCTCGGAACAGCGGTACACAGCCAACCAGCACTACCATCACCAGGAGCGCCGTTTTTGATGTTGACAGAATCAGAAGCGCGATCGTGACAAGTAACCCACCCCACCACAAAAGCCGCTGCCTCTCCCGATTAAGCACTAGCCATAGAAAGGTAAGCCCGCCCAAAACCATGATTCGCGCCAATATATTCTTCTGGTGAAACAGTCCCCGCCATGCTCCTGCATGATCGCCGACCTCAATCCCAAAGTTAGGAAACAGCAGCGTAAACACAAAGCATGAAACTGCCGTTGGCCCTAATCCCCACGCAAGCAGACGCATTTGGGTTGCTAAGGGATAGCGAACTGCCCAATAGACTCCAATCAGGGTTGCTCCGGCCAAATAAATTCCTCGCTTAAATGTGACATCGGGTATAACTGACCAACCGGTAGACAGGATTGCCAGCAAAGGGATTGCCCAACACAGCGGTACCTTGACAGATGCCCTAAGAATTCGTTTCCAACGCAGCCCAACCAAAACCAGGAGGATTCCCAGGATGCCCATCTGCATCAACATCAACACGGGACTACTTGCATCTGATCCCTGTGCTTGAAGCGCACTAAACGATTGCGGATCGCCCTCACTCAATCCGGTACCAAATGCCTCTGAAAAACAGAACTGTAGTAGATAACCGTTAGCACGGTAAATCCCGTTTCAAATCGTTTTAACCAGTTCAGCATGGCTTGAAGTAGTGATAGGTAGCGCGGAGTTTAACCCAGAGAAATTCTTGGGGGTCAGAACTTCCTGGTAGCGATCGATCAACGGTTTCAGTGAGCTTTCAATTTCACCAAATTTCCAGAACAGCCCCAACCCTTGTGCAAAAAGGGAGTTCGCAAATCGTTTCAATATCGGAAAGCGATCGCGCAGTGTCCATGCGGTCAAGACAATAACGGGAGCGCTAAGCCGTTGTGCCTGTAAGTTAGCGGTGTAGAAATTATTGCCGTGTAGTCGTTGCAGAGCTAATGGATTTTCCAATGCAACGCCTGATGCCAAGCCGAGTGCGGCAAATTGCAAGTAGCTATCTGCCAGAATTTTGAGATTAGCCGTTGGCATGGGCAGGATTTGCAAAAGCAGCGCTCGTGTAAAACACAGGCCTGAAGTTGGTGGAATCGCAAACGGAAAATAGCCTTTCAACTGTCCCTGTGCCATATGCTGTCGCAGATCCAGCTTATGAGGCAGCCTGATCCCTAGAATTGGCTCGATTGATTTTTGGTTAATGTCTACTAGCTGCAATGGATGAAAGCACCACTGCATAGACTGGAAATTGGAAATTTGTTCAACAACCGTCTCGATTTTGCGTGGTAAATACACATCATCAGCATCTAGAAAGCAAATGATGTCGCCATTGCTAGCGGCAAATCCTGCATTAAAGGCAGACGCTTGGCCCCCATTCGGTTTGTAAATGGGGATGATGCGATCGCCATAATGTTTGATAACAGTATGGGAGTTATCGGTTGAACCATCATCAACCACAACTACTTCAACATTTGAATACGTCTGTGCTAACGCGCTATCAATGGCGTCGCCCAAGAAATGACCATAGTTGTAGTTATTAATAACAATGCTTACTAATGGGCGTATCATCCTGCACTTGCTCCTCGAAATTGCTGAACATACTGCCAAACAGTCCGTCGCGTTTCTGACCACAATCCCACCGCAATTAGCACACCAGCAACCCACCAACCGAGCTGATAAGCAAAGAGCGCCAGTCCAAACGAACCGCACCAAAGCAGACCTATGCGGTAATCAGGAGAACCAATTGCCTGAGTTAAATAACCATGAATTAATCCGTAACTGACTAACGTTGCGGCATCGGCCCAACCGTATCCCGCTAGACCGAAATGGGGTACCAGTAGAAATGCGGCTCCTGCAAACACACATACATGAACAATGTGGAACGCTGTCACCTGCCAATTTCGCTGTAGCACATAGAGTGCAGATGAATGAAGGTTAAATAGAGAGTTTACAAGCGAACTGAGCGCAATGAATGGAAAAACCTGCATCACAGGCAACCAGTGGGGGCCAAACACTACGGGAACGATCGCTGGGCCAAACCAACTGACGCCCAACAATAACGGTCCCGCTGCGAGAACTTGAAGGTTCATGCCATCTGTAATTGCACGACGCAAGCGGGGATAGTCTGCTTGTAACCGGGCAAGAGCAGAGATGGATATGCGGTAGGTTGTGTTTCGGACGAATCCAAGCACGTCCACCATGCGACCTGCCAATGCAACAAACGCAACGGCTTCAGCACCTGCAAAACGACTAACAATCAAGGGATTGACCAGTGCCCGCAACTGGTAGACCCAGACGGATGCTGAAAACCCAAGGCTATAGGTCACCATTTCCCGAATGACCTTTGGCTGCCATGCCAGTTTTGGGCGGTAGCGGGCACTCACAAACAACAAAATTAATGCTTGCAGTTGCTGTACACACCAACCAATCACTAACGCCCAAAATCCAAAACCAAGCAATGCTAGAGGAATCGCGATCGCGTTGTAGGTAAATTGATTAGCCAGTTCAATCAGGGCAATTCGTCGGTAGTCCATGTGCCGTTCTAGTCTTGCTAGGGGCACTTGAGTGACGAGAGCGATCGGAAGCCCGACCAGCATAATCTTGAAGACGGTGCTAAATCCTTCAATTCGTACCCACTGTTCGAGAAAGGGAGACACCAAAAACAGTACTCCGAATATGCTTAATCCAATCAACAGCAACAGGGTGAATGCCTGGTGATAAGCCAGTTCATCTTCTTCTTGTCGTCGCACCAAGTACACTAAAATGCCAAATTGACCAACGTTGTAGGCGTACATAAACACCCCTAACGCAGCCGCATATACCCCATAGTGACTAGGGCCAATAAGGCGCGTCAGCAGCATGATCCCGCCCAAACTCAGGATCATGCCGCAACCCTCGCGCATGGCGAGATAAAGTCCCCTTGTAATACTTTTTTGACGTAGGCTCATGTTTGTTCGCGGTCAGTAATTAATGAACAGGTTTCAGTAACATTGGTCGGTAGCAATTCAAATGGCAAATGACCTGCGACAAACTTAGAGAACAGTGGATGATTCAATCAGAGAACAATCAGAAAACACTGTTGTTCAATAGCGGAGAAGGTTGAATACCGATCCCAATGGGTTCAAGATTTGCCCAAACGTGTCAAGGAATTTGGCTCCCCTTTCATCGGTACAACCAACACATCGCCGTCTTGCACCTGGGGATCGTCCTTTGGATTCTTGAGGTCGATCTCTCGCTGTTTCAATGCACCTGATTCATCTCGTCGGAGAAACGTGACAGCGCTGAGTTTCCCTTTCTCCGTTGCGCCTCCGCGATCGCCACGGCAGCAGATAGCGTGCTGTCTGGGGAACTTCTACCTCACCTGGGCGCTTCACCTCGCCGACAACTCGCACCCGTATTGTTTTAGGCGCATAAACCGATCGGGCAAGCAGCCGAGGATCAATCCCATCACCTGTACGCTTGGGTATCACGATCGTGTCACCGTCATGAACCATGAGATTTGGCGGAACAGCAGCCTGACCCATCAATGCACTTTCTAGATCCAGAGTGGTCTTTGCCCCTGCACGGTCATTACTTCGTAGAAGCTGTACGTGCTGCAAATCTGCTTTTGACGTAACTCCACCCGCTGCTGCGATCGCCGCTGGAATCGTTGGTAAATCAGTGGGAGATGAGTCTTTAGCGGTCAGATTACGGCTCAATGTAATCTGCACTGGGCCGGGGCGGAAAACTTCTCCCACAACCGTTACATTGACTGGACGCAGTTGGGTCAGGGAAACCGTTACGACCGGATTTCTAAGATATCGATCAAGAGCCGTTTTCAATCGTGTCGCCGCTTCTATCGATGTCTGATTGGCAACGGGTATCTGTCCCACAACTGGCAGGGCGATCGACCCATCCGGCATGACGGTTTTAGTCCCCGTAAACTCTGGATAATCCGCAACCGTAATATCAATCTGATCGCCGGGACCGATCGGGTAATCATTCGGTGCAGTTTGAGCAACAGCGTTTAACGGTAGACCAACCGTGATGCCCGCAATTGCCAGATTGAGGATTGAAGATTGAAGATTGAAGATTGAAAATCGATGAAATTTAACCATTTTTCTAACCCCTAACACCTGACCCCTGACTCCTCACTCCTCACCCCTCACACCCAACTCCATCTAGTTATAAGGAATCGGCTGAACCTGCGGCTGAACGCCATTCATTACAATGCCAAGAACTGATTGACGGAGTTGATCGACCAGCGTTTTGCTGCTTTCGCGCTTGCCACATCAACCATGTCGGGGCGAACAACGAGTATGACCCCATCGGCCAGTTTGCCTAAGGTAACTGCTTCTGCATCAACGAGCAGAGGTGGCGAGTCCAGAATCACATAGTCGTAGCGACTGGCGATCGATTGAACTAAGCGCGCCATGCTATCAGAACTGAGCAAGGGCAGAGGATGACCAGGCAGATTACCGGCAGGCACGAGATCGAGGGTAGAAGTGAGCGATCGTACAGCTCTTTGGAGTGGCATCCCGTTTAATAAAACATCGCTCAATCCAGGAGTTTGCTCGGTTCTCCAAATAGTGTGCTGCGTTGGGGCGTGTAAATCAGCATCGATCAGCGCAACGGAATGGCCTAATTGGGACAGCGTTAACGATAAATTTGCTGATACGGTTGATTTCCCTTCCTTCCGCACAGAGCTTGTTACCAGGATGACTTTAACCAGATGGGAAGCGCTAAAAAAGCGCAGGTTTGCTTGCAGCATGTAGTAAGCCGATCGGATGGGATCGCTGCTTAACTCCATTCCACGGTTGCTGGGAAGAAGCGCAACGGCTGCCGTTTGGGGGCATTTCAAGCATCTGGCCATGAGGAATGTCGCCCAACACTTTGTAATCGAATAGCTTTTTCGCCTCTTGAACGCTTTTAAGGCGGCGATCGTGCAATTCCAGCCAAACCATTGTCAGTAAGGCAAGTACCGATCCGCCCAGAATTCCCAATGCTAGCAGGATAATCCGGCTCTTGCTGGAAGCCTGATCTGGTACGATCGCTTGCTCAATGATTTTGGCTGTCCCCATGTTCTGGTTTTCAGTGACCTGGGTTTCCTGTAGTTTTTTGAGCAGTGTCTCGTAGGTCGTTTGGGCGGCATCCAACTGCCGCTGGAGTTCTCGTTGTTCCTGCTCTAATTGGGGAAATCTTGTACCTTGAGTTTTATAAGTATTCAGTGACTCAGTCAGTTGTCCTATTCTGCCAAATAGCGATCGACGATCTAATTCAGTGTTTATCAAATCCTGAATCACCTTCTGCTCTGTTTCCCCAATCTGTAACTGACCCGTTTGCAATTGATCAGAGCGAGAAGGGGCTTGAGCACCACCGACTTCCTGCACCCGTTGCTGGAGTAGTTCTCTTAATTCCTGCTGCTTACGCTGCAGGTTAATAATCTGAGGGTAGTTATCACGATATTTTCCACGTAGGCTTTGTAAGTCAGTTTCGGTTTGCTGGTACTCCTTTAGCGCCTGCTGGACTCCTGACGACTGGCTGACTGCACTCCACAGCATGGCTGTTTGGGCATCCGTCCCCACTTTTCGCAGCAAGTCATTCAGTCGTGCCGTACTGGAGGCCATTTCCGTTTGAGCCTTGACCAGCGCATCTTGAAGGGAAAGTTGATTTTGCACCAATCCTTTTGTCTGAGCTTCCAGGTCGGTGATGCCATTACGTTCTTTGAACTCTCGCAGAGCTGCATCTGCCTGTTTAACCGTTGTCTCGGTTTTAGGCAGTTGTTCCATGATGAACTTGCGCGTAGCGATCGCATCAGAGCGGCTGAAGGCAATGTTGTAAGCCATATATTGCCGGATCAATTCATTGATGACATTCGCCGCTCGCTTTGGGTCAGGGTCTCGATACTGCAATTCCAGCACATCTGCACCGGGCAGTTCTTTCACCTTTAATCGGTTAATGACTGCCTTGGGTTTCAGCGGAACTCCCTTGCTATCCGTTAGCTTCAATGAATTGATTGTTCGCTGCACTAGTGGAATGGATGTGATGACCGCTGTTTGTGTTTTCAGCGGATTGCTCTGAATGGTCAGTGGAGGTGTGGCCGCAGGGGTATCTTTATCCGTACCAAAACCCAGAATGGATGCGGTGCGATCCGCTCGAAACAAAAGCCGTCCATGGGTCTCGTAGCTTGGCTTTTGAAGAAAAGCAGCAAGGACTGCGATCGCCACCGTACCGCCCCATATCAGCGCAGCAGGCCGCCATCGACGGCGGACAATTTCAGCACAATTACCAAGATTGAGATCGATAGAATCTGGAGAACCAGCAGGAGTGGATGTCATAGCTCAAACAAAATTTGCTTCCTTTTGGGATTCGTCAAACTCAGTGGACCTCAGCGTTTGGCCATAAACAGCAAGGGTTTGATACGTGATCTGATCCCAGTCGTAATGACTGCGAACATACCGCTGAGCGTTTTTGGCCATCATTTCCAGCGCCGGTAAATGCATTGTTGCCCATTGCAACTGCTGATGGCAGGCTACCGTGTCTCCAGCCTTAAACAGCAAACCCCGTCCGTCTGCCGTAAGAGACCGATGCACATTCAAATCGCTTGCCAGTACTGGAGTGCCTTCATTCATGGCTTCGAGCAATACTAACGGCATCCCCTCAATGTCAGAAGGTAAGACTAAAAGCCCTGCTCCACGAACGACTTCAGCTAGCCGTGAACCAGTCTGTTCTCCGGTAAACACGATCTGGTCTGATCGTGCTCCCGTCGCTTTCAACATTTGAGCGTAGTCTCGGCTGTCACTGTCGTTTCCCGTCAGCACCAGTTTCCAATCGGACTCATTTAAACGATTGAACGCTTCTATCAGGAGGTCCGGGCGTTTTTCAGGCACCAATCGTCCCAAGAATAGGAAATATCGCTTTGGAGAAAGCCCGAGCGATCGCACGTATTGAAAATAGGGATCGGACGGTTGGTAATGGGCAGGTGCATTGGGAATGTAGGTGGTTGGTTTTCTATAGGTGTTGCGGAAGTAGGCTTGCAAATCTTCAGAGACAACAATTAGCGCATCTGCACATTTCAGCGCCGTGTGTTCTCCTTTTGCAGCAGCCAGCGGGATGCTTTTCCCCACTTGGCTCTGGCCCAATCCAACCCATGGCAAGTGACAACGATACGCGTGTTAACCACTAGACGCGGTAAGCCACAAAAATGGACGGCCCTAAGGCATGGAAATGAATCACGTCGTAGGGTTGGTTCCGAAATCTTGCGATCGTCGAGAGCGTTCCAAATAAAGAACAGCTCAACGCATCAAGTCCCTTCAGATGTAGCCCTGGTAAGGAAATGACTCTTACACCATTCACGGTTTCGTGAGACAGGGAACGCGTGTAGGATGAGCGGGCATAAAGGTCTACTTGATGGCCTTGCTTGACCATTCGCGGATAGAGTTCCTGGCAATGATGTTCAATCCCGCCCTGATGGGCTGGAATACCCTTTGCGCCAATCACCGCAATTCTCATAGAAAGCCCACTCCTATCTAATAGGCACCGGTTCGGTGCAAAAGTACCCGTACTGTTCTGAACAGAATTTGTACGTCGTACAGCACTGTCCAGTTCTGCTGATAATCGATGTCCAGGTGAACAACTTGCTCAAAATCACAAATTATCGATCGTCCACTTACCTGCCACACCCCCGTTAACCCTGGCTTAACCCACAAACGTTGCCAGTGCTGGGGTTGATAGTGTTCGACTTCATCTGGAGTTGGGGGACGGGTACCTACCAGGCTCATGTCACCTTTCAGCACATTCCAGAATTGGGGTAGTTCATCCAAGCTAGTGCGGCGCAGAAAACGTCCTACCCAGGTCACCCGTGGATCGTCACGGCACTTGAAAAACAGATTGGCAGATGCTTCATTCGTGACCATTGCTCTTAATTGCTCAGCATTTTCGACCATCGATCGAAACTTCCATAACCAGAAGGGTTTGCCACCCAGCCCAATCCGAACCTGTCGGTAAAAGATAGGACCGGAGCTATCCAGCTTGATCGCGATCGCGATGAATGGAAGCAACAGTGCTAAAACGACTAACCCCACTAAGCTGCCTAGGATATCGAGCGATCGTTTTAATGGGGAATAAACCGAGCGATGAATAACATCGGTATCAGGTGGCGTTAACAGTAGTGTTTCTTCCATCGTTATTTAACTCCTAAACCCTGGAAGAGCCCGTAAGTGCTGTATTGAGGCAGTGTGCAAGCTGCTTGGCAAGCTGCACAACAGCAGTTCCACTCAATAGCTCAATGTGATCACTGTCAATCGCGTAGACTGAGAGGCCCGGACCAACAAGTTGTCTCCATCGTTCGGATAAAGGTTGCTCGAACGGAAAACTGGTTTGTGTGGAATAAAACAACACAACAGAACCGTCATAGGGTTTTGGAACATAATGTTCTGCCACACGATCGCAAACCTCTACGGCGTAATCCTTTTGCCACTGGTGCGGCAGCGGACGATTAATGCGCCCAAAAATCGTTCTCATACAGCGCGCCCGTAGCCAGCGAACCCGCCACTGCAAATAGCTGCCCAAGGATTCCAAAAGAATTGGAATGCGCTGTAATCCCTGCGTTCGCACCTGCTGAAGGGATTGTTTCATTCTGCTCCAGGGCGATTTGGAGGTGGTTGATACTCCCGTATCGAACAGCACCAGTTGGGCAACAGAGTGCCCCTTTGCGCTCAACTGCTGCGCCATTTCAAAGGCAACCAGCCCCCAAATGAAAAACCACCGAGCAAATAAGGGCCTTCGGGCTGTAGCTGCTGCACTTCCTCTAAATAGGCGGCTGCCATTTCTGCCAAAGAGCTGTAGGGAGTGCTGCGACCATCCAAACCAGGTAGCTGTAGCGCATAGAACGGTTGCTCCGAATCAAGCTGCTGCGCTAATTCTCGGAACACTAACGGATTCCCTCCTGCGCCATGAACACAGAAAAACGGACGCTTACTGCCGTGAGGCTGAATTGGAATCAGGGACTTTCCAAATGAGACGGGTGCTGTCGGGGAATCTGAATGCTGAGCTGCTAGAAAACTGGATAGGGCATCGATCGTTGGCGCATTGAACAAGGTTGCTAGCGGCAGGTGTAGGCCAAATTCATCGGCAATTCTGGCAAACAGAGAAACGGCTAACAACGAATGCCCTCCCAGATCCCAGAAGTTGTCATCAATGCTGATCGGTTGAACGCCTAATAATTTCTCCCAAATGGCCGCTAACCGCTGCTGCACATCAGTTGTCGGCTCAACGTAGGTATGGGTAGAAATAACGGTGTCTGGAATCGGAAGCGCTGCCTGATCCACTTTGCCGTTGGGTGTCAGCGGCAACCGTTCCAGCGGTTGTATGCCATTCGGAACTAGGTAATCCGGTAAGCGTTGACGCAAAAATGGAGCAACTCATCCACCTGAGGAGTTTCCCCTGAACCGGCACGGCATACCCAATCAGCTTCTTGTCATTGGCGATCGTATGACAGGCAACATAGCTCTGTGCGACCTGGGGATGCTGGCTCAAAACGGACTCAATTTCGCCCGGTTCCACTCGAAAACCACGAATTTTTACCTGGCGATCGCTCCGCCCCAAAAATTCCAGCACCCCATCATTCCGAAACCGGACGAGATCCCCGTTCGGTACAGCCGCGCATCTGAATCCAGGCTGAACGGGTTGGGAACAAAGCGTTCTGCGGTACGCTCCGGTTGTTTGCGATATCCCCGCGCTAGCCCATCACCGCCAATATACAGCTCGCCTGCAACGCCAACAGGTACAGGCTGCTGATACTCATTCAGAACATAAACCTGAGTATTATTGATCGGTCTACCAATGGGAACTCCTGTTCAAGGTCCGATGAATTTTGAATCGGATAGCACGTGGTAAACGTTGTGCTTTCTGTAGGGCCATAACCGTTGATCAACTGGCACTGGGGTAATTGCTCCAAGACCCGTCGAACATGTGACACAGAGAGGCGATCGCCGCCCGAAAGCAAGTAGCGTACGTGGCTTAAATCCTGCAATCGTTCTTCAACCATTAGCTGAAACAATCCAGCCGTTAGCCAGAGCGTTGTAATCTGCTCCTCTCGAATGACGGTGCCTAATTCTGCCAGCGTGAACGTGGTTTCGGGATGAATTACCAGCGTCGCACCATTCAACAGGCTGCCCCAAATCTCTAACAGGGAGGCATCAAACGCAACGGGCGAAACCTGCAAAAAGCGATCGTCTGCTTGAATGTCCAAATAATTCGGCTCAATCACCAGACGCACAATTCCCCTGTGGCAGACCTCTACACCCTTGGGTGTGCCCGTCGAGCCGGATGTATAGGGAACGTAGACCAAACTGTCGGGCTTCGTGCAGCGAGGCAGATTACTGTCGGGGTAGGCTGCGATCGTTGATACCAGCGTTTCCCATTGCAGGCAGTCTCCCGCAACGTCGGGCAATCCGTTCTGCAAACTGGCTTGCGTCACAATCAGAGAGGGAGACGCATCCTGAAGCATGTGCTTGAGTCGTGCCTGTGGATAACCAGGATCCAGCGGCAGATAGGCTCCCCAGACTTCACAATGGCAAGAATAGTCACAATCAGCGCGAACGATCGCTCCAGACAGACTCCAACTACGTCTTCGGTTGTGACACCCTGTTCAGTCAGGAAGTGTGCCAACTGGTTTGCCTGACGGTTTAATTCCGCATAGGTCATCGTTTGCCCACGCCAGCGCAACGCGATCGCCTGGGGTCGCCGCTGTACCTGAAGCTCAAACCAATCATGCACACACCGATCAACCGGAATATCCGTTGACTGTGCCCAATTGCACAAAATCTGATGACACTCATCAACGTTTAGAAAGGACAGTTGGTTGACTGGCCTGTCAACGTTGGCAATCATGGATGTTAACAACAGCTCAAACTGATCGGCCAAGCGAGCGATCGTTTCAGGTTTGAATACATCAGTCCGGTACTCAAACCAACCTTTCAGTCCTCCCTCTGCTTCGTGCAATTCCAGGCTAATGTCAAACTTGGCCGTACCGTTGTGCAACTGCTCCAACCGTAGCTCCACCCCAGGCAACTGGAGATTGGCAAGCGGCGTATTTTGCAGCACGAGTAAGGCTTGAAAAATAGGATTGCGGTATTGATTTCGCGGTGGATTAATGACCTCAACAATTTTCTCAAACGGAAGTGCCTGGTGAGTGTATGCGCTCAACGCTGATTTTTTAACCTGTCGCAGGAGATCCTGCACCGTTGGATTTTCTGCAAAGGATGAACGCAGCACCAGGGTATTGGCAAAGTAACCAATCACCGACTCCAGTTCTCGGTAAGGTCGGGCTGAAATGGGAAATCCGACAACAACATCTGATTGATTGCTGTAGCGGTGCAGAAGAATCTGAAAGGCCGCCATGATAACCATGAACGGTGTTGCCCCGCACGATCGCCCCAGCCGTGTCAAATCATCAACGAGCTTCGGTGCGAGGTAAATGGAATGAACATTCCCGTCGCGGGCGGGCTGCGTAATTGGGAAATCAGTTGGAAGATTCAGTTCAACCGGAACATCGTTTAGGCGCTGCTTCCAGTGGGTTTGCTGCTTGTGCAGATAGTCTCCCTGTAGCTGCTGCCGCTGCCAGTCGGAAAAATCGGGGTACTGAACCGCAATTTCACCCAACGGAGATGGTTTACCAGCGTTAAAGGCTTGGTACAGCGTCACTAGCTCTTGCAGAAGAATTTGTACCGACCATTGATCGGCAATGATGTGATGAAGATTGAAAAATAAGATATGGCGATCGTGGGCCAGTTTAAGCACCAGAAACCGGACGAGTGATTCGTTCTCCAGATGAAACGGACGGCTGGCTTCTGCCTGCGCGATCGTTTTCAGTTGCGATTCGCCATCCGCCCGATCGCTTAAATCCACTAACTCTAAAGAGAATGGCTCAGGTGGTGCGATTACTTGAAAGACGTGGCCCTCGATCGACGTAATTCGTGTGCGGAGAGAATCATGACGACGCACTACTTCATTCAAGCTTTGTTCCAAAACCGGAATACACAGTGAGCCATCAAAATGAAGCAGAAAGGCAACGTTGTAAGCCGGATTATCCGGATCAAGCTGATAGAGGTACCAAAGGGTTTGCTGCCGGAACGACAGCTCAGCAGGGGTATGATTCTCCCGCTGGGGAATACGGGGTTTTCCAGAGGCCCCTAGCCCTGTCACAGGCGTTAGGGCAGCTTGCGGTGAGGTCTGCGGTTGTACGGAGGTCATAAATAGCTCCTAAGCTTGCTCACGCTGGAGTTGCTCAATCAACGCCGCCTGATCAGTAAGCGTTGAAAATTCAAAAAACTGTTCAAGCGTTACATCGATCTGAAACTGTTCGTACAAACGCGCAATCAGCAGCCCTGCGGAGAGGGAATGTCCTCCCAGCTCAAAGAAATCGTCCTGTGGGTTCACCTGCTGCACTCCCAGGAGTTCCTGCCATATCTGTGCAATTTGGGATTCGGTAGAAGTCTCTCCGACAGGAGTTTCCTCAAATTTTGGTGCCTGGTCAATTCGGGTTTCAGACAGGTCACTAAGTGCCCGTCGATCGACTTTGTCGTTTGGAGTCAGCGGCAAGGTTTCTAGCCACTGTACTGAAGCAGGAATCATGTAATCGGGCAGCAATCCGCGCAGAAAGGCTTGCAGAGCGGCTGTATCGGCTTCTCCGCCCTTTGCTGCCACACAGTAGGCCACCAGGGTTTGCTGCCCTGTTGGGTCCGTTTTGGCAAGGACAATCCCTTGCTTCACGTGGGGATGCTTTAGAATGGCAGCCTCAATTTCACCAAGCTCTACGCGCATCCCGCGAACTTTTACCTGATGATCAACCCGTCCAACAAATTCCAGCGCTCCATCGGTTCGGTAACGAGCTAAATCACCGGTCCGGTACAATCGGGCATCAGGCAAGGCGCTGAACGTGTCAGGAACAAAGGCTGACTGTGTCAGATCTGGCTGGTTGAGATACCCACGGGCCAGATTCTGTCCACCAATATAAAGTTCACCAACTTCTCCATGCGGTACCAACCGCTGATTCTCGCCCAGGAGGTAAACCTGCACAGACGAAATAGGAAACCCGATCGAGGGAACATTTCTCTCGATTGGATTAACAACTGCTGCGGTGGCAACCACGGTGTTTTCGGTGGGGCCGTAGTGATTGACTAACGTAAAGGGAAGCGAACGGTAGGGCAACCGTCGTAACGCATCTCCTCCAGTGAGCAAATAGCGTAATTTCAAGTGATCTGGGATGGGAAATCCCACAGCATCTCAACAACCGGGGTCGGTAAAAAGCTAATCGTGATACCCTGATCAGCCAGCCACGGTAAGACTTTTGTAGGATTACAACGCACCTCGTTTGGAACCAGGTACAGCGTCGCGCCCATACTCAAATGGCACCATATTTCCCAAACGGACGCATCAAACGATAATCCAGCAAACTGAGTGGCCCGATCGTTTGGCGTCACGCCATAGGCTTTCTGATGCCACTGCACAAGATTTGCAAGGCTTTGATGCTCAACCACAACGCCTTTGGGATTCCCCGTTGAGCCAGAGGTGTAAATCACGTAGGCAGGCTGATGATTAAGTCCCGTCAGCGGCAGATCGTCGGTCGGCTGGGCGACTAATTGATCGTGCTCAATATCAAGGTTAATGACCGTTCCCGAAAAGGACGGAAGCGCACTTAATCCAGTTTGGTTGCTGATTAGAACGGACAGCCCAGCGTTGCGAATCATGTAGGCGAGCCGTTCCATTGGATACTCCGAATCCAATGGAACATAAGCGGCTCCAGCTTTCAAAATTCCCAATAGAGCAACGATCGCATCGATTGAACGCGGCAGACAAACACCTACCAAAACGTTGGAGTGAACGCTAAGGCTGCGCAGGTAGTGGGCAATCTGGTTTGCCCGTTGATTGAGTTCTGCATAGCTCAACGTTTGCCCGTCAGCAACGATCGCGGGATGCCAAGGGTTCTGTTTCGCTTGATGGTAAAAAGCTCTGGAACAGACAGAAGATGAGCAACAGGCAGATTGGGAGAGTCGATTCTCATCGGATCGACGACGCGAACTTGGTTCATACACCTAACACCCTAAAACTTATTGAGCAGATCTAAGAATCCACTAGCTGACATACCAGCTATTGTTTGTGTCGGTTTGTGGCAGCTTTCACGAGAAGGCATAGATTGGGCTGTAACTGTTCACGTCGTCAGCAGAAGCAATCTGTAATTCAGACAGAACACAATACGAAGACCTATCATCAAATGGAAAACCACTACAGGTAGAGACACAGAGGCTACAATTCAAAAACAATGTTTCGACACCACTATTTTGTGTACGGGCGTAGCATTCGGTCGTAAACGCTGAAACTTAGTCTCAATCTTTCTGCCGAATGCTACGCCCCTACCGATGCCACTACTCCATAGGCGGATTTGGTATAAAACATTCAGAATTTAGTGCATTGGGTTGATTCTCTACTACAGCAATTGAACCGTTGCAACCCTGAAGATGTAAAAGCAAAACGCTAGAAGAAACTGTAACTAACGAGCCGTTAGATACAGCTCTTTCTTGCAGTACAGCCGCTCAGCAATGATTCCCCGATCGTGGCAGTCTTGCAAAAGCCGATTCGATTCAGTAATGCGTTTGGACGTTGGATCTTCAATGATTGACGTTAAATGCCGCAACCACGGTTCTTGACCCATTGCATAAACGTAAAGCTGCTCCGGCTGGAAACAGTCAACAACTTGAATGGCACCCGCATAGTCAGAACTTTCAAATCGCCGTGACTGATCCATTGATCGGGGCAATGGTTTAGACATCAATGGACCGTATAGCCAGGTTGCTGGCCCCCATCACACTCCATTCCCAAAAACATCACGTCCACATTTCCCGTTTCAGCATGAATATGCCGATATAGCGCTGAATCAACGTTTGTAGAATCTGCTAAACACATAATAGTGCGATGTTTCAGCTCAATGTGATAGGCAATCTTTGAACGAATGTTGATATCAACATGTTCACCTAAAAACGGTATTCCAGTCAGCGCTCCATCGGGCAGCGACAACGACTCCATCTCATCAATTTCGCAAACGTTGGCAAATCCCAACGTGCGGAACATTAGCTTCAGGGACGGATCTGCAAGCCCACCACCGTTGCTCTTTGGTACGACGACCGTTCCAATGCGGTGACGTAATGGCAGCAAATGCTCAAACAGGACGTGGTCCTGATGGGAATGAGTGATCAATACATAGTCAATAAAGGCAGGCAAATCAGCATAATTGAAGCAGTCAATGCCGTTGTCGTAGTCGTAACAAAGGGTTGGATCGGTTAATAGATTAACGTCCTTCGTTTCAATCAACAAACAAGCATGGCCAAAGTAACGGATGCGAACATCATCGCCATCGTAGCGATCGGCACTTGGCTTGCCAGACTGCTCACCAAATAGATGGCTAAATAGGGACTGCTGCTCTGTTGTAATTCCCAACTGCTCTCGAATCGATCCTAGGGGCTGCGGCGTATACTTCATTTGAAATAACGCATCAATACCAGGATGGGCGAATGGAATCGGCAAGCGTAAGGTATCTGGTTCCAGCAGACGGGGAGTGCTGAAAATAAATGAGCGATCGTCGTTAGTCGTAAGGGATAGTTGAATGCTTTGTTCCTGCTGCATGTAGAGCGGACTCTTGTACAAAAGCCCCTCTAAAAACCGCAATGATGGAAAATTGTTTAGATCATAAACAAGCTCGACGTACCCCGCAAAAGCTCTGGAATCTCCTTATACAGCGGTTCAAGAGAGTAACCAGACGCCTGCTCGATCAGATGCAAATCTAACTGCTTGATTGACTTCGCCAGATCCAGTAACAGCCCAAGGTTCTGCTTGATGTGCTCCACCAGCGCAGCTATTTCCCCAACACGCTCAGCCGGATAGTTGAGAAAAGGCCCACCCATGTTCTTAGGGTTTTTCAGTGCGCTGACATGGATCTGTGGTGCAGCGACAAACCCTTGCATAATCTTCAAATGCAAATTTTCAGTACAGAGCGCCGCTGTTGTGGGTGAAATTAGATAGGGCCACGCGTACCAACTGTTAAAGAGTGGCTCCAGCAACACATTTGGCTTAAGATACACCAGCTTATTGTCAGAAAGCTGCTTAGCATCAAACCTGTCCGAAGGGTTCCGCTGCGTTTGAAGAAGACTTGCAGTCATTATATTACTGGCTCCTAAAACTGTTTACTGACATCGCAAATTAAGCACTTTAGCACCAGAAGTTTGCTAACTGCATTGCACAAAAATGCATGTCTACGTAAGCCAACCAAACGTAGATGCGACATACCCAATATAAACTTACTAGACACTCAATGCTGTTCTTGAAGCACGTATTAAACGAACGCTAAAGCTTCAAGTGGGATCACTCGTCAAAAATTCCTGTTCTTATGCATTCATCACGAGTAAGAAACGAACCCTTTTGCCATGGTTTAACAAATGGCTAACTGTTCATTACACATGCTTGAATGGCCCTGATTTCCTTATGGGAAGCAATGTTAGAACATAAATAAAAAAAGTCTACAGATCTTTTCAAAATACCCTTCAAACATCCATAAGTTACTATTTAAGGATGCCACACTCACCAAGATTTATCGCTGTAATCTCTGCTACACAAGCATTGCATAGGTCTATTCTCTATAAATTGATTCAACAAATAACCAAGAAAGTAAATTTGGATTTTGAACTTTTCCAACCAATACATATCGCCAGAAATTAAGAGGTAAGATTGGCAGGCTTAGTAGGAAGATTGGAGGCTAAGAATGGTCCTCAAAAATTATACAGAGTCATGTAAATAAATTTTATAATAGCTGACCGCTGATGGTTGACAGCAGCCAATCTATGGAAAGTTGGTTTTGTAGGAAAGTGGGCGTTGGCCAACAATAGCGACTTTCTTTTAGAACCCAAGGCAGTGCTTTTTTGAACAGGTTAGAGGCAAATGATTGCTTTTTCGATCGTCTCAGTAAAGGTAGAACGCAACCTCCAAAAGACACAAAATTCCTGGAGATACGTCTTGGCTGACTTTTCGGATACTTTCCCAGTTCCGTAACTGGTCTATCTAAAGAGACGATTTCTATCTTACTTCAGCGTTCTGTAGGTTTTCGGTGTCATTCCTGTAAGTTGCCGAAACTGTTTAGCAAGATGGCTGTGACTGTTAAAGCCGCACAGCAGGGCAATATCCACAATTGACTGACCTGTTTGCTTCAACAACTGTTTTGCTCGTTCAATGCGCTGATTGAGCAAATACTGGTAAGGAGTTGTTGCAATGGTCTGTTTGAACAAATGGCTGCAATGAAATTGGCTTATGTTTAACAACGCCGCCAAATCTGCCAACTTAATGTCTTGATGCAAATGGTCGTTGATGTAGTCTAACACCTGTATCAGTTGACGTTGGGATAATCCCCCTTCGTAGATAGATACGTGGGGTTTTGTGGTGACATATTGTCGAAGCAGATGCACTGCCAGCACATTCGAGAGCGATTCAATTTAGAGCCTGCTGCCTGTTTTTTCTTGTTGAAGCTCAGCCAGTAGCAGCATGGCAATCGCCTCAAGCTGTGGATCGCGCATACGAAACTCAGACAGTAATTCAATCTGATTGGGATCTTTGTCCAGGGTTTCTCTGGCAACGCTTTCTACAAAGTGAGCGGCAATTCGGATCTCCAGGAAGTGATTCTCATCCTGCCAACGTGCGAAAAGCGACACTTGAGCGGGGGTAATAGAAATGTCACCTTTGCCATACAGCCCCGTCTGGGTCTTGCCTCCTTTAATGTGCACCGAACGAACGGGACGAGATGCTAGCGACGGGCAAACCGCATGTTCCTGACTAAAATGGCACGTTGCCTCGTCGGGAGGATGTCTGAATTGATTAACCAGAATATTTTCCCAGCCCTGGTTCTGGCTCGACAAAATAGGCAGATATTTCGATTCGGGCTGCTGATTCCCTGGTATCTTCACAATGCAAACCCAATGCGTCTTGATTTGATTGTATTCACTCTAAAAACCTTTCGCTAAAGAAATCTACAAATCGATCACAAGATTTTGATAGTGGCGCAAGAAACAGATGGTTCCCCAGTGCTTGATTGTCTAAGCTGAAACAGTAAATTTGGCTTAAAAGAAACTATGGCACATCTACTGCATATTGATGCAAGTCCACGCGGAGACAGATCTCAGTCTCGCCGCATGACCCACGAGTTCGTTGAACGTTGGAAACATCAATATCCCAACGATACGATCGGCTACCGAGATGTTGGACGCAATCCCATTCCCCACGTAGATGAATCCTGGATTGCTGCTGCATTTTCACCACCTGAGCACCACACACCGCAACTTAAACAAGCAATTCGCTTAAGCGATGAACTTGTAGATGAGTTCCTGGCGGCTGACATTTACGTTATGGGCGTGCCAATGTACAACTTCAGCGTTCCCAGCGGGTTTAAGGCCTATATTGATCAAATTATCCGTATTGGACGAACCTTTGACTTTGAACCTGATGATACTGAAAATGCTTACAAGCCTTTAGTCTTGGGTAAAAAATGTTTGTCATTGAAGCACGTGGTGATTCTGGTTTTCGGCCCGGTGGCCGTTTTGAGAAAATGAATTATCACGATCCCTATCTTGTTGCCATGTTTGGATTCATCGGTATCACCGACATCACCTTTGTTCACGTAGAAAATGATGAATACGGTGGGCAGAAATTAGCCGAATCGATCAACCATGCTCGTATCTAAATAGCGGCACTGTCAACTTAGGCGGGTATGTTCAGATTTAAGCACGATAATCCTTGAACATTCAGCGTTGCTCAATGTTACGCAGCAATTTTCAAGCAAGCGATCTCTCGCCACTCCTCAAAGCGTTGGCGTAGCTCTTCTCGGTATCGTTTTGCACTCAGTTCATGCTGCTTTGGGTGGAAGTGTTCTCGGATTAGTCCAAATGTGCGTGACGAGGACACCAGGGACAACCCCTTGTTTCTTCAGGAGTTTGCGGAAGAATCGCTCTGCTGCTTTCGTGTTTCGATGCCGTTGTAGCATGACATCCAGCACATTTCCTTCTGAATCCACTGCTCGCCACAAGTAGTATTGCTGCCCTTTGATGGTGACGACCACCTCATCGAGATGCCATTTGCCGGTGATGTAAGGTCGTTTATGACCCAGCTGATTCGCGTATTGCTGCCCAAACTTCTGACACCATTCTCGAATCGATTCGTACGTCACCTCGACCCCTCGGTACAACATCATTTTCTCGATGTCCCGGTCGCTCAAAGGGAACGTGTAATAAAGCCACACACACTAACTGATGATTTCGCCGGGAAAACGATGACGAGAATACATGGGCAAGCAGATGCGATCAACGTTGAATCAGTACGATTATTCTACAGACCGGTTAACCTGACAATACCATTCGAAGACCGTTGCCGCGAGTGTTCCACAATGTCTTGCTCTAGGCATCCCCACTAACCATCCCAACTGTTTCACCCGCCTGGGTAATTAACATCCGGGCACCGAAACGGCGGTAGGTTGAGCCTTGAGTCTTGACAACAGTTGCTAAAAACGCCGCTTCACCACGCTGGTGGACGGCCTGATAGGATCCTAGAATGGTTGGTAAATTCTGCATCGATTAACTCATAGCGTCTGTCTTGCTTTTATCCTGCACTAATCACACTGCCGTAGCACTGGGTTCTGCCAACTCAGTACGAGTCCGGCGAATTGATTAATTTCGTTCGGCTGATTTTGCCCAGTTGTGGTTGCGTCAATGGTTTGATGTGATGCCATCAGTATGTGGCGCTGTTAAATAGGTATCCAATCTTAATAAATCAGCCAATTCCATCGCGTCTTTCCCAGGAGATATCGTTGTTGGATAACGATCGTGTCTCTGTAACAGACACGCAGGTTAACCGGATTGGCACCAAGCGCATTCACGATCTGCCTATTGCGATCGACAAACTGCTGTGACAGCCGTAGAATCTGGTGGCGGGATGATGCTTGAGTGAAGCTACAGAGCGTTGCTGTGTATCTACCCTAAACAAATGGAGCAACAGAATTACTCTGTACAGTAAATTGTTATCCAGCTACGACTTATGACAATTCTAGGTGAACAAATTGAGAAAACACTTTTGCCTGGAATGTCGATTCCAGACGAATGGGATGAGCTGTTCGCATGGATTGAATCAAATCACCTCTACATTGATAAAGATGCTGGGAGAATTGGCTTTCTTTTCCCTGAAGATGAATTGAAGAGCGGCTGGACGGAAACAGAGCGACTAGGTGGCACAAACATTGAGCTTTTCGCTGAGGGTAATGTCAATCTAAGCTATTGGTTCGGGCACGATCGTGCTGAGTTTCTGGTGTTTTACTAGATCATGTGAGATGACCAAAAACAGTGATGTTAAACCTTGGGGTTTTCATTTCAAACAGATAGAGTCATCTTATACCAATTTAAATGGTATTCAGGGCAGATAAAGCATCCAGGATGAGGAATAACCTGTGATGGAAGCGATGACTTCCGGTGTTAATTCAGCTAAAAGTTGATCGACTTTGATTTGTAATTGGTCTAACGTTTTGAATGCCGCCCACTTGAGATCAGCTTTGAGATATTGCCACAAGTGTTCAATTGGATTTAGCTCTGGAGAGTAAGGAGGTTGAAACAACAAAATCACATTCTCAGGCACAACCAGATCCTGACTGGTGTGAAACCGTCCGTTATCGACTTGAAGAATTTGAGACTGTTCAAGATTTTGTGTAAGCGGTCTAAAATCCCCGTAATTCAGGAGACCGCATCATGGCACGGAAGAAAAAAGAGACCAACCGGGTGGATGAGATGCTGGATGAGTTGTTAGCAGACTGCCAGACCGCAGAGGATATCCTGGGCGAATCTGGTTTACTCAAACAACTGAGCAAACGGCTGATTGAACGAGCCTTAGCGGGAGCTGAACAACTACCTTAAGTCGGAGACCTGCAAGCTTGATGAGCCAGAGCCAGAGAACCCCCTCGGAGTAATAGCCGCAATGGCTACTCGAAAAGACCATCCAATCAGACCACGGTGAGATGGACTTGGCGATCCCACGCGACCGTAACGGCGAGTTTGAACCTGTCTTGGTGCCCAAGCACCAACGCCGATTAGCTGGAAACCAATGAGAAGATTTTGGTGCTGTATGCGCGAGGGTTGAGCACTCGAGACATCAGTGCTCAGTTAGAAAAACTCTATGGTGTCAACATCTCACCCTCCCTCATCAGCGAGGTGAGTGACACCGTCAGCGACGAGGTGAAAGCCTGGCAGGTGCGTCCTTTAGACGAGGTGTACCCCATCCTTCACCTGGAGGCGTTGTACGTCAATATCAAGGTTTCTGGGCGCCTCAGCAAGCGAGCCGTGTACGTAGTCTTAGGCATCAACTGCGAGGGCAACAAAGAACTGTTGGGGTTGTGGATTGGAGAAGCCGAAGCTGAAGGAGCCAAGTTCTGGTTGAAAGTACTAACGGATTTGAAGAACAGAGGATTGAAGGATATTTTGATTGCCTGCTGTGATGGGTTAGTCGGCTTTCCCCAGGCAATCGAGGCACTCTATCCCAAAACCCAGGTGCAACTGTGTATCGTGCATCTGATTCGCAATTGCCTGCGCTACGTCCCTTGGAAAGATTCTACAGCGGTAGCGGCAGACCTCAAGCCGATTTATCAAGCCGCCACGCTTGAGGAGGCAGAAGCGTCCCTAGATGCGTTTTCGGTCAAATGGGATGCCCTTTATCCAGCGATTAGCCAGATTTGGATTCGGCCTTGGGACAACATCATTCCCATCTTTGACTATCCGATGGATATTCGCAAAGTCATCTACACCACCAATGCGATTGAGTCGCTTAATCGCTCGTTGCGCAAGGTAATTAAGACCAAGGCTGTGTTTCCAGATGAGGAGTCTGTGTTCAAATTGATGTATTTGGCAATGAACAACATTGCCAAGCGATGGAATCAACCGATTAAAAATTGGAAGGCAGCCTTGTCACATTTTGCTATCCTACTTCCAGGACGCTTCAACTATTGACGATCTAAAGGCTTACACAAAAATCTAATCACTCTCGTCGTTTGTTGTATCTACCAGCTTATTCTCCAGATTTCAATTGGATTGAAAAGTGTTGGGCTTGGCTGAAAAGTCGCATTCGCAAAGGTTTATCCAACTTTGAGTCTTTACGCCAAGCCATGGAGTCGGTTCTCAAGGATGCTGTGTCCTAATAGTCCTGTCTATAGCTATAGCTACCAAAGATTGCTCTTTTTCCGGCGTACTTACTGTTTGGTTGCGATCGTATACTTCGACCTGCACCATATCTTCAAAATCAACGCCGACCATTTTGAATTCATCAAAGTACCAAGCAGGCAGCATAGAGCTTTATGGGTGAACTGCAATATTAAAATAACCTAGCTCTGGCTTCTCACCAATAACCTTTGTGTACCGTCACAACTTAAAAGCGAAGCAGGCTAACGGCTCGGTTCAGCGGCGATGAACAACCTCAAACGCTAAACCAGAAACTCTACGCGTCCGCACCAATGCATTATGGGGGACGAGAGTGAAATTGAGGAGTACACTCAACTTCAGAACTCGGAGGAGGCGAGTGACGACTTTGCAACGCGGTGACATCCGATGTCTATAACAATATCTCACGCACTCGCTTCTTGTCCCTGCTTCAACTAACGAACTCTCAGGGCTTGGTGTTAACGAACCTTGCCCTAATCCTTTCGACTGAAGTTGGGGGAATTCGAGCTTCATCTAAACCAACTGCCACTTCCGGGTGTGAGTATGAAGAAGTCTATATCGTCAGGCATTAAAACAACTGCATCTCCTTACGCTGCTTACATGGGCATTGATTGGGCTGACCAAAAGCACGATATTTGTCTGTATGACCCAAGCACCCAGGAGTTTGAATTCTCCGTCATTAGCTCCCAACCAGAAGCAATCGCTGCCTGGGTAGACGGGTTAAGGAAGCGATTCAAGGAAGCAATGATCGCGATTTGCACTGAACAAAAGCGAGGACCCCTAATTTATGCGTTGTGTAAGTACAAATTTTTAGTCCTTTACCCCATTAATGCTCAAACGGTTGCCAAGTACCGACAAGCGTTCACTTCCTCTCGGGCGAAATCAGACCCCATGGATGCTCAACTGTTAGTAGAATTGTTACTCAAGCACAACGACAAACTGCAAGCCTGGCAACCGAGCAGTGCTATTCTGCGTTCGCTTCAGCAGTTGGTCGAGAACCGACGGATGTTGGTGGCAGAGAAGGTACGTCTGACCAATCGTATCACCGCTGCCCTGAAAGGCTATTATCCTCAAGTGCTCAAATGGTTTGAGGACAAGGATACTCAAATATTTTGTGAGTTTTTGACTCGCTATCCCAGTCTCAAAAGTGCACAGTGTGCCCCAAACGAAGAGCTAGAGCAGTTTTCAAATCGCATCATGTGGTGCAGGCAAAGACGATTCAGCGTCGATTGGAGCAAATTCAACAGGGGTTGCATTGACCGAGGATGCAGGCATTGTCGAACCGCTTCAACTCCTCGTTGCAGCTCTAATTGCCCAGTTGCGGGCGCTCTTACCCAGCATTACCACCTTCGATACGAAGATAGAAGAGTTGTTTGAATCCCACCCGGATGCCGGGTTGTTTGCTGCACTACCTGGAGCCGGACCGCATTTAGCGCCTAGACTTCTGGTTGCTTTTGGAGAGGACCGTGAACGGTTTCAAAGTGCTCAAGACCTATTGCGTTATAGCGGGATTGCTCCAGTTAAAGAGAGCAGTGGGCAGAAATCATGGGTGCATTGGCGCTGGAGTTGCCCCAAGTTCCTCAGACAAACGTTTGTGGAATGGGCGCTGCAAACTCGCAAACACTCGTTTTGGGCAGAAGCGTTTTACCAAATGCAACGAAAAAGGGCAAGACCCATCAAGGAGCAATCCGAGCTTTAGCCTTTAAGTGGATCCGTATCATATTCCGCTGCTGGCAAGACCGACAGCCCTACAATGAAGTCAAGTATTTGATGGCATTGAAGGGCAAGGTTCACCATTAGTGCAAAACTTAGCACTCATCGAAGAGACGACGTAAGAGCTATAGAACACAACAGAAACCAATACTTCAATAAAATCAGAATTGAGGAATAGATGACCCAATTTTGATACGTTTATGCTGCATCTAGTTTAATGAAAAAGATTACAAGAAGAATCTAAAGAAAACAGTAATTCAACAGCTTTGAACCTAATTCTCTTGACTTCGTTGGAAACCAGGGCATATTGTTAGACCGCGCTGCGTGTGGGCTTTACTGCTTAAGGCAATGCTGTAATTGTCACCAAACCACCAGCGACAGCCTGAATTTTCAACTCGTACCCTTCAAGTAAACCCATACCAACTAATGGAGCTGCTTCTGACTCGTTAACCTCAATTGTTCTAATCTGTCCATCCCAAATTACGGGTGCTTCATACACGTTAAACTGTAATAGTCAAGACTTAATCTGACACTTCTTGTAAACTGAATCTAAATCAGGAGTGTCAAAATGAATACACAGGACAAGATCATTCAAAACAAACTGGGTGTGCTCAACCTGGCTAAGATGTTGGGCAATGTCTCTCAAGCCTGCAAGGTCATGGGCGTTTCTAGAGACAGTTTCTACCGGTTCAAACAATTGTACGAAACCGGAGGAGAAACGGCACTGCAAGAAATCAGTCGCAAAAAGCCCTGTGTTAAGAATTGGGTAGAAGCGCACATTGAACAAGCCGTCGTAGACTTTGCTATTGAACAACCTGCTTATGGACAAGTGCGAGTCTCCAACGAACTGAAACGACAGGGCATCCTCGTGTCTCCTGGTGGCGTGCGCTCCATCTGGTTACGTCACGACTTGGAAACGTTTGCTAAACGACTTAAAGCGCTGGAGGCAAAGTCAGCCCAGGACAACTTGATTCTGACTGAAGCCCAACTCAAGGCACTGGAGAAGGCCAAGCAAGAGAAGGAAGCACACGGGGAGAGCGAGGCCCAACACCCTGGCTACCTCGGTTCCCAGGACACCTTCTATGTCGGCACAATCAAGGGGTGGGACGCATTTACCAACAGACTTTCATTGATACTTACTCCCGAGTGGCAATTGTGAAACTCTACGAGAGTAAGACGGCACTCAATGCGGCTGACCTACTCAATGACCGAGTGCTGCCATTTTTTGAGTCGCAAGACGTTCCTCTGTTAAGGATTTTGACTGACCGAGGTTCGAGTATTGCGGCAACATTGAGCATCACGAATACCAGTTGTACCTGGCAATTGAGGACATCGACCACACCCGGACGAAGACGAAATCCCCGCAGACCAATGGCATTTGTGAGCGGTTTCATCGCACGATTCTGGAGGAGTTTTACCAGGTTGCCTTGCGCAAGAAACTCTACAACAGCATTGAGCAGTTACAACAGGATGTCGATGATTGGATTGATTCCTATAACTGTACTCGTCCGCATTCTGGACGTTACTGCTATGGCAAGACCCCTATGCAAACCTTCCTCGACAGCAAAGCGATCATGCAACAGAAGATGTTGGAGCGGCAGTTTGAGGATACGATGAAAGACGAGCAGCAGACAGGGAAGCAACACGTAAAAAGAGCGAAACAAATGAGATACATCCGACACCTTTTGTCAGTGTCCGTTAACTCCCTTCTGTCAGATCAAGTTTGATCTATTACACTTATTTCAAGGCGAAACCCGTCAATATTCCGAAGATTACCATCTTGCTCGACCACGGCTATCACATTGACGCTTTGATTGCAGCGTTAGAGCAAGTTTATCCTCAGATGATGACGAAAATCAGGTTTGAACTCTCCACCAAACCCTATTGCTCACCCAAAGGTGTTCTCGCTCTGACTTTACCGCCATCGACACTCAACTCCTCAATCGGTTGCTCAATATTGGGCAAGTCAAATGTCTGACGATGCACAATGCGTTGTTGAGTTTTGGCAGAAACTCAGATTCCAGCCAGATAAGCCAGATCCTGCTCGGCTTGCTCATAAGAAACCGTTGCACTCAGACGTAAACAACAGTTCTCTAGATGAGGACTGATTTGACGATGCAGCAATACTTCCAGCTTTTCGGCTTGTTTGGTGGTAATTTCTAACACTCCCAACGTGCTTTTCAACGTTCGGAGTCGCCCTGCTGTTGTTGCTGTAATCGCTCCAATAAAAACCTCCCAACTCTGGACTCACATGCGCTTGAATTTTCTGTCGGACGGTCATTTCAATCCCTTCTAGCGTCTGCATGGCATTTGGGTCGCTATCGTCATAGAGAATTTTGGCAATGGCTTGTAGATGCGCTTTGAGGGCTTGCTCTTGTTCTAGTTTCATGGCTTTGTCTGGGGAGTGGATGGCTCTGATTTTCGCTGATATAGCCTGACTTTTCCAGCACTCCAGTCCTCTTTAAGCATTTCTACTCCCTGCAAAGGTGACATGCTCCCAAGGTTACTTAAGGGACTGGATTCGTTCCTTTAGATTGGACTTCTTCGGAACTAAGAAAGGAGATGAATTCTTTGGGTAGAATTGTCAATTCCTACGGCTTTACCGTCCTTTCTATATTGAGCAAGTTTATTTTTGGTAAAGTCTATTATTAATCTCGGCAGGTACAGCTAAACGCTGACCTTATAGGATACAAAACACAATTAACTAGCTATCGATGGAAAAACATCCACAGCGGCTAGGAGAAGCTCCAAATTCAGGGCGTATCTCCTAGCCATCTTGTTTCTATGGCAAAAACAAATCAGGAGTAAATCACATGTTTTTCATGTCCGACAATACAAGGCTACTGCAAGAACCATGTCTTGCCAAGATAGATGAAATTGTCCAAGGTCGCGTCAGAATCCGTTGGAACGCTAATTATTGGGATGCTTATGTCTACATAGAAAACAATAGAGACTGGCTTGGTGATATTTCACCAGGGAAACTCGTCACTGTTGTCGGTACTAGAGGTACCAAGCTCATTGTCCTGCTCTAATATTTGGTTCTCTATTAAGGGAGAAGAACTGAAGTGAACCCCTCGATTCGGACGTGTATACAAAGAAAAGAATCCACTCATCACTGGGTTATCTAACACCAGATGAATATGAAAGAAAATGGAATGAATAACAAAATGGAGATCGTTATACAAAGGAAGAACTTCCTTAAATTCTTCCATTTACTGTCCGAATCGAGGGGTTCACTTCAGATGAAATTATTGAACGGCAGCATCCTGATGGTGTTAAACAGGCTGTCAAAGCGGCTGGCGTTGTAGGTGGTGTGGTTGTAGGAGCGGCGATCATTATTGGATGATTGCTAAAATACGCTAATATCCCGATGCTGACCTTGAAGAGGCATTTTTGCAACGATGCGATTGATTTTGGTTGAAGATGAACCAGACTTAGGGGTTGCGATTAAGCAAGCCTTGACTCACCAGGCTTATATTGTGGACTGGTTTTTAGATGGCAACCAGGCATGGAGTTATCTAGAAGACCATTGGGAAAAATATACCCTTGCAGTGTTTGACTGGATGCTACCCGGACTTTCTGGGGTTGAGTTATGTAGACGGCTGCGAGGAGAAAAAGCCCTCTGCCTGTGTTAATGCTGACGGCAAAGGATCGGATGGTAGAGAAAATCATAGGACTGGACAGCGGCGCGGATGATTATCTGATTAAGCCCTTTGAGATGCCCGAACTATTAGCAAGATTGCGAGCATTGCAGCGTCGAGTCCCTCACTTTCAACCGCGCCAGATTCAGATTGGTGCACTCTCGCTAAATTACGCAACTCATGCCGTAACTCACACCTTATCCAACGGCGAGAAGCAGAGCGTTGCCCTGACTGCCAAAGAATTTCAACTGCTGGAGTACTTGATGCAGCATCCGAATCAAATTCTCACCCGTGACCAGATTCTGGAGCAGCTTTGGGAGATTGGCGAGGAACCCATTAGCAATGTGGTAGCGGCTCAGATTCGGTTGCTGAGGCGTAAGTTAGGAGACAATAACGACAGTCCTTTGATTGAAAACATTTATGGCGTTGGCTACCGCCTCAACGCTCTCTAGTAGATGATGCACGAGAACCGCCTGTTTCACCGAACCCGTCTGCAACTTGCTGGCTGGTATGCTGGGGCGATGGCCTGCATCCTTGGCTTGTGTGGCTTTGGGGTATATCAAGTAGTTGCCCATGCGTACCAAGAAACGATCGATCAGGGATTAGAATCAGTGGCTAGTGCCCTTCATGACAGTATTGAGCCAACCGTGCAACAACCGGGGCAACTACGGCAACTGGCACACCAGCTTTCGTTAGAATTGTGTCAAGATCAGGCGACGTGCATTACTGAGTCTCCATCAACTAAACAGAAAGTTTCTGGATCTGTAGCACCCGTTAGTTATTATTTGCGTCTGTTGAAGCCCCTAATATCCCGATCGCGATCGCCGGACTACCGCTTGATCAATTGCCGCTCACCTCTGGAGCACCGCGTTTGCTGATGCTGACTACCCCTTCAGGGAAGCGGTTTCGCCAAATCTCTTTGCCGCTTCAGTCTCAGAATCAACCGTGGGGCTATCTGCAAGTCGGGCGATCGCTGGCAGATCTCGATCAGCATCTTGCAGCTTTACGATGGACTCTGTTGCTAGGCTACCCGGTAGCCCTGATTCTAGTGGGAATATCAAGCTGGTGGCTAGCCGGATTGGCAATGCGCCCAATCTACTGCTCCTACGAGCAAATGAGCCAGTTTACGTCAGACGCGGCGCATGAGCTACGCACTCCATTAGCGGCCATGCAAGCAACGATCGATTCAGCCCTGCTGCAAACCCAATCTGCCTCGCTTTCTCCGCTAAAGGGAGACACATTGCTCACCACACTCAAACGTCAGAACCTGCGCCTGTCTAAACTGGTACGAGATTTGTTGCTGCTGACTCAACTGGAACGCCAAGCAGCCCCGCAACAGACTACCTTCTGTTTAAACGATTTAGTGAACGATCTGGTTGAAGAATTGGCTTCTCTGTCCATCGCGGCTCTCGTCAAGCTCACGGCTCAAAAAATATCAGAACCTGTAATGGTTTTGGGAAACGAGGCACAGCTTTATCGTCTGGTGAGCAATTTAATTGACAATGCCATTCAAGCCACGCCTGCAGGTGGCAATGTGACTGTGTTACTCAGAAAAAGCGAAAGTTACGCAATTGTTGAGGTACAAGATACTGGTGTTGGTATCGCTGCCGTTGATCAACGCCGCATTTTCGATCGCTTCTACCGAGTTGAGGTCGATCGCTCTCGCCATACCGGAGGCTCAGGGCTAGGGTTGGCGATCGCGCTCGCAATTGTGCAGGCGCATCAGGGCACGATTCACATTCAGAGCCAGATTGGAAAAGGCAGCATTTTTACACTCCGGCTGCCTCTAGGCAGAAAATCACCTGACTAACGACGAGGCGTAGGTTCATCCATATAAGAATGTGCCGCTTCAAGAATGCGATCGCTGTTGCTGGCTTGAGCTAAAACATCCTGACCTGCTGATGTCAAGATAAAGCCAAAGCCGACCTTAGCGCATAAGTCAAGAATGGCATAGCAAGCAGTTTCTGCCTCGACACCTAAGACACGAATCCCCTCAGCACCCAGAATCCAAACGATCGGGTAGCAAAACCACAACACGATTAAAACATTTCTGAGTTTTTGAAACAGTCGATTCACTTTGCCATTGCGACGACGTGCGGAATCCGAGAATTCGGTTAGAAGCGCCCATAGAATAGCAAGGAACGCGCCGCAGCTAATCACATACCAGAGGTAATTTGTCGGCGAACCTTCCAAGGTTGCGATTACTCCAGTCACAATCATAAAGACATCGGCTGCCATCACCCCTGCAAGCAGCTTAGGACGAATGCCTGCCATCACACCCAAATCTAACAGTAGTAGAGGGGTTGTGATCACCCAATCTAAATAGCGTCCCCAAAACAGCGTGTGTTGTCCTTTGAAATTAAATAGAACGGTTTCACCTAAAATCATGCTCAAATACATAGCGGCAGCCCACAGGGTAATGAAGAAACTGACTAGAGCAAATTCCATGCCTTCTTTCCGCCGTTGAGTCGCTGCCTTCAACCCGAAAATAACTGAACCGATCGTCATGCCAATAAAGGCAATCCACAGCCAAAGTTGAATTCCAGTGGTCATAATTCACCTGCCAATCACGAATATTATCTGTAAGGATTAGACACTTTTAATGATTCAATCTAGTGGGTTGCCGCAACTGCTGCGACACTCTATTGATGGATGGTTTGGCTCTACCTGTGGAGTAAGAGATATTTCATGCGATTTTCATGATTGAGTGCCAAGCTGCAATCAGGTGTGTTTTAACACAATCAATTATCTGGAGTCGTGGTACTTAGTCAGAATGATCGCTTCAGGGAAACAGATTCGCGCCTGGTTTTCACGGCAGCTACTACAGTCCAAGCGATTAGCGATCGCAGAAGCCTGTTTAATCGGTTTAGTTTCTGGATTAGCAGCGGTTTTATTAGGGCAGGAAGTCGGTTGGTTGGGGGCTGGCGGCAACATCTTGCCCATGAGTTTCCAATATATATTGTCCTCCCAGCATTCGGACTACTAGGAGGACTCCTGGCTGGCTGGATTGTCGAGCGCTTTGCGCCTGCTGCCTCTGGAAGCGGCATGTCTGAAGTGAAAGCGGTGTTGGCACGAGTGCCCATGCCCCTGAATTTGAAAATTGCGATCGTCAAGCTGATTGGCTCTATCCTGGTGCTGGGTGCTGGAATGCCGCTGGGACGAGAGGGACCAACCGTGCAAATGGAGCTGCGCTTGCCGCGCAACTGAGCCGTTGGGTTCCCACTTCCCCGATCACCGTCGTCAACTGCTGGCGGCCGGAGCAGGAGCGGGGTTAGCAGCCGCATTTAATGCGCCGATCGCGGGGGTGCTATTTGTGGTTGAAGAGTTGCTGCAAGATATTTCGGGAATCACGTTAGGCACGGCGATTCTGGCATCGTTTATCGCGGCTGTGGTTTCTCGCATCTATGGCTCTCACAGCCTCGATCTCAATCTGCACCTGAGCACCCCAAACACCAGCTTTTCAGCTCAAGAAATTCCGTTTTACCTGCTGTTAGGAGTGATTGCAGGCATTTTGGGCGTTCTGTTTAACCAGGGAATTCTCACCAGTCTAAATTTCTATCGCCGCTTCAAGGTGGGATTGCCTTGGCGAGTCGGGGCAGCTGGATTGATCACGGGCATTGTTCTGGTTTTTTTACCAGACTTCCGAGACAATGCGGGTTTACGCGAGATGTTGCTGACTGGAAATGCCAACTGGCAAGTTGTGGCGAGCGCCTTTGTCGTGCAATTTCTGCTCATCCTGTTCACTTACGGTTCAGGCGCACCGGGAGGATTACTGGTTCCGAGTTTGGTATTGGGCGCAGCACTGGGCTACCTGGTGGGAACCTGGGAGCAGTCCTTAGTGGGACTGGGAACCGTCACGACCTACGCCCAAGTAGGCATGGCAGCATTCTTCTGTGCAGTTGCCAGAGTGCCAATTACAGCCGTCATCGTTGTGTTTGAGATGACGACTGATTTCAATCTAGTGCTGCCACTGATGATTGTTTCTGTTGTGGCGTATTTAGTGGCTGATAAACTTGCAAACGGTTCGCTCTATGATCTTCTGCTGGAATGGAAGGGAATTCATTTAGACAAGAAGCTGGACGACGATCGCCTTTGGACCAGCTTTACAGCGGCGGAAGTGATGCAGGCAAAAGTTGAAACACTTTCCAGCCAAATGAGCTTAGATGAAGCCATCCAGGCGTTTTCCCACTCTTCTCATCGCAACTTTCCGGTGCTTGAACATGGAAGATTGGTCGGCATTCTCACCCAGAAAGATCTCGCAGAATGGACTCAGCAGCGCCTGGATCAGGACATCACAGTATCCCAAATCATGTCTCCTGCTCCGATCACGGCTAAACCAAGAGACACGCTGGCGCATGTTTTGCATCTGCTAAACTACTACCGCTTGAGCGCGCTTCCTGTTGCTGAAGGGCCTAAATTGGTTGGCATTATTACCCGTAGCGACATTATTCGCGTCGAGGCAGAACATCTGAGCGGTAATGTAGATCAGCCTGCATCCAAGCCCGATCCGTCCTATCTGGTTTATCAGACCCAAGGACCGCAAACAGGACGGGGACGCTTACTGATTCCGATTAGTAATCCCAAAACAACTCCGACGTTGCTCAAGATGGCAGTGGCGATCGCCCATGAGCGCCAGTATGAAATTGAATGTTTGCAGGTCATGGTAGTGCCTCCAAATCAAGTGCCATCAGAAGCCGTTGTCCGCACGAAGACCAGCCAAAAACTTTTACAGCAAGCAGTTCTGCTGGGGCAAGCGTGGCGAGTTCCGGTTCACACGCAAATTCGAGTTGCCCACACGGTTTCTGGAGCAATTCTGGAGACTATTAAAGACCGTCACATTGACTTTGTGTTGATGGGTTGGAAAGGCGGAACTGCAACACCCGGTCGCGTTTTTAGTAAAGTTGTAGATACCGTGATTCGGCAAGCGCCCTGCGAAGTTGTGCTGGTCAAACTGCCCGATGAAATTCACTTCGATCGCTGGTTAGTGCCAATGGCAGGGGGTCCGAATGCTCAGGAAGCGATTCAGCTTCTACCCGCCCTCAGTTCGTTAAGCAGAACACCGGAAATCAGCCTTTGTCGAGTCTTTCAGCCTGGGCAGAAACCTGATACAACGCTACTAGAGAAAACGGCACAGTTTTTAGAGCATCATTTGCATCGATCGGTGAATATTGCTTCAGTTTCAGCCAATTCTGTAGCTCAAGCCGTAGTTGACTATTCTCAACATAATCATAGTGATGTGATTATGGTGGGAGCCAGTCGCGATCGCCTGTTACGGCAAGTTATTAACGGTAATGTGCCAGAGGAAATTGCCCGTAACTCGAATTGCACCGTCATTTTAGTCAGAGGATCTGTGGCATAGCTCATGAAATTGTGCCTTTGATCCAACGATGTAGCAGTTCACCAATGAGCGCCACAATCAAAACACATACATCACCGTTGCTGCGTCCTGTCAGATAGGGTTAAATGCTTTGGGCTTCTGATTCTTTTACTACTCAAAGCCTTGCTGATGGACCCCTTGTTGTACTGGTAGTTTAGCTGTTTTCCAGGCGATTCAAGAACCAGAGACATTGATAATTGTTTCAAACCCATGTTTCTGTAACAAGCTAGCAGCAATGGATGCCCGATAGCCGCAGTTTGAGAACTTAGATACCCTTGAAGCAGCCTTAGCAACTCGCTGTGTCGTCCTTTCGGCAATGCCGGAGGTCCGCCAGCACACGTTGTTTCACTAGTGGAAGGAGGCATAAAATAGTGTCGCTTTACCATCCAGATTCCGTATTAGCTGGTAAGCAGCGACACAAGCAAAGAGGAGTTTGTGATCAATGCACTAAAAAATAAAATCAATATGAAATCTCTACGGTTCTGAGGTCAGAAATTATGGAAAATAGCTTTACCTCAAAAGCCGGATGCACACTATCTACGCAACTTTCTACCGTACTCCTATGAGAAGAAGTTTTATCGTTTTTAGGAGAATCTAACAATGCCACATCAACAGTATAAAACCAGCATTGATGCTGCCATTCACTGTGCTTACGAATGTGAACACTGCGCTGATGCTTGCATGGGCAGCATGGCAGAATGCGCGCGTCTCTGCCGCGATTGTGCCCAAATGTGTTGGACGATCGCTGGATACATGAGTCGTGGATCTCGATTCATCCCTCAGGTAGTGCGAGCTTGCATCGATATCTGCGAAGCCTGCGCCAGTGAATGTGAAAAACACGATAACGAACACTGCCAAAGCTGTGCGAAAGCTTGCCGATTGGCTGTTGAGGAGTACCGTAAGGTGGTTAGTGTTGCCACATCGCGTTAATTAGATCGAAATTTACAGTTTAAGTATCAGAAGGTTGGCAAGCTTGCTCGATAAGCTTGCCAATTTCCTCTACAATTTCTGCGCTTATGGAAGTCGGCTATAGAAGTGACGGGAGGAGTTGAGCCAGAGCATTACTTTAAAGCGGTGGAGAAGCAATATGAATCAACAGAAACAAATGCCAGGAATGAGCTGGAACCGATTTGCGGTGATGATCGCAACCTCAACGTTCATCATGTTCTTCTTGATGTATCAGCTCATATATTCACTTGATCACGCCATGTTTAGTGTAAACCGACTGGTTGCCTCATTAGTGATGGGGTGCGTGATGACCGTTGTGATGCTTTCTTTTATGTGGTCGATGTACAAAGGAGTCGGAATCAAGATCGCAGTGCTCGGTTTGGCAACCGCATTCGGCTTGATTCTGCTCTCCGTGAATAGAACCCAGGCACTGATTGGAGATGTCAACTTCATGAAATCGATGATTCCTCACCACTCCATTGCCATTAACAATGCACGAAAGGCGAGCATTCGTGATCCGCGTGTTCGCAAGCTTGCAGATGAGATTATTGAGTCGCAGGTTCGTGAAATTGCTGAGATGAAGTTGCTCATCAATGACATTGCGCGGAACGGAGAACGGGGAACGGCAGAGCTTCCGGCTCGATCGACTGAAATCACCTCCGACATGGAGCGTCAGATTAGAGACGTAGTGCAGTAAATAATTCACCGATCGCAACTGCATCAACGATACCCAGGCGTTCTTTCGAGATTGCATAAAGCACTAATCGCCTTTACGACTTCTTCTGGCTCAACGGGCTTAGAAAGATGACGTTGAAATCCTGCTGCGATCGCTTGCTGTTGATTCATTTCTCCAGCATAGGCAGTGAGGGCGATCGCCGGAACGTATCTATCCTCTAATTGATCACGAATTTGCCGCAGCAGCATATAGCCATCCATCTCTGGCATGCCGATATCACTCACGATGATGTCTGGAACCACTTGAGGGAACCGTTGCAGCGCTTCAGCGCTAGAAGAAGCCGTTGTGACGATCGCACCCGCTTGCTCTAGAACAAAGGCAATAAACTCGCGTGAATCGGCTTCATCATCAACAATCAGAACTCGCAACCCGGTCAACGGGGAATGGGTAGATGAGATGGGGAAAGGTTCTCCACTCCTCCGCGCTCCAACTCCTTCACTCTTGGATAGGGGAAGTTCAACTACAAATGTTGCTCCCCTGCCTTCACCCTCGCTCTCTGCCTTGATCGTTCCCCATGCAGTTCGACAATTTGACGGGCGATCGCCAGCCCTAACCCTAAGCCGCCAAATTTGCGGGTGGTGGCTCCATCTTCTTGGCGGAAATGCTCAAAGATATAGGGTAGAAACTCAGGCTTAATGCCCTTTCCAGTATCGCTGACGTGAACCTGAGCATGGCTATCAGTTGAACTTAACGTGACCGTAACCTGTCCGTTTGCGGGCGTAAATTTGACCGCATTGGCTAATAGATTCCACACCGCCTGCTGCAAGCGCCCAGCATCCCCGTGACGATACCAGGCAAAACGCTTGTTTGAATTTGAATGCCTTTTGCTTCTGCGGCTAATTGAACGGTTTCCAACGCTGCCCGGATGACACTGCTCAAATCAACGGGCATCATCGTTAAGCTGAGTTTGCCCCGCAGGATACGCGAGATGTCGAGCAGGTCGTCAATCAGCTGTGCTTGTAGCTGAGCATTGCGCTCGATCGTTGCCAGAGCGGTTGCCGTTTTCTCCGCATCCAGTTTTCCCTGCTGCAACAGCTTTGCCCAGCCCAGAATCGGATTCAGGGGCGATCGCAATTCATGAGACAACACCGCCAAAAATTCATCTTTGATCCGATTGGTAGTTTCGGCTTGCTCACGGGCAGCTTGTTCGCGCTGAAGTAGCTGCTCTCGTTCTTGCTCGATTTGCAAACGCTCTGTGATGTCAGTGTTGGTACCAAACCAGCGCAACACCTGACCTTGCTCGTTGCGAATTGGAATAGCGCGGGAGAGAAACCAGCGATACTGGCCATCTCGACTGCGAAGGGGAAAGGTGTCCTCCCAGGTTTCGCCCGTTTCAAAGCAGCGACTAATCTTTTCTACAACACGATCGACGTGGTCTGGGTGATGCACCTGCTGCCAGCCCCAGCCTTGCATCTGTGCTAACGTGGTGCCCGTGTAGTCAAACCAACGCTGGTTGTACCAAAAGATCCAACCGGTTGCGTCGGCGATCCAGGCAAACTGAGCAATATTGTCAGCTAGAGTACGGAAACGCTCTTCGCTTTCTCGCAAATCAGCTTCGGCGCGGGCGCGTTCGAGCCGAGGAAAGACACGGTTCGCCAGTTCAGAGAACAATTCAATTTCGTCTTCGCGCCACTCACGTGGACGAGAATCGTAACCATTGAACAGAAATTTCCATTGCCCATCGCGGAGAAACGGCACATGGAGGAACGATTGAATGTTAAGCGCAGCACAAGCTGCTGTATTGGTGCGGGCATCGGTGTTGGTGTCATTCACAATTACAACCTCTCCAGCCCGTGCTGCCATACAAAACGCTTCGTTGACAAACTCGGAAATGCGATAAGTCCCCACCAAGTTCGGTGCGTCGGCTCGGTGCCAACTGTAGGGGACGATCGCCTGATCTTGAGCTTCGTCAATATCAACAAAGGCGCAGACTGAAAGATTCAAATACGAACCGATTTTTGCACCCACGGTTTGCATCATTGCTGCCGCTGTAGAGAGACGAGTACAATCGTCTTGAATCTCTGCTAAGAAAGCGAGATTGGCTTCACGGCGTTTGCGCTGGGTAATATCGACAAACAGCACTGCAACGAGATTCTGACCGGGCGCACCACCGGGAAACATGTAGGTATCAAAAAACAGTTCATCGAGATGACATGCGCTTCATATCGAATAGATTCGCCCGACCTTGCCACCTGACCCGCAACCTCTAGCCACTGAGGTTCAAGATTCGGCACGAGTTCGAGAACCGTTTTTCCTGTCGCATCCACTAACCCGCTCTGCTGCTCAAATGCGGCGTTGACTTCAAGAAAGCGATAGTTGAAAGGTTTACCGGCTGCATCAAATAAGACTTCAATCAGGCAAAAGCCTTGATCGATCGATTCAAACAGCGATCGATATTTTTGCTCGGATTCGCGCAACGCAAAGTTGGCGCGATCGCGCTCAAAGGCAATGCTCGCAATTTGAGTGCCGAACTCAGCAAGCTGATATTCCCAATCGGTAGGGTTTCGCGCCTCGCTGAAGCACAGCATTAACGAGCCAAAGGGCCATCGCTCAGCCCCCAGAACAGGACTGGAATGACACGCCAAAACGCCGTGGGCAATGCATAACTCTCGCCAATTCGGTGACCAGCGATCGTCGTTGGCAATATCTGTACAGGCGATGGGTTGACCGCGATACACCGCTTCGCCACAGGTGCCAATACACAGTTCATTAATCGGTAGCCCTTTTACCCCTTGTTGCAGCGAGGGTGGAAAATCTGGAGTAATCGATCGGGAAAACGTTGACCCTTGAGCATCAGTGAGGAGAAAACAGGCGCGAATGCCAGGACTCAGTTGAGCAATGGCAAGACACACAGCCGCTAGACAGTCATCTAATGCAGTGCCTGTTGCAATCAACTCCAGCAGGCGCTTCTGCTCGACCAGCATCAGTTCTGCCTGTTTCCGATCGGTAATTTCAGTGACAATGATTGACACACCATCCGCCGATGGATACACATGGTTTTCAAACCAGCGATTCCATTTGGGGTAGAAATATTCAAACTGAACGGGCGTTTGCTCTGCCACAGCCCGACGCACCTCTATATCAAATTGAGTCCCTACAATGTTGGGGAACACTTCCCAAAGGCTTTTTCCCAACAAGTTTTCTCGATTGATTCCGGTAACTTCGGTGACGTGATCGTTGACATAGGTGTAGCGCCATTGCCGATCCAACGCTAAGAATTGATCATCAATCCGAGCAAGCAAACTCTCCAGGCTGTCTTTGGCTGCTTGTGCTTCTACCCGCAATGTCTGTTCTTGTTGAGCGGCAGCTTTGCGGAGTTGCGCTAACTTCAGCGTTGCCTCTACCCGCGCTAGCAGTTCCCGCGCCGAAAAGGGCTTAGTCAAGTAATCATCCGCTCCAGCTTCTAGCCCCTCAATGCGGGCTTCTTCTCCAGCACGCGCCGATAGCAAAATCACTGGAATATTTTTAGTCTGAGGATTTGTCCGCAATTCGCGCAACAGACCAAAGCCATCGAGTCTCGGCATCATGACATCGCTGAGCACCAAATCAAGAGGGCGTTGGGCAATCGCTTCCAGAGCTGCCAATCCATCACTAACCGTTTCTACCTCGTAGCGCTGGCTCAACAATCGTTTCACGTAGTCCCGCATGTCGGCATTGTCGTCAGCGAGGAGAATGTGAGCAGGTGATGGGGTGATGGGATGATGGGGTGATGGGGTATTAGAATTTTCCCTACTCTTTAAGTCCTTGACTCTTTGACTCCCCCACTCCCTTACTCCTTCACTCCCTATCTCTCTATCTGCTTCTGAAATCCAACGCGATGCTTCTGCTAGATAAGAATCGACTCCTAACGCAGTGGATGCGCGGGTGCGAGGGGCTGCAATCCGATCAGGGGTAAATGCGCGGTGCCAAAGGGGAGGGCGATCGCAAATGTTGTGCCGCAATCGATTTGGCTGCTAACGTGAATTGTGCCACCATGTAGTTTCACTAACTCTTGCACCAATGAAAGCCCAATGCCAGAGCCTTCATAGGTTCGAGATTTTGTGCCACTAACGCGATGGAAGCGCTCAAATAATCGCGGTAATTCTGTTTCAGGAATGCCAACACCAGTATCGGTAACGCTTAGTTCAACAGAATCGCCAACCGATCGTAATCGCACCGTGATACATCCAATGAACGTAAACTTGAATGCGTTCGAGAGGAGATTTAGGACAATCTTTTCCCACATGTCGCGATCGACATACACCAATTCTGGCAAAGCTGGACAATCGATGACCAGATCCATCCCGGCTTGCTCAATCAGCGATCGAAACACGCTGGCAAGTTCTGCTGTGTAGGTTGCTAAATCAGTCGGTTCATAGGATGCCTGCACTCGTCCTGCTTCGATGCGGGAAAAGTCTAGCAGGGTGTTGACGAGTTTTTGTAGGCGCAAGCCGTTACGCTGCACGAGTTGTAATTGTTCTCGTTCATCGGGCTGTAAGCGTTCATCTAACGTGTCCGATAGTTCCTCTAACGGACTCAGCATCAAGGTTAATGGAGTCCGGAATTCGTGAGAAACGTTGCTAAAAAGGTGGTTTTGGCGCGATCGAGTTCTGCGAGAGCTTCAGACCGTTTGCGTTCTTCTTCGTAGGTCTGAGCATTGGCGATCACTGTGGCAACGTTGCTAGCAACCAGGTCAAAAAACCTCGATAGTCATTATCAAACTCGCGTCGAGGACTAATTCCAATCACTAATAACCCTGCTAACTGCTGCTCTTGACCAGCTTGAGCAATGGGCAAGACGATCGCCGAGCGAGTCGGGTCATCCCAGGCACCCCCGAAAGGACACCAAAGCGAGTGGTGAGTTGGTCAATCACTTGACTGTTCCCGGTTCTTCGAACCTGAGCTAACGTCCAGCAATCTTCAGCTTGAGTCAAATCAACTTGTTCAGGGCTGGCAGATGTTCCCGGATCTACCCTTACTGTTTCAACCAGACGGGCTTGTTTCCCGTTTTGTTCGACTAAATACAGCAGAGCAAAGGGAATATCGTAGGGATTGTTTGCCAGCGTCGCACTGGCAATTCGACAGGCTTTCTCAACTGACTTCGCTTCTACGGTATTTGCCGCAAGTTCTCGCAGTGTGCTGAGCCGCCGCTCACCAATGACTCGTCGGGTTGTTTCGGTTACGGCTGTGAATGCCCCTCCAACCTCTCCAGTTTCCAAAAAAATTGGACTGTAGGAGTAGGTGAAATAGGCTTCCTCGGTATACCCATACCGATCGACCAGGAGGAGCATATCATCCGACCAGGTTGCCTGTGCTGTTTCTAAGACGCTATTAAGCTGGGGGCCAATCACATCCCAAATTTCTGACCACACCTCTTTGCCCGATCGTCCCAGTGCCTTTGGGTGTTTAGTGCCCAGAATCGGTTGCCAGGCGTCGTTGTAGAGCAACACGAGTTCCTTGCTCCACCAAATCACCATTGGGAAGCGAGAGTTTAAGCAAATACTGACGGCAGTTTTCAGGCTTGATGCCCAACTAGAGATAGGACCAAGTAATGTCTGCGACCAGTCATGCGATCGCATCAGCTTCGCCATTTTACTGTCGCCTGCAAACAACTGTGCTGCTGATTGATCCTGAATCATCCCTCTCTCCTTCCTTGCTGCCCCTTTCTGCGAACTTAATGATTGACTGATCCAAAGACTTCGGCAGCCGTCAACCTTAAATCAGGAAAGGCGGTTGAAGCGAATGTCATACCAATTTAAATAGTATTCAGGGCAGATAGGGCATCAAGAATAAATGCATACCCTGTGATGGAAGCAATCACTTCAGGAGTTAGTAGAGCCAAAAGTTGATCCACCTTGGCTTGGAGTTGATCTAATGTTTTGAATGTTGCCCATTTGAGGTCTGCCTTGAGATATTGCCACAACCGCTCAATTGGATTTAACTCAGGGCAGTAAGGAGGTTGAAACAGCAAAATGACATTCTCTGGCACAATCAAATCTTGACTGGTGTGAAAGCGACCATTATCGACTTGAAGAATGTTGAGACTATCAGGATACGCTTTGGAGAACTCATCCAAGAACCGCTGATAGCAGGCTGTATCGACATGAGAAAATTGTAGGAAGTAGGACTCCCCGGTTGCAGGTTCAACCGCACCGTAGAGCCAAAAGGCTTTGAACAACCACTGCCAAGCTCCAATCGGTTTGATGCCACACGCCGTAATCAATCGTCCAATCAAGGTTTTCAGTCCAAACCGACTCTCGTCTTGAGTAAAGTAGCGAATGTCTCGCTCGTCTTGACGCACTTGACGATAGTATTGGCTCAACAAGACAAGGTCGTCTGGAAGGTTTTTTGAATGCCTCTCGCTGTTGGGGATTTTGCTTGATGTGCTCAGGACGAGGGGCTTTTAGCTTGGCCTTGAGGCGGTAGCGGGTCATCTGGTAGACCGCATGATACTCGGCTTCTACCCCCAACGTTTCTGCCAGCCACTGCTGGACTTCTCCATAGCTGTGAAATCCATGTTCAGGTTCTTCTAATCGCTTGGCTAAAGCCACTTCTGCCCATTGTGGAATCACCCGCACCCCTCCGGGTGATTTTTGACCTCTAACATCGCTTCGATGCCACCCTCTCGGTACATCGATAACCACGTTTGCAACGTATTTCGATGCTTCCCAATCGCTTTTGCAATCGCACTGATGCTGGGAGCGTTTTCCTGTTTGAGCCAGTACAGCACTTGCAATCGTTCCTTCGCACTAGACGTTTTCGCTTGACGCAACTGTAAGGCTAAATCATCCAAATCTTCCTTCACTTCAATTGAGGTCACACCCACCATTTGGCTTAGTCTGAAACGATACTTTTCAGTCTAAATCACTCTATTCAATTTAAATTGGTATCAGAAGTTTAGAAGCCGCTTGCGTCATTGTATGACCCTCAACCTGGTCTTATGTTCTTAATCTTTTAAGGATTACTCAGGAGCATCAATTCAATTATCTCTCTTCCTTAGCCCTTGCCGTTTGTCTTGATCACTGTGGCGATCGCTTGCAGCAACTTCGCTGGCTCCACGGGCTTGGTCAGGTGAGCCTGAAATCCGGCTTGTAGCGCCCGCTGCCGATCAACCTCTGCGGCATAGGCGGTCAGGGCAATTGCCTTGGGCAACCGCGACTCTCCTGAAACTACTTTCTCTTGACCGGGCAGATGTGAGCGAATCTGCTGCATCAGCATATAGCCATCCATGTCTGCCATGCCAATATCACTCACCAAAACATCAGGCGCGAACTGCTCCAGGGTTTGCAGCGCCTCCCGACCCGAAGTAACCGCAATTACATGGGCACCGCTTTGTTCCAGCACAAAGGCTTGAAATTCGCGGGCATCGGGATCGTCATCCACGAGCAGAATCTGTAATCCCCTCAGGGGAGTGGGGAGTGGAGAGTGCGGAGTGGGGAGGGCTGCCTCATCTCCCCCTTGCGAAGCGTGGCGTAGCCTGCTCCCCATCTTCTCATCCCTCTGACGCTTGAGCAGCGGTAATCTAACTGTAAATGTGGCTCCCTGCCCTTCCCTGGACTATCGACAGCAACCGTGCCGCCGTGCATTTCCACAATTTGTCGGACGATCGCCAGCCCCAAGCCCAAGCCGCCAAACCTGCGAGTGGTGGAGCCATCTTCTTGCCGAAAATACTCAAACACATGAGGCAGAAATTGTGGATTGATGCCTTTGCCTGTGTCAATCACCCGAATTTGCGCCTGCTGATCGAGTTGTTGCAGTTCAACCATCACTTTTCCACCGTTGGGTGTGAATTTAACGGCATTGGTGAGCAAATTCCACACGACTTGTTGCAACCGGGCAGCATCCCCGAAACAAGGGCAATCTCGGTCGCTAAATTCAGGCTGATCTGAATGTTTTTGGCTTCTGCTGCCAACCGCACCGTTTCAACAGCGGCAGAAATCACAAAGGTCAAACTGACAGAAGTTGTATTCAAAGAGAGTTTGCCGCGCATAATGCGGGAGATGTCGAGCAGATCTTCAATCAGTTGCGCTTGCAGTTTGGCGTTGCGTTCGATCGTGTGCA
Source organism: Kovacikia ellensis JS3 (assembly GCA_034541955.1). Taxonomy (GTDB): domain Bacteria; phylum Cyanobacteriota; class Cyanobacteriia; order Leptolyngbyales; family Leptolyngbyaceae; genus Kovacikia. The sequence goes on along the minus strand of JAVYJL010000002.1, from coordinate 719,655 downwards.
GTGCCTCTCGTTGACGGGTGGCATCGAGTTTGCCGTTCTGAAGTAAGCGAGTCCAGCCCAGGATGGGGTTGAGGGGCGATCGCAACTCATGGGACAGCACCGCTAAAAACTCATCTTTGATGCGATTGGCGTTTTCTGCCTGTTCCCGTGCGGCCTGCTCTTGTGCTAGCAGTTGTTCGCGTTCGATCTCTGCTTGTTTTTGCTGGGTAATATCGCGGGAAACGGCAACCAGTTGCGTGATCTGTTTGGTGCTGTTGCGCACGGGCGTGATCACAACATCCCACCATTTAGGTGTACCCTCACGGGTGGGAAGATAGCCTTGAAAGTGCCCCGTACTGCCTGCTTTGGCAGTGGCGATCGCCCTGTTTGCCTGGTCATAGTCATCGCCTTGCCAGAAGTCAAGCCAGCGGGCATTCAAAGCTAATGCTGGATCATCGACTTCCAATAGCCGCAATCCGCTGGTGTTGATATAAACAATTTCGCTGTCGAGTGTTAATACTTTGATGCAGTCTTGGCTGCTTTCTAAAATGCTTTGCTTTAGCTCCTCACTGTCTTGCAGAGCAGCTCTCGTTTGTCGCCGTTCAATCAGGTCAGCCGCTTGACGAATTAGCAGATCGAGAAACCGCAGTTCGCGATCGCTGGGTCTGTGATGAGTGCGCCAATGGGTAGATAACATGCCGATCGCTCTGCCCGCCCGCGTAATCAGCGGGGTCGATTGCGCCGATCGCAACCCGGCATCCAGGTGCAGTTTGAGAGAACCATCTGGGTCAGGAACATCAGGAGCATCAAAATCAACAAAGCTTCGCACACCCTGGTTTAGGGCAACACCACAGGAGGTGTTAGAGCCTGCACTCACGCGCTGAAAATGACGGGTTAGCGTTGGGTCTAAGCCCTGTGTGGTTAGGAGGATCAGATCGTGAGTCTGAGGATCAAGCAGTTGAATCGTTCCGGCATCTGCGTTCATGATGGCGATCGCGGCAGTCAAAATTTCGTCATACAGAACCTGAATATCGTTCTCGAAAATCAGCCGCGTACTGAGATTGTGCAGTCGTTGCATATCGCTGAAATCGGCAGCGGCAGCTTGCTCAGCGAGTTTGCGATCGGTAATCTCAGCTATCACACCTACCAGTCGCAGCGGTGAGCCATCGCTGGCAAATTCAAACTGTCCGTTAAATTCAATCCAGCGGATTGCCCCATCTTTACGACGAATGCGGCACATAACCTGATCTAAGCTACCCGTCTGCATCCCCTCAGAAAGTTTGGCGGCGAAGGCTTCGGCATCGTCTGGGTGCAGGTAGTGTGCAAAGAAATCTTGCCGGGAGACGGTGCCATCGGCGCGGGTGTGTCCAAAGATTTCGTACATGCGATCGTTTTCCCAGATCGCCACATCCTCTGGCACTTTCCACTCAAATACACCCAGTTGAGCAGCTTCAGTCGCCACGATCAGCCGTTGTTCGCGCTCGCGTAAAGCTTGTTCTGCTTGTTTACGATCGGTAATGTCATAGGACACTGCCAGGACTGCTTCTACGTCACGGCGATCGTTGGATAAGGGTGTACCGTGTGAAACATAGTGGCGATCGTGGCTATGATGCTCCCAGCTAAAGGGTTCACCCGTTAAGGCTTGACGAAAGTACGGCTCGTAGGTAGCTGCCAGATCGCGATCGAGTGCTTCCCAAATCGTTTTGCCGACCAGATCTTCAGAAGTGATGCCCGCTTCCTCTAAGGCTTCGCCCTCTGCCAACTGATAGCGCAATTCTCGATCGACAATAAAAGCCGCCCCATTGGGTAAATTGGCAGCGACCGTGCGGAGACGAGCTTCACTTTCTCGGAGAGCGGCTTCTGCCAGTTTGCGATCGTGAATATCGATCGAAGCCCCGAACCAGCGAATAATTTTCCCCCGTTTGCAGATCTCGATAAGGTTCAGCTTTGACCAGAAACCACCGATAGGTGCCTGCTGCCGATCGAATCCGATGTTCGACGCTGAACACCCCCGCTACGTCGCGCTTCGTTAAACGCTGCCAGGGTGCGATCGCCATCTTCTGGGTGAACAAAATTTGCCGTCACCTCGGCTGCGATCGTCGGCTCATAGGGAACGCCCGTGTAATCGCTCCATTGCTGGTTGAAAACTCAACCCGCCCCTCTGCATCGGTGATCCACACAATTTGGGGCACGGCATCTGCCATCAACCGGAAGCGCGCCTCACTTTCCCGCAGAGCAATTTCTGCCTGCTTGCGTTCTGTGATGTCAACGGCAGCCCCGTAAATAATCTGCTCTGCTGGATAAGATTGAGCATTCCAGAGTAACCAGCGGTAAGAGCCGTCTTTGTGGCGATAGCGATTTTCAAACTCAAACGTTTCGTTGCCAGAAAATAAGCTGGCGGTTTCCAGTTCAAATCCGGGAACGTCGTCAGGGTGAACAAACTCAGTCCAGGGTCGGGAGGTCATTTCAGCCGTTGTCCAGCCGAGCAGCCGCTCAAAGGTAGGGCTAACCCAACGGAAATAACCATCGTTGCCCGTGATCACCTGCAAGTCTGAACCGACAGCTAAAAAGCGATCGCGTTCTTGTTCAGCGTGTTTGCGATCGTCTTCAGCCCGCTTACGATCAGTAATGTCCCGCGAGATGCACAACAACCGTTCCACGTTGCCATTGGCTCCTCGGATGGGGCTGACTTTGCTGTCCCACCACTTCGGTTCGCCGCTGAGGGTCGGGCAATAGCCTTGGAAGGTGCAAACTTCTCCTGTTCTGGCTTTGGCGATCGCAGCAAGAGCGGCTTGGCGATCGGGTCCTTGCCAAAAATCCGCCCAAGCGGTGTTGAGGAAGGGCGTGATATCCTGAATGTTCAGCAACGCTTGCCCTCTCCGGCTCATGAACAGAATTTGCCCATCTAAGTCCAGTACTTTGGTGCAGTCGTCGCTGCTATTGAGGATTTCCAGCGCCAGATCGGGCAGTTGGATTGGGCAACTCGCTGCTTCTGTGGCGGGTGTGACATCGTTTTGAGACAAACCATTGTCTGAAGAATCATCTGAAGAACCAGAGGAGTGAAGATGGCGGATCATCGGTTTTCCGTCCTCACTTTGAGAAGTATTTGACTAACAAATCTTTGCCCGCCTCGCCCATCTGATGCAGCAGGAATTCAATTTGCTTTAAGGCGATCGGCATCGGCTTGGTTCGCCCATTTTCCCAACGATTCACGCTTTGAAAGGAAACGCCCAGCTTTTCGGCAAATTTGACTTGCGAGAGTTCAAGCCGCTGCCGCGTTTCTCGGACTAATGCGGCTAACTCTACTGGGGCGATCGTGGGCATACAGCACAACCCGTAGCTCGGCCTATTAGATATACCACCTGGTATAGTTCTGATTCTATCCGTCAGAAGAGGGAGAAACGTAAAATCGCATAAAAGCGTTGGCAGTTGGGTTTCAAATGCAATACCCAAACCCGTTGAACTTGCCAAGTAGCGATGGTAATTTAGTCTGTCACCAGACGACGGGCAGTTATTAACCTGGCAATTATAGTGGTGAAATCTGCCCTCACCTAAATCCCTCTCCCAAGTGGGAGAGGGACTTCAATCCGGACCCCTCTCCTAATTTGGGAGAAGGGGTCGGGGGATGAGGGCGGTTCGGAATGCTAGGTCAAACATTGCCAGGTTAATAGTTAGTTGATTGCGTTCTAAGGTTCTCACACCTGGTTAAATAAGTTTGTTCAATTAAGTTAATAAAACTCTATAAAAGTAGATCTAACTTTAGATAGGCTCATCCTTCTTAAGAATGACTTTATAGTTTGAAGCATTCAGCTAAGGATTGCGACAGGATACGTGTAAGAACCTGCAAGATAGCCCTCCAAGCCTTATCTAGTCTTGCTTTCAGGCTTTGACTCTAACTTATAAGCAGTTCCACAATACGGACAGAATCGATGCTTGAGGGAGGTAATCGGCTCCTGGCAATGACGACATCGCCGTTGTAGCTGGCAACCGCAGAGGAAACAGTACTTCGCTCGTACCTCCATCCAAATCGACTCTGGTGGTGTACCTGGAACCCAGCAGTGAGGACAAAATTTGAGGGAGGTAGACGTTGGGATGGGAGTGCCACGGCTCATCGCCTCCAAATATTCCACCGGGATTTGCAGGGCGTAAGCCAAACCATTGCGGCTATGTCGGTTGAGCTTGGTTGTGATGCCTCGTTCAATCTTTCCCAGACTTTGTAGATGTACTCCGGCTTTGGTTGCCAATTCCTTCTGCGTCAAACCGAGGCTTGTCCGAACCCGTTTGACATAATCAGCCAAGGCTTCATCAGGGTTAGGCGGTGGGCTGCTCTCTAAAATGTTCATCAGATATAGCAGTCCTAAATCAGTTGTGAGATTGCGAGGCTTTGTGAGAAAGGATTCCGTTGGAACCCTTTCTCACAATCCATTTAGGATCGCTATAGTGTCTTAAAGTTTTCTAATAAGACGCTGTATTGCTGACACTATCCCCTGATCTCATTCTTTTGCTATTGCGTTCCCATTGTCTATCTCACTGGCTAGCGTTGCAACCCACTTTTTAGATCGTGCTGGACTGGCTCCAGGTACGGTCAAATCCTATGAGCTAACCTTGATGCCCTTGCTGGCTGAATATGGTAGCTATCCCATTGAGATCTTGAGCCGACAAACCCTGGTAGATTACCTCAATAGCTTGTCTCATCCGGCATATACAACTCATCATCGACATCAGGCAACCCTCCAAGCCCTATTTAATTCTGCCGTTGAGCAAGGCTATGTGGTGAGCAATCCCATTGCTCGGCTCCGCCGCCGCAAACTGGATGCCGAACGAGGAGAACACTTGTGCGACCAAGTCATCCGATACTAACCTCAGACCAAGTGGTGGTACTTTATCAAGCCGTTGCCTCTGATACTCGCATGAGTGCGCTAGTGCATTTGCTGCATCGCAGTGGCGCTAGAATTTCTGAGATTTTGGCATTGGACTTGGCACAGATTGACCTGTCCAAGCGAAAGTTTCAAGTTCTTGGCAAAGGGAACAAGCGACGCTGGTGTTTCTACAGCGAGGATGCAGCGCAAGCGCTCTCAGTGTACTTCAAGTATGATCGTCACCAAGAATGCCCTGCTTTGTTTACAGCGCAACAACCTATCACCGGGGAGGTGAGTCGCTGGAATTATCGCAGTGCTCACCGTGACTGGAAGCGAGCGATTGAGCCTTATCCTGAACTCCAAGGCATTCGGTTACACGATCTACGCCATACCTTTGCCACCGAATGAGTGGGGTTGATGGGCATTGAAGAGTTACGGTCACTGCTGGGAATTAAGCTGATGCCGCGCATTCGCAACTGGCAGGATTACAAGTTTTTCCGCCCCAGCACAGATGCCACTTACGAGTACATCAAACCGCTGTTTAAGGAAGTCGTGGACTGGAAGCTGATCCGAATACACTGGCAAGACTTGATGCGAGTTGTGTTATCAATCAAGGCAGGTAAGTTGATACCGTCTACGATCTTGCGTAAGCTGGGCAGTCATAGTCGAAAGAACCGCCTGTATCAAGCTTTTCGAGAACTTGGACAAGTCATCCGCACCATCTTTTACTGCAATATATCTCTGACCAACCTTTACGACAGCAGATCACGGCTTGTACCAACATCGTCGAGGGCTACCATCGATTCCTCGATTGGCTGTTCTTTGGCAAGCAGGGCGTGATTGCGGAAAACGATCCTGAAGAACAGGAAAAACGGCTCAAATATTTGGATTTGGTTGGTAGTGCAGTGATTTTGCAAAATACGGTGGACATTCGTTCGCAGTCCAGGCACTCAGTGCTGAGGGTTACAAGATCAATCACTCGTTGTTAGCGACGCTCAGCCCCTATCTGACCAGGCATTTGAAGCGTTATGGCGATTTTGTAATTGACCTACATACAGTTCCCCGACCGCTAGAGGGGGCTATGACATTACCAGAGGAGATTATGAAAACCTAGACACAGCAAGGTTTAAAGGTCTATCTTGCAGGTTTTTACACGTATCCTGTCGCAATCCCAAGCAGGCAAAAGCACCGTTCAAAGATGCAGCAGCCGTCAACTCGACTCGATGGGCGTTGTTCAACGCTTTGAAAGCAACGGGACTGCCCGTCACTACAGGGACAGGCGGACAAACTAAGTTCAATCGAACTCGATTGGCACTGCCAAAAACTCACTGGCTTGACGCTGCCTGTGTTGGACAAGTTGAATCCCTCGAAGTATTGACCTCAAAGCCTTTGCTGATTGCAGCAAAGGGGCATGGAACCCGACAAATGTGCGGCACCGATAAATACGGCTTCCCTACACGGCACCGCTCACGAGTGCAGATTCATAAAGGGTTTCAGACGGGCGATATTGTTTCTGCTACTGTCACAACAGGTAAAAAAGTTGGTTCCTATGTAGGGCGGCTTCTCTGTCGTGCATCGGGCAGTTTCGATATTGCTATGGCGACGGGAAGAGTGGCAGGCATTAGTCACAAATATTGCAAACCAATTCATAGATAAGGATGGTTACACCTATGGCTTCTAAACACTCTGCCGCTCAAGAGCAGCGCGGGAGGGACTATTACCTCCCCAACCTGAAGGAAGAGGCTTCATCCCTCCCGAACCCACCCCTCCCGTGATGAAGGAGACGGAATCAGTGGCGGTGAGACCATTTCTTGAATCGAGGTGTTCTCAGGGATTAAGCCGCTAAGGATAAACTGAGATTAAGAACCGATGGAGGTTTCGATGATAGTTGACCATCTCCTTGTCCTTGACCCAAGTGCCTCCTAGACGTTTCGGAGTTACTTTGAGATGCGGTATGCACCTGGTGATATCCTGGCTGATTTGGGTTGCGAATTGGTGCGCACCGATCTGTCGCTGCCGTCATCGACATGGGATATAGAATCACTACGACAGCGCTTGACTGGGTATCTTCCCTATATTAATTTGACCAGTGAGGATGCCAGAAAACAAGCCTTGGTTGGTCCACTGTTGCTGGAACTGGCCCAGTTGGTGCAGTCTCCCTTGCAAATCGAGTACCTGATCAATGTTAATCAGTACTTAAAGGGAGACCTGGACTACTTTATTTATAAGGCAGCCTCCTGGTGTTAGAAGCTAAAAACGCTGACCTCTCCGGTGGATTCGTTCAACTGGCAGCGGAACTGATCGCTGCAAACCTTTGGTTAGCAAGAAAGCAGGGAATTCAGACTCTGACATCACCACTTGTAGGAGCTGTGACAACAGGAGATATCTGGCAGTTTGGTTTATATGACCCACTTACTCATCAAGTGCGGCAGGACTTGGCACTGTATCGGGTGCCCGATGACTTAGAAGAACTGGCCCGAGTCCTCAAAGGAGTCTTAACGCCTAAATGAGCTAGCGGGAACTTCGTGTTCGTTGATGAGTGAGATTGATCCGGTTTAGTGTACTCTTGTTCAGATGTTCACTAAATCGGATCAATCTCAGGTGCCGATGATGGACGTCATTCTGACCATCCTCACCTTTTTCATTATTGTTTCCATGACGTATCGCAAGGTGCCCTACGAAGAAGTCGTAAAAGTCTTGGGCGCAATGCAGAGTGTTGGGGAGATAAGGTTTCACTGGCAATTAATGGCAACTAAGATGGTAAGACGCTTCATCACAGTCAAACAGGAGGATGAACAAGTAAAGGTGAGTTGGGAGGTGCCAAACTCCTGGTAGCTTCTGAATCTGACGCAACTGGAGGCCGAGTTTAAACAGAAATTAATGGCTAAAAGCCAGCTGGAACCCAGAGTAGATTGCGGTGGCGGCTATCGAGCGACTAAGCCTGGGCACAGCTTTGAATGCAAACGTGTGCAGCAACTTCAGCAACGAAAACAACTTCAAGAATCAAAGTCCCAGCAAGCAAAATCGCAACCAAAATTGAAACAGAAGACCACTTTCCGGTCAGACACGATCGTAGTCAGAGTAGAACCACAGGGGAACATTACCTGGCAAGAAGTTCGAATATTAGCGGCCCAACCGTCAACCTCAACAGACGCTAACAAAACACCGAATTCATCTGCGAAAACTCAAACCAAATCTTTTACCGACTCATCACCTGACGTAGGAGTTAAAGATGCTTCAGGCTGAACCCAATTAAGTGATTAAATTGAGACTGAATCAGACTGTTTAAATCACCAGGAAGTGTTTTGAAACCCGCAAATTCTGCTGGAATGCAGTGCTGAGGACTGAGGACTGAGGACTAAGTGTTCGACTTTTCTCAGCACTCAGTCCTCAATCCTCTAAAGGTATTTGCAGGGCATTGTGTGCCGCTAGTGGGAGGATGTAGTAAGACTCAAACCTCAAGCAATCCATAGATTCAAACGAAAACAATGAACGTAATTAAAGGGAGAGAGCATTCTTGGGGATTCTGGTTTCTGGTCCCGCTGTATCCCTACCGTCATCGCCGTACGTTTCGCCGAGAGGTTGTACCAGAAACGCTCTGGACGTTTGACCAGTTGCAGGGCGTTCTCTACACGGTTGTACCTATTCGGATGACGGTTATCAAACTCACAACAGGTGGCTTACTGGTTTATGCTCCTATTGCTCCAACGCAGGAGTGTATCCGAATGGTTCAAGAACTGGAAGCCAAACATGGAGCCGTCCGCTACATCCTTTGCCAACGGCCTCCGGACTTGAGCACAAGGTCTTTGTGCCTGCCTTTGCTCGTTGCTTTCCTAATGCCCAAATCTTTGTAGCACCCCATCAATGGAGTTTTCCAGTAGATCTCCCCCTCCATTGGTTAGGGTTTCCCCGTCATCGAACCCATATCCTACCGGCCCATAGTGCGGAGGCTCCTTTGCGGATGATTTTGACTACGTCATCCTTGACATTAACCTGGGCAAGGGTTCCTTTGTCGAAGTGGCGCTATTCCACAGGCGATCGCAGACTGTCTTGGTCACGGATACTGTGTTGTCGATTCCGCAGAACCCTCCAGAGATTCTTCAATTAGACCCTATCCCCTCCTCTTCCATGCCCGCGAGAATGCAAGGGAAGAGATAGAAGACAGCGAAGCGAATCGCCGCAAAGGGTGGCAGCGTATTGCCTTATTTGCCGTTTACTTCCAACCCAGTGTCCTCAAAACGGTAGGGCTTGTCCAGGCAATTCGAGACGGGTTGAAGGCACCGGATCATTCTAAACAAGCCTACTTTGGGTTGTTTCCGTTTCAGTGGCAACTGGGTTGGGAAGATGCGTTTGAGGCTCTGTGGGGGCAGGGGCGTCCCCTTGTGGCTCCGATTCTCCAGACCTTCATTCTTGACCACGATCCGCAAGCCGTCCTGAGATGGGCGGATCAAGTCGCCAGTTGGAGCTTTAAGCAAATCATTCCCTGTCATTTTGATGCACCAGTGCCTACGTCTCCTGACGAGTTTCGGCAAGTGTTTGCGGTGTTTGAGCCATCCTCCTCATGCCAGGAAGTGCTGGGCAGCACAAACCGTCCGCTACCTGCAAAGGATGTGCAATTTATTAGGAGCCTGGAGGAAAATCTCGATCGGCGAGGTATAACGGCTCCCCAGGGTAAGACAAACAGAATTAATTCATTTCCCGATTTTTATGACTGTTTCTCCCAATGTTTGTGAGTGCTCAGTCCAGAGTGGTCCGTGCTTTAGAGAAATGTCAGGGATACCGCCTGAAAGCAGAGGTATCCTGTCGTAATCCCTATTGGGGAAACGCTCAAGTAAGATATACGTCTAGACCACTAGAATGTATCGTCAAAATTACCATGTCTAAATTAATGATTGAGGGACGGTTGGGGCATTGCTGTGCTTTTCCCCCGTAATCGCTCGGTCTGAGGCGCAACAGTTCAGCCCACAAATATTATCTCAAGTCTTTACTCCTAATGGATCGGACGAGACCGTTAGTCCTCTAGAGATCCAACAGTTCGCCCAAGCTGTGAAACAGCTAAGGAAAGTTGAACTGGAAACTCAACAAAAATGGTTGAGGTATTGAAAGACGAAGATTTGTCACCTCAAAGATTTCAGGAAATTGGGCAACAACGAAGCAATCCAGATTCTTCGACATCAACTGAGATATCTCCAAAAGAGCAGGAGCACTTTGACAAAGCTTTAGCAAGAATGCAGACGATTCAAGAAGAATCCGTCCCAAAGCAGCGCCGAGCAATTACTTTGCAGGGATTGACCGTGGAGAGGTTTCGTCAAATTGAGCAGGTGGTTAGTAAAAGCCCTACCTTGAAGCAACAAGTGCAGAATAGCTTCTGACCTGCTTCCCCATGAAGATAGCGGTGAAGCTACCACTGCTCTACGCCCTCCTGTCTAATATCAATTCTCTATAAAGCTGCATCTAATTTTAGTTCAGTGGCGTGGCAGTGCCATGCCACTACAGTTTTTCATTGATATGAGCACAAATCATACAAAGGTCGTTTAACCCGTATATGGAGTAAGGATGAGGGGTGGGGATGAGGGGTTGTAACCTGCTTCTATCCAAAGATAGAGATTTAAAGACAAAGCATTATCTGTGCAAACCTATGCAGTCTTAACGACTTCTGCTGCATGCGAAGAATCGTTACCATTGAACTATGAAAGTAGGAATTGGTCGAGCTGCATCGGAATTAGGCGTATCTCGCGATACTTTGCGTCGCTGGGAAGCGGCTGGAAGAATTACTGCTGAGCGGACCCCATCAGGACATCGAAGATATGATTTGACTCAGCTAAGGAGCCTCGTTCCCCATAAAAGTCGATCTGACCGCATCACCATTGCGTATGCAAGAGTTTCCCACTCTAGTCGGAAGAAAGACTTGAAGGAGCAAATTAATCGGCTACAAGCATTCTGCACCGATCGTGGTTGGGATAAGGCAAATCCAATGTTTTGCGAAACCTCACGGGACTCAATCAATCAGAGTTTGAGACCTTGCTCAAGAGCTTTGAGGAGGCTTAGCAGGAGTATATCGAGCAAGAACACGTTCAAAAACCGCGGCCCGTCATTATGGTGGAGGACGGCATGCGGAGTTATCAAGCAGTGCGGACAAGCTGTTATTCATCTTGGTGTACTTCCGGTTGTATCCAATGCAAGTGGTGCAAGGATTTTTGTTTGGACTGGGGCAAAGTCAAGCGTGCGAATGGATTGACAAACTGAGTCGAATATTGAATCAAGCGTTGGGCTATGAGAAGCAGTTACCAGAGCGGAACCCAGCGCGACTAGAGACAGTGTTGCGGGAGTGTCCGAGTTTGGAGTTTCTGATCGATGGGACGCAGCGCCCGATCAACCGCCCTGACAAACAAAGGAATCGGGAGATTGCCCAAGAGCGAGTCGAAATCGAGCATCACCTTAGCGGCATCAAACGCTGCAACATTTTGGTGCACCCGTTGCGTAATCGCACTGACTATTTTGTCGATGAGGTGATGGAAACAGCTTGTGGGTTACATAACTTCCGACTCACCCATCGTCAACTCAAAGTCGTCTGAACTTGACATTTCTCAAGAAGTTGCTTCGTTTCAGAATGCTTCGCTATTTCCGGTAATGTCTAATGATGAGTAGCGCTAGTCACCCTTGTTAGTAGAACCAAAATCATTACGATTTGGGCACACCAGTAATAGATTTCATGAAATAATTTTTGGGCATGTCGATATCTTGCTTAGGTTTGCCTACATATTTCTGTTAGTACACGAGATATTACGACAGATAGAGGGGCAAGCATTCTGCAGTTGATAATCTTGGGGAAGTCAGTCGATTACAGCGATACGATGAACATCCTTTAATAGCTTGGATCTTTTGCGTTCTCAGGGCTGGCATAATCGCTTCAACATTAGGTTTAGTTGCTTAAAAGACTGATTTATCAGAACCATTCAACTGGCTGAAATGACCGGAATGATAAAGCTGTGCCAGCCCGTTTTTTTGTAGATTTAGGAGGATTTTTATGACGCTCCATCGAATTAAGAATTTTGATCCCGACTACCGGAATCATTTTGATAATCAAGACATGGTGGGTTTTGGTCTATATAGTGGGGATGAAAAAATTGGGTCTGTTGATGATTTGCTGGTAGACGACGAAGGGCGCTTTCGCTATTTGCTAATCAATACAGGTGCCTGGATATTTGGCAAGAAGGTGTTATTGCCGATCGGACAAGCTCGGATTGATCACAATGCGAAACGAGTATTTGTGGATGGTTTGTCTCAGAGTCAGGTAGAAGCCCTACCGGAATTTACCAATGAAAATGACATTGACTACGACTACGAGGAACAGGTAAGAGGCTCCTACCGTCCTATAGCAGATGAGCGAGACATCGATCGCACTTTTGCCTCTGGCTCCTACGATCGCAGTAGCTATCGCTATGATCAGGATCCGGCATTGTATGGCATGAACGATCGCGACCATCAAAACCTGCGGTTGTATGAAGAGCGGCTAATTGCCAACAAACAGCGCCAGAAAACCGGTGAAGTGATCGTTGGTAAGCGAGTGGAAACCGAACGGGCACAGGTTGAAGTTCCGATCGAAAAAGAACGTGTTGTGATTGAACGAAACACTCCTGTGGATGCGGGTAGACCCGTTGCACCGGGTGAAGCTACGTTCGATCAAGGTGAAGTTGCCCGAGTTGAGGTGTATGAGGAGACTCCCGACATTCGTAAAGAAGCCTTTGTACGGGAAGAGGTTAACGTTCGCAAAGAAATCGATCGGGACACCGCCAATGCTGAGGACCAAATTCGTCGGGAGGAATTGGACATCGATTCTGAAGGGCATCCTGTAGTGGACAAAAATGCAACTCAACGTCCTGGTGAACGCATTTAGTCCACTAACTGCGGATCAGGATTAAATAACATCGAACACTCCGCTTGTATGGGTGAGGTATTCGGCAGATAGCTATGATTGAGTTACAAGGCTTTTTGCCCGAATGCTTCGCCCCTACAAAATTTCGAATTTACTTAATCCCTGTCCCTAATTAACCCATTGGTAGGTCTGCAAGGGCTGTCCTGAAAGTGGCAGCCTTTATTATCTACGAGTACCTACAGATTCTAGTTCGATCAAATTTAGGTGCAAACCAAATTGGTTAATGGATCATTTGCCAGTTGTTCTGTTTAGCCGGAGCGGAACAAATTTTGATGCAGATTGACACGTTGTAAAGGGAGGTATGACAATGCCACTTCATAAAATTAAAGATTTCGACTCCAATTATCGACAGCATTTTGATAACCGCGACATTTTAAGATACGACGTTTACGGTGGTAGTGAAAAAATCGGTTCTGTTGATGATTTATTGGTGGATGAGGGAGGACAGTTCCGCTATTTTGTAATTAGCACAGGTGGTTGGATCGCTGGGAAGAAAATATTGTTACCCATGGGGCGATCGCGGATTGATGATAATGCGCATCGTGTATATGTTAATGAACTTACCCGTGACCAGGTAAAAAGATTGCCTGACTATAAGGGCGGCCCCATTGACTATGACTATGAAGAACGAGTCAGAGATGTGTATCGTTCAGCAATTATCGATCAGGGTATGAATACGGTACCTGCTACTTATGATCGCCACAGCTATGGCTACGATCGCGATCCAGCGCTTTATCAGCTCAACGATCGTAATCATGAACATTTGAGACATTCGGAAGCCCGATTGATGTCACGCAGACCCATTGTTGGAAAGCATCGGCAATCGATTGGCGTTTTCCCAGACCGGCGATCCGCAGAACAGGCATTACATGAACTGAGAGATTCTGGATTCCCGATGGGGCGGGTCTCTGTTGTTACCCGAGATGCTGATAAGCACGACGACATTGCTGGTGCCGATGTGCGCGATCGCGTTGGCAATAAAGCAGATGAGGGCGCTACAATTGGTGCCGTTTCCGGTGGTGCTTTAGGTGGATTAACTGGATTGCTGGTGGGAAACCGGAACTCTGGCGATTCCGGGTATCGGTCCCATTATGTTAGCCGGGGCAACCGCTACCGCCCTAGCAACGACCCTGGCTGGTGGTGCGATCGGTACGGTTTCTGGTGGTTTGTTGGGTGCCCTCATCGGGTTGGGCATTCCTGAGGAGCGTGCCAGGGTATATCAGGATCGTGTTGCTCGCGGTAGCTATCTGGTGATTGTGGATGGTACCGATGCGGACATCGCCAGAGCAGAAGCCATCTTGCACCGTCGCGGCGTTGAAGAATACGGTGTTTATGATGCGCCAACTACCCGCACCGCAACTGCTACCCATCATGTGCCCAACGTAGTTCCATCTGCTGAAACATCAACGCCAACTTACACAACAGCGCCTGAGACCCACAATGCTGCCATTCTTAAACGCTCAGCGATCGGCTTTTTCCGGAACTTAGCTGATGCAGAATATGCTGTGACAGATCTGAGAAGTGTTGGTTTCCCGTTGAGTCAAATCACGCTAGTTGCGGATCGAATTCAACGCCGCGAGCATTTTGCAGGCATAGACCTGCGCGATCGTTTTGAAGCCATGCGTCTAGGAATTCCAGTTGAGCAAGCGCGGCTTTACAATGACCGAATTAATCGGGGCGAATACATGGTGATTGTAGAGGGGACAGAGAATGAACTGAATCGAGCAACCCCATTTTGAATCGGCGGGGCATTCAGGAATGGCGAATTTACGATCCCACCGCTGTCAATAACGAACCCGTTGTCGAATCCTCTGCGGGAGCGGTTGTCGATTCAACCCGCCACCCGCAGGAATCGGTTGAACGCTATACTGCCCCCGATGTGGATCCGACTCTCCGCGATCGCGAACCTCGAATTGAGCAGCCTCGTCCTGATATCAAAATCGTCGATCGTCGGGGTGAAACACGCCTTTAACGTCAACAGATAGTTCTCTAATTTAGGAAAGAGCGGGAGTGACTATAGTGCTCCCGCTTTTTCCATGCAACTTGTTTCAAGGGTGTGTTCCACAGCAACGAAAAACTATCATGAAAATCTATACTAGTTCGCTAAATGGCACTACTCCGTTAAGTAGCGTTAAGGCTCTCTAAGATAAAAGTAGGAACATCAGTATCACAAAGTGCATGACCTCAAGAGAAGCAGGGAAGGTTGTTCGAGAAGTGGTAGCTTATGTCGAGCAGTTTCGAGCAGAGTTGGGACGGAGTGAACGGCGACGGAACTGCAGACAATATTTGAGTGGTCTGATCTTGCCTGGAGAGCGAAAATCGATTGAACCGATGGCAGAGCGTGTGGTTGGTAGTAATGCCCAGTCACTTCAACAATTTGTCAATCAGAGTCCGTGGGATGAGCAGCTTTTGCAAAAAGACTTGTGAACGTAGTCAGTCAACGTTTTCGCATCAAGCAAGCAGTGATTGCATTGGATGACACCCGTTTCCCCAAGAAGGACAAGGTCGCCCCAGGCAGTATGCTGAAATCGCAGATAAAACGCACAATTCGCTACTGGATTTCCAATGCCTCCGAATCAACCTCTTTGAAGCAACTTTTGAGTTGGACGCATACTCGGTGGGCGCTCAAACAATCCTATCAGCAACTCAAGGAAGAACTTGGACTGGATCACTTTGAGGGCGGTCTTGGAAGGGGTTGAACCATCACGTTGTGCTGTGTTTCATAGCTTACTGCTTTTTGCTGCTTTGGCGACGAGCTAAAACAAAGGCAGCTTTAACCTTGCAAGCAACCCGGCGGCTCCTTTTGAATGCACTGAATCTCCTTGCCTGCCCTCGCTGTCAACGCCACCTCAGTCATTTATCGTGGAATACTACTTAACGGAGTAGTGCTAATTAAGGTGTTGTAGGGGCGGGTTTCGATCTCAATCCCTGCTTGACAAGGATCTTTTCTACTAAACCCGCCCCTACATACAACAAGTATTCAAATGGATTTCATATTACAGCTCGACCTGAACATTCCCTAAATCTAGTTCGGCTTCAATAATGGGTTGAGTCGGAGCCGCATCGATCGGTTTCACAATCACGGGTTAATTTAGTGAACAATCGCTAAGACCCTTGGGATAATAGTATCAGTTAGGCTGTTGTGGGCGAAAATCAATTAAACCTAACTGGAAACCTTTTGCGTGATGACTGCAATTGAAACGAAACCAACGCTACTGAGTGCCACTCTGCAATCTACTGCGATCGAGAACCGTGCTGTTCAGGTCGTCTGGACAATTTCTCGAGTGGCAGTGGGCTTACTGATGATCCACAACGGATTTAGCAAATTAGCAGATGTACAAGGGTTCGCGAATGGGGTTGTGAGCTTTATTGGCTTGCCTTACCCGGTTTTCTTCACCTATTGTGCTGCCTACGCTGAAATAGTGGGTTCGATTTTCCTGGCTGTTGGACTGTTCACTCGGCTCGATGCCTTGATCCTGCTGTTTACCATGCTGATTGCGATATTCTTTCACCTCAAGAAAGACGGCTTTCACATTCCCCCATTGGAAACGGCTTCCCTTTATGCGCTGTGGTTTGGCTTTTTCCTGACTAATGGCGGGGTGTATTTTCCCTGGATACGGCGATCGCAGGCTTGCTGAAGAAACCCCCATCTTCATAAAGTTGTTGATGAGGTCGGCATTGGTAGGTGATGGGACCGACGCTGTACGTCCGCCAAAAGTAACCAAAGAGTAGCGATGGGTTCTGGCAAAACCTTCCAGAAGCCATCGCTATTCATGAAGCTGCTGCCACGCCTTCTGAATAGGTTGTGGCTTCAGGGTTTTTCGTCTAGCTAGATGCCAATCTTCAACTGTAGAGCGAGCACTACAGTTGTCGCTGACGGCGGATTTACAAACAATCAAATCATTAACGTCACTTCATTTGAATTTGTCCTTTAACTAACCCAGTCAACACTAAAGACCAAACTTCCCCGAAATGGGTATCAATCTCTGGATCAATCCATTCCCTGGCATGGGCTGGATGGTGAAATCGAATCGTGGCATAGAACACAGCCCTCGCTGCTTGGTGGGAATCAGCGACTTTAAACTCTTTGCGAGAAATGCCACTTTGGATGATTTGAGAAACTTGTCCCAATAATTCATCCACATGCGCTTGCACGACGTCTCGCGACTCTTCTGCGATCGCAGAGTAAGTTGCAAACATCTCCGGGTCATCCAGCACTTTTGCCGTTTTAGCGTCATTAGCTGTACAAACCATCGGTGCAACCGTTCCGTTGCCGATCTCGATTCCTCAGCAATCATGGCTAATGGCTCAGAAACTCGATGGAGCCACCGTTCTGCAACCGCATCGCGCAGGGCAGCTTTACTGGGAAAATGACGGTAGATTGTGCCGTGGCTCACCTGTAAATAGCGAGCCACATCCACAACGGTTGCTTTTGTCGGACCGTAACGCCGCAACACGTCCTCCGCTGCATCCAAAATCCGCTCTGGCGTTAAAACTGAATCACTCAATGCCTGTCCTACCTCTTCTCACTATCCAGCATCGCCATCTGTCCCGCATCATAACGATCACCTGCCACAGCATCGGGAGGAACGGCTGCTTCAATCCGAGCCAGATCATTGTCGCTCAAATGCAGATCCAATGCACCCAAGGCTTCCTGCAAGCGATCGCGCCGTCTTGCACCAATTAACGGAATAATGTCGTTGCCGCGTGAGAACACCCAGGCGATCACCACCTGAGCCACGGTTGCATCATGCTCCTGAGCAATGCCACGTAGGGCTTCTACTAACGAGAGATTACGATCCAGATTTTCACCGGAAAAGCGCGGCAGGTGCCCTCGAAAATCCGTTGCCTGCTGGGAACGTTCCTTTGACCAGTGACCACTCAACAATCCCCGCGACAGAACGCCGTAAGCCGTCAGCGCAATTCCCAGTTCTCGCAAAGTTGGCAGGATTTCTGCTTCGATGCTGCGACTGATCAGTGAATATTCAATTTGCAGCCAACTAATCGGGTGAACAGCATGGGCACGGCGAATGGTTTCTACTCCCACTTCTGACAATCCGATGTGGCGAATATATCCTGCTTGAACCATTTCGGCGATCGCGCCAATCGTCTCTTCAATTGGGACGGTGGGATCAAGACGGGCGGGTTGATACAGGTCAATATAGTCTGTGCCCAATCGTTGCAATGTATAGGCAAGAAATGTTTTCACGGCTGCTGGACGACCATCAAACCCAATGAAGCTGCGATCGGGTGCTCGCAATGCGCCAAATTTGACAGCAATGAAAACGTCTTCCCGCTTTCGGCCAGTGAGTGCTTCATGGATCAGCAGTTCGTTGTGCCCCATGCCGTAGAAGTCACCCGTATCCAGCAGCGTAATTCCTACATCGAGGGCCGCATGAATGGTTGCAATACTTTCAGCGCGATCGGCGGGACCGTAGAAATCTGACATACCCATACACCCCAGCCCGAGCGCCGATACTGCTGATCCGTTCGTTCCTAATTGACGTAACAACATAACAGTTCCTCTAGGAGTGGATGAACCTACCGTAGTAGATTGAGTGACAAAAATCAATATCTGTCACTTGTTATTTGTTGCGCCCTCCTTTCCTGCTACCGCCATGAAAGGATAGCGAGAATGATTGAAGCTACTCCCAGTTCATCCTAGGGGTACTTCCAGCGGTTTTCACTTGTGTGGCTGCGGTTCTCGACTCCCGACTCCCGATTCCCGATTCCCTGAACTCTACCAAGGGTTTACTCATCTGAAAATTGCTGTCGCCTGTTCCACCTTGTTGACGTTGGTTGCTGTAGCAACATTATTTGTGCCGAGACATGAATCAATTCGCTGCAATAGTCCAAAGCAAGCGCGAATTGCCCTACTTCCAATTCCAGCATCACCAGATTGGTTAAGCAGGTGCATTCGCGCCAGTGATCCTGTGCTAGTTGCGCCATCTGCCAGCCCTGGCGCAGCAGCGATCGCGCTTCTGCGACCTGTCTCTGATAGCGCCGAACGGTCAGTTGTCGATTGATGCCATTCACCATTGGTCGAGTTGGGCGCATCAACTGATACGGCTCAAACCTCAAAACGCATCTTTTTCCTACGTGGATTAAAAGCGATGAGCTTGATTCAGTCTGCCTTGTAGACTCATTGTCACCCCATGAGGGAACAGTCATCAATTCGACTCGCCTTTTTCGTCTGGCCCAACGATGTCTATTGGGTCAAGGTCCATATGTGGTAATGAGCTACTCAACTTACCTTTACCTTTTCATCTTCCAACAATGTAGATTTAATGCAGCCAGGGCAGTGCCTCAAATTCAGCAAAATCGGTTTCCAGTTGCCATTGGGTTCGGGCACGATCGCTCGCTTTAAGAAACGCTGCACAGCTTTTGGATAGGGAACCTGAACCAGGAGTATCGTTCACACAAGCAGCTACAACGGCTGCAAACTTGGGGACTGCCAAAGACTCTGCCCTGCCAGAAAACTATACTCCAGGCTGTTACGAGCCAACCGTTTGAGATCTCTATACTTCAACCCATAGCGTAGGACAGCTAATTGGTATTCATGGCTCAGATCAATACGGGAAATGCCTTCATCATCTGAGGCGAGTGTCACTGGCACACCCGCTTTCCAGTACACCGGAAAGGGATGATCCTGACCGTGAACCTTCAAAATTGTTTCATTGCTGGTGAGGCAAATTTCAACCAGTACCCCCGCTGCCGCATCACTTCCATCAGGGCAAAGGGATTGTCTTCGTAAAGAATATCAACACCGTGACCAATCCGGTTCGCTTGGGCCAGTTCGATCGCTTGTCGAATATGAAACCGCAAATTATCGAGTGGCACCAGTCCTAACGTCAATTCCCCTGCATGGAGCGACACTTTCACTTCCGGCATCTGGCTGTGCAGAAACTTCAGCATTTCCATTTGCACGGTGTAATCCCGCAAGGCAACGGGGTGATCTTCCGGTGCTACCAGATTAATCCCGACCACCTGTGGATTGCGTTTGGCTAACTCAAAGGCGTAGACAAACTGAGCAAAAACTTCAGAGGGTGATTTTAAGCGGGTAGTCTGCTGCAAAAACCGGATAGTGACACGACAACCCGGTTGAGGTTTGAGTGTACGACACCCGAGCGCTGCAGCGGCTTGATGCTCAATCTGATCCAATTCTTGCTTACCATTCGCCACTAAAGACAGAAGACCTTTCGCCACGAGTTGACGGCGCATTTCGGCAAAGTTAGGGTTCCAATCGATCGATCTCGCAAGTTGTTGCGTTGCACCACCTTGAGTAGTTAACAGCAGCTCTAGATACGAAACATGCTGAGAGGCAGCTCGATTTGCCACTTCTGCCACCATGTCACCCCGCCGTTTAGGCGACGAAGAGATCAGATCAAACCCCTCAAATGCCTGAAAGAACTGATCATGTCCTGATTTCTCTGCAAACGCTAGATTTCGCAAAGACCAGCGATTAATCAGCGCATCGTAAATTCCAGTTCGCTTGAATAGTTCTGAAGCTGGGAAGTAGCTGGAAGCCTTACCACAGTCTTGAGGCGGCACCAGTTTCACCGCCGTTGAGTCTACACAATAGCCATCTGCTGCTGCCCATGCCAGATAGTGCTCGGCGTAAACCGCTCCACTGAGGTGAGTGTGAATGTCGCCACCTTTGGGCATCCGTTGCACAAAGGCGCGCACAATGGGTGGGTGATCTTTATGCTGCTCCAACCATCCATCGATCTGTTCCTCAGATTGTCGCAAGGACGGTTGAGTTTCCCTCACGGCTTGGGCAGCAACGCCTGAAATAGCAAATCCAGAACCGATTAACAATCCTAGAAACAGCGGTATATTGATGGCTCTGGACATTCATTGAACCCTTTTCACAGACAAGTCGAGTCAAACTATACCGTGACCGAGTTGCCAGGAAATTAGATTTTTATCCTTATTTACTTTGAACGTACAGCAGTTCTCATTTAGAAAACCTTGACCCGTATAGGGAGCAAAGTACACCACAATTTGAGCACCTGGCGCGATCGTTGGCTCTATTACCCCTTCCCGTTGAGCTAGCGAGATGTCGAGAAAATAATGCTGTGTCGAGCATCGAAGTGACTTACGAAACGATTTGGAAATGGTGCCAGAAATTCGGACAACAATTTGCCAATCAGCTTTGTCGTAAACGCCCATTCATCGCTGATAAAGAACAATCGAGTCGAGAACTCCCTTCAACCGACACGAGTTCGAGGACGACGTATGCAACGATTCAAATCCTCAGGGCAAGCCCAACGATTTCTTTCAGCCTTTGGATCCATTCGAGACCACTTTCACCCTAAGCAACACCCACTACCGCACAACGCTATCGCTAAGAACTACGCCAGCGATTTCAAGGTTGGCGAGAAGTGGCTGGGCTAGCATCTGTTGCGTAAATTGGGGGAACCCAGCGATCGCGAGATGATTGTGCTTAATTTTGAACATCTCCAGTTAAGTTGACAATACCCAAGCAGCACCAACTCCCAACCTAAAATCCACTTCCGCTCTGTAATACTTATATTGTCTCCAAGCAATTAAACTGTTGATTGGCAGTACTTTCAGCCAACGAGAAAATGTCTCGCGTCTCCATCATTATCCCTACACTGAATGAGGCAGCATCTCTAAGACGAACCCTACGCTGCCTTAGCGTTCTTACCCCCTGCCTGGGAAGTGCTGGTTATCGATGGTGGGAGGCAAGATGAAACGGTAGAGATTGCCCATAGGACTGGAGCGAAGGTTGTCGTTTCAGAACAGGTTGAGTGGTCTATCCAAATGAATCGAGGGGCAGAGGTCGTAACTGGTGATGTTCTCTGCTTCCTGCATACGATACCCTCATCCCAGATGATGCAATCGCCGTAATTGTGAAAACGCTAACCGCTACGAGTTTGGTATTGATGTCTGACCTCATCCACAGGTCTAGTCCACGACCGAACAATGGAAACAGGCTCATCCGAGTGACACGATCTCTTGACATTTCTGGATAGTACATTTATCCTATCTTTAGTTAACCGATTGGTTAAATGCAATCTAGTTCAATCATGTTTTTCATCTGAGTAAGGAGAGCGTCATGAGCCACAATCCTGTTGGTTGGTTTGAAATTTATGTGCAAGATCTCGAACGCGCCAAAGCCTTTTATGAGAACGTGTTCCAGGTAAAACTGGAGAAGTTGAGTAACCCAGATCTTGAACTATGGGCATTCCCAATGAGCATGGAAAAGACGGGTGCTTCAGGTGCGCTCATCAAAATGCCTGGTGTTTCTTCTGGCGGAAACAGCACGTTGATCTATTTCAGTTGTGAGGACTGCGCCGTTGAAGAAGCCAGAGTTAAAGCCGCAGGTGGGAGAATCCAAAAGCCCAAGATGTCGATCGGTGAGTATGGTTTTATTAGCCTGGTTTTTGATACTGACAACAACATGATTGGTCTGCACTCGCTACGATAAGCAGAAAGCACAAGGCAGTGCTGCACTGGAGGTTTGGTTGTGTTCACGCACCACTGGTTTTTCACATTAAAACTGTTCTCAGCCCTGGGATGTGGACTGATTGCAGGGGTGTTCTTTGCCTTCTCAACCTTTGTCATGGCTGCACTGGCTCAACGCCCTTCTGCTGAAGGCATAGCGGCTATGCAAGCGATTAACATTACCGTGATCAATCCCTGGTTTATGACAGCGTTTTTGGGAACGGGCGCGGTTTGTCTTTTCCTAGCTTTCACTTCATTGTTGAAGTGGCACCAACCCGGTGCTGTCTACTTGCTGGTTGGTAGCCTGCTTCATCTATTAATGTTCCACTCAACGATGCACTGGCAGTCGTCAAACACAATAGCCCTGAAGGTGCAGATCTATGGGCAAACTACCTGAAAAACTGGACATTCTGGAACCATGTGCGAACGATCGCATCTCTGGCAGCGGCAGCAGTCTTCACCGTCATGCCGTTGAAGTAGCTCCAGGAGTCGCAACACAAAAGTTCACTGGCACAGGGAGGTTGCCCTTGACAGGTCGGAATAGTGTATTTAACCTAATAGTTAATTAACTGCGCGGTTAAACTTTTGATGTCCACTGATTCTCTGAGCGCAACCCTTGCTGCTCTTGCTGATCCCACCCGTCGAGCAATTTTGGCACAACTTGCCCAGGGAGAAGCCACTGTCACAGAACTCGCCGAACCTTTTGAGATGAGCCTACCCGCCATTTCCAAACATCTCAAAGTATTGGAACGCGCTCAACTGATCACTCGCACTCGCGATGCCCAATGGCGACCCTGTCAGCTTAATCCGGAACCGTTGAAAGATTTAGCGAATTGGTTAGAGCGGTATCGTCAATTCTGGGAACACGGTTTCGATCGCCTGGATGAATATTTACAAGAATTACAGGCAAACGAACAAAGATAGAGTCGCAAAAAAATGATGTGATTGTGCATCAGTTTAGTTAGCATTCAATTATTGTCATCAGTCAATCCAAAAACCAATCTAAGAATTGTAATCAGGAGAAAATCCTATGCCTTACGTTGATGGTTTTGTTTTAGCGGTTCCTACAGTCAACAAAGAAGTTTATAGGCAATATGCAGAGAGCGCAGCGATTGTATTTAAGGAATATGGGGCACTCAAGTTGGTTGAATGCTGGGGGATGACGTGCCTGAAGGTGAAGTCACATCATTTCCTTTAGCTGTTAAGTGTCAGGCAGGCGAAACAGTTTGTTTTGCTTGGATTGTTTGGCCCTCACGCGAAGTCAGAGATGAGGGCATGAAGAAAGTCATGGCAGACCCACGCAGCATGCAGCCTGAAAAGAATCCGAATGCTGAAATGCCGTTTGATGGCAAGCGGATGATCTATGGTGGCTTCGAGATGATTGTTGATGTGTAGCTTTTGAAATCAGCTACTTAAAGACAGAAATTTAACAGGAGGAATCCAGTGCTAACAACTCAGAAAATCATCCCCTGTTTGTGGTTCAACGGCAACGCCAAAGAAGCGGCTGAGTTCTATGTCTCGCTGCTGCCAGATTCGCGCATCGATCGGATTTTGAAGTCTCCGGCCGACACGCCAAGTGGCCCCGCTGGAATGGTCTTGACGGTCGAATTCACGTTGGCTGGTCTGCAATACGTGGGGCTAAATGGCGGCCCGCAGTTTCCGTTCACTGAAGCCGTGTCGTTTCAAATCTATTGTGATGATCAAGCCGAAATCGATCGCCTGTGGGCTGCTCTCGCAGAGGGTGGATCGGAAGTTGCTTGTGGCTGGATCAAAGATCGGTGGGGACTTTCCTGGCAAATCGTACCCAGGCGATTGATCGAATTAATCAACGACCCCGACAGAGGCCGTGCCCGACGTGCCCAAGAGGCGATGATGCAAATGGTCAAAATCGACATTGCCACGATCGAGCGGGCAGCGGATGGCGTCAGTTAACCGAATAACTCCCTGTATCTAAGCACGAATAACAACTCGATTGGATCGGACTGAACATCATGGCTGAACTCACTTTATCGGCATTTTTAACCCTGGATGGAGTCATGCAGGCTCCCGGTGGTGCCAATGAAGATACAACTGGAAACTTCCCTATGGGGGTTGGCTGTTTTCTCATGGCGATGAGGAAATAGGAGAAATCATGAACGATACCATCTCAAAAGCCGAAGCGTTTTTACTGGGACGCACCACCTACGACATTTTTGTCGCTCACTGGCCCCACAACACCAACACAAAATATGAACTTATCGCCAATAAACTAAATTCACTTCCAAAATACGTCGCCTCGCAAACGAAAACGACATTCGATTAGCATAATTCCTCACTCATTCGCGATGTTGTTCAGGAAGTCGATAAACTGAAGCAACGCTACTCAGGCGAAATACAGGTACACGGCAGTTGTGGACTGGCTCAGACACTAATTCAGCATAACCTGATTGATAAATATCGACTGCTCATCCTGCCGATCACCCTCGGCACTGGCAAACGACTGTTTGGCTCTGGCACCGTACCTCCGTGCTGAAACTCGTCAGTTCTACCAGCACGAGCAAAGGCACTCTTATCAGCGTCTACCGTCAGTCTGATAAACACCCAACCGAACAATACGCAGATGCACAAGCATGAATAATGCCACGACTATCCACGATCGACAACTCACAATCACGCGCATATTGAATGCACCTCGCAGCCTGGTATTCAAAGTTTGGACTCAACCTGAACACTTCTCTCAATGGTTAGGCCCAAAGGATTTTACGGCGATCGCCTGCCAGATGACTGTGCAGGTGGGCGGCATCTATCGCGCCTGTATTCGCTCTCCTGAAGGAAATGAGCACTGGATGCAGGGCATCTATCGCGAAATCATTGAGCCAGAGCGTTTAGTATTCACTTTTGCCTGGGAGGACGAGAACAACCAACCGAAACATGAAACGTTGGTTACCGTCACGTTTGAGGAGCAGAACATTCGTGTTCAGCGGACGCAGACTATCTTCACAACTCAACGAAGAACGCTGATACGTTCCGCTGCAACACGGTTATGGGGGACGAGAGTGAAATTGAGGAGTACACTCAACTTCAGAACTCGGAGGAGGCGAGTGACGACTTTGCAACGCGGTGACATCCGATGTCTATAACAATATCTCACGCACTCGCTTCTTGTCCCTGCTTCAACTAACGAACTCTCAGGGCTTGGTGTTAACGAACCTTGCCCTAATCCTTTCGACTGAAGTTGGGGGAATTCGAGCTTCATCTAAACCAACTGCCACTTCCGGGTGTGAGTATGAAGAAGTCTATATCGTCAGGCATTAAAACAACTGCATCTCCTTACGCTGCTTACATGGGCATTGATTGGGCTGACCAAAAGCACGATATTTGTCTGTATGACCCAAGCACCCAGGAGTTTGAATTCTCCGTCATTAGCTCCCAACCAGAAGCAATCGCTGCCTGGGTAGACGGGTTAAGGAAGCGATTCAAGGAAGCAATGATCGCGATTTGCACTGAACAAAAGCGAGGACCCCTAATTTATGCGTTGTGTAAGTACAAATTTTTAGTCCTTTACCCCATTAATGCTCAAACGGTTGCCAAGTACCGACAAGCGTTCACTTCCTCTCGGGCGAAATCAGACCCCATGGATGCTCAACTGTTAGTAGAATTGTTACTCAAGCACAACGACAAACTGCAAGCCTGGCAACCGAGCAGTGCTATTCTGCGTTCGCTTCAGCAGTTGGTCGAGAACCGACGGATGTTGGTGGCAGAGAAGGTACGTCTGACCAATCGTATCACCGCTGCCCTGAAAGGCTATTATCCTCAAGTGCTCAAATGGTTTGAGGACAAGGATACTCAAATATTTTGTGAGTTTTTGACTCGCTATCCCAGTCTCAAAAGTGCACAGTGTGCCCCAAACGAAGAGCTAGAGCAGTTTTCAAATCGCATCATGTGGTGCAGGCAAAGACGATTCAGCGTCGATTGGAGCAAATTCAACAGGGGGTTGCATTGACCGAGGATGCAGGCATTGTCGAACCGCTTCAACTCCTCGTTGCAGCTCTAATTGCCCAGTTGCGGGCGCTCTTACCCAGCATTACCACCTTCGATACGAAGATAGAAGAGTTGTTTGAATCCCACCCGGATGCCGGGTTGTTTGCTGCACTACCTGGAGCCGGACCGCATTTAGCGCCTAGACTTCTGGTTGCTTTTGGAGAGGACCGTGAACGGTTTCAAAGTGCTCAAGACCTATTGCGTTATAGCGGGATTGCTCCAGTTAAAGAGAGCAGTGGGCAGAAATCATGGGTGCATTGGCGCTGGAGTTGCCCCAAGTTCCTCAGACAAACGTTTGTGGAATGGGCGCTGCAAACTCGCAAACACTCGTTTTGGGCAGAAGCGTTTTACCAAATGCAACGAAAAAGGGCAAGACCCATCAAGGAGCAATCCGAGCTTTAGCCTTTAAGTGGATCCGTATCATATTCCGCTGCTGGCAAGACCGACAGCCCTACAATGAAGTCAAGTATTTGATGGCATTGAAGGGCAAGGTTCACCATTAGTGCAAAACTTAGCACTCATCGAAGAGACGACGTAAGAGCTATAGAACACAACAGAAACCAATACTTCAATAAAATCAGAATTGAGGAATAGATGACCCAATTTTGATACGTTTATGCTGCATCTAGTTTAATGAAAAAGATTACAAGAAGAATCTAAAGAAAACAGTAATTCAACAGCTTTGAACCTAATTCTCTTGACTTCGTTGGAAACCAGGGCATATTGTTCTGCTGCCGACGCAACCAGGTAACCTAAAACATCCTCCTACTGCTTATGAAACTGTCCAGTCTCAGAGAAACACACCATCTCGATGATGTAAAGATTTACTAATAACTTGCAGCAATTTTGTTCCAGGCTCTCGGGTGTAATTGTGTTGGATTTCACCTGTAAATCCTGTCCAAGAGGTGAGAATAACGCCTGCCTGTACCATTCGCATCCAAGCCGCTTGTTCATTACGACTATTGAGAGTCCCAGAAACATCAATGATGGCATAGACCTGATAACCAGCCGCAACTGCCGAAATTGCGGGAAGACACAATCCGACGTCGGTTGCGAGTCCAGCCATCGCTAAGGTTTTGCACCCTGTTTGCTCGACCGCGCGAACAAAGTCTGGTGTTTCCCAAGAATTGTTTGTCGCATGTTTAATCTGAATGGCATCTGAAAGGATGTCTTTTAATTCGGGAAGGACCGTACCGAGATCGCCTGCAATATCTGCCGCAGCCATGATCACCGGCACTTGGAGAATGGTGCAGACTTTAGCAAGAGCGATCGCGTTCCGTTTGAATTCCTGTTGATCCATCGATTGAATCGTGCTGATTGCACCCAATTGCATGTCGATAAAAATCAAGGCTGTATCTTCGGGAGTCATTGGCTTTCTCCTTGCCTTCCTACTCTTTGAACACTTCTTTGGCAATCACCAGTCCACTTAAAGCTGTTGCAGTGGAGCGAGATCGATATAAATCTTGTAATCTTTGATCCGAGCACTCTCTAGTTCCAGTACGTCAACGTAAGGTACCGTGACTTGGCTCCCATCTTTGCGAATGTACGTTACTTCCGCTTGAAAGATGACTGTTGTTCCATACTCCCAAGCTTTAATCAGATGATGTTGCAATCCCTGGACGGTGGAGAAGAAGGTTGTGATGATCTGGCGCACCGATTCACGTCCCGCCACCAATGGATTACTACCCAATCGAAATTGCACGTCTTCTGTAAGAAGAGCAACAAAGGCATCCGCATCAAGGGCTTCATCAGCGGCATAAATTTGATGAATTAATTGGGATGTACTGAAGCTGACGGTTGTTTCTGATGAACTCATAACACTTTCTCCTAGTGTGGTCAAAGTTCTTGCGAGATAATCCAGTAGGCGATCGCTATCGGCAATTCCACCTCGAAAACCGATATACCAATCAGGGCGAATCAAGTAAAGGCAGGCAGAAGAGACACCATACCGTTCATGGGCAAAGTGTTCTCCATCCATCAGAATCGAGTCAGACGCAGAAAGGTCTTGCGGCGGCAGCAATTCTGGCACAATGAAGTAGGAGTGAATCAACTGACGATGCGCTTTACTAACTCGTTGCTGAAGGCTCAAGAGTTTCCGATACGTTTCAGTCGTCGCTTTTTCCCTGCAAAGAGGAGTAGTGTCCAATGCGTTCCTCGGAAAGCATCAAACAACTGTATCGTTTCTTTATCAGCCAGTCGAACAATGGTTGCATTAGAGCGCGATCGCCTGCGCCTGCACCATTGCTTCCACTGTGATCCTCGACAATTGGGCTTGTGTCTCGATAGCTAATATCCACCTCTTCCAGAGTGTGCATCAACTTAGTGCGAACAACTTGCTGATTGACAATGAAAGGACCTAGTAGCCGCACCACATTTTGCTTCAACTCATTTGGGTGCAGGATAATTCGATAACTTTTGTCGGTCCCCGCTAGCAATGCTTCTGCAACTGGAACTCGCTCAGCATTATAACTATCCAGGAGTTCAGGAGACGCTTTGTCTTGTAACGTGTAGGCCAATTTCCAGGCGAGATTAAAGGCATCTTGAATGCCCGTATTCATGCCTTGTCCGCCTAACGGAACATGGATGTGCCCCGCATCGCCTGCTAGGAAAATACGTCCTTCTCGAAAACGATCTGTTCGTCTATGAGAAGTACGATACCTGGCTAACCAGATAGGATCGTACAGTTCTGCATCAACTCCGCCAAGGGTATTCAGCGCATCTTGAACTTCTTTTAGAGAAGGCGCATCGTCACTCGCTCCATGTTCGTCAACGGTTGCATCCGTAGGCTGATCGGGCAATGAGATAAACACCCGCACCAGATCGTCAGGCATCTCAATCACCATCATGTAGCCTTCACGAGTCAAGAACAGATGACTAATTCCTTTAGGCAGTGTCCAGCGAATTTTGGCATCGGTTTGAATAAATTGCTCTCCTTCGTATTTGCCGCCCTCAAAGCTGAATCCTAATTTCTTACGAATCATGCTATGAGCGCCATCACAAGCGACGAGATAGTTCGATCGGATGACTTCTTCAGTGCCATTAGCATGACGCACGGCGACTGTAACCTGAGTTTCATTCTGTTCAAAAGCGATCGCTTCCGTTTGCCATTCCACCCGTCCGCCTAATTGATGCAAATGCTCTTCTAAAACATGTTCAGTGCGGTCTTGTCCCAGAATGATAGGATGCAGATGGGGACTATCGGCAATCTCGGAATGCAAATGTCCGATAATCTTGCCATAAGCACGCAGAGAGATTTGGTGCATTGGCACGCTGATTGACTTTGCAGGGGCGATCGCACCCATCGCATCAAACACTTCTTGGGTGCGAACGTGCAAAATCAATGCCTTCGAGATGGTTTTTGTACCCGGATCTTTATCGATAATGCGACAAGCGATACCGTAGCGGTTTAACTCAGAAGCGAGGGTAAGCCCAACTGGACCTGCACCCACAATCAAAACATCGAGCAATTCAAAAGACATAGTGCAAGTTCTAATGGATCAAGCTTGATGCAATATTAGTTCAAACTTGATCTATTTCTTCAGAAGTCGCTTGAAACTTCAGATTTCCTTCCAGATCGCGCCGCAATTGATCGACTATTTCAGACAAACTAGCTTTTTCTGCTGAAGACAAGGACTCAAACAGTTGCCGGTCTAAATCCTGCGCTTGCCGGGGCAAGCTATCCTTCAATGCTTTGCCTTTAGAAGTTAGCCAAACTCGCCAGATCCGGCGATCTTTTTCATCACATTGGCGCTGGATATACCCCTGCTTCTCCATCAGGGGCAGAGCAACAGCCACATTCCCGCTTAGTTGTTGCAATTGCCTGCTAATTTGAAGCGTTGGTAATCCATCGGTTTGCCATAGACAGCAAAGAATTCCCCACTGTAAGGGAGTCAGCCCAAAGTTATCTAAGACATCTTGAAATCGTCGCTCGATCGCCAGGCTGAGAAGCTTCAGCCGATACCCTAAAGCATTCGGGGCAGAATATCTCGATATTGAACAAAAAACTCATCATCTGGCTCGACCAAGAATCGCTAACCCAAACTTAGACAATGCTCAAATCTTAGCTGATGATATCCAGTAGATCAGCCTGAAACTTGCCTTACCTATAACTAAAGGCGGCATAACGTTGCCCATCACCCGCCGCAGACAACCTTAAACTCCCAGCAGATAACCTTTCGGCGGTCGGGTGCATGGGCGTTGTTATGCCGTTACAATTGTTGCACTCACCTGCCTTTTAGAATAAGGCTTTAGCCTGTCAATTGGAGGGATTTTTGTCAGAACTAGCGGATAAACGAGTAATTTTCCGTTGTGCTTTTGCATGGCGTTGCCCCAACTTTCCTAATGTCTCTTGCAAGGTTCCCATTGGGCAAAAGGCACACCAAGCTCTAGGACGAGTGGCAATACCAAGCGGAATTGCAATCAAACTTGTAATCACACACATGCTGACAAATATGCCTCCGATCGCCAAAAGATTTCCACCCGTCGCAATCATTCGAGAGATAAATACACTCATGAACAACCCAAACACTCCCCAGCGAAACCACCGACGGGTAAAGATGTGCGGATAGGGGCGATCGACCGTGAGGTGAGGCATCACGATATCCAAAAATGCACCTCTTGGACAAAGATTCCCGCACCAATACCTGGCTCTGAAGTAGGAGGAGATGATCAAAAATAGCATCATCACTAACATCAAATAACCCAAGAGTGGGTAAAACAAACCACCGATCGCAATCAGCGGATAGAACCAAATCATGATCCATTGCGATCGCTTACCTCTGGACTTCTTCGGCATTTCCCTAAACCTCCTAACTCCACCAAGGTTGTTGACCAGTCCGTGGATCAATTGCTGCCCAGGGTTTAATCCAGATAGATTCTCCTGCAACTAGAACATGAACGAGCTTGAGCGGGCGATCAGCTGGTCCTCGAACGACTGAGCCATCCGCTGCAAAGCGAGAACCATGACAAGGACATTGGAACTGTTGGTCAATGCCGTTCCAGGGAAAGGTGCAGCCCAGATGAGTGCAGTTGTCTACAATGCCGATCGCGTCTAAAGTATTGTCTTCAGTCACTGTGAGGTAGGTTGGTTCGCCTGCAATCCCAGCCACTAAAGCTCGGCTTCCGGGTGGATTTGCCAAAATTTGTGAAACAGGAATTGGATTGCCGAGACTATCCCTAGCTAAGATGGTTCCGTCTGTTCCTGTTGTCTCAGGAGGAAGGAAAAACTGAGACATAGGATAAAGTGCTGAACCAATGATCGCAGCAACAGTTGTACCTGTTAAAAAGTTGAGAAATTGCCGTCGATTTAGGGAAGAATCATTCTCCAGGAAATTAGCATCCATGAAATTACTCCAATTTCAATTGCTCCAGTTTGATCGCTTAATCGAGTTAAGCGTGACGGGTTGTGATGAATGTGTCAGCATTGGGGGAACTGTCGGTGAAAGTTGTGAACTTTTGAAGTTGGCTTGGTTTTTGAAGAGGACAAAGGCTGCGATCGCGAACAAGAAATAGCCAAATCCCTTTTGCAACTGCCGAGCTGAAATAAATTGCCCTAAATAGGTGCCTAAGACGGTTCCTAAACCTGCCGCAAAGGTAAATGAAACCGTCAGGTGCCAATTCAGATCGACCTGTCCCAAATACCCCAGCAATCCTGCCACCGCGTTGCCCGCAATAATCAGCAATGATGTGCCGATCGCCTGCTTCATCGGAGTCTTCCCCAACAGCACTAATGCAGGCACGATCGCAAAGCCGCCACCGACCCCACCATTCCCGTTAAGCCACCGACTCCAATGCCTTCTGTCAGCAACCATAGCCAGCAATATTTACAGGCAGGGGGACGATAGAGCGCTGCATCCAAAGTGGTATCTGGGGGCGGTTCAGGCTGAGCAGTGCGATAAATCATTAACCCAGATGCCAACAGCATAGAGATAGCAAACAGTAACATTTGGAAGGCTTCTGTTACCCAAGGTTGGGTTGCCAACCGTGCTCCTAGATAAGCACCGATCATGGTTGCTGAACCAAAGATAACTGCCGTTTTAAGGTTGAGGTTGCCTCTGCGCCAGTGGGGAATAACCCCCACCAAGCTAACACTGCCGACCACGATCAAGGTCATGGCGATCGCGGATTTGGTGGGCACTCCCATGAAGTACACCAGCACGGGTAATGCCAGCACCGAACCGCCTCCTCCCAACAATCCCAAACTGACTCCAATGGCGATCGCCAATAGGTGCCCAATCGCATAATGAAGCATGATCGATCTCCTATGGCAACCAGCGTTGACCCGCGCGTTGGTTGTAGGGCAATTTTGCCAATAACAATCCCATCGCACAGGTGTTGGTTAAACCCGCAAAACCAAACCTGCTCCGACGAATCCGCTGAGGAACAAGTACGCTGGAGAAACAATCGCGCCCAAGATTGTACCGATCAAGACAAGTGAGCCAGCGACGATTTGCACCTGGCGAAACAAGCTCATTGGGGCATTCTTGTTTTTTTCTAGCGGATAGGTTTCGGCTTTCCAGGATGTAATGCCGCCTTGCAATTGAAGGATCGGGGGAATCCAGCCGCTTTCAATTGCTCAACAGCGCGGGCAGAGCGTTTTCCGGATTGGCAATACACGACGAGTTGTTGTCCTGGCTGAAGTTTGATCTGGCTGGGATCGAGTTGTGACAAAGGGTGGGAAATTGCGCCCGGAATATGTTCACTGGCATATTCTACGGGTTCACGCACATCGATTAACATCAGGGAATCGCGATCACCAGGGGATGCCTCTGCATCACCTAGCCAGCGTCGCAGAGTCGGTGCATCAATGATTTGAGATGCTGTACTGCCACAGCGCTGGTTGGCTGGCACGGCTTCCGCCATTTTCTGGGGTTCGGTAAATTCAAGTTGTTCATCAATTGCTGAAATTCCTCGCGCCCACACCCCACAAATCGAGGATTCCACTGTTTTCTTCGCCAATGGTGGAAACAGTCTGCCCACGATAGTCATGACCGGGATACACCAACGTGGCATCGGGCAAGGTAAACAGGCGCTGGGTCACGGCATCGAACAGAGCGATCGCATCACCACTTTGAAAGTCCGTCCGCCCACAGCCGCGAATCAGCAGGGAATCCCCGGTCAACAGATGGGTGCCATTGATCAAATACGCCAGGTGACTGTCGGTATGTCCGGGTGTGGCGATTGCCTCAATCTCGACCGCGCCGATCTGTAAGCGATCGCCATCCGTAATCAATTGACTGGCACATTCAACCTGCGCCTGTTGGGGCACCACACTGGCACACCCCGTCTGCTGGCGCAATTGTCCAGCCCCGGTGATGTGATCGGCATGGACATGGGTTTCCAGGCAGTAGCGTAAAGTCAAACCCAGTTGATTCAGAATCGTCACATCTCGATCGACTTGCTCCAATACGGGGTCAATGAGAGCGGCTTCTCTGGTGTGAGGATCAGCAACCAAATAGGTATAGGTACTGGTGCTGGGATCAAACAGTTGTCGAAACAGCATGGTAAGTTACCTTCGCTTTTATCTTTTACTCATACTACTATATAGTAATATAATAGATGTAGCAAGTTAAGCTAAACTTGAAATATTCCATTAGTCTGATTCGTAATCTTGAAGGGTTCTATGGCTCCATTAACCCCGGCTGCGCTCGCACAAGTTGCTGATTATTTCAAAGTGTTGTCGGAACTGAGCCGACTGCAAGTGCTGTGTGTGCTCAAGTCTGGCAGCAAAAATGTCTCTGAAATCATGGAGGCAACGGGGTTAGGGCAAGCGAATGTCTCAAAGCATCTAAAAATTCTGGCTCAGGCGGGCATGGTGACGCGCCAGCCCAAAGGCGTTACGGTTTACTACGCCATTACCGATCCTCTAATTTTTGATTTGTGCGAACTCGTTTGTCAAAGCCTGGAAACTCGCTTGCAAGAACAGTCTCAGCAACTCCAGCAGCTTGAAATGTTACGCCAGCCCTAATCTATTGCGAGGGTCTTTGTCATGGCTCATATTGTCGTCGTTGGTGCCGGATTGGGCGGACTCCTACCGCCTATGAGTTACGTCATTTATTGCCGCACACCCATCAAATCACCGTGATCTCGGCGGTGCCAGACTTTACCTTCATCCCGTCACTACCTTGGGTGGCGATGGGGTTAAAGTCGCTAGCCTCGATTCAAGTGCCCTTAGAGCCGCAACTCACCTCCCGTAATATTGACTGGATCAATGGCAAAGTGGATAAACTCGATCCAGATCAAAAACGAGTTTGGGTCAGAGATCGGGCGATCGCCTACGACTATTTAGTGATCGCAACCGGAGCCGAACTAGCACTGGATACCGTTCCTGGCTTAGGTCCTGACGCTGGCTACACACAATCCGTTTGTAACCCTCACCATGCCCAAATGGCAAAGGTGGCATGGCAACAGTTCTTACAAAACCCAGGGGCGCTGGTGGTTGGGGCAGTTCCTGGTGCCAGTTGTTTTGGACCTGCTTATGAATTTGCCCTGTTAGCTGATCAGCAGTTGCAAAAACTAGGCTTGCGCGATCGCGTTCCCATTACCTTCGTCACGCCAGAACCCTATGCAGGGCATCTAGGGATTGGCGGCATGAGCAATTCTGCCCAACTGGTGATGCAACTGATGGCAGAACGAGAGGTTGAAGTAATTGAAAATATGGCGATCACTTCCATTGAACCGGATCAAATCCATTTAGCCGATGGTCGCACATTGCCCTTTGCCTACTCTATGCTGCTACCCCCGTTTCGCGGTCCTCGTTTTCTGAGAGGCATTCCAGGATTAACGGATCAACAGGGGTTTATGCCCATTTTGCCGACCTATCAACATCCCCATGTTGCCTCGATCTACTCCGTTGGCGTGATTGTGCAACTCCACCCACCAGAGCCGACTCCACTCCCGGTGGGTGTACCTAAAACGGGGCAGATGACTGAAGCGATGGGCATGGCAGTCGCCCACAATATTGCGATCGCCCTTGGCGAAATTTCTGCCCACCCAGTGACCCCAACGCTGGAAGCTATTTGCTTTGCCGACTTTGGCGATACTGGCATTCTCTTCCTCGCCGATCCCGTATTACCCCATCCCATGACCGGAAAACGCCGTCGGTCTGTGGCGCTCCGGGGCACTTGGGTGAGTTGGATGAAAACCGCGTTTGAGAAATATTTTCTGATAAAAATGCGCCTCGGTGCTGCTGTTCCCTGGTTTGAGCGGTTGGGCTTATGGGGTGTAGGACTATCCCTTGTAGAAACCATTGAGGAATAAAAATGAACACCAAGAATATTCTCCAAACTTTGTTCGGTCTTGGGTTACTGCTGCTCAGTTTAGGGCTAAATCCAGCGATCGCCCAAGCGGCACCCTTTACAGCAAATCCAACTCAATTGACACAAGCAGTTCAGGAAATCGAAGACTTAGATGCGCTACGGTCAGACTTAGCCTCAAGTTTGGCAGGCTCAACAAAAGAGCCGACACCACAAACCATGCAAGAAGTCTGTCGCCCCGTGGGAATGCGTGCCAAGGAACTGAGTCAAGCGAACGGTTGGCAAGTGAAACAAACCGCCAAAAAGTACCGTAATCCTGAGCATGCGCCAGATAATCTCAATGCCAGAATCGCCCTGGCAAGGTTCGAGCAGAATCCCGATCTCATCGGTTTTTGGGATCAAGAAGCGATCGAGGGTCAGCAAGGCATTCGCTATTATCGCCGCATCAATGTGGAAGCCAGTTGTTTAGCTTGTCATGGCTTAAAAGATCATCGTCCTCAATTTGTGCAAGATAACTATCCTCAAGATCTTGCCTATAACTTTCATGTTGGGGATTTGAGAGGAATGTATGCAGTCTTTATTCCTGACAAAGTTCAGCAGGCATTGCAAAACACTGTAACACCTTGATTGAAAGGGCTGTTTTGAGAACTCCTTGAGAGTTTGCGGCATAACAGCGGAGTTGAGCCGCGAACGCCGCTTAGATCGCGTCGTCGGGCTAACGGTGTTCGTCGGCTCCAACGCAGAGTTGGGGTGCCGGTTACTCTATAGTGTTCCCAGGCGCTAACAGTTAATACAAGGCAGCTTAACTATTACTAGACGGAAAGTTTCCCCGTCTAAGATCCCAAATGGGCGGATAGGCAGAATAATTCCGTCTAAGATCCCAAATCACTACTTATGCCGATTATTTCCGCATAATACGCCATTTAAGCGAATAGCCCGAATCTTGCCGCATATTTGCTCCCCATCATCTCAATCGCAGCTTGCATTTTCAACGGATTTCCGTCAGGATAAAGGCAGGTGATGAGGCTCACCGTCTGGTTATCTAGAAAACCGCCCCTCGGCTGACAGTCTCTACTCCCACGCTACAGAGTTAATCAAAGTGCGATCGCTCGTTGATCGCAACTTGGTTAACATCATCGTAGGAGACGAGTCAGCGAGTTGAAAGGGTCAACGCCTTGGAAGCATTTAACGTCGAGCAAAGCCTGCAAACACCGTTAGCGATTAGCCTGGGAGCCGTTCCCGGTGCCCTAAGCCGCTACTATCTAACGGTACTGTTTGCCCAGTGGTTTGGCAATGCCTTTCCCTATGGTACGTTCGTGATCAATCTTTCCGGGTCGCTGCTGATGGGCTTCTTCACCACCTTGGCGATCGAGCACATCATCCCCTCGCCAGAAGTGCAGCTTCTGATCACGACTGGCTTTCTCGGCTCCTACACAACGTTTTCAACCTACACCCTCGATACGTCTGTGCTGGTCAGAAGTGGCAGCCGCACCAAAGCTTGCTTCTACTGGGCAGGCAGCGTTATGTTTGGCGGCATCTGCTTTGCCGTTGGGGTGGCGTTGGCGAAAACGGTGCCGTAGCGGAGACGGTTATGCCTACCAGGAGAGGGTTTAGCTACGGTCTACAGGGAATTCAATCGCTGCTGCGGTCTCAAAACCCGCAGGTACGAGCGCCGATCGCCATCAGTCTGGGGGCGATCGCTGGAGCCTTGAGCCGCTATTACCTCACGCTTGGCTGCAATCATTGGTTGGGCACCGCTTTTCCCTTTGGCACCTTTGCCATTAATCTGACCGGTGCTCTGGTGATGGGCTTTTTCACTACCCTGGTGCTAGAGCGGCTCGAAGTAGCGCCTGATCTGCGGCTCTTGATTGCGGTCGGCTTTTTAGGCTCATACACCACGTTTTCGACCTATGAACTGGATGCGGCAAAACTGTTGATGAGCGGACAGTGGTCGTTCGTATCCTTGTACGGCATTGGCACCGCCATTTTAGGGGTGCTGTGTTTGGAAATTGGAAGCTTTTTAGCCAGGAGGTTGCCATGAGCCATTGGGAAAAACTAACGGTTTACATTGACGAAACAGATCAGTGGCACGGAAAGTCGCTTTATACAGCACTGGTAGAAGCGGCTCAAAAGCAAGGAATGATGGGAGCAACCGTGACGAGGGGCATCGAAGGGTTTGGGGTGCGACAACACCACCGCATCCACACCGCTCGCATCATGGAACTGGCAGATTTGCCGATCATCGTGACCATCATCGCCCCGTCCGAGGCGATCGCCCAATTTCTGCCAACTCTACAAACAATGGTCGCGACTGGGTTAGTGACTCAAGAACCTGTAAACGTTGTCCACCACGCGCCAGCGAAATGATCATGAAAACGCAAATTCCCAGCTATAGTCCTGCTTTACTCACAGGAACCCTCAGTCTCGCGGCAATTCACCAACTGCATCCGGCGCAAGCGGCATTGGGCTACCGAGAAGTGGCGTACCGCATCCAACAGTTTCAAGCGATGACGCCTGACCAGCTAGATGCCTACTTGCTGGAGCATTTTCTGCCCGTTGTGATCGCGCCCGATCGCTTACCGTATGTTGTCGATCATCATCATCGAGCGCGGGCGATTCAAATGACTGAGTTACGAGAAACGGTGTATGTCAAAGTCTTGGAAAACTGCCAAGACTGGACAACAGCAGAGTTTTGGCAGTTGATGCAACAGCAGGCATGGGTTTATCTGTACGACAAAGACGGTTAACGTGTTGAACTAGAAGCCATTCCAGATAGTTTAGCGGCGTTGCAGGATGATCCTATCGCAGTTTAGCCTGGAGCGTTTTGCAGGCAGGTGGCTATACCAAAGCTGACGTACCATTTCAGGAGTTTTTGTGGGGCAACTATTTGCGTCAGCACCTCCCATTTGAGAATACCGAGGCAGGCTTTCAATATGCCGTCAACGCGGCGTTGCAGTTATGTTGATCGCCAGCAGCAAGCCATTTGCCCGGTTACATTTCAGACACTGCTAGGTGAGTGCGCTACTTCTAAAGGATCCATTTGCCAAACCCAGCAAGAGCAATACACCAAAGCCTAACCGATACCAAACAAAGACCCATGTGCTCTGCCGTTGCAGGTAGCGAATTAACCAGGCGATCGCTGCATAGGAAAAGATGAACGCTGAAGCCATACCTGCCAGGAGCGGGATCAGGGTTTCTAAGTGTCCAAATGCTTCTTTAGATTCATACAGCGTTGCGATCGCCAGTGTCGGCAACCCTAACAGAAACGAAAACCGGGCGGCAGTTTCTCGTTTCAACTCCAGGAATAAAGCGGTTGTTAAGGTCGAACCCGATCGCGACACGCCTGGAATCAATGCCAGCATTTGACCAAGCCCGACCAAAATTCCATCCTGGATCGTTAGCGAGTTAAAGTCGCGCTTCCGCTGTCCGACTTGCTCTGCTAATCCTAGTAGAGCTGCCATCACAATCGAGGCGATCGCAATAGTCAAAACCCCATCGAGAGCGCCTTCGGGGAGGAATTTCTTAATCAACAATCCTCCAAGCAAGGCGGGTAAAGCTCCGATCGCAATGCCTACGAGGATCTTCCACTCCTCCTGATGCCATGCTTTCGCTTGAAACGCGCTCCAACTCCCCGCTACAATCTGGCAAATGTCAGACCAAAAGTACAGCAGAACAGCAATGACGCTGCCAAATTGGATAGCATCAACAAACCACTTTTGCCCCACTAAATCAGTCCAGCCGAAGGCTTTAGTGACGACAAGCAGATGAGCCGTGCTACTGATGGGCAGAAATTCAGTAATCCCTTGTACCAGTCCCAGGACGATCGCCTGAAATATGTCGTGAATGAGATCCATAGTTTTTCCTGACGGTTGTTTGCATAGAAGGTGTCGATTCAGGCTGACATGGCAGCATAAGCTGTTCAGCATTTAGATTGGGATACCTAAATTCCTCAAAGGGGCAGGGGTCAGGGGTCAGGGGTCAGGGAAATATCAATTTAAATGCACACCAGCTTACCACCTGGCTCTTA
Organism: Kovacikia ellensis JS3; assembly: GCA_034541955.1. Classification (GTDB taxonomy): domain Bacteria; phylum Cyanobacteriota; class Cyanobacteriia; order Leptolyngbyales; family Leptolyngbyaceae; genus Kovacikia. The sequence goes on along the minus strand of JAVYJL010000002.1, from coordinate 680,109 downwards.
GAGTAAATTACACACGGTTGAGCCTGATGTCAGGCTGGCAGCTATTTACACGTTTGGGTTGCTTGTAAAAGTTTAGTTGCTCTGCTATATTGCGAAACAAGGCGATGAGACTCGCCCTCTGGCTTGACCAGAAAACCGCCTTCAAGGCTAATAGTTTCTACTTCATGTGCAGATGGCGTTTGTTACAGCAAGCGTTTTGAAGTATCGGCTGTTAGTTCTCAAGGTTGTAAGGCTTTATGAAAGCGCGACAAGATAGCGAACAATTATTTGCTCTGTCTCACGTTGCTAAATGGTTAGCGATCGCCACGATTGCAGGCATTCTAGCGGGTACAGCCTCGGCAATTCTATTAGCCTCGTTGGAGTGGGCGACCGATTGGCGCGAAGCACATCTCTGGATTATTGCCCTGTTGCCGCTGGGCGGGCTACTGAGTGGCTTGATCTATCACTATTTTGGTAAATCTGTCGAAGCAGGCAATAACCTCTTGCTAGAGGAGATCCACAATCCCAAAGAGACAATTCCCTTACGGATGGCTCCGCTGGTGCTGCTGGGCACCGTGATGACCCACTTGTTTGGCGGTTCCGCAGGGCGAGAAGGTACGGCGTTGCAAATGGGTGCCTCCCTCGCCGATCAACTCACCAAAGTCTTGCAACTGAAAGGATCTGACCGCCGTATCCTTTTGATGACGGGGATCAGCGGTGGCTTTGCTTCTGTGTTCGGCACCCCTCTAGCGGGTGCTGTTTTTGGGCTGGAAGTATTGGCGATCGGCAAAATCCGTTATGACGGATTGTTTCCCTGTATCGTTGCCGCGATCGTGGGCGATTACGTGACGTTGAAATGGCACATTCACCATACGGATTATCGGTTGGCAAGTGTCCCGTCCATGAGTTTAGAAAACTTCTCAGGTGGCTCCGCCGATCTGTTGTCAGCCATCATTGCCGGTGCCGTCTTTGGCTTGGTGGCTCTCCTGTTTGCGGAAGCAACGCACAAAATTGGGCATTTCTTTAAGTCCAACATTGCCTACCCGCCGTTACGTCCCATGCTGGGTGGTGTGTTGATTGCGATCGCAGTATGGACAGTGGGCACGACCAAATACATTGGACTAGGGATTCCCACGATTGTGGAGGCGTTTCATACGCAACTGCCCCTTGGGATTTTGCTGCCAAATTAGCCTTTACATCGCTCACGTTAGGAGCCGGATTTAAAGGGGGTGAAGTCACTCCCTTGTTTTACATCGGTGCCACACTGGGCAATGCTTTATCTTTGATTTTGCCCTTACCCTCCGATCTACTTGCAGGCATGGGCTTTGTGGCTGTGTTTGGTGCCGCTGCCAATACACCACTGGCTTCAACCATTATGGCAATGGAACTGTTTGGACTCCCTGCTGGAGCCTTTGCAGGCATTGCCTGTGTCGTGAGCTATCTCTTTTCTGGTCATGCAGGCATCTACCGCGCTCAACGCATTGGGTTAAGTAAATATCCCAGAGTCTTTGTGGAGGAGGGCGTTAGCTTAGCGACATTTCCTAGCCTCAGACAGCCATTAGAGTTTGACTTGTTTAGTGATATTAACCCCTTAGGTTTTCTAGAAATGGAGAATGGCAAACCTATGAGACAACTTACTGCACTCCGGCTCTACTTTCATCATGGTGCAAAGTTGCATGGCAGAACCCATTGGCGTAAGTTGACTGCACCCCATTTACACTGGCATCTGCCTCGTCTTGCGAAAGAATTTGGGATTCAGCAGGCGGTGTTGCATCGGGTGCATATGGGCTATTTAAAGGGCAATGATCTGCATCACGACCATCATGAAGTCACTCCCCATCGCTTACCGCAATGTCTGGAATTGATTGATCACGAAGCCAAGCTGCGAGAATTTGTTGAAGCCCATCGTGCCGATCTCAAACAGGTCAGGATTGTTTTGATCCGGGGTGAAGACTTACATCTGCATGACCTAAACTCTACAATCAACCAATCTAGCAGCACCCTCAGTCAGATAGAGAATAATTTTGACCAGAAGAATTTGCCTAACTCATCTGACAGCGATTGATTCCACATATCCATACGAGTAAAGGGATTGAGATTATGGTGAATTCAGGGGTATTTTTGACCGCTTTAGGATGTGCCAGTGTAGAGTTCTTCGAGACGGCTGCAATTGCTTACGCGATCGCTCGTTCTGGTTATCCGCGCGAGGCAATTTGGGGAACTGTTTCAGGTCTAGCCGTTGTGGGCATTTTATCTGCAATTTTGGGAGCCAGTTTGCAGATCATTCCACTCCATCTATTGCAAATTTTTATTGGTTTACTGTTGTTGTGGTTTGGTTGGGGCTGGTACAAAAAATCGATTTTACGGCAGGCAAAGCATCGACGAGCCGGATGGGTGACTGACCCTCTAGAATCGGAGGGCATTCATTTGGAAAACCAGCATCAACGCTTTAGCCGTTTCAACTTTATTGTCATGTTTAAAAGTGCGGCTTTAGAAGCTCTAGAAGTTGCCCTGGTTGTCTTACCCTTAAGTTTGGCATCAGGCTCTTGGACAGAAGGACTCATTGCCACTGGATTAGCCCTATTGCTTACGGTTGGCTTAGTAGCAATGCTGCACGGTTATTTAGTCAAAGTCCCAGAAGTGTTGCTAAAACTGGGAGCAGGAATATTGTTGCTATCCTATGGCACGTTCTGGTTAGGCGAAGGATTAGGACTGAAGTGGTGGTTAGGAGATGGCATGCTATTAGTGCTATTTGGGGTTTATAGCTTGATCAGCATTTTCACCATTCGTTGGCTCACCACTAAACTAGAAAGCCGTAACCGAGCACTTTGATGAGGTTGCTATGAATACAGCAAAGCAGAGACTGGCAGGAGCAATTGTGACCAAGGGTATCGAAGGATTGTTTGCGCCATCACCACCAGTTCCATGCCGCTCGCATCATGGAACTGGCAGATGTACCGATCGTTGTGACCATCATCGCTCAGCCGAGGCGATCGCTCAATTCCTACCGACCCTAAAAACAATGGTCGCAGTTGGGCTAGTGACTCAAGAGACTGTGAATGTGGTTTATCATGTACTGATTCAATGAATGTCTCCGTCGCAAACGAACGGAGTCAGGACTTACGCAGGAGCAGGGTAAGGTAGTACAAGCAATCAAGGGTTGAGCAGATGAGCTTTACCAAATTGGATTACTGCCAGTATTTACTCAGTAGCCCCATCAACTACACGTTGACTCATTTGGCTGAACATCTTGAAGGGGTCAGCCACGACCGAGTGAACCGATACCTGCGACAGGAGAAACTTACGCCTCGCCTGCTGTAGGAGAACGTCAAAGACCAAGTGCAAACCTGTGAAGATGGCTTCATCGTGTTTGACGACACGGTTTTGGACAAGCGGTATGCTCAAGCCATTGAGATGAGCCGACAGCAGTACAGCGGGTGTGAACATCGCGTGATTCGAGGCATTGGATTGGTCAGTTGCTTGTACGTCAATGCAGATACGCGGCAGTTTTGGGTGGTGGACTATCGCCTCTATGACCCAGAGGGTGACGGAAAAACCAAACTTGACCCTGTGATGGAAATGCTCAGCCACCTGGTTGAAATCAAGCAACTGCCGTTTCAGACAGTGCTGATGGACAGTTGGTATGCGGCTCAAAAGCTGATGAGTCACATCGACAGGTTAGGCAAAATCTACTACTGTCCGCTCAAGGTCAATCGACTAGTAGACGATACGGGTGGGGTAGAAAAGTACAAACGCATTGACCAACTTGACTGGAGTGCGCTTGAACAACAACACGGCAAGCTCATCAAAATTCGCGGGTTTCCCAAAGACAAGAAGGTGAAACTGTTCCGGGTCACTGTCTCTACCGGCAGGACGGACTATGTTGCCACAAACGACTGATCTCAAGCTTCCACTGATGTCGTACAACAGGGTGTGATATCTGTTGGAAGATTGAGGAGTTTCACCGAGAACTCAAGCAACTGACAGGGGTGGAAGCTTGTCAATGTCGCAAGGCTCGCATTCAGCGCAACCATATTGCCTGTGCTTTACTCGTTTGGGTACGCCTCAAAGCGATCGCTTATCAAACCCATCAGACCGTTTACAAGGTGAAGCACCGGATGCTGTCAAGCTACTTGATTCAGCAACTCAAATGTCCATCTGTTCTAATGGTGCTTGCGTAAGTCCTGGCCAATATTCAGGGGCAAAATACCTTGCTGTGTGTGGTGTATGTGCAGCGTCAGCCTCAAGCGACGCGATCGGCTGAACAAATCCGCGCTAATCTGACTCAAGCCATTCAAGATCACCTGCTAGCCCAAGGTTTCGATGCTACGCCTCTGGTCAACGTGATTGTACTGGAAGCGCCGGTTAAACCGTGACATTTAATTATCGTGATGAAACCCCTGGAGCGACCCGAAAAGCAAGCGATCGAACATGAGCAACAGCAAATCTTGCAGCAGCTTGAGGATTGGCTGGAACTGCCAATGCTCGTGCTGAGTTTTGCTTGGCTCGGTCTATTTGTGGTGGAACTGACCTGGGGACTGACTCCTCTTTTAGATGCAATTAGCATCGTCATTTGGGGCATGTTCATCCTGGAATTCCTTCTCAGACTATCGCTTGCGTCTCGCAAAGCTGCTTACCTGAAAGCAAACTGGATTACAGCACTTTCGCTGCTTTTACCCGCCTTGCGAGTGTTGCAGTTTGTGCGGTTGATGCGGATTCTGCAAACGACCCGCGCCGTTCGGGGTTACGGCTGTTGCGGGTGCTAACGCGCACCAATCGCAGTATGCAATTGCTCGCAGCCAACTTTGCCCGACGCGGCTTTGGCTATGTGGTGATGACGACGGCCATCATGACACTGGTTGGGGCGGCGGGAATGTATGCGTTTGAGCAAGATACTCCAGATTTACCCGGATTTGATAGCTACAGCACTGCGCTTTGGTGGACAGCAATGCTGATGACCACAATGGGATCAGACTACTTTCCCAAAACGGCAGAAGGTCGCATCCTCTGTTTTCTGCTGGCGCTGTATGCATTTGCTGTATTTGGCTATGTAACAGCAACGTTAGCCACATTCTTTATCGGACAAGATGCTGACGATGACGAAGCAGAGCTTGCTGGAGCAAAATCGATCGATGCCTTGCGAGACGAAATCGCAGCCTTGCGAACCGAGATTCAGAGCTTAAGACAGAAGCATTAACAACCTTAGAGAGAAGTTAGTTCTCTCAGTTTCCATTAAACTACAGGTGCTTTCCATGACGATTGTGCAATGAATGAAGAAGTATCAACGCTTTTAGGCAAGATGCAAGCAATGCTGAATGGTTTCATCATTTTGTTACCAAATATGGTATTGGCATTGATTGTATTTGCGATCTTTTCTTCGTTGCTAGAGCGATTAAGAAAGTCGTTAGAAACTTGACACGCAGTCGTCGCGAAGCTCGCAATCTGGGCATGGTGCTGGGGCGGTTGGCACAAGGCGCAACGATTTTAGTGGGCTTGTTTATTGCGCTATCGATCGTAATTCCATCACTTAAAGCGAATGATCTTGTGCAGCTGCTCGGAATTAGTGGTGTCGCGATCGGCTTTGCGTTTCGAGATATTTTACAAAACTTCCTGGCGGGTATTTTAATTCTGTTAACCGAACCCTTCCAAATTGACGATCAAATCGTATTCAAAGAGTTTGAAGGGACTGTAGAAAATATCCAAACCCGAGCAACGACAATTAGAACGTATGATGGGCGGCGGATTGTCATCCCCAATTCTGAGCTATTTACCAATTCTGTTACGGTCAATACCGCGTTTGAAAATCGCCGTTTGCAGTATGACATTGGCATTGGTTACGGTGATGATATTAACGATGCACGACGGCTTATTCTAGAGGCAATCCATGAAACGGACGGGGTGTTGGCAACGCCTGCGCCAGACGCGATCGTGGTTGAGTTAGCAAACAGCACTGTTAATATTCGCGCTCGCTGGTGGGTTGCGCCTCCTCGTCGCGCCGATGTGCTAGACCTGCAAGATCGAGTGCTAACCAACATTAAAAACAAGTTGACGGCAAATGGTATCGATCTGCCCTTCCCGACCCAGCAGATTCTCTTTCATGACCAGACGGAAGCAACGGATGGCGATCGCGCTCGTCAACGCGAAGGTTGGCCCGCTGGGAAAGGTCAAGTGCCGCAGTCCCGCAGCATCAGTCGTTCGCTCGACCGCCTTGCTGAGATCAAGATTCAGGGAAATGGGTCAGGCAGCACATTTTCAGCGACAGAGGAATAGCCGATGGGAACCAAATTTGGCAAGCTTTTAGACTCACTGCACTCTAGCTTCTGGTTCATCCCAACGCTGATGGTTGTGCTGGCGATCGGGCTTTCATTGGTCACGATTGGCATTGACCAGAAGCTAGAAACCGACATTATTGGTAATCTAGGTTGGGCGTATGCACTGGGTCCCAACGGTTCACGTGCCATTCTCTCTGCGATCGCAGGTTCAATGGTCAGTGTTGCCACGACTGCATTTTCAATTACCATCGTGGCGCTTCAGCTTGCGTCTTCACAGTTTGGTCCGCGTCTGCTGCGTAACTTTATGCAGGATACGGGCAACCAAATTGTTCTGGGAACATTCATCTCCACCTTTGTTTATAGTTTGATGGTGCTGCGAACCATTAATGGTGTTGCAGACAATGAGTTTGTGCCACATATTTCAGTCACCTGCGGGATTGGACTGGCGATCGCCAGCATTGGCGTTTTAATCTACTTTATTCACCATTCTGCCACCTCCATTCAAGTTGATAATGTGGTCTACAGAGTCGGCTGTGAGTTAGATGAAGCGATCGATCGGCTCTTTCCTAAACAGATAGGACGCGGCGCATCGAAGCATCGAGCCAAACCCCTGACCTCGGATATTCCAGCCGATTTTGAGCGCAAGGCATCCCCATTCCAGCAAATAGCAGTAGCTATGTGCAGGCGATCGACACAAACCAATTAATGGAAATTGCAACGCAGAACAATATTTTACTTCAGCTTCAACAACGCCCTGGATGTTTTGTGGTTAAGGGCAGCCCGCTTGCGCTTGTCTATCCCGCAGGATCTGCTTGTAAAAACTAGTTGAACAAATCAACAGCGCTTTTATCATGGGTTCACAGCGCACCGATCAGCAGGATGTCGAGTTTTCGATTAACCAACTGGTCGAGATTGCTTGTCGCGCTCTGTCACCAGGTATTAACGATCCATTCACAGCCATTCGCTGTATTGATCAACTGAGTGCAGGGCTTTGTCATCTGGCACAAAAAGAGATTCCCTCTGCCTATCGGTATGACAACGATGATAAGCTGCGCGTCATTGCAAAACCCGCGACTTTTATAGATGTGACGGATGCTGCTTTTAATCAAATTCGGCAGTATGGGCAAACCAGCGTAGCAGTCACGATGCGATTGCTAGAAGCGATCGCTGTTCTTGCCCCCTTTACGCATACCACAGCAGACCGAGCTGCCCTGTTGCGTCATGCCAACATGATTGCGCACGGCAGCCAGGAGGGAATCACCGAAGAGCTGGATCGCAAGGATGTCAAAGAGCGCTATCTAGCCGCCGTAAAAGCAATCGAACAGCGTTGAGATGGGAAAAAAGTGCTGTCTATCAACTGGAAAGGATACCGCTTTGCTGCCTGGATAGGGCAAACGCTACTTGAATTGCCGTGCTTGCTGCTGCAATTCAGGGGAAGTCGCAAAATGCGATCGCCCTGGCGCTCTTTTAATTGTCTCTCTTGTGTTTGTGTTGAAAGCTGACAAACTACCAACCCTATTTGATTTTCTGTTTGTCCTCGCCGCTTTACTCAATGCTGGAGGTTGGGTATGGGGATGGTTTTACGCTCCTGGACCTTATGATGAATTAGTTCATGGGTTTACCATGTTTGCAATTACACTAGCTTTGAGTTTTTGGTGTACCGCTCGATGCCACCGATTTTTCGTCAACATACACTTTTGTACTTACTAACAATCACTAGCTTTGGGATTGCGATCGGAGCGCTGTGGGAAATCACTGAATGGTCAGCAGGTAAAATTTTGGCACCAGATGTGATTGGCAGTATTGATGATACAGTTGTTGACTTGATTATGGACACATTAGGATCAGGGTTAGCAGCCATTATCAGCCTTTGGGTATTGCAAAAGTGGACAGATTCAGGTCAAGGTGGAACTGATAGAGAAAAGCTTTTTGAGCCGCTTGCTTGGTCTACGGATGCAAAACGCTACCGTCTTGATCGATCGTATTTCAAGTGTCGCCGGGATCCCTGAAGCACTCATTTATCTTCACCTTCTGCCGTTTGTTGCAAAAAGGCGAAAGTTCCTGGTTGAGCTGTCCTGCCCGCACAAATTCTGCGTAGGTTTCTGCTTCAATTGCTTGTAGTTCCGATCGCACTTGGCTCACGATAAAGCTTTGCAGATTAGGATGTTCATCCAAAAGTTGGTCAAGTTCTGTTTTTAGACAAGTCAATTCACCTTGCACCAGTGCTGTTTGATAGCGATAAAATTCTGGATCAATGCCCGGACGAGTTTCCATCTTTCCCAGATATTGCAGCACCCGTTGAAGGGCAGTCTGACGAGCAATGACTTCTGCATAGCGCTGGCGTAGCGATTGGTTGCCCAACAGATTCAACCTCTTCAGGAGTGGCTGAATGGTTAAGCCCTGCACCAGTAGCGTGAATAAAACGACGCCAAACACGGTGGCAATGATTTCTTCTCGCTCTGGTAAAATCACGGGCATACTCAACGCCAGGGCGATCGACACTGAACCCCGCAAACCGCCCCACCACAAAATAGTTTGGTCTGGAGTGGAAATATCTGATTGGGCAACCCGATTGCTGATAAAGCTCAATCCGTAGATGGCGATCGCTCGTGTCACAATCATTGCGCCGATGGTGAGCGCGATCGTGCCCAGATTCTCACCCAAAATGGCAAACCGGATTTGGTCACCAATCAGCAAGAACACGATCGAGTTGACAAAAAACGATAGAAATTCCCAAAATTCGCTGACGATCATCCGAGTCCGGGGATTCATGCCAATGCGAGAACCAAAGTTGCCAAGAATGAGTCCGGTCGTAACGACCCCAATCACGCCCGATCCGCCCAGATCCTCAGTAATCAGATAGGTTCCGTAAGCCGAAACCAGCGTCAAAGACTGTTCCACCAGGGGTAAATCAAAGCGTTGAGTCAGGTAAGAGATGCCAAACCCGATTAAACAACCAACACCAACGCCAATGCCGACCACCTGCAAAAACTGAAGCAGAATCGGCTGCACCGCCAGTTCACCCGTGCCCAGTGAGAACGCAACCAGAAACCCAAACGCAACCACGGCTACGCCATCGTTAAATAAGCTTTCTCCCTCCATCAAAATAGACAAGCGCTTTTCCACCCCCAGTTCTCGAAACAACGCCGTCACAGAAACGGGATCAGTGGCAGACAGGCTTGCCCCCACCAGAAGGGCTGTCGTCAGGGATAACCCTGCTAGTTGGTATAGCCCCAACGCTACCCCAGCAATGGAAATCAGCACGCCCACGATCGCAAACAAACAAATGGGAACCAGATCGCGTTTTAATTTTGACCACTGCAAATTCCAGGCAGCTTCAAACAGCAGCGGCGGTAGAAAAATCGACAAAATCAATCCCGGTGAAAGGTTGACCAGGCGCACGTCTACCAATGCTAGCCCTAGCCCGACAATCACCAGCAGCAGCGTATAAGGAATGTGGCGAAACCAGCTAAAAATTTGGGGCAGGGTTGCCACACTCAACGAAACCGAGAGTACCAGCAGAAACTGCTTGAGGTTGGCTGCGATCGCGACTTCGCCCAATGAGGATTCAACTGCCATAGATTCAAAGGTGAATGACTTCAAAGAAAAATTGCGTTCACCCTTAGTCTATTTCTACATGTCCGCTAGTTCTAGATGACCGCTAGAATCGCGAGTAGGATGGTGAAGACGAAGGAGAACTTGAGGCGGAGAAGGAACGTGTGGTGAATGCCCTGCGTAGACGATTCCAATACTTTCGGCGTAAAGGGGCAGAACCAGCCCAATTACAGCAGCTTCAAGCAGACTTGCTGACAGAAGCCACACCAGACTCATCCTACCTGGCTTTAGTCATCGGCTCCTGTGCGATCGCCACCTTTGGCTTACTGGCAAACAGTGCTGCCGTAATCATTGGTGCGATGATCATTGCCCCGTTGATGCTGCCGATTCGCGGACTTGCCTTTGGTGCGTTGCAGGGAGATATCCCTCTGTTTCGTAGAGGCATGATTGCCCTGAGCATTGGCACTTTGTTGGCCGTCGCGATCGCCTTTAGTCTCGGAAAACTGGTGGGCATTCCCAGCTATGGCAGCGAAGTGCTTGCCCGCTCAGAGCCGACCTTGCTGGATTTGGGCATTGCGATTGTAGCAGGCGGCATTAGCGGCTATGCCAAAGTGCAGCCCAAGATTTCGGGGAGTCTGGCAGGAACCGCGATCGCGGTTGCTCTGATGCCGCCCATTTGTGTCATTGGCTTAGGGCTGTCGCAGGCGAACGGGTCGCTGAGTTGGGGGCAACGCTGCTCTACCTGACGAACCTGCTGGGCATTACGCTTGCCTGTATGATCGCATTTTTGCTTACTGGCTACGCCTCGCTGCGACGCGCTCGTCGGGCATTGCTCTCGGCACTGGCATTAACCGCCCTGCTGGTTGTGCCGCTGGGCATTGGCTTTTTCGCCTTGTGCAGCAGGCACAGTTAGAAGCGAGCTTGAAACAAGCACTGTTAAACCGCACCGTGACCTTTCAGCGCTTAGGGTTGTTGAAAATTCAAACCAATTGGTTAATGAATCCACCGGAAGTGTATCTCAATGTACGCGCTCAAGACCCGATTACGCCCAAACAAGTGTCTTTGCTGCAAGCCTTTGTTGAGCGCGAAATGAAACAACCGTTTACACTGGTGTTCATCGTCGGTCAGGTGCAGGAAATCCGGGCAGAAGATGCTTCATCGCTCGATATAAACAAGAGGATCACGACAAACCGATGAGCCAGGAGCGAAATAGCTTAAAGCCGATCGAGGGAGCAAAGCGTGCGCTCCGACGGAAGTTGACGCTGCGGGGAGAATTCACGCTGGCATTGGCACCGACGATCGTTGTTTTAGGGGTACTGGCTCTGGTAGAAGTACTGAGTCAGCAGCGCTTGCTGTTTGCCTCGCTCGCTTCCAGTGCCTTTCTGATTTATCTTGATCCTCAACATGGAACAAACTCAATTCGCACTCTGATGGCTTCTCAAATCATGGCCTCCATTATTGGCTTTTTAACTTACGTGACACTGGGATCGGGATACTTGTCCTGCGGAGCTGCAATGGTCATGACGATCATCCTGATGATTCTGCTGGATGTAGTTCATCCACCTGCCGTCTCAACATCGCTCAGTTTTGCCTTGCGAGCAGGAAACGAAAGTAATTTAGTTTTGTTTGGTCTCGCTGTGGGGATAACGACCGTCCTCGTACTGCTACAGCGATTTGCTTTATGGGTGTTAGCACGTCACACTCCATTGGATTGAGGTTTGGATAGTGCTTGTAACTCTTCCCAGGTATAGTGAGCAGGCAACTCAGGTTCTTTCGTATCGGCACCCAAGCCTAAGCTGAAAGAGGGTTTCGTTTCTTGAAGCACCTCTTCTGTAAACTCTGCGATCGCTTCTCCAGCCAAACTGCCCGTGATCACCCCGGCAACACCGCCAATGGCTGCACCGACTTTACCGGCGATTGAGTGACCAATAGCGGCTCCTGCCACGCCACCACCTGTGGCTCCTACACCTTTGGCGATCGGATGAGAGTCAGTTGGCTCATGGACATCTTTTGCTGGTTCTGTTGCCCGGTCTGGTTCATTCATAGCAATTATCTCCTCAAGTCGTTGTATTCTCCAGCAGGCTCTTGGTTGGTTGAACGATTTCGCTCTCCCTGCTGAATCTCACGTTCCAGAAAATAGTTTAATAGCGTTCGTAGGAGAACGATCGCACCCAAATTCAAAATATCCTGGCGAGTTGGTGCCACTGCCGTTCGTAAAATATCGCTAGCAACAGTGAATTCTAACCCCAATGCCAGGACACGCCCTAACTGAAGCCGAATAGCCTCCGTTGCATCAAAATGTTGCCGTGAATGAGAAAACAATCGGCGAAGATAGTCCAAAATACTACGAATGACTGCTCCTCCAATCACGATCGCGGCTGCGATTTCTGCTCCTGCCGCTAAATATCCAACAATTACCTTTAGCCAGGCTTCTGAGGGGTTGCTTTCTGCAGCAACTTCAGTCCCTGTTCCCACATTAAGACTTAATAGCAGCACTAAGCCGAAAATCAGGGCGAGAGGCAAGAGAAGCTCGATCAAGGAGTCTTTTTCATCACACACGCAACCGTTCCATCAAGTGATCCCCTACCCGCAAAGCATTTGCCATAATGGTTAACGTTGGATTTACGCCAGAATTGGATGGAAAGAAACTGCCATCTACCACATAAAGATTATCAATATCATGGGTACGGCAGTTCAAATCCAGGACAGATGTGTTGGGATCGGAGCCAAAGCGGCAGGTACCGCACTGATGCCCCACTGCCTGTAAAGGGATATGGGTACGAGGATAGAGGCTGAAGGGAATGACGTGCATTGCTTTGCGTGCAAGGGATTTCAGTACCGAAGTCCAGCGATGAACCAAGCGATCGCCCGCTTCTGTATTGTTGAGTGTGTAATTCAAGTGAGTCTTGCCGTTAATCACCTGTACGCGGTTGTTAGGATCGGGTAGATCTTCGGTTTGTAGCCACCATCCAGTGGTGCGTTCCGCTAATAAATGCCGTTCAAACTGGGGAATCAGTTTAACAAAAGGAGCCATCAGCGGTGGTGCTTCCGCTGGCAGCATATCTGCCAGAACGTTACCCGTATTTTGCACCATACCCATTGGATAGGGAAAATCGGGTTCGCCCCAGTAAAAATCATTGACGGCGATCGTTTTTGAAAGTTGGCGTGATTGACTTCTGTATGGAGGGCAACCAGAGCAATTTCCAGATGCTTCATAAAATTGCGCCCCACCTGATCGGAACGATTTGCCAAACCGTTCGGATGTCGATCGTTGGCCGACTGGAGTAGCAGTACCGCAGAATTAATTGCACCACAGGCAACGACCACAATGTCACTTTTGAATACGTGATGTTCGCCATTAACTTCAGTTTCAACACCAGTGATTTCTCGCCCAGATTCATTGGTTAACAGCCGTAAAACTTTTGCTTGCGTCAGTAACGTCAGGTTGTCATAAGCTTCACGGGCAGGGCGAATGGCATTCACTTCAGCATCGGCTTTGGCACCAACTAAGCAAGGATAACCATCAAAGGTATCGCAACGAATACAGGGGCTGTTTGTGCGGTCTTGTTCATTCAGTTTCAAACCCAGTGGCAGATGAAATGGATAATAGCCCAGATTGCGAATGCAGTCAGAAATCTCCTGCATATCGGGTTCATGGCTGACAGGTGGATAGGGATAGGGTTCACTACAGGGTGGTTCAGTCGGGTCTTCGCCGCGATCGCCATGCACATCGTAGAGCTTTTCTGCCTGGGTGTAGTAGGGTTCAAAGTCTTGATAGTTCAGTTCCCAGGCGGGTGACATGCCATCTTTGTGGATGACTTTGGTGAAATCGCGTTCCCGTAGCCGTAATAAGGCGGCACCATAGACTTTGGTGTTGCCACCCACCCAATAACCCGTTTGCGGACGAAAGGCATTGTCGTCCTGGTCATACCAGTGTTCCTCGGTGTGATAGCGTTCTTTCTGATAAACCTCTAACGCACTCCAGTTTGCCTTTTCTCGCGGCAAAAAGTCGCCTCGCTCTAGCACCAAAATCTTTTTACCTGTGGGTGCCAGTCGATGCGCCAGCGTCCCTCCACCTGCACCTGTGCCAATGATAATGATGTCGTAGTGATCGGTTGCTGTCGTCATACGATCGTCCCTGTGTTGTTACGTGGTAGATATATTCAGTTCACCCTCCAGATCAAGCACTTTCCATTGGGTTTGTTCACGCTCCCGCCAAAAGCGCAATGTAACGGTGGCATCACCCACACTGAGATTGACCAATTCCAAATCGGCAACCAATCCGGTAAAACAGGTTGGACGGTGAGCGATCGTTCCGGCGCGTTAGCTTCCAGTTCCAGCATGGCGCGAATCAGCAAAAGATTGATCCGGCTGCCCAGGCTTGCGGCACATTAGCATCGGTATAGGGTAGAGGAAAGCGCCCTGGTTGGCAGGCAATGCCACCAAATAGCTCCGGCATTCGTCCAGATTCAAAATAGCTGGCAGCCGCCAAAATGCCTGCCGCAACCTGTGCCGCTTTCATCTATCCACCTTTGGCAAACCCTGGATAGAGCGTCATGCCGCCATCCACAAACAGTGTTGTGCCATTGACATAATCCGAATCGTCGGAAGCCAACCAAACCACTGCCTTACCAATGTCATCGGGCAAACCAACTCGACCAGAAGGAATCAGTTGCAGCAATTTTGCTTTCGCTTCAGGCGTACTCCAGGCAGCCGTATTGATTTGCGTTTCGATCGCGCCCGGTGCGATACTGTTAATCCGAATTTTTTGGGGTGCAAGTTCCTGAGCCATGCTTTTCATCATCATGTCAATCCCGCCTTTACTGGTGGCATAGTTCACATGACCTGCCCAGGGAATCACTTCATGCACCGAACTCATGCAGATAATTTTGCCCGCCGCACAGGAAACATCCGGTTTCACCCCGCGACGCAAAAATTCTTTGACGGCTTCACGAGCACAGAGGAACTGTCCGGTTAAATTGACGTTAATCACGAGATTCCAGTCATCCAGCGTCATATCAACAAACGCGGCATCTTTTTGCAGCCCGGCATTGTTGACCAGAATATCGATCGTGCCAAACTCCCGCAGCATTTGGGCAAACATCGCTTTCACGTCGTCTTCCTTAGCAACATTGGCTCCAATCGCGATCGCCTCTCCACCCTCAGAGGTGATGTCTCGCACAATCTTTTCCGCTGCTTCCTTCTCTGAATGGTAATTAATCACAACAGACGCACCCGCTTTCGCCAAACAGCGTGCCGATGCTTCACCAATGCCAGAGCTTGATCCTGTCACCAGTGCTCTCTGACCTTTGAGCAAATAAGGAGAATAGCTCATCGTTAGCTTTCAACAAAGTTCTACCCTACTCTAGAGTGCAAAATCTAAATAACTCTCTATCACAGGAGGTAAGGTGTATCTCTTTCGAGAGACCTACACTTCATTTCATATCAATTTCACTTTTATGATCCTCTAATTGAAGCAAAGGTTTCTTTATCCACATCTTCAATACCTTTTGATGCGATTACTAGATTGAGGTGACGAATCATGGTCTACCAATTTGCGATCGGCTTTGCATTCGCGTTGCTACTGGCAAACAGCAACACATCTTATCTTCTAGGGATAAATTTGTTGAGCAAACTCTATACAGGTTTTCCTGCTGGAGTTGAGGGAGTACGCTGCTATTGCTGCGAGTAGGAACGGGTGTGTTATTTATGCTGCACGGCTATCCCAAAATCACGCATTTGCAGCAGTGGTCAGGCGCGCTCAAAATGCCAGTATTTCTGTGTTTTCTCTCAGCCTTATCCATGTTAGCGGGCGGCGTTTGTTTGATTTTAGGGCTACTGACTCCTCTCGCTAGTGCAGCCATTTTTGTCTCAATGGCGTTTGCTGCTTATCTAGAAATCGTTAATGGATCACCCTTCGTCGCCCGCGACCCTTATTTAATTCCTGATGGACAATATGAAGGACCAAAGGGCAAAGGCGAACCGCCGAGTTGGGAAAAAGCGTTTATGTATTGCCTGATGTTGATCGCAATCGGCGTTCTCGGTCCTGGTGCCTTCTCGCTAGATGCCCTTTTACTCAGATAGTGAATGCCAGCCAATATACTAATCTACATTTAAGACCTTGTATTTATGCATACATCACTTCAATCAACCCTTCAAGTTAAACGAATTCAAGCGATCGAACTCACCGTAACGAATGTCGATCGCTCGGTAGATTTTTACACGAAAGCACTTGGGTTTGAAACGATTTCTGATGTCACGTCTGACATCACAGTAGACCAAACTGATAGTCTAGGAAAACCAGTCTCGAAAAAGTAATACCAGACTTCGTATTGTCACCTTAAAACTTGGCGATGAACAAATTCGGTTGATGCAGTACCTTTATGCTGAAGGAAAACCCATTCCACCCGACTCGCAAAGCAACGACTTGTGGTTTCAACATCTGGCGATCGTCGTCAGCGATATGGATCGTGCCTATGCTCATCTTCAGACATTTTCGATCGAATTCATCTCAACATCACCCCAAACCATTCCACCGGGGAACAAAGATGCTGCTTACATTCAATCATTCAAGTTCAAAGATCCCGATCGCCATCCTTTAGAGCTAATCTGGTTTCCACCGGATAAGGGACAGGAGAAGTGGCATGAAAACAGCGATCAGTTGTTTTTAGGCATTGACCACACGGCGATCGCAATTGCCAACACCGAGCAAAGCCTATCATTCTATCGCGATGTTTTGGGAATGGAGGTTGATGGTGGTAGTTTTAACTGGCGAGAAACTCAGGCGCGGATGGATGGTTTACCGGACGCAATGGTGAAAATCACAGCATTACGACCCTCTCAAGGCGGTTTGGGAATTGAACTGCTGGATTATATTCAACCCGCTGACGGTCGCCCAATGCCCTCTGATCTGAAAAGCGATGACATTGCCTATGTGCAAGTTGAACTGATTGTGAGGGATATTCATCAAGCAGTGAGTCAATTACAGCAAAGCAACATGCGAGTTGTTTCGTCTAGTGCCGTGCAGTTGGGCGATCGTTCATCTGAAGGATATTTGATCAAAGATCCAACAGGACATGCTCTCTTGTTGTTCCCAGAGTCAACGCCTGAAAAGGCTCAGGAGGTTTCTATGACGAAAGCAATTGAAACGTTACCTAACGAGATTGAAATCTATGACGATCGCATGTATGCGCTAATTGATTCAGATGCTCAACTTCATCAGCTTGCAGAGGGTGCAGTGCATAGCGAAGGACCCGTTTATTTCCACGAAGATGACAGCGTGATCTGGAGTGATGCTCACGGGAATCGTTTACTGCGCTGGAGTGAGCGAGATGGAGTCACTGTTTTGCGCGATCCATCTGACTATCAGAATGGTAATGCGCGAGATTTAGAGGGACGATTAGTTTCGTGTTCATCGGGTTTGCGTGCCATTATTCGGCGAGAATTTGATGGACAATGGCAGGTGTTGTGCGATCGCTATCAGGGCAAACGGCTGAACAGTCCGAATGATTTAGTGGTCAAGCGCGATGGCACGATCTGGTTTACTGATCCGCCCTATGGGATTACGGAACCCAATCAGGGATATGGTGGTGAACAAGAGCAACCCGGAAGCTATGTCTATCGCTTTGATCCGGCGACGGGCGAGATTAATGCGGTAGTGACTGATATGCTGCGTCCCAATGGATTGACGTTTAGCCCCGATGAGCAAATCTTGTATGTCTCTGATTCTTCAGCCTTCAATATTCCCAATGGCTATCACCATATTCGCAGCTACGAAATCGTCAACGATCGACTTGCGACCAATGGGCGTATCTTTGCCGTGATTGATCCGGGTCAACCTGACGGACTACGAGTAGACGAACACGGCAATGTGTTTACCAGTTCTCAGGACAGTGTGCAAGTGTATGCACCGGATGGAACTCGCATCGGCAAAATTCCAGTGCCAGAGACCGTTGCGAATCTGACATTTGGTGGTCAGAATTGCGATCGTTTGATCATTGCTGCTGGACATTCGCTGTATGCGATCGAAATGAATACTTGTGGTGTTGGCTGAGCCAGCTAAGCAGTAACAAACATCGGCGCACTAACAAACTAAGTTAGACACGCTTCAACGCTGGCAGCCTTGCGGGTAAATTCGACACACGCAATTTCAAAGAGTACCTGCAAGGGTACCTCCTCAAGCCAACAATTCTCTTTACACTTGAGATCAAGCAACCAGTTCTCCCTAAGTTCATCAAATTGAGTGCCGAAGCGGGCGTACTGAACGGTATGTTACCGAACGTACTCTACTGCACCAAGGCTCAATTAATTAAGGAAATCCTGCCATGAGTCCCTTTGCAAGCAATGCTCTAGAAACTCTCATTGACAAACTGCACGATTTACTATCGGATAGACAGCGACGTACCCAAGCTTTTCTTATTCGGTTTAATGCAGCCCTGAGAGAAAGACTACTGCCTGCGCCAGAACACCCTCACAATGGTGATGAATGTCTCTATCCCAATCGGATCGGTAACTTTTCAAAGGGCTTACCGCACGATGATACGGGTGAGGTTGATTCAGAAGCTTATGAAACACTCATCCATGCTTTGACAACGGGCGATCCAGCCGATTTTGAGAAGATTCCTTTGGGGGCGATCGCAAACTCGTTAACCCTCAAGCGGGACTTGCATTTGATTTAGAAGGCCTGATTCTCATGAGTTAACGATTCCTGCCGCACCCGCGTTTGCCAGTGCTGAGGAAGCAGGGGAAATCGTTGAAAATTACTGGATGGCGCTTACCCGCGATGTAGACTTCTCAAACTACGCCAGCGATCCTCGTACCCAAGCCGCGGCAGAGGATCTCTCTAAGCTCTCGGATTTTCGGGGTCCAAAAACTGGTGGTAAAGTGACTCCAGAAACTTTGTTTCGAGGCAATGTCTATCATCGCGATCCTGCATCAGACGAAGTTGTAAACAGCACACTGATTGGTCCCTACATTTCACAATTCTTGTGGAGACCTGCTCCCTTTGGCGCTCAATATGTTGAGCAACGGATGCGAACAGTTAAGGCCGAAATAGACTACATGACCACGTATGAAGACTGGCTGAATGTACAGCGGGGCATTACGCCTGCCCAAAAGACCAGTTTCAAGCAACCCGTCGCTATATCATTAATGGACGTGATTTAGGACAGTGGGTGCATGTGGATGTGCTGTATCAGGCTTACTTCAATGCATGTCTCATCCTGCTTGCCAAACCGAACTTCGATGATCCTTTCAGCAGTGGGCTTGGCGCAAAGCTAAATCCTGGCAATCCATACAATATCTTGAAGAAACAAGATGCATTTGGTACCTTTGGTGGACCTTATATCATTGGTCTACTGACTGAAGTGGCAACACGAGCACTTAAAGCCGTCTGGTACCAAAAGTGGTTTGTGCATCGTCGGCTTCGCCCAGAAACCTATGCTGGCAGGATTCATCGAGCTTTCGCTGATAGCGTAAACTACCCGCTTCACCCCGATTTGCAGCAGGCAGCAGTGCTTGACAAAGCGTTTGAGCATGGAGTGTTTAAGTACAATGAAAAGCTAAATCAAGGTAAAGGTGGCACCTATTTGCTGCCAATGGCATTTCCCGAAGGCAGCCCGATTCATCCGGCGTATGGTGCGGGTCATGCTACGGTAGCAGGTGCTTGCGTCACTATTCTTAAGGCACTGTTTGATGAAGCGCAGATCATTCCCAAAGAGATGCTGATGATGCCTGATCCTAGTGATCCTACTAAGCTTGTGTCTTATGCAGGTGCCGATGCTGCCAAGATTACGATCGGTGGTGAGTTAAACAAGTTGGCGACTAATATTGCGATCGGGCGTAACATTGCTGGCGTTCACTGGCGATCGGATGCAACAGCCTCTCTAAAACTAGGCGAAGAGGTGGCGATTGGTATCTTGCAGGATCAAAGAGCAACCTTCAATGAAGAGTTCCACGGGTTCACATTCACCAAGTTCAATGGTGAGACAGTTACCGTTTAGTAAGCGAGAACGTACCTGTTTTGTAGCATGCATTCAAGTTCTACAGAATAGGTAACAAGCTATAAAGCAAATACGTTGCATTAAGTCTACCACTAGAGACTGTGTGCAGCGTTTTTGCTTGAAAAGCGATTAGCAACTCATCGGCGGAGTTTCCTCAAACTGCACGATCACTAAAACGGCGGGTTCATCACCTACGGTGCCTGAAAGATGTCCTTTACGCCCCTGCGAGTCCTCTTTGGTGTTCTGATCTGCGCCAAAAGAGATTTCACCTGCACCCATTTCTACTCGTTGTCCGTCCATGGTTTCCACAAACCAGCAGCCCGACAAGGGAATAATCCACTGGGGCTTGGGGTTCTCGTGCCAGGTTCCAATCCAGCCAACGGGTAGCACTGTAAAGCTGAAAGTAGCGCCTTTCTGCTTTAGTTGTCCGATCCACTGGGGAGAAGCAGGAGGTGCAATACTCTTTAGTTCAAAGTCCTGGATTTGGCGACGCGATTGATGGCTGACTCCCGCTTCATCCGTCCAAACATGCCAGTAGTTAACGATAGGGGTGCTGGTTGATCATTCATAGAATCGTTATCTCTCTTGCTTCAGATTAAAATTGGCTGCATCACAGTCGGTATCAACAATTGAGTGAATGCCCTCAGACAGCATTGCAGAACTGCCAGTGATCGCAGCAGCAATAAATTTGGTGATTGCGATCGCCAGGTTAGCGGCAATGGCTGCATAGATCGTTTTGTGCGTGCCTCCGGTTGCCATACCTCCTTACCAAATATACAGAAGCGAAAATAAGATTACCCAAATAACATCAACAAAGTGCCAGAACAATGTGGTTGCACTGACTCCAAAATGACCATTGCTGTAGTTATTGCGAAGGAACGATCGCACCAGCATGATCACTTGTAAAATTACACCGCTGAGAACGTGCAAGCCATGAAAGCCAGTCAAAATATAGAACGTTGCGCCCACCAATCCGGTTCTTAAGCCAAAATCAAGATGGCTCCACTCAATGCCCTGCCCTACTAGAAAATAGGTTCCCATCAAAGCAGTGGTCAGCCATAACAATCGGAACTTAACCAGATGATGACGACTCAAGGCCCGTTCCGCCAACTGAATGACGGCACTACTAGACAGCAGAATTACCGTATTGATGATTACAAACGTCGATCGTTCTGGCCCTGTAACCCCTGGTGGTAACCAATTAGGAGTCGCAAGTCGGAGCGCAGCATAGGTGAAGAAAAACTCAGAAAAATAATGCTTTCTGATAGCAAGAACACCGTGAACCCAAACATCCCCTTGCCATGATGGTCTTCATGACTGCCGCCACCACTGGGAACAAACCGCCTGAGCCAACTGGGTAACTTTTGCCGAATTCGCTCCAGGTCGATTGGACTTTCATCCCTGTGAGTGGGTTGGGGGCGCGGCGAACTATTCATCGCTAGAAGCGTCCTCCCCGACTGTGTGGGAGTACCCTCGCCATAGGCTCGAGGATCACCGTAGCTGTAGGGGGAAATTCTACTTGCGGAATTTCGGCAAAATTCTCTCTGGGTGGCGGCGAAGACGTGGTCCATTCCAAGCCCGTTGCTTCCCAAGGATTATCCGTTGCCCGCGCTCCATCTAGCACTGAGCCGATCATGTTGGCAATAAAGGGCAGTGTGGAAACGCCTAATAGAAAAGCTCCCAGACTAGCAATCACGTTCCATCCCTGATACTCTGGCGGGTAGGAAGCAACCCGACGCACCATGCCTTGTAAACCCAGGGGATGCATCGGGAAAAAGGTGAGATTCGCACCAACAAACGTCAACCAGAAGTGCAGTTTGCCCCATCCTTCGGCATACATCCGTCCCGTCACTTTGGGAAACCAGAAATAAATGGCAGCAAAGATTGCCATTGTAATTGTATTGAACACAATGTAGTGAAAATGTCCCACTACAAAGTAAGTATTATTGACATGCAAATCAAACGCATTAGAAGCTAGCATCACACCCGTAATGCCACCAAGAATAAACATGGCGGCTCCACCCATCGCAAATAGCATGGGAGTATCCAGATGCAGTTTGCCTCGCCAGATCGTGGCAGTCCAACCAAACGCCTTAACACCAGTCGGGACAGCCACCAGCATCGAGGTCACAACGAATAGCATTCGCATCCACTCTGGAGTCGCACTGGCAAACATATGATGCACCCAGACAAAGATACTGACCAGAGCAATGCCTAAAGAGGCGATCGCCAGTGAACGATAACCAAACAGTGGGTTGCGGGCAAACGCAGGCAGCACTTCGGCAAAATGCCAAATGCAGGCAATGCCATGATGTAAACCGCAGGATGGGAATAGAACCAGAATAAATGTTGATAAATAATTGGATCGCCCCCTCTGATGGCTTGAAAATGCTGGTGCCAAAAGCCAGATCAAACATCAGCAGAATCAAGGCTCCCGTGAGAGAAGGCAGGTTGATCAATTGCAGCAGTTGGGCACTCAGCACTGACCAGACAAACACAGGCATCCGAAAGAACGTCATGCCCGGTGCCCGCAGCCAGACGATCGTGGTGACGAAATTAACCGCGCCCATAATCGAAGAAATGCCCAGCAGAACCAGGCTGATGATCCAAACCAGTTGCCCAGAGAAGACTTGCAAACTCACTGGCGGATACGACCACCAACCCGCTTGTGCCGGGCCATTGGGCAGCAGGAAACTGGAGATCAGCAAAATTCCAGCCGGGGAATGATCCAAAACGAGATGGCATTTAGCAGCGGAAACGCCATATCTCGCGCTCCCAGCATCAGGGGCACTAAGTAGTTCGACAGCCCTGCATTGAAGGGAATAATCCACAGGAAGATCATCACCGTTCCATGCAATGTGAAAAGGGCATTGTAGAACGGGCGATCGACCAGATTTAACTCAGGCGTCAGCAGTTCTGCCCGCACGAACATTGCCATCAAGCCGCCAATCAGAAAAAGATAAATGTGGTGATGATGTACTGTACGCCAATCACTTTGTGATCGGTACTAAATTGAAAAATATGTCGCCATGTGATCGCTTCGGGTTGAGCAGATTCGGGGTTGTTATGGCCGCGATCGATTGCAGGATTCGTCATGAGTCATCTCCTGGGACGAAGCAGATTTCGCCATTGCTTCAGCCGATACTGCCTTCCAGTTTGTTTTAAACAGTGTATGAGGCGGTTGTAGCTGTTCAGCGATGGCAGGATTAGTTCTGTCGGGCTGCTGAGCCGCTGCAACCAGCCACTGATTGTAAGCTTCTTTTGACTCTACATAAACATCCGCCATCATTAAGGCAAAGTAGGTGCCGCTATATTGCGAGTCTTGTAGGCGATACTTACCGACGCGAGTGGGAGTGACTACTAAATCAATATCGCGTCCGGGAATCATGTCTTGCTTGAGCCGAAAGGCTGGCACATAAAAGCCGTGAATTACCTTTTGTGCCTGTAAATCCAATCGCGTACTTTGATTTACGGGCAAGTGCAACTCATGACTGGTAAAGTGATTCGGATACTCAAATGTCCACTCCCATTGTTTCGCCACTACCCGAATTTGCTCAGCAGCAGGTTTGGGTTGATCAGAAGCCGCATAGGCAGGCGCTTCCAACGGTGACTGAACAATTTGTTTGAGTCCAAGAATGTTTAACTGCTGGTATATATTGATATTTTGAGCCGCGATCCACAGCACAAGCAGCGTTGGAGTCACTGTCCAAAGAATCTCCAGTTTGGCACTGCCTCTAGAGGGATGTCCTTCACTGTAGTCGTCCGGTTTTGCCCGAAAGAAGAGGGCAGAGTAGAGCATCATCCCTACCAACCCCAAGAACACGAAGGTACCGATCGACACCAGAAAGCTGAATAAGTCGTCTACGCGCTGCGCTTCGGCGGTTGCTTGGGGTGGCAGCCAGGTATAAGCTTGATGCCCCATCCAACGGCTGATGAGCATCGCTCCAGCGATAAAAAGAGCCAGTAGAAAATATTCAAATACCTTGGGCATTGCTTAGATCTCTAACATTTCGATTTCACATCAGCATAGCTAAAGCTGGTTGCACGATCGCTCAAACTTAGGTAGAAACTAGACGAGAACAACAGATTTTACATCTAGCCAACGGCAGAGGCACTTGCCGACTTCTGAAGATTCTTTGTAGCTACCAGCTTCAACAAAAGTTAAACACGCTGCGATTGAAACAACTTCCCTCTGAAGAATAGCTAAAATTTCACTCTACTTTCACTTTCTACTGAAACCCTCTAATAGCAGCAGTATCAGCACTCTAGCTAGAGGCAGACTTCTAATTCAACAAATAGTTGCATACTTTAGCTGATGATCTGCGATCGCAGGGAACTTTAGAAATCCTCTAAAACATCACCTAATTTTCTATTCCGGCTCAATAACGTTTGTTCTGTACTTGGGATGGCAGAGGACATCAATTCTAAAATATGCATAACTTCCTATCTGACTGCCAGCAAGATTTAGAGCCATCTCTCTCATCTTTTCCAGCTATTTCTGATTATGGAGTAATCGGCAACTGTCATACCGCCGCATTAGTTAGTCAAGATGGATCAATCGACTGGCTCTGTTTACCTTGCTTTGACTCTCCCTCCCTATTTGCTCGGATTCTGGATCTAGAGCAAGGAGGGTTTTGGGCAATTCAACCGTCAAATGCGTTTGAAAGCAGTCATCAGTATGTAGATCAGACCAATGTGCTGCAAACAACTTTCACTTGCAATCAAGGAAAGGTGTCACTGCTAGACTTTATGGAAATTACAGAGAGTGACCAGATGCAGCATCCGCATGCACCAGGCAGAGTCATTCGCATTCTGGAAGGACTGACAGGTACAGTTGAGCTGGCCTGTACTTGTGTCCCCCGCCCTAATTATGCTCAGGACATTCCTCAAATTCAGGTGTCTGGTGGTCAAGCAAACTTTGATCAATTTCAGATCAATGCTCCGATCGATTGGCAGCTAGACTCGCAAGCACAGAGCTTGACCTGTCGCCTGACGCTTCAAGCCGGAGATCGGGTGGCATTTACCCTCGCCACTTCATCTAGCCCAACGCCTCATGCCAGTTCGCATGATGCTTTAGAAACTGCGATCGCCTTCTGGCAAAACTGGGCAGACCAGTGTACCTACCGGGGACGCTACAAAGACGCGGTGATTCGCAGTGCCTTAGCGTTAAAGTTGATGACCTACGCGCCATCGGGAGCGATCGTGGCGGCACCCACCACCTCACTGCCAGAAGAAATCGGCGGCGAACGCAACTGGGACTACCGCTACACCTGGATTCGTGATGCTTCCTTTACACTCTATGCGTTCTTGCTGGCAGGCTACTCTGATAGCGATCGCCCCTTTTTTGATTGGCTAGAGCGAACAGTGAAGGTGGAAAAGACGGGCATTCAAATTCTCTATCCCATCACTGCAAACGGGCAAACCGCCGAACAAACGCTAGATCATCTACAGGGCTACCGCAACTCTCGTCCGGTGCGGATTGGCAATGAAGCTGTTGGGCAGGTACAGCTTGATGTTTATGGTGAAGTCTTAAGCGCGGTTCACTTTGCCTGGAAAACAGGACAATACAATCCCGCTGACCTCTGGGATGACATTTGCCCGATGCTGGGTTGGATTGTTGAACACTGGCAGGAACCCGGCAGTGGCGTTTGGGAAGTGCGCAGTGCAAAACGGCATTTTGTCTATGGGAAAGCGATGCTCTGGGTGGCGTTAGATAGCGGAATTGACATCGCAGAAACGCTGGATTTACCGGGAGATTGCGATCGTTGGCGACAGGCGCGCGACCAGATTCGGGCAGAAGTATTGGAAAAAGGCTGGAGTGAGAAGCTACAGGCGTTCAAACAATCCTATGAAGATGAAACACTCGATGCAGCAAATTTACTGCTGCCGATCGTCGGTTTCATTGAAGGCACTGATCCGCGCATGGTGTCCACGATCGATGCCACGATCGAACAGTTAGTTTCTAACGGCTTGTGCTATCGCTATCGCAACGCTGACGATGGGTTGGAGGGCAAAGAAGCCTCATTTGTGCTGTGTACATTCTGGTTGATTAACGCGCTGATTCTGGCCAACCGAGTCGATGAAGCGACTATCTGGTTTGAGCAAATGCTAACTCGCAGTACACCTCTGGGATTGTTTGCTGAAGAAATTGATCCCACGAGCGGTGAACACTTGGGTAACTTTCCGCAAGCCTTTTCTCACATTGGCGTGATTAATGTCGCGGTTTCGTTGGCGCACATTGGTCACACAGGCGAGGTTCAGCCTCAACACAAAGCAGCAGCGGACGCAGCTGGGCGAGGTGGGGCAGCCGCTCAATCTGTACAATCGTCGCGCTGAGGTACTATGATTCCACTTTGGTTACAAGCAAGCTTTTGGGGGCTACTGGGAGGATCAGCCCTACTGCTAGGTGCAGGAATTGGCTATTATGCCAAAATTCCTCAACGCCTGATTGCTGCAATTATGGCGTTTGGCGCAGGAGTACTCATTTCTGCCCTCGCGTTTGAGTTGATGGATGAAGCATACAAACGCGGAGGATTTGACTCAACTGCCGTTGGGTTTATTGTCGGTGCAGCTCTGTATACCCTGGCAAATTGGTATTTGGCACATCAAGGCGCACGCCATCGCAAACGCTCTAGTCAGCATCAGCCCAGCGAAGATGAAGATAGCGGTAGTGGTTTGGCGATCGCAGTCGGCGCGCTACTAGATGGAATTCCCGAATCGATCGCCATTGGCATCAGCATGATTGAGGGCGGTACGGTAAGTTGGGTGACGGTTGCAGCCGTGTTTCTCTCGAATGTCCCGGAAGGCTTGTCGAGTGCGGCTGGAATGAAACAGTCTGGGCGTTCTTTGCGCTACATTTTTGGCGTTTGGAGGCTGATTGCAGTGGTTTCTGGAGCTGCTGCCTTAGCAGGCTATGCTCTTTTCAGCCATTTTTCTACAGAGGTAATTGCTGCCACGATCGCGATCGCAGCGGGTGCAATCCTGGCAATGATTTCTGACACGATGATGCCCGAAGCTTTTGAGCAAGCTCATGACTTTGCCGGATTGGTAACAGTTTGTGGGTTTCTCGCTGCCTTTGTATTGAGCAAATTAGGCGGGTAATACCAAAAGTATTTCAAAAGATCTCAATGAATTGTTTGAAAACCACAAGGAGAATCCAATGAAATCATCTGAAGTTGTCGTCATCACGGGAGCATCTGCTGGAATCGGACGGGCAACGGCGCAAGCATTTGCTAAACAAGGCGCGTGTATTGGCTTGCTGTCTCGCAGTCGCGAAGGGTTAGAAACCGCACAAAAAGATGTGGAAGCATTGGGTGGTCGAGCCTTGGTACTGCCGACCGATGTTTCTAATCCAGAGCAAGTTGAAGCAGCAGCAGCGGTGGTCGAAGCCGAGTTTGGCGCGATCGATGTTTGGGTCAATAATGCAATGGCCTCGATTTTATCGCCGTTTACGGAAATCAAGCCAGAAGATTTTCGCCGGGTGACAGAAGTGACCTACCTGGGCTATGTGTACGGCACAATGGCGGCACTGAAACGGATGAAACCCAGAGATCGAGGCACGATCGTTCAAGTCGGATCGGCATTAGCCTACCGCTCTATTCCACTTCAATCTGCTTACTGTGGGGCAAAGTCTGCAATTCGCGGCTTCACTGATTCGATTCGGTGTGAGCTGCTGCACGACAACAGCAATGTCCATATCACAATGGTGCAAATGCCTGCCGTTAACACACCGCAGTTCGGCTGGATCAAAACATCAATGCCCCATCAACCCCAGCCCGTTCCGCCAATTTTTCAGCCGGAAGTTGCAGCAGAAGCGATCGTATGGTCAGCGCATCACAAACGTCGAGAACTATACGTTGGTAGCTCAACTGTTGAAGCAATCTTAGGCACCAAAATTGCACCTGGCTTGCTCGATCGCTACCTGGCAAAATCGGGATACAGCAGTCAGCAAACAGATCAACCCATTGCACCCGATCGTCCTAGCAATTTGTGGGAACCTGTACCCGATGGAAACTATAAGGCTCACGGTCAGTTTGATAACCAGGCGCAGGATGGAAGCCTGGAACTGTGGGCAGCCAAAAACCTGGATTGGATTACTTTGGCGGTTGGTGCTGGCGTTGCGGGGATTGCAGTTGGAGCATTTTTAGGGCATCAGGCTCAACCGAAACCTGCTCAGTCAGAAGACGATGTTTCTGAGTCCGAGATTCAGGCAGAAGTACTTAAACACATGAATCAAGCGCAAGGTGGCGATCGCAACCAGTTAATGATAGGACTTGCTTCTCTAGCCTGGAATGTCTTCAAGGGAAGGATCAATAATGGGCAGCAGGAGACTCGCAGTCTATCCAATTAGAAGTTAGCACTCCACTCGCTGGCGCACCTTTAGGGTGAAAGAAATTAGATTTACTGGTAAGTACTTATGCTGATTGCGAATCTAATTTCTTAGGAGGTGGCTTCAAGTATCTATAGGACGATAGCCGAAACTACTAGTTGAGAATATAATTTTCAAGCAATCCCTGTCTCAAGCGCATTAGTTCGTGTATACTTCTTGCCTAGAGTCAACGTTGGAAAGACAAATGGGCAAGATAATCGCATTTGGGTGGTATGGTGGAAAATTTAATCACCTGAATTGGCTGCTCCCTTTGTTGCCCCAAGCGACCCACTATTGTGAGCCGTTTGCAGGCTCTGCTGCTGTACTACTCAATCGCGAACCTTCTCCGGTTGAAACCTACAATGACATAGATGGAGAAGTTGTCAACTTCTTTCGAGTTCTGCGCGACCAGCAAGAAGACCTGATTCGAGCGATCGGGCTAACACCATTTTCTAGGGAAGAACTTAAAATTGCATCTGAAGAACCCATTGATGATCTTTCAGAATTAGAAAGAGCGCGTCGTTTCTTTGTCCGTGCCCGTCAAGTTAGAACTGGTCTTGCACAAACAGCGAGTGTTGGAAGATGGGCACACTGCAAACTAACCAGTCGAGCAGGGATGGCAGGAGCAGTTTCCCGGTGGCTCGGAAGTGTTGAAGGACTGTCTGAAATCGTGCAGAGACTTTTGCGGGTTCAGATAGAAAACGCAACTGCCATCGAAGTTATTCAACGGTACGATAGCGAGGAAACTCTGTTCTATTGTGATCCTCCGTATCCTCATGATTCACGAGGCGATATTCATGCTTACGGGTATGAAATGACTGACAACGATCACCGAGAACTCGCTGAGGTGTTGACTAACCTTAAAGGTAAAGTTGCTTTGTCTGGGTATCATTGTAAATTGCTAGATAGGCTCTATAAAGACTGGAACTGTGTCGAATCTCCATCGAAACAATGTCTGTCAGTCAAGCAACCTCGAACGGAGATACTTTGGACTAACTATGATGTTCCAGAGGATATGAGCGAATGGCAGAACCAATTGAAATCCTCAATGCCGCTCTTCGACGCGCTAATGCAAACCTAGAACAGTCACTCGTTTCTGATCAGCAGATCAGAGAATGTGCTGACTATGTTGCCCGTAACCTCAAGAATCGGGC
The DNA here is from genome assembly GCA_034541955.1 of Kovacikia ellensis JS3. Lineage (GTDB taxonomy): Bacteria > Cyanobacteriota > Cyanobacteriia > Leptolyngbyales > Leptolyngbyaceae > Kovacikia. Next base: position 650,780 of record JAVYJL010000002.1, on the reverse strand, counting down.
AGGAGTGCGTCTTTTAATGGCTTGTTTACTGGCAAAACTTCACCGTCCTGATGTCGATATTAGGAAACCATACACGGAAATTGGAGATGCTGACGCTTTTTCAGGCAGAACTTACGATGAGCGTTATATTACAACCTTTATTAATGAACACAATTTGCCATGCAATAGCACAACTGCCTTTCTCACACCCGCGCTACGGAACCGAAACACGACGCTAACTAAAGATGTGAATCTCGTCGGCAAACCACCGCAATTGTATCAGGCGGTACTCAGTCTCCTTGATGATGTTCATAGTGGTCGCGTGACTGCTGATACTCTGATTGCCGAGATAGTCAGATTGCTTTTAATCGATAGAAATGAACGGCAGCAGCGCATTGAGGCGTTAGTTGCAACGCTGAATACCACCAAAGATGCTGTGCCTCTATCTTCTGAGGATATTGTCAACTTGATTGAAAAACACATGAGCCTCAAAGGAACGAGCCGTCTTTCTGTCCTTGTCGTAGCTGCTGCTTATCAATCTGCTGAAGAGTTTCTCGGAGAAAGAGTTCTCACACTGCAAGCACACAATGCTGCTGACATACAGACAGGTGCTTTAGGAGATGTTGAAATTACTCTTATTGCAGACGATGAAGTCATAACCAGTTATGAGATGAAAAATAAGCGAATTAGTCGTGAAGATATAGACCGTGCCCTACAAAAACTGCTTTTAAGCGGCAGGCGAGTCAGCAATTACATTTTCATTACAACTGAGCCAATAGACGAAGGAGTTCAAGATTACGCACAGTCTTTGTATTATGAAACTGGAGGTATTGAGTTTGCCATTCTAGACTGTATCGGTTTCATCCGGCATTTTCTACATCTGTTTCATAGGTTGAGGACTAGATTTCTTGAGGCTTACCAAGCATTGATTTTGTCAGAACCTCAAAGTGCTGTGAGTCAGCCAGTCAAAGAAGCTTTTTGGCAATGAGACAAGCAGCAGAGGCGGAGATAGAGGGAGAATAGACCTAAATTTTAGTAAGTAACAGCCAGCTAACTTGGTCATTAGCAATAGGTATTTAAGATGCCTCATCGCCCTTATTTTTCACTCCTTTCCAGGACGATCGCGATCGCCCCCTATTCGTCTTTCTACCCGGCATGGATGAGACTGGCAAAGATCTAATGAAGCTTCAAGTTTCTAGGCTAGAAACTGTATTTGATGTCCGTTGCTTTGTGATTCCTGCGGATACTCTCGATAGTTGGGATGCGCTTTCCCAGCAATTGATTGCGTTAACGCAAACTGAACTGAAGAAAACACCACGACAGGTCTATCTTTGCGGAGAATCGTTTGGCGGATGTATAGCGTTAAACGTTCTGGCACAGGCTCCTGAACTGTTCGATCGCATCATTCTCATCAATCCAGCCTCCTCCTTCCATCGTATTCCCTGGTTGTTTCTTGGCTCATTTCTCCTTTCTTGGACTCCTCAGTTTCTCTACGACATCTCCTCAGCCCTATCGTTACCATTTTTGTCTCAACTGACCCGTCTAGATTCCACTGCTCGCAATGCTCTGATGAAAGCCACCCAAGATGCTCCTAATCAAACTGCAGAGCAACGGTTAGAGTTGCTGAGACAGTTCAGAATTGATGAAGGAAAGTTACAGAAGATCACTCAGCCAGTGCTGCTGATTGGCAGTCAGGAAGATCATCTTTTGCCTTCCGTGAACGAAGCTCACCGATTAGCCAGGATATTTCCCAACGCTGAGGTCGTTATCTTGCCTCATAGTGGTCATGCCTGTTTAATTGAATCGGATGTTTTGCTAATCAGAATTTTGCAACATATTAATTTTTTACTGCCTTAATATTAGGCTTCTTTGCTGAGTATACAGTTAGTTGATGTTTGCTTGTTAAAGCTGCTTAGCTTTTGTTAGAGCCGGTACACAAAAAAATAAAATTAGGATGAAATCTAGATAGTCTTTCAGCTAGAAATCTTTCTATCACCTGCGTGAGGTGCGATCTCCTCTAAGTTTCTCTATAGTGAGCCGTATCTAATCGCGAATTGTAGGAGATTGTTATGGCTCATCAACAACATCAATCGGTGTTGGATGCAGCAACCCATTGCGCCTATGAGTATGAACATTGTGCTGATGCATGTTTGGGCAACATGCCAGAATGTGCCCGTCTTTGCCGCGACTGCGCCCAAATCTGCTGGACTTCTGCCTCATTCATCAGCCGAGGCTCTCGCTTTATTTCTCAAATTGTGAAATCTTGCATTGACATTTGCGAAGCCTGCACCAAAGAGTGCGAACAACATCAGAATGAACATTGCCAAAGCTGTGCTAAAGGTTGCCGTCAGGGTGCTGCCGAGTATCGTAAAGTTGCTAACGTTGCCGCGATCGCTTAGCGTTAGTTCTTACCTATAGTAATAGAGCCGGAGGAGCATGGACACGATTAATGTATTTACTGATCCGATCGCAGGTATCGGTCATGCCTTGTGGATGGCATTCACAATGTTTTGGCAGATGTTGTGGGCATTGATCTTAGGCTTTACGCTGTCAGGCGTTATTCAGGCAGTGGTTTCAAAAGCTGAGATGGGGCGTTTATTGCCTGACGACTCATCAAAGTCAATCATCAAAGCGTGTGGTTTAGGTGCTGCGTCTTCGTCTTGCTCCTATGCAGCCGTCGCTTTGGCGCGATCGATTTTTCGCAAGGGTGGCAACTTTACAGCCGCAATGGTGTTTCAGTTTGCCTCTACTAACCTGGTGATTGAGTTGGGCATTATTCTTGCTATCTTGATGGGTTGGCAGTTCACATTGGCAGAATTTGTGGGTGGACCGTTGATGATTGCGCTGCTGGTGCTGCTCTTTCGAGTTTTCTTGAAGCCAAAGTTGGTGCAGAAGGCGAAAAGACAGGCAGATAAGGGACTCCAGGGCAAAATGGAAGGTCACGCTGGGATGGATATGTCTGTGACAGAAGGGTCTATCTGGCAGCGGATTTTTTCCAAAAAGGCTTTACATCGATCAGCCATTACTTTGTGATGGATTGGGCGTCCGTTTGGCAAGACATTGCGATCGGGTTACTGATTGCTGGTGCACTTGGAGCCTGGGTTCCCAAAGACTTTTGGAAAGCCTTCTTTTTATCCGATCATCCGATTCTGGCGGCGATTTGGGGACCGATCGTGGGACCGATTGTGGCGATCGCATCGTTTGTTTGTTCCGTTGGAAACGTTCCTCTGGCGGCTGTTTTGTGGAATGGTGGCATTAGTTTTGGTGGGGTCGTTGCGTTCATTTTTGCTGACCTGATTGTGCTGCCGATTCTCGATATTTACCGCAAATACTACGGTATGAAGATGAGTCTGTTTCTGCTGGCAACCTTCTATGCTGCAATGGCAGGAGCCGCATTCATCATCGAATTGGTGTTTCAAGTCCTGCACTTAGTTCCGGCAGAGCGCAATGCAACCGTCTTAGATGCAGGTATTAGTTTTAACTACACGACTATTCTCAACATAATCTTTTTGGTTCTGGCAGGCATTCTCGTAACTCGCTTTTTCAAGACGGGTGGTCCGAAGATGCTGGACATGATGAATCACCCTGACCATGAGACGAAGCCTGGTGATCACCATCAACATAGCCACTAATGGCTATGTGGGTTGTCATGCTGATTTCTATATTGTTCAATCACCCGTATGAATGCCCTGTTCCAAACCATCCATCACAGTCTGCTGAATTGGGTTAGTCGAGCGATCGATCTCCTGCCCGCGCTCCTGTTTGCCTTCATGGTGCTGCTGCTCACCCGCTACAGCGTTAAGTTGGTCAAACGTCTGATCAAAGCGAGTTCAGAGCGCCTCATCCACAATACGTCACTGCAATTGCTGCTGGTGCAACTGAGTTCGGTTGCCGTTTGGGTCGTTGGTATCCTCATTGCTTGTACGTTGGTCTTTCCCAGCTTGGGATTGGGTGACATTATTGGTCTCTTGGGGCTAAGTTCGGTCGCGGTTGGTTTTGCGTTTCAAGATATTTTCAAGAATTTTCTTGCTGGCATTCTCTTGTTACTCAATGAGCCTTTCCGAGTCGGTGATCAGGTCATTATTAATGACTTTGAGGGAACGGTTGAATCGATTACCATTCGCTCAACCCAGATTCGTACCTATCAAGATGAGCAGATTGTGATTCCAAATGCGATCGTTTTTACAAATCCCGTCCACGTGCTGACGCGCTATCCATCCCGGCGCACTGATCTAACCATTGGATTAAGCTATGACACGCCACTTCCTCATGCCAGACGAGTTTTATTGAATGCATTAGCAAATGTGGAGGAAATTTTGTCGAATCCACCTGCTGAAGTAGACTTAGTTGGATTTGAAGAAAGTTCAATTGACTTTGTTGTGCGCTACTGGACGTTGCCGCAAAAAGTCCATGTACGCCGGATTCAGAGCCAGGTAGTATTGGCTTTAAAGCAGGCTTGTGATGAAGCAGGTTTCAATATTCCCTTTCCCATTCGCACTATCTATTTTCCAAATCAGCAACATCTTGATGACAACCCATCAATGTCGGTTAAACGAGGCTCAAATGACAACTGATAATGATGAAACCGTTGCCTCTGGACCAGAAGTCGCTGAGATTCAGATTGATAAAACAAAGTTGCTCTTTGTGCTTCAGCGTTTTCTGCCCTCCCTTGCAGAGCAGTTCATGCTTTGTGGACTCTACTCATTCATGACTGCGAAAAGTTGTTCATAGATGATTTCAAGAGGAAAAACAGCTTGACAACCACCAATTATATGTATATACATATTTTATGAGCAACTCCTTTTTCAACGCTAAATCAGCGATCGCCAATCAAGTTCCTGCAACCTGCATGGGGTTACATATTCGCAGAGCATCACGCATTTTGACCCAGGTGTATGATGATGCTTTCCGTCCGATAGGGTTAGGGATCAATCAATTCACGCTGCTTGCTGCCATTCATCAGTTTGAACCCATTACAATCACGAATTTGGCGGAAGGGTTGTTTTCTGATCAAACGACGGTGACGCGCAATATTAAGCTACTGGAAAACAGGGATTCGTTGCGATCGCCCCGGTGACGATCGCCGGATCAAACTGGTTTCTCTGACTCCCGACGGCAAAGCGATTTTGGCACAGGCTCTGCCGCTGTGGGAACAGGTGCAAGCCGATCTCCAACAGCACTTTGGCGAACAGAAGTGGCAATCGTTGCTATCGCTGTTATCGGAGGTGATGACTTTAAGTTAAACAAATTTTTTCAGATAAACATGTATATACATATAATTACAACCTCTGGAGACTGTCGAATGGTGAATCATCCGAAAATTTTGATTACAGGCGCAACTGGCAAGACAGGTCGTGCTGTGGTTGCTCAACTGCGGGCAAACGATATTCCGGTGCGGGCAATCGTGCGTTCTCGTGATGCCCGTAGTCAACGACTCGATCGCTTGGGCGCAGAAACCGTTGTTGCTGATATGTTTGATCCCAATCAATTGCTAGAAGCGATGCAAGGAACGGTACGCGCCTACTACTGCCCACCGTTTCATCCCTATATGATTCAAAGTGCGGCTGCGTTTGTGGTAGCGGCTCGTCAATCCAGACTGGAGGCGATCGTGGGCTTGAGTCAGTGGCTTGCCAGCCCCAATCATCCCTCTCTGCACACGCGCCAACTGTGGCTGGTAGAACAAATGTTATCGACTATTCCCAACATTGCCCATGTCAATCTCAATCCAGGTTTCTTTGCTGATAACTATTTGCGGTTGATCGATTTCGCATCGTTGCTGGGCATCTTTCCTATATTGATAGGGCATAGCCGTAACGCCCCACCCTCAAATGAAGATATTGCCCGTGTCGCTGTTGCTCTGTTAATGAATCCCGATCGCCACGCGGGTCAGAGCTATCGTCCAACCGGTTCAAGCTTAATGTCTGCCTCTGACATGGTTCGCGTGATTCGTAACGTGTTGGGAAGCCCCGTATTAGCAGTAAATATGCCTCTGTGGATGTTTTTACGGGCGGCACGGTTGCAGGGCGTGTCTGCGTTTGAACTGAGTAGCTTTCGCTATTACATTGAAGATCACAAGCAAGGAGCATTTGAGTGGGGTGCGCCAAACGACGTTGTTCAGGAATTGACAGGTCAACCTCCAGAGGATTTTGAGACAACGGTGAAACGTTATGCGGCGATGCCCTTTGCGCGAAAAACCTTTGCCAATCGGTTACGCGCCTTTGTCAACTTTAATCGGGTTCCTTTGACTCCTGGCTACAACCTGAACCAGTTTGAGCAACAGCAGTTTCATCCTGTGCCGCCTGTTCCCCAGTTTGCGATGAATGATAGCCGCTGGCAAGCCGAACACCGGGTGTAATTCCGGTCTGTTTCACCCTGTATGAACACTTACGCAACAGAATTCTATGGCTAAATTTGACGATCATCCGACGGTGAAGTGGTGGCGCGATCGCTCTGCCAATGATTTACCTACCTCGACTGCTCCATTAGATTCAGATGCACTGCGATCGCTTTGCATTGAAGCAGGAGCCGATGATGTGGGCTTTGTGGAAATTGATCGACCCGCGATTGCCGATCAGCGAGGCGATATTCTCAAAGCCTTTCCGTCTACTAAAACCCTGATTAGTTTTGTCACCCGCATGAATCGGGAAAATATTCGCACGCCTGTTCGTTCTGCGGCAAATCTGGAGTTTCATGCCAATTATGATCATGCCAATGAAGTTGCCCGCAAAATCGTTAGAATTCTGGAACAAACCGGAATACGGGGCATGGTTCCAGGAGCGAGTTTTCCAATGGAAATGGATCAATTTCCCGGCAAGATCTGGGTGATTTCCCATAAGCCTGTTGCGATCGCCGCTGGCTTAGGACACATGGGAATTCATCGACTAGTGATTCATCCCAAGTTTGGTAATTTCATTGCTCTAGGAACAGTTTTAATCGATGCCGCCGTTACGGAATCTACTCACCCGATTGATTACAACCCCTGTGTGGAGTGCAGGTTGTGCGTTGCGGCTTGTCCCGTTGGAGCGATCGCGGCTGATGGACACTTCAACTTTTCTGCCTGTTACACCCACAATTATCGTGAATTTATGAGCGGATTTACCGATTGGGCAGAGACGATCGCGGATAGCAAAAATGCGGCTGCGTATCGCAAGAAAGTGAACGATTCTGAATCAGCCTCTATGTGGCAGAGTTTATCATTTAACGCCCAGTACAAAGCCGCCTATTGTATGGCGGTCTGTCCAGCAGGAGAAGATGTGATTGCGCCGTTTTTGAGCGATCGTAAAGCATTTGTCCAGGAAGTTGTCAAACCCTTACAAGACAAAGCAGAAACCATTTATGTGATACCCGGTTCAGATGCCGAAACCTGTGTGCCACGACGCTTTCCTCACAAAACTGTGAAACGAGTCAGTAGCGGTATTCGTTCAAAATCAATTCAAGGATTTCTGTTTGGGCTACCGCTTCTGTTTCAGCGCAATCAGTCAGAAGGGTTAAATGCGGTTTATCACTTTACGTTTACTGGGTCTGAATCTCGTCGAGTAACGGTAACGATTCAAAATAAAACAGTAAACGTTGCAGAAGGTCATATTGGCAAAGCAGATCTTCTTATCACAGCCGATAGTCAAACCTGGTTGAGTTTTTGGCAAAGGAACAGAATATTGTTTGGGCGTTAGTACAACGCAAAATCCGAATTAACGGTTCTCTGAAACTGCTTCAGGCATTCGGGCAATGTTTTCCTGCATAACAATTTCATTGCCTACTATTTGGGAATTACGCCAATTCGTCTCAGCCGAGTTCGTGCCCAACTGAAGTCGAATTAACATAGGTTAATGCCATCTCCCTAGCCTCTGCCTACACTGATTTTAAGCTCTTATTCTACTTCGGTGATGGACATGACTCAAGCGCTTCAATCCGAACCGATTTAGATTTGCTCCTTGCAGCGAAGGCGCTCATCGCTCTAGTGGATGGCATTGGTTACTGGAGTTGTGATCTGTCCTGAGCAGTTTTCAGCAGAGCAACAGCAGTATCTTGTACATCAACATGTCTATGCTTTACAAGCATTAGACTTACCGGAAATAAGGAGGCATTTTCAAACGAAGCAATCCCCTTCAGGCTATCAAATTCAGGCAGCGTTGAGTTGACGATGGGTGAGCCGGAAATTAGGCAGTCCACACGCTGTTTCCATCACATCATCCACAAAATAGTCGGTGCGATTACGAAATTTATGCACCAAAATGTTGCAGCGCTTAATGCCGCTAATTTGATGCTCGATTTCAACCCGCTCTTTGGCAATCTCCCGATTCCTTTGTTTGTCCACTTCACTGAGCGATTGATTTCGCGGCTTTTTCTTTGGTTGCCGAATCGTCACTCCAGGTGGAGCAAATCCTTGAAACCCAGGATCTTGCAGTAATGTACTACCCGCTGGGAACTGGTACTCCTCACCATCACAAATCGCTTTGTCATGGACGCTGCCACAATAGGTGTCACTCAAGAACATCACCTTGCCTCTCCGCTCGCTAATGACATGATTGGTCACACTGTGACGCTTCTTTTTCCACTGTAATAGTCCTGCTGGTCGTCTGGGTCTTGCGGGCGGTTAATCGGACGCTCGGTTCCATCAATGAGAAACTCTCAACTCGGACACTCGCGCAAAACGGCTTCTAATCGCGCTGGATTCCTTTCTGGTAACTGTTTCTCGTAGCCCAACGCTTGATTCAGAATCCGACTCAATTTGTCAATCCATTCGCACGCTTGCGTCTGTCCAAGCCCAAACAAAAATCCTTGCACCACTTGAGTCGGATACAACCGGAAGTACACCAAGATAAATAACAGCTTGTCCGCACTGCTCGATAACTCCGCATGCCGTCCTCCTCCATAGCGACGTGCTCGCGGTCTTTGAACATATTCCTGCTCGATATATGCCTGCCACGCTACCTCAAAGCTCTTGAGCAAGGTCTCAAACTCCGGTTGATTGAGTCCTGTCAGGCTTTGCAAAACATTGGGTTTACCTTCAACCCTGCTGTAGCTTAACATCACTTATTGCCAGAAATCAGATTTATCTCTGAGCTTACCTTATTTCCGGTCAAGTTTATTATCCTAAACGAACCTATGTTACGTCGCTCTCTAGAGATTATTCTCATGTGTCCTTAAATTCTGAAGAACGTTGAATATATTTAATCGCCACTAATAATGCATTCAGCATCACTTCATAGCTTTCATCTATAGAGCGATCGATTGTCATTAACTCAGACTGTTCTCGCATAATAAAGCCGTAAATCGCGGCGTTCACCATTCGCATCACATCAATGAGAGCATCATGGTTCAAGCCTTGCAGATGCAAGGAAGTTTGAAAGAATTTTAGTGCGTCTTGCATTACCTCAGCTTCTTCTGGATCAGTCGGTCGCATTTGATAATGCATCATCACTTTGTAACGTGCAGGATGTGATCGCGCAAAATTTCGAGTTGCATTTGCACTCACACGAAACAATTTTTTGAGTCTGTAATGCCATTGGTTTGCTGCTGACACTCGGTCAAATACTGTCGCCAAACAGTCAGAGCAACAGCCCGTTGGAGTCCGGCATTGCCCTCTAAATGCTTGTAAATAGCAGGAGGTTTGATGTTTAGTTCTCGTGCTACGCGATTTACGCCTAGTGCCGATTCTCCCTCTTGGTCAAGACAGGCGATCGCGGCTGCAATCACATCCTGTTTAGTCAGTGAATTCTCTTTCGTTGGACGACCCATAGGTATTTAAGTTGGTCGGGCGATGTGAAAGGCAGAAACGTAGGAAAGTTGCATGGTTTTGCCATTTTGCTCCAGCACCTCTCGTATTTCGGCAAATAAGGTTTGTCTCTGCTGGTCTTCTAGTTTGACGTAGGGTGAATAGGTACTGAGCAACATCAAGTATTCATCAACGGTGTATGTAACTTCAACCTCAAGATGTTCAGATTGCATCTCTTTGAAATAACCAGACTCGATCGCCATTTGTCCCAATTGGTCTAGAATGGCTGCTTGTGTCGCACTGGTCTTCATAAGTGCGGTCTAATGGTCGGTGTATAAGTTTGATAAACCGCTAGTAATTGCTGATAAACCTCATAACTTGGTTGCAGTTCTTTATTCCATAGCAAGATGAAGTATCTACCTGGGCGTATTGCTGCTGCGGCTTTAGGATAACCCACGTCAGGTGAAATCCAGTGAAATGAACTCGCTGCTAATACGGCATCGTAGCGTTGAGGTTCTAATTGCCATTCTTCAAACGAGCAGTTTTGCAGTTCAACATTTGGATACGATTCACAGGTTTGTTGAGCGAGATGATAAAAATCAGGATTGGGTTCAACGCAGAGCATTTGACATCCCAATTTGGCAAAAGCGGGAGTGGCGGCTGGACCACAGCCGGGTGCATCCCAGTTTTGTAGCCCTCACCTAAATCCCTCTCCCAAAACGGGCGAGGGACTTTGAATCAGGCTCCCCTTCTCCCAAAACGGGAGAAGGGGTTGGGGATGAGGGCGAACTTGCAAAACTGGGATGCGCCCACCACAGCCAACCTCTAGCAAGGCTGAATCAGCCGAGAGTTGAGTGATTTCGACCACGCGATCGATGATGGCTTGAGGATAGCGGGGGCTTACCTGTTGATAGGCTGTTGCTGCGGGTGAGTACCAATGTTTACGTTGCTCCAGATCTTTGCCGTAGCACTCATGCTGAAGAATTTGCTTCAAGTCTTTCATAGCAATCAAAATTTAGTTAATACAATTAACTAATTAAGGATATGATTAACCTTAACACCCAATTTGAGGGAAGGCTATGAGCGATCTTGTGTTCAAGTCTGCGGTTGAACTGGCTCAGATGATTCGCAATCGCCAACTCTCTGCGATCGAACTCTTAGACGCTCACCTGAAGCAAATCGCCCAACACAACTCTAAACTCAACGCCATTTGCACCCTTGATGAGGAAAGCGCTCGTACTTGCGCTAAACAAGCAGATGAACACTAGCGAGAGGCGAAAACTGGGGGCATTGCACGGTGTCCCTGTGACCATCAAAGACATTTTTGAAACGGCTGGACTTCGCACTACCGCAGGCTACATTCCCCTCAAAATTACATTCCCCAACAAGATGCAACTGCCGTTGCTAGACTCAAAGCCACAGGGGCGATCGTCCTGGCAAAAACCAACATGGCAGAACTGGCAGGAGATTACCAAAGTACCAATTCGTTGTTTCCGCAAGTGAATAATCCCTGGAATGTTGAATACACAGCGGGAGGGAGTTCAAGCGGCAGTGCAGCGGCAATAGCAGCAGGGTTATCAACCTTAGACATCGGAAATGATATTGCGGGTTCAGTGCGTCAGCCTGCTCATTTTTGTGGCGTGTACGGGCTGAAGCCAACCGATCGCCGCATTTCGACAGCAGGCATGATTCCTGAAGTTCCCGGAATGCCTTACTGCCTTCGGCAAATGATGACGGTTGGATGTTTTGCGCGCGCCCGTAGGGATCAGCTTCGCTGCACGCTCGAAGATCTTCGCCTTTGCTTCTCCCTGATTGCCGGAGTCGATCCTCGTCGTCCAGATGTGCCACCCGTTCCGTTGGATCATCCTTCTGGCAAATCATTGAGTGATTTGAAAATTGCCTGGACTGAGCAATGGATAGAGGTTCCCGTTGCTTCCGAAATCCGAACTGCAATGCAGAAAGTTTCTGCTGCTCTGGCTCAAACGGGTGCTCAAATCCAACATTGGCTGCCTAACAGTTTCAATTTGTCAGAAATTCTCAATCTCTATATAAGGATGGCAGCTTACATCAACCTCTATGCTCAACCCGTCGATCGCTACAATCTTCAGCGCAGTGCAACGCAAATCTTCCGCACGGCAACCCAAGGAGATAAGGCACTCCGAAAATTGGGCGATTTTAGTCGTGTCTTTGCTGAACTCTTGAATCCAAGTTTAAAGGGATATTTTGAAGCATTAACTGAGCGCGATCGCTTCACAACTCAACTCGACCAAGCCCTGGAAACATGGGATGTTTGGCTGATGCCTGTGGCAGCAACCGCTGCGTTTCGTCATTGCCCAGCGTGGAGTGCGATCAATATTGATGGTAAATCCTATCCTCATGCTGTCGCCAATGGAGCTTACACCATGCCATTCAATCTAAGTGGACATCCAGCAATTGTGATTCCAATTGGACAAACGAATAATGGATTACCGATCGGAATGCAGATTATCGGCAAGCGGTGGAAAGAAATGGAGTTACTGGCGATCGCTCAGCAACTTGACACTGTAATTGGTGGCTTGCGATCGCCATCAGGCTATTGAGCCACAAATTGCTTACCGCAAACTTTACAGAGATAGCACTGCTTACCCCGACGATAGCCATTTTTCGATCACTTCAAGACGCTGCAAGTTTATTACTGGATTTTGCAATGCGTGCCACCAGTTCCGCACGCGATGAAATCTCTAGTTTACGGAACATCCGCTTTAATGCCTGTTTCACCGTATGTTCTGTAATCCACAAGGCTGCACCAATCTGAGCATTGGTCAGCTCTTGAGTGACTAATTCAGCAATTTGCATCTCTCGTGGAGTCAGTCGATCCTTCACAGAAGCGGTTGCAGTACTGCCAGTCAATTCGGAAACAACAGGTTTTGAACGCAATTCTGCCAGCCGTGTCGAGAGATGGAGGCATAGCGCACTCAAATCTGCCAAATCATCTGCATTAAAGGCAGGAGCATCGCGATGGCGGGTAAACGCAATTCCGCCGACTAAATGCCCCTGGCTAATGATCGGACCTAATAAAACATGCCCATGATCAGCACGAGGGCAAATCGTTTGCCAAACCCCAGGAGGGAGAATAATTTCCTCATGGACAGCCGTATGCCGCTGTATGAGATAACGCAGTACCGGATTGTGATTTAATGAAAGTGCTAATCTCAGCATCTTCGGCGTATTTTCATTCACCGCAGGAAGCTGGTCTAGAAACATTAGTCCCCAACGACTGGCAGCAAAATACGCGCCAAGTGTTGCCATCATCGCTCCCCTTAATTCGGTCTCATCTTGTGCTTGAGCGATCGCTTGAAACAAGAGCTGCAAAGGAGTTTCCATGATGTCCAGGATCTGTCCAGTAGTTTGTGTCAGAGCAAAATCTCTTTTGGCAATCTGCCCTCAAACTCAATGGCAAACCGATTGAGAGCTGGTTTCCACTCTCGTATCGGCATCGTCCATTTCTTTGATAGATTACCGATGGCAAGATACACCACCTTCAACACCGGTTCGTCATTCGGGAAAACTCGGTGATTCTTGGTCACTTTTCTCAACGTCATGTTCAACGACTCAATGGCGTTGGTGGTATACATCACCTTGCGAATCTTGGGGGAAGCTAAACATGGGAATGATGTTCACCCAATGATTTTTCCAACTCCTACTAAGGGTCGGGTACTGAGCATCCCACTTCAGACAATGACCGAGCCTGCTAGGTTTTGACCTCATCGATAACCGCATCAGTCACTTCACTAATGAGTGTCGCTGAAACTTCCACTCCATACAGGTCTTTGAGCTGGTCTTGAATGTCACGGGTCGTCATGCCACGACTGTACAGGGACAGAAGTTTGCCATCAAAGCCGTCAAAGCGAGTTTGCCCCTTCTTAATGATTTGCGGCTCCAACTCGCTGTTTCGGTCACGGGGAATGTCAATTGCGGTAGAGCCAAACTCGCCTTTGATGGTCTTCTGAGAATGTCCGTTGCGACGGTCCCGCTTGGCTTTGCCTTGAGTTTGGTACTTGGGGTCATCCAAATGCACCTGCATCTCAGTATCTAAGCAGCGTTCTACTAAAGCTTTGGTGAGCTGTTTGAGCAGTCCTCCCTCGCCAACCAAGTCTTCGGGTTTAGCGTAGTCTTTGAGTAGTTCATCGAGCAATTCGGGTCGAATCGTCATTCGGTGTCCTCGTTAAGATAATAAGCAATACTGGTCTTTTCGGACTGATTTACCCTTTGACACAAAATATCTTACAGACCCCTAAAGACCACGCTCCACTAGCAACTCTCACTCAGTTAACCCATTTGACGATCGAAAGCTCCCATTATTCCAAGGATTTTCAATTTTTATCTAACCTCACCCAGCTAACGCACTTAAAGCTGTATTGCACACTCTTAACTGATGCTGACCTTCAGTTGATATCCACACTTCCTGAGTTGACGTACTTAGATATTGGAGGCTGCCAACACATTACGGATATCTCTCCTCTCGCACGGCTAGAGAATTTGACGGAGCTATACTTCAGTATCAATGAAAACATCAGAGACTTTAGCTTCATTGGCAACATGTCAAACCTGAGGCTGCTACATTTTTGTGAGATGAGGCAGAATCTCTCAGAGATTACGTTTCTGCGATCGCTTCCCCACCTTACAGATTTAAGCATTAGTGGTAGAAACGCTTTAGTTAACCTTGGTGTACCCGCATGCGATCTCAGCCCAATTTCCGACCTGACGAATCTGACTCGCTTAGATTTAAGCTACAACGCAATCCGCGACATTTCATTTCTTTTGCCTTTATCAAAACTGATCTATCTCAATCTCATAGGCAACAGAATTCAAGATATGAGTCCGACTCATGCTTTGCGACAACAGAGCTTAAAAGAATGCATTACGCGAAGTCCTTATGCTGATCAGGATTGGTCTCTACACGGTCAAGACCCTGGCTTGCAAAACAGCTAATCGTAAGTTGCGTAAATCTTCAAGGTTGAGCTTTCGGAAGGCTAGCGTGTAGATGAGTTTTTGAGGTTTTCACTAGGTGGGAGAGGTTGAGCGATTGAGGCAATTCGAGAGTCCTCTAACAAGTTGATGAAGCGGACAAGTGCAAGCTCTCAGTGGTGATGCTGGGGTCATCTACTGCCGCTTATCTGGGTCGTTAGCTGGCTAGCGTTACAGATGATGGTAGTTTAGAGCTTATCTAGACAAACCCAGAGTCAAGACATTTACAGATTACAGAGCCGGTAGTTTTTTGGCTCGAATCGATCAGGCAGAATTGGGTAACCGACTCAAGCTCAAACCAATTAGCATTGAATTTGCGATATTATTTCGGCAAACTTAAACGCTATGTCAGAAACGCAGCCCTTAACCGTTGACTTCACTCAAGAAGATGAAGTTTTGCAGATTTTGCCGCGTCCAGCGCTGCGATCGAGCGCGAATTTAGGTTGGAATGGTATCTATGTGCAACAGCATCAGCAGCCCGCTTGGGAAACGCCGGAATATGCCCATACTAGACATATGTTGCTGATCCACAACCCGAATCTGACCATTCAAGCCGAACGCTGGTTTGATGGACAGAGGCAGCAAGAGCAGTTTGGAGGCGGGAATAATATCGTAATTGTGCCAGCAACCGTTTTGCATCAGGCAAGTTGGAACCAGGAAAGTCCTTTTTCCCTGCTGTTTCTGGAGCCAGATCACTTGATTCAGGTTGCGCGTGAATCGGTGACAGCGAGTCGGGTTCAACTCTCCGCTCACGCGGCAATGCACGATCCATTGATTGACCAAATTGGACGATCGCTGGCAGCAGAACTAGAAACTAATCAAATCCACAGTCGATTGTTTGCAGATTCCCTAACAATTGCACTTTCGATTCATTTATTAAGACACTATTCCGACTGGCAGCAGCCTTTGCGCGAGGATACAGGTGGCTTACCCCAGCGTAAGCTACAGCAAGCGATCGCATACATTAATGACAATCTAGTAGAAGATTTAACCATTAGTTCAATTGCAAACGAGCTAGAGATGAGTCAGTATTATTTTTCTCGCTTGTTTAAGCAATCAGTGGGTGTATCACCCTATCAATATGTGATGCAGCAGCGAATTGAGCGAGCAAAATATTTACTCAGAACTACTTCGCTTTCAGTGGCAACAATTGCCGTGCAGGTTGGATTTTCCAATCAGAACCAACTGACGATTCAATTTCGTAAATTCACAGGCACAACCCCAGCGGTTATCGCAAAAATCTATAGACTCTAAACCAGACAGCAAGATTCTAATAAACCGGGCAGAAATCGATGATTAATCTGAATTCTTTCTTTCGGGATGCCAGTGCAGGCTGAATCGTTGCTATCTAGTAACATCAGTGCGTTTAGGAAAATCCATGAAAGTTTGTGAATCAACCGAGCAATCCAAACCATCAACCCGCCCAGACTTTCCTATTAGGCTGACTCAGCTTTACATCAACGGCGAATGGCGCGATTCGGCTAGCGGCAAAACCTTTGCCGCGATCGACCCCACCACTGAAGCGGAAATTGCTCAGCTTGCCGAAGGCACGGTTGAAGATGTCGAACTGGCGGTTAACGCTGCGAACACTGCCTTTGTCGGTGCCTGGGGACAAATGAGCGGACATGAGCGGGGCGAAATTCTCTGGCGGGTAGGAGATTTGTTCCGCAAATACGGTGAGGAGTTGGCTTTTTTGCAGGCAAAAGAAATGGGGCGACTGTTCACGGATTCGATGACGGTAGACATTCCCCATCTTGCCAACATGTTTCACTACTACGCAGGTTGGACAAGCAAAATTGAAGGGGCAGTCAAACAAACCACCAAAGGACTACACACCTACACGCTGCGAGAGCCGCTCGGAGTCGTTGCTGCCATTACTCCTTTTAACTTTCCGCTGATCTTGTCCATCAGCAAGTTTGCTCCGGCACTCGCGGCTGGGAATACGATTATCCATAAGCCTGCCTCGGCAACTCCGCTCTCTGCCTTGAAGGTAGCTCAAATCATGCAGGAAGCGGGCGTACCCGCAGGTGTGTTCAACGTGGTGATGGGTCCGGGTGGCACGGTTGGTAACGCGCTATCAACGCATCCTGGCATTGAAAAAGTGGCAATTACTGGATCGACTGCCAGCGGCATTCGCGTGATTAAAGACTCGGCTGATACGTTGAAGCATTTGACGATGGAACTGGGCGGCAAGTCTGCCAACATTATCTTTGCCGATGCTGATTTAGATGCGGCGACCCAAACCGCTTATGACGGCATGTTCTACAACAAAGGCGAAATTTGCTACGCCGGATCACGCATGTTGGTAGAGAGATCGGTGTACGACGAGGTAATTGATCGCGTTCGCCAACGGGCGCTCAATACCAAACCGGGTGATCCGCTTGATCCAACGAGCCAGATGGGACCGATCGCCAACAAGAGCGAATACGATAAAGTCCTCAACTATATGCAGGTAGGACAGCAAGATGGAGCGCGATTGGTAGCAGGCGGTAAAGCGGCAGACATTGGTACAGGTAAAGGATACTTTGTTGAACCGACTGTGTTCGCGGATGTAAACAGCGACATGACGATCGCCCGTGAAGAAACCTTTGGTCCGATTCTTTCCATCATTCCGTTTGAGGGATTTGATGAGGCGATTGCCATTAGCAATGGCAATCAATATGGCTTGGCTTCTGGTGTGCATACCCGCGACATTAAGAAAGCGCACAAAGCAGCCGCACGCCTGAAGGCGGGAACAGTTTGGGTTAACACCTACGGTCACTTTGATCCATCTGGTCCGTTCGGCGGCTACAAAATGAGTGGTTACGGGCGCGAACAGGGCTGGGAAGCGCTGGAGTTTTATCTACAAACGAAAACCGTATGGGTTGATTTGTCCTGAAATGATTAACAAGCGGCAGGCTTGATGAAAGGAATCGCAAACCGATGAAACGTCATCTGAAAAGTTTACGGGAATACATTGATGCACTTGCAGAAATTGGTGAGGTGCAGCCCATTGACAAAGAAGTCGATTGGAATTTGGAAATTGGAGCGATCGCTCGTCGCTGCTACGAAACCGGAGCACCTACTCCGCTGTTTAATACCATCAAAGGTATTGAACCCGGCTTTCGAGTGTTGGCAGCGCCCGCAGGCGTAAGCCGTCAACCGGGATTGTATTTATCTCGGATTGCCTTATCGCTCGGTTTGCCGCCCCACTCAACCGGACGAGACATTGTGGAAGCACTCGTTGAAGCCCGCGATCGAGCATTTATCCCGCCTCGTTTAGTTGAAACAGGAGCCTGCAAAGAGAATATCTTGATTGGGGATGAGGTTGATTTACTTCGCTTACCAACTCCACTGCTGCATGGCGGTGATGGTGGGCGCTACGTCAATACTTATGGCATCATTGTTGCTCAAACTCCCGATAAACGCTGGACAAACTGGTCGATTGCCCGCACGATGCTGCTTGACAAAAACCGAATGGCAGGGATTATTGCTCCGAATCAGCACATTGGTATGGTGCGGCAAACTTGGCTCGATCGGGGTGAACCGATGCCCTTCGCTTTAGCACTTGGAGTAGAGCCATTTATTCCCTTCGTTGGGGGAATGCCATTGCCCGATCACGTCAGCGAGGCAGATTATGTCGGTGCTTACTTTGGAGAAGCGATCGAGGTTGTGCAGTGTGAAACCGTTGATTTGCAGGTTCCCGCCACCGCCGAAATTGTGCTGGAAGGAACGATTTCGCTCACTGAAACAGCACCCGAAGGACCGATGGGCGAATACGCCGGATATCTATGGACAGGACAAAGTAGCCCCAAACCTGTTTATCACGTCACGGCGATGACCTATCGCAATGCTCCGATTTTGCCGGTTTCAGTCGCAGGCGAACCTGTTGAAGAAAACCACACGGCTTGGGGTGTTCCTAATGCCGCCGAAATTGTGTATACGCTCCGCAGCGCAGGTTTTCCGGTGGCGATGGCATGGAGTCCGTTTGAGAGTGCAAATCACTGGTATGCGATCGCCATGGAGCGCAACTGGCGACAGCAAATGCCCAATACGAGTGCTGCCGAACTGTGCCAAAACCTGGGTGAGGTCTTGTTCAAAACCAAAGCGGGCATGGGCACACCCAAATACATCGTGATGAATGACGACATTGATATTACGAACACCAAAGAAGTTGTGTGGGCATTTGCCACCCGCAACTATCCCGGCAGCAAAGGTGAAGTCATTTTCAATGATGAATCCACCAATCCCCTCGTCGCATTTATGCAGCAGAGTGAAAAGATGTCGATGCACACGACAAAGGTGATTTATAATTGCCTTCCGCCTGACGAATGGGGCGAGCGGCTACCCCAGCGCAGTTCCTTTTCAGGTACTTATCCTCAAGCCTTGCACGACAGCATCCTGCAAAACTGGCAAGCTTACGGCTTTTCCAACTAAACCACGATTGCGGCTTTTCCAATTGACGTTAAAACACAAGGAACCGTATGAAAATTGGCATCATTGGTGCAGGAAACATGGGCAGCGGCTTGGGTAAAATCTGGGCACAGAATGGGCATCGGATCATGTTTAGCTACTCCCGTGACATCTCAAAGCTAGAGAAAATCGCACGGGCGATCGGCAGCAATGCCAGCGTTGGGACACCCACAGAAGCAGTTCAGTTTGCCGATGTGGTTGTCCTATCTGTACCTTATGGTGCGATTGAGGACGCACTCAAGGCAGCCGAGTCGCTTGATGGCAAAATTCTGTTTAGTATCGTCAATGCTCTATTACCCGACATGAGCGGTATGGCAGTTGGCACTACCACGTCTGCCGCCGAGGAAATTGCGAAACTAGCTCCTAGTGCACGTGTGGTGGAAGCATTACCTGTGTTTGCAGAAGTGCTGAATTCGGAATCACGCCGCTTTGGTGATCAACAGGCGACCATCTTCTACACGGGTAATGATGAGCAGGCGAAATCGATCGTGGCAAACTTGTTGCGCGAAATTGACGTTGAGCCGATCGATGCTGGATCGTTAAGAAACTCACGCTATGTCGAACCTGCTATGATGCTCCTGATTCAATTGGCGTATACTCAACAGCTTGGGCAAGTTGGGTTTAAGCTGTTGAGGCGCTGAGAGACGATCGCCAGCTAACTAGTCGTTGCGCCGGAACGTTGTAAGCTGGTCGGCTATGTGTTCAAGTTTGTCTGCGTCCGGTGAGCTTGGGCGTTATGCGGCTCAATTTGTTGTGTTGGAGTAAATTCAATGAATTTTGAGATAATACGGCCCAGTAAATTTACCATCAAGTTTTCTTTGGGGCTTGCGGTTACATTAAATTTCTCGACGCTTGCTTTTCCTGTATTTGCTCAACAAAACAAAGAATTACAGGAAGTTTGTAGAGGGAGCATGTCACTTTTTCTATAGAACCCATTTGAGATCTTTATAATGGTAAATAAAGCACCTACAACCCTTCAATCTAATCGCTATGGCCTATTCCAGCAATCTCACTGATGCGGAATGGGAAATTCTGGAACCGCTGTTGCTCCAACTATTACCTCAGAAGAAGCGGACGCGACCTTGCAATTGGACAAAACGGGAGATCATCAATGGCATCCTCTATCAACTCAAGAACGGTTGCAATTGGGAAGACTTGCCTAAAGACCTGCCCCCTACTCGACGGTCTATTGGCACTACAAGCAGTGGCGCGAAGCTGGGGTGGTCGAGAAACTGATGAGCGTGTTGCATGGACAGGTGCGGGAACAGGTTAAAAAAGCCAAATGGACGACGCTGATCATGATTGACGATGCACAATGCGTTGTTGAGTTTTGGCAGAAACTCAGATTCCAGTCAGATAAGCCAGATCCTGCTCGGCTTGCTCATAAGAAACCGTTGCACTCAGACGTAAACAACAGTTCTCTAGATGAGGACTGATTTGACGATGCGGCAATACTTCCAGCTTTTCGGCTTGTTTGGTGGTAATTTCTAACACTCCCAACGTGCTTTTCAACGTTCGGAGTCGCCCTGCTGTTGTTGCTGTAATCGCTCCAATAAAAACCTCCCAACTCTGGACTCACATGCGCTTGAATTTTCTGTCGGACGGTCATTTCAATCCCTTCTAGCGTCTGCATGGCATTTGGGTCGCTATCGTCATAGAGAATTTTGGCAATGGCTTGTAGATGCGCTTTGAGGGCTTGCTCTTGTTCTAGTTTCATGGCTTTGTCTGGGGAGTGGATGGCTCTGATTTTCGCTGATATAGCCTGACTTTTCCAGCACTCCAGTCCTCTTTAAGCATTTCTACTCCCTGCAAAGGTGACATGCTCCCAAAAGATATAGTCGCGATCGCTCGTGAGCAGCTTCAATTCACGAATGCGGAGCAATTCCTCTCGATCCAATGTGTAACAACCTGCATCACTTTTAGGCATTTACTCTTATTCCAGTACATTAGTTTCGTTTAGCGTAGCGGAATTTGATCGGAGGCTCAAGCTAATCAGGACAATAATTTGAGGGAATAGTTTAACCAAGCTAGCTTTAACCCCAGTGGTCTAAGACAATTTTGTTGGGAATACAAATCCAATAAATTCAATATTCAATAGGGTGTTTTTTGCTGTCGAGTCTATTGCAGATGTAGATTAGCCTGCCAAACCTACCGATACAGTTTACGAATTGGATGAATCCACGATTCTTGGATATTTAGTGATGAATTAATTTATATCAGTACGAGAAAACAATTGACTAACGAGAATATTTCTAATGTTAATCTTGCAAGCAAGAAATCTTGAATAGCTTGTATAAAATAGCACACATAAATGCTCTACGTGTAATTGTTTAGATGAAAGGTACTCATTAGAATCAGTATGTTCAACTTGAGTTTTAGAACATTTGTTGGAAGCGCAAAACCTTTATGTAGTAGGAATTTGAAGTCATCTTGAACGAAGGCATCCTCTTTTTAGAACAAGGGACCCATTGTGATATTAAATTCTACGCTCGTAATTTAGTTTAGATGTTGCCAAAAAGTTCTTGCGGCAGAATCGCAAATATTGAAGTATCGGGTCCTGCGCTATTACGAGCGTAAGTTGCCTGGTTGAGAATTTCATACATCTGTTTCTCGTCCCTAACCATGGCCGGAGTAAACTTCGAGCGTTGCTCTTGAAGATCCTTGAGGGTCACGGAGAGCGTGTCTACAGCTAATCCTTGCTGCATTTGGCGGTGGTAAATTGTCTCAGCTGTCTTGCGAACCGCTTTACCGATTTCCACCGGAGTACACAGCTTATAGTCTCTCAACAGCAACAACCATTCCGTCTCGCTAAACGGGGATTTAGGTGAATCCCGAAAGGCTGGAAAATACTGCGAGAGATGAAGATTGAAGATTTCATAGCGTGCCCCTTCAGTCGGGAGGGCACAGAAGAAAATGTCATCAAATCGTCATATTAACTCAGTCGGGAGCATACCAAGGCGGTTGACCGTAGCAATCATATAAATCGGGTATTGGTGCTCCTGCATCCATGTCAATAATTTCCCTGCCATCCGTCGCCCCAAACCCTCATCAGCATTGGAATCGAAATTAGCGAACGCCTTATCAATTTACACAAAGTTAAGCTTAACAGGCAAAGCAGACAACACTCGAAAGATGGCTGCTGACCAAGCAAAACAGAAATTAAACGGGTTTTTAGAAATTACTTCTCTCCTTCAAATTATTGACGGAGATGAGCTAGAACCAATCCTGAAAACCGATCCACGACTATCTCAATTAGTAGAAAAATTTATTTCTGCTCGACAGGACAGGCAACATTTCCACTCCTCCTTATTTCAAGGGCAATTCACACAAGTTCAACAACTGTTAGATGCTAAAGAAGAAGATCAAAAGCATTACTTCGATGTCTAGACGAATTAAGAAATATTTTACAAGAACACATGAGCGTTGATGCAGA
The DNA here is from genome assembly GCA_034541955.1 of Kovacikia ellensis JS3. Taxonomy (GTDB): domain Bacteria; phylum Cyanobacteriota; class Cyanobacteriia; order Leptolyngbyales; family Leptolyngbyaceae; genus Kovacikia. The sequence continues at coordinate 628,194 of JAVYJL010000002.1, read as the reverse complement.
ACAAATCATGGGAGAAAGTTGATGTTACGAGAGATTCTCCTACAACAGAATCAAGCTCTACTGCAAGAAGCAAATCGGTTGATAGAGAGGTTGAGTAACAGACACAATCAATTACCAAATGAATTGACTTATTGTTATCAATGGCTTCAGAACGAATGTTTACAGTTTCAGGAGCAAATTCGGCAAAATTTAATTGAGATCAGCATTCATCAGGGCGCAATATCTCCTGAACTATCAATTCTTCCTGACATCTTAAGCAACACGCAAGAAGCAACTAGAACACTACAAATCCTTAATCGCTTTGCAAGTCCTATCCTGCGCTCTGGGACATCTGATCGCCTTTGTCTAAAACTCATAGCTTGGCTACATAAAATACATCCAGAGACCCAGAATATTCCAGCAGCAGTAGGTGTGGACCTTTTGCCTGTTGGCCTGTAATACCAACAATTTACTCTGTCCCAGCCTCTACACAATCTGGATTACTTTATCTAGCTCTGCTTTTCCATGAATTTGGGCATCTACTTTACGCTCGTCATAAGCCTGAAATGGATAATTTAGTTCAAAGCCTGCGAAAAAGAATTGCTGAGCTACTGGAACCAAGCTCACTACGAGATACTCCTTATGCCACACTCATTTGACTAGGTTTATTAAGAGGTTAACTTGTCAGAGGAGATGAACCCGCTACTCATTTCCCTCAATTAGTACCAAGAACAACTGTGCCACTTCAAAATCTTATCAAAGGCAGATATTGGATGAGAGGAGGGAGAGGTGCGTTCAACTTAAAAACCGAAAGTTCTCCATTGACTCTAGTAGAACCCCTGATTGACTGACAAAACTAAGAAGCTGAAAAACGGCTGAGGACAGTAAATTCACGCTCGAAAAAGCATTCTGTTGTCGCTTGGAGGCAATAGCAGGTTGAGGGTCAGGCAGACTTGGGAGAAACAGGTAAACCTGAATTTTCCATTGCTGGGTGATGGCAAGGCGAATCCAATTCCAACCGAGCTTGAGATAACTCATTCCCCGATTCCAGTGGGTATCGACTTGGCGACGTTTGCCTGAGGCGACAACCTGCACTCCCTGGAGTACCAGAAACAGCATTGTTAAAGCAATCACTCCGCACAACTGAGAAAGGGCAAACTTGTCCCGCAATCTAGAGGCTTCGAGATTGAATCCGTTAGACTTCAAATCCAAAAACGATTCCTCCACACAAAACCGGAGTCGATACTGAGCAAAGGTTTGCAAGTTCGTCGGCTCGTCGCTCACAATCGTCCAGTGCTCACCACTTTGCTTGTCGTGGGCGAACGCCAGATAAACATTGGGATAGGGTTTAGTTTTGCCGACAGATACCGCATCTGTAAAATAAGCCTGTCCAGGCTGTAACTGCACCGACGATACTCTGCGCCATTGTCCCTGGTGTTGAAACTGAAACGAACGTTTAATCCGAATCCGAAAATGCCAGCCCAGATTGTCTCGGAGATATTTCATCAACTTGCCATCGGCAAAGCCTCGGTCTGCCAACAGAACAATCGCTACACCAACGGGCAGGATTCTTTGGGCTTGCCTGAGCACTCTCTGAATCGTCCACAGCCTGACGGTGCTGCTTGATTGTGCCACCACTCGCCAAGCCACGGGAATAGTTCTGCCCCGATACACCACGCCCACCCACACGATGCAAAAACAATTCCATACGACGGTTGTGTCGAGGCTGAGATACAACCGTTCACGGCTCCACTGGGACAAGGCTTGCCGGATCAGAACATGATGAGCCGCAACGACATCAATCCGTCGATTCGACAACCATCGGCGAAACCGTCTTTGGTGCGACTGAGCAACTTGGGCACGGCTTTTGACATACACGCCAAACCCATTGAGACAAACGCTCTGACTCTGGATCATCCCGATGATCATCCAACATAGGGTTTGTAGATGACGGACATCTTGCCACTGAATCTCACATTGACTCAAACAGCGCGACAGCGCATCATAAAGACGGGAAGTCGGAGACATTGATTTAGTTGATTTGTGTGGTTACTCATCAGCTTAAATCAGGCTCTGCTTCCCTCCTAGCTTTCCTTTCACCCTCCTCCCGTTTTGTCAGTCAAGCAGCTGTATGAAGTTGGGATTTGAGATTCTGTAAAATAACACCCTGATCTTGAGGTTGATTCGCGGAAACTAGCCGTGCAACCCCAGCAATGCCTAACACACCGACAATAGTACTTACCAGAATCAGCTTTGTTGACGGGTTCATGGTTTCAACTCCTGTGAAATCTGTTGTAGTTTCACTTTAAGCAATGAAGGTCAAGAACTTAGAAAGGTTATTTGAATTTGTGGGTAGTTCGGAAATTTGTTTTCCTTCTTAAAAAAATCCCAGCTTTTAGCTGGGGTGAAGGGGAAAAGCATAGACCGCAAATGCTGGAACATAACGGTCTATGCTTTTTGACGAGAGTCAAGCAGCCGTTTTGCTTTTCTATCTGTGAGGATGATTCCCACAATCATGAGCGCCAAGATAACGAGAGAAGCGATGATCCGGTTTAATTCAAATCCACCTTGAGCATGAGGCTTAGTCAGGGTATCGCCCAGCGTCGCTCCCAAAGGCCGCGTCAGAATATAAGCACTCCAAAACAGTAAGCCAGCCCTGATATTCGTAAAGAGATGCCCTGCTAGCACGAGCGCGAGCAGTCCAGAAAACACCAGCGCCCCCCATCAAACCCCAATCCCTTATCGGTTGCTACAAAATCACCAAGTGCCGTACCTAGCGTGTTTGACACCAGAATCGTCACCCAATAGAAAACCTCATCTCTTCTTGTATTAATGTTCTCAAACTTAATTGCACCTGCAACCCGATACCAGACCACGAGAATAGCAAGAACACCACAAAACAGGAGAATCGACGACTTCACATAGCCCAAACCAAGGGTGCGATCGAGATAGTCTGACATTGTGGTACCAACGGTTGTCGTGGCAACCACCACAGACCAATAAATGAATGGGTGGTATTGTCTTGATTTCACCTGAGTCGTGAGAGTAATACAAAGAACAACAGGAAAATCAAGCTGCTAACTGCATAGCCGAGTTGTAAAGACATTGAAAGCGCGTCGCCACCTGTTTCACCAACCGTGGTTGCAAGAATCTTAATCACCCAGAATGCTAAGGTGACTTGCGGAACTTTACTAACAAGACTGCCTCCATAATTTTCGTCTGGTCGCTGGAATGGTGCCATCTGAGGCTCATTTTGATTTGGGTTTCCCATAGCCTAAACTTCAAAGTGACAGAGTTGACAAAGTTTGGACTGAACTAAAGCGTGGATTGTTCATACTTTTAGCTAAAAGAAAATCCCAGCTAGCAGCCAGGATTGAAGGTGAAAGGAGCCTATGAATGACTCCGTTGGATTGAAGATAACTGTCGAAAGTCAAGAACTCGAAAAGATTCGCTCGAATAAATTCATTTTCAGAATATTCTTTCCAAGTTCTTGACTTTTCCTGACTACACTGAGATCGCCCGTTTTTAGAGCGATCCATGTAAAAAGTGATTTCTTGAATCTCCTTAGTTGTCCTGACCCAGTCTTTCAAGTTCTTGATTGGGTCGAATCAAAATGCTAACTCCCACTGCCCAACTGAGTGCTGCCATCCATCCGGCAAGAATATCGCTGGGATAGTGAACACCCAAGTACAACCGGGTCCATCCAATCATGATGACAAATAAAGTACCAGTAACAAGCACAAACCAACGCCAACGACTGTTCCAACTGAGAATGACCAGCATAACGACAAGGGTCATGCTAGCCATTGCGTGTCCACTGGGGAAGCCATAGTCGAATTCAGGGGCTGGGGACACCCACAAATGAGGACGAACGCGATGAAGTAGAACCTTTGCGATGCGATTAATCACAATACAGCCCACCGAAGTAATCAGGACATAGCTCAACGCCCGCCATCTTCTTTGGGTAAAGAGAATTAGTAGAAGCAGTAGGGTGGCTGGAAATACCCCCAAAAATACGCCAGTTTTAGTCAGGGTTGTGGCGATCGCATCCAGGTCAGGTTGAGCCGTTGCATGAATCGCCAACAGGATGGGGACATCGAAGGAAAAACCACCATGTTCCCAGACATCCTCCGCCAAGTCTCCAAAAATTTGAAACGGCAGAAAAACACCCAGGAGTAGCAGTAGAATCGCACTTTTATGAGCAACGAGGGAACGCTTGAGCGTAGAGAGGAAGGGTAGCAAGGAGGGTCAGAAGTTAAAGGATGGTTATGGAGAACACACACATTTTACTCGCTTTGTTTACAGGGTTTGTCCAGGGCATCATTGAATGGTTGCCAGTCAGTAGCAAAACCATGAACTTACTGATCTTAAGTGCAGGTGGAATTCCCGTGAATCAAGCCTATGCACTCGGTTTAATTGCCAATTTCGGTTCTTTTTTGCCGCACTGGTTTATTTCAAGAATGATATTCTCCAGATGCTGACCGCTTTGCGTCACCCGTTTTCGCAAAAACCAGCCGCCCAGCTATTACGCTTTATAATTTTAGGGACGCTGGCTACTGGCATGGTTGGCGTGCCACTCTATAAACTTGCCCAGCAAACCTTGTCCCTAGCCAGTAGCTCTGTAGCAATGCTGATCGTTGGAGGTTTACTGCTATTCACAGGGTATATTGCCTCTCGGCGAGAAAAGCTATCAGCGGCTCAATCGCACATTGAGGAAACAGAAATTCCCAATGCTTGGCGATCACTGATCATCGGTGGATGTCAGGGGTTTGCTGCACTTCCTGGAATTAGTCGCAGTGGAGTCACCGTGCCCCCACTATTAACAATGGGTTACAGTGCGAAAGAATCCATTCGGTTATCATTCTTGCTCAATGTGATTGCACTATTGGGAGCGGGAGCTGTGCCCTTACTGGCAGATGAAGGCGGGTTCAGCGCGATTCAGGAACTGGGAATTGCCAACACGATCGTCATGTTACTAGTTGCTGCAATCACCAGTTTTTTACCATTGGGACAGTATTGCAACTCGCACAATGTTTGGAAACATCTGTGATCACCTATTTTATTGCTGGCATTACACTGGTTGCTGCTTTAGCAGGTTTAATTGCCTCTTTAAAGTAGCTTAATTGCAATGATGCAATAGCAAATATACTAATGGAAATATGTATAATGTTCAATCGGCAGGATTCAACTGTGCTCTAGACTAATTCAATGCTTCTCTTCTTAACAGACCCTTTGTTAATCTGCTGCGTATCCTGCTGTGAGGTCTGCTCCCTGAGTCCGCAAAACATAGTGTTTGAAAAGCGTTTAGAGAGCGTTTAGATAAGTTCTATACCTGCAAGTATAAATTTGTGTCTAAACGTAGACTGCGCCTTGTTTTCAAGTAATTTCACCTGAAGATCGCTAAACTTTTGAGGATAGGACTGGCTCAATGGCTGTCTTTCCTGTTTCAGAGGAGCCAAATGTTGCAATTTCAACGTGTTTTTCATCTTAAAACTGGCATTTAGGAACATTCTGGTTAGTAGTGGTACTTTTTGCGGTGTTTTTTTCCCTAGAGTTAGCAACTCCACCAGAGTATGTATTTGGCTACCTCTACATTGGTCCGATTCTGTTAGCAAGCACCCATTTAAGCCGCAAAGCCACTTTTCAGGCAACCCTGATCGCCTGCGTTCTCACCCTCATTAATATCTGGCTTCCAGGAATTACAACCGTTGAAGTTTCTACGATCGCCAGTCGAGTCATTGCAACGCTGGCACTGGTTGTGACAGGGGTATTGAGCGATCGCAATCGCCTCTATCAACAAACAGTGCTCCAACAGCAAGCGAAGTTAGAAGCCCACGAGAAGTTAGCCAGCATCCGAGAAGACTTTGCTTCAGCCCTGACCCACGATCTAAAGACTCCCCTGCTGGGAGCGATTGAAACCCTAAAAGCCTTTCAACATGGCAGTTTTGGCTTGGTTGAACCCAGTCAACGGAAGGTCTTAGCAACGATGATGCGGAGCCATAAAACAACCCTGCAAATGGTTGAAACCCTATTGGATGTTTACCGAAATGATAATGAAGGGTTGCAGTTGAACCTTGCTCCGGTTGATCTTGTCGAGGTTGCAGAAGAGGTTAAAGCAACAATGACAGATTTGGCAGCGACTCGTCGGGTTCACATCTCTCTACACTATGGAGCATCCGACTTTCGACAGTTTCTCTGGGTGGAAGGGGATACCTTAGAACTTCAACGAGTTATAGCAAATTTACTCACGAATGCCATCAACCACTCCCCCGTGGCGGACGGGTTGAGGTTGTTCTGGAACCCGGTTCGTCTCACCAAACGGTGAAGGTAATAGACAATGGTGCAGGCATCAAGTCTGATGAGCTTCCTCACTTGTTTGAGCGGTTTTATCAGGGGCAGAGCGACCGTCAGGCAAAGGGTTCAGGGTTGGGGCTTTACCTATCCCGCCAGATCGTAGAAGCTCACGGCGGTACAATTTGGGCAGAGAATCGGCACCCCACCGGAGCAATCTTTGCCTTTCTGTTGCCGACTTTTCCGTATAATCCCTCTCTTTCTGTTTAAGATGGCAGATCTACCGCTCAAAATTCTTCTGGTTGAAGACGATGAACTCTTCCGTCTCGGCTTACGGGTGCGGCTAGAGCGAGAGTCAGGTTTAGAAATTGTGGCAGAAGCGGAGGATGGGGAGACAGCGATCGAAATGGTCAAATCTCACTCGCTCAACATCGTGGTGTTAGATATTGGTTTACCAGGTCTGGGTGGAGTCGAAGCATGTCGGCAAATCCGGCAGTTATCTCCAGATCTTCCAGTTTTAGTACTTACTTCCCATACACAAAAAGCATTAATTAACCGAATCATTGAAGTTGGGGCACAGGGCTATTGCATCAAAGGTGCGCCGTCTCAAACCTTAATTCTCGCGATTCAATCGGTCGCCGCCGGGGCATCCTGGTGGGATTCCGCTGCCACCACTGAAATTCGGGCTGCTTTTGAAAGTAGCTCTAGTACTACGACAGCAAACGATTCGGATAAATTGAACTCTGTTTTGACTCGGCGAGAACAAGAGATTCTGGCTCTAATTGCGGATGGCAAAACTAATCAAGAAATTGCCCAAATGTTATATATTGCACCAGGCACGGTACGAGTTCATGTTCATTCTATTTTGCAGAAATTAAACGTGCGCGATCGCACCCAGGCTGCGATCATTGCCATTCAAAGGAATCTTATTGATCAGCAGTTGTTATCTGATTCGTAAGATTTGTTGGGAAATAATCTAGAAAAAGGCTAAAGTTATTATGCTACTTTGATTACAGCTATTCTAAACGGAGGTAAACAAAGTAATCAGGATAGCTGAGTTTCAAGTGTTTTCGTTTTATTTCCCAACAATTTCAATAAGTTATCCTATAGTTGAGTGAATCTCACAACTGACTGATTTTCCAGGTTTCTTCAACAACTTGATAGCGATCGGCAACAGGTTTATAGATTAATGTGTAGTCAACTGGAATTTTTGTTTTCGCATTGCTGAAAGTGACAGCAGCATTCACCGTCTTTGTCCCTCGAACGTCGGCATTCTCTCTAAGATTAGTAATTTGAACCTTCAAGGGTGCCTGTGCCTTGATAAACTTTCCCCAAACTGCTTGTATCTTCTCCTTACCCTGATATTCCCCATTCAGAGGTCCGCCAATCCAATTCAATTTTGGAGCATCACCATACTGTGACATCACTGTTGCTAAATCTCCTTGAGCGATCGCCTTCCAACGAGCTTGTGCTAAAGCCGTCACTGCATTACCGTTGGAGTCGGAACTGCTAGCTATTGTCGGTGATGCCGCTGTACTTGGGGTAGAACTATAACCTGAATTAGCGTTCCCCGCTAACGAATTCGCGCAAGCTGTACTCAATGTGAGAACCAATACAAGTAAACTTGCAACTATCGTAGACCGTGAAAATTTAAGTGCAGAATTCATCATACAAGTCTCCTAAATAATCCATCTATTCATGTAAATCATGACAGTACGTTAACCAATTCGCTGCCACCACAACAAGCCCACTGCTACAGAGTAGAGGATGCCAAAGTAGAACATCAGACTAAGTGTTGAAAGCCATCGGCTGTATTGCCCTCTCATTGCCAAGTTGACTCTGGTTTGGACATTGATTTCGACCCGCTCGGAAACTTCCATTTCCCGCAAGTATTCGCGCAAACAATGCGTAAAACTGTTAAACCGCCAAAACAAAACAAAGGCAAACCAGTAGATAGCTAAAGCAGCAGCATGAGAAATGATGGGGGTACGGTCGGATTAGGCGTTTGCAACGAGAAACCAAAAATAGCGAAGCTAATGCTGACAAAGAAGGTCGTAACGTTCCAACGAGTCTTGGTGTGTTCCTGTTCCCGTTCCCAAATCTGGAGATAAAGTTCTTCAGCACTCAATCCTGTTTTGAGAGTCGCTTGTTTAACTTGCTCAATGTTGACCATTGTTTTCCCTCTCCCTAAACTATGCAGAAAAAGCTAGCATGAAGCCAAAATCAATGGCAGAACACAGCGTGCCGCAGGGACTTACACAACGCTAAATGGCATGTCACGCTAACTTTCCTGTGTACACTAAATCAATCCTGGTCCTTTGTGGCGCAAATCGTCTTCTGCTGTCAATTTACCTTCCTCATCTTCAGATAACTCTTGCAACTGGTGAACGCGTTCTGCTGCTTGCTGTGCAGTTTGCTGGCGCAGATCTCCAGGCACATTGACGTACATCTCTGGCTCGATCGCATAGTTATTGAGTAGCCCTTCATTGTCCACGGTGTAACCATCGGTTGTGTGGTCACAATCAGCTTGGTCATGGGGGTATGACCGAAGTCCTTGCCTTCCCGCTGTTGACGGGCAGCAGTTTCAGCCGGAATGAGATGCGGGTCATAGTGAGGAACGGAAACCTGAGTATCGTTTTGGCGATTCATTGTCGTACTCCTTTGTGGTTTTAGGGACTGTTTGCTTCAACACTTTCAGAATAGGTGGATTGTTCAATAGAAGCAAATGTTGTTCTCTCTTAAATCAATAGATTGAGGCTATTATTAATGCTGTAGATTTATCCCACTACAACCCAGAACACTCTATGACTTTTGAACAACTGCGAATCTTTCTGGCGGTCGCTGAGCATCTGCACTTTACCCGTGCGGCTGAAGCCCTTTACTTGACGCAGCCATCTGTCAGTGCAGCGATTCAAAATCTAGAAGAGGAGTGTGGTGTCAAACTGTTCGATCGCGTCGGTCGCCGGGTTGAGTTGACCCAAGCAGGTAGTCTGTTACAGGTAGAAGCGCAGAAAATTCTCGATCAAGTGGTGTTAACCAAACGGGGATTACAGGAATTCAATCAACTGCAACGAGGAGAACTCAAATTAGGTGCAAGTCAGACGAGTGGAAACTATTGGCTTCCCGGTTTTATCAGTCAGTTTAAGCGCGATTATCCCGGTATTCGCGTCCTTTGCACGTTGGGAAACACTGAGTCCATTGCTGCTGGTACAGTCGCTGGAGATTTTGATCTGAGTCTAGTTGAAGGTGAGGTAGAAGCGACCTTAGCAGAATGCTTGGAACAGAAAATCGTCGGGACGGATCAATTGCTCATTGTGGTTGGACAATCGCACCCCTGGTTTAAGCGATCGCTGATTTCACCATCCGATTTTTCTAATACAGATTGGGTGATGCGAGAAGAGGATCGGGCACCCGTCAACTCTTTGAACAAACGCTGCACCACTGGGGCATTGCACCAGATAGCCTCAATGTGATTTTGGAGCTATCTAGCGGCGAAATGGTCAAGGCTGTAGTGGAGAGCGGGATTGCTGCCACTGCTATTTCTGAGCTGATGGTGCGAAAAGAGTTACAGTTTGGCGTTCTGAAGGCATTGCAGATCCGTGTGGGACGAAAATCGGCTCGTGCTGATGGAAAAGGAAGGACTGCTGCCAATGTGATGCAGCGATCGTTCACCTTGCTCAAGCACCGAGAGCGGTTTCAAACTCGCATTGCTCAAACGTTTGAACAGCGGTTGACTTCATCGCTGAAAATCGATAAATGATAGACTAAGTCTATTATTTTAGTAGAAAAGTCCATTTGCTTCTATCAACGCTAATCCCTAGAGTTAGATTAACTCTTTTACACGAGGTTGATGTGAAGCAAGATCCGAAATTAGCTCACTTAGAGCGATCGCCAAATGATCAAGCTCAGTTTTCGGCAAAGCATTGGTTCTGGATACGACAACTGATAGCAGGGTTGCTCTTGACCTCTGGACTGGCGCTTCTAGCCACATTCCTACACACGCTTCCCGAATTAGGCTTGTTTAGTCCATTGATTCTGGCAATTTTACTTGGCATTTTGGTGCGAAATACGGTTGGCACCCCTCAAATCTGCCAGCTTGGCGTTACCTTTTCGCTCAAGCGCGTTCTTAAATTGGCAATCATCTTACTGGGGCTGCAACTGAGCTTAGAGCAGGTCGTAGAAGTAGGTCCTGTGGGATTGGCGATGGTTGCGGTGACATTGCTCAGTACGTTTGTGTTTACCTGCTGGTTTGGCAAACGGTTAGGGGTAAGTCGCAAGCTATCGCAATTGATTGCCGCCGGCACCTCTATTTGTGGGGCATCAGCGGTGATTGCCACCAATGTAGTGGTAGAGGGTCACGATGAAGATGTGGCGTATGCAGTGGCGATGGTCACTGTGTTTGGAACAGCTTCAATGTTGCTATACCCGGTGGTTCCAGGGCTGTTGCATCTGTCACCGCAGGCATTTGGCATCTGGTGTGGCGCTTCCATCCATGAAGTAGCCCAGGTGATTGCCGCTGCGTTTCAAGATGGCACGGCAAGTGGTCAGATTGCCACGATTTCTAAATTGTCGCGGGTGATGCTGCTAGCGCCGACGGTACTGGCGTTGGGAGTTGTGTCGCTCCGTTCGATGAAACAGGGACAAAAACTAAGTTTGCGTCAGCTACCGATTCCCTGGTTTGTGCTGTATTTCGTCGTAGTTATTTTATTGAACAGTTTGAACATTTTTCCGGCTGGTCTTAAAGCAACCATGATTCAGATCAATCAATTTCTCCTCGCTATTTCACTAGCAGCGATGGGGTTAGAAACGAATCTGCACAAGATGAGACAGGCAGGTATGAAACCCTTATATTTAGGTGCAGCATCCTGGTTGTTTATCTCAGTTTTTAGTCTCGGTTTGGTGGAAGTATTTTATCGGTAAATGATCATGTGGCAACGAATTTTAATTGCAACGGATGGCACAGAAACAGCTCAGATTGCCGCAGAACAGGCGATCGCGCTGGCTGCATTAATTCAGGCTCAGGTGTTTGCTGTTTTTGTCGCTGATCCAGTTGACTTCGATCAAGATCTGACTGACCAAATGGTTTTAGCTGGAACGGAAGCACTCCAGCGCTTACAGCAAGTCGCTGTAGCTCAAGGTTTGCAACTGCAAACAGAGTTAAAACAGGGAGAACCTGTGACGGAAATTTTAGCAATGGCAAATGCTATTCAAGCCGGTCTGATTGTCGTCGCTCCCCATCACTATGACTTCTTCTATCATCTCTTGATTCAACCCAGCGTGAGCGATCGCGTGATCCATCGAGCGGCTCAGTCCATTTTGATTGTGAATGCACTACCGCAGTCGACGCCGCTGGCTCCAGCCACCAGCGCAAGCCATACTTGACCCTCTACAACCAGGTTTGTCACCATGACTAACATTTTGCTCTATCTACTTCTAGGTTTGGCTGCGGGCTTTTGAGCGGGCTGGTCGGGGTTGGCGGCGGTGTGTTTATCGCGCCAGCACTGGTGTTCTGGTTTGGCATGTCGCAGCATGAAGCACAAGGCACCACACTGGCTTTGTTAGTGCCACCGATCGGCTTACTCGCTGCCTGGACTTACTACAAACAGGGCTATGTGGATTTGAAAGTGGCAGCGTTGATCTGTGTGGGCTTTCTAGTGGGCGGGCTGTTTGGTGCCAGGTTTGCGATCGGTTTGTCAAATGTCGTTTTAGAACGAGTGTTTGGTGGAGCAATTTTGGCGATCGCGCTCAAAATGCTCTTCGCCCGCTGAGGCAAGCCAGCTTTGAAAGTTTGACTTGCAGGTGGATTAACTCGATTGCTGGGTCATCTCTTGAAAACGCTCCTGGAGGAATCTTTTGATGCCTGCCACCAATTCTTTACAACCGACCTTCACTGTTGATGGTATACTAAGCAGCTTGCGGATTCTCATCGTTGATGACGCTGATTCCGGCGAATTGCTGCGGCTGACATTTGAACTAGTTGGCGCGGAACCACAAGCTGTCTTATCAGCGCATGAAGCGTTTAACTGGTTCGTGCATTGGCAGCCTAATCTTTTGATTATCAGCATCGTTTTACCTGATGAAGATGGCTGCTCACTGATTCGTAAGGTGAGAGCATTTGAGACGGATCGAGGTGCTACTATTCCAGCCATCGCCCTGCTGACTGATAATCAGGAAGAGGCACGTCTTCATGCCTTGTCAATGGGATTTTGTCGATCGCTGCTCAAACCACTGGATTTCTGCGAACTTGTGAGTATGATTGCAACCCTAGTTAGGGAGAATCATTTGTCGAATGACACGTCATTGTAAATAGAAGGTGATAAGGCGCTCAGAGCAGATTCGACCGCTCTTATGATGTTCATTCATAAGTAAATCGACTTCAAAACTAACGAATAGTAACAATTCGATCGCGACTAGCTTCTTTTCTGATTCAGCACTTTTAATATAATACTCATTACTTTCCAGTTCCTCATCCGTTTGTCATAGAGATTCTTATGCTAAGAGCATTTGAAATCTTTCTTTTAATGGCTTTTGTAGCCGTGAATATGGTCGCTAGCAGATGGATTGGACAGCAGGCTTATTCTTGGATGCCGCTTCAGGCGACTGCTGAAGCGAAACAGGTCGATAATTTGTTTAGCTTCTTAACTGCGGTTGGAGCATTCATTTTTATTGGAATTGTTGGCGTAATTTTGTATTCGATTATTACCTGTCGAGCACCCAGAGGAGACTGGAGTCATGGTCATCCTGCCAGAAGTGATTGGAGGATTGAAGCCCTTTGGACTGTGATCCCGTTTGTACTAGTTTTGTGGATTGCGGGTCAAAGCTTCAAGATTTATCAGCAACTTGATATTCAAGGTTTAACGCTGATCGCCCATCTTCATCCACCCACAGTAATTGAACCCGCTGACGCTTCTGATAGCAACCCTCTCCAACCTACCGAGATCGCTACCTCTAAACCTGCCGCTCAAGAAATTGAGGTTGTTGCCAAGCAGTGGGTCTGGTCGTTCCGCTACCCAGACAGGAATACCACCAGTACAGAATTACATCTACCAGTTAATCAAAGCGTTCACTTATCCATGCAGTCGGAGGATGTAATCCACGGATTTTATGTCCCAGAGTTTCGCCTTAAGCAAGACATTCTCCCCAACCACACGATCGGCATTGTTTTCACGCCACTGCGGGAAGGCAAATACCGTCTGAATGATTCTCAATTTAGCGGCACAAATTTTGCCCTCATGGAGGCAAACGTCTATGTTGACTCGCCTGAAGCTTACGATCAATGGCTAACTCAGGCTGCGCCTCATTGAGGAGTAAAGCGCAACGTAGCCTATTTACCTGCCTTGAGGCAAGCAAAAGCTTAGAACAATTGAAAAGGATAGCGATTGATGACCATTAACCCGATCAGGACTGGTAGCTCTGAAAATTCCCGCAGCGAACAAGCGATGAGTTGGCGGCGCTACTTCAGCTTTAACACTGACCATAAGGTGATTGGTATTCAGTACATTGTCACTGCCTTTATCTTTTTCCTGATCGCGGGGTTGCTCTCCATGCTCATCCGGGCTGAATTGCTGACCCCGAACTCAATTTAATGCAGCGCTCTTCGTATAACAGCTTGTTCACTGTCCACGGCACGATGATGATTTTCCTGTGGCTGATTCCGTGTCTTGCAGGTCTTTCTAACTACCTGGTGCCGCTGATGATTGGAGCAAAGGATATGGCATTTCCGCTCCTGAATGCGATTGCCTTCTGGCTGGTTCCACCTGGAGGTATCCTGCTGTTATCGAGCTTTTTGTTGCCTTCAGGTGCCCCGCAGTCCGGCTGGTGGTCTTATCCACCGCTCAGCCTACAAAATCCCTCTCATCAACTGATTAACGGTCAGTTGTTTTGGATTTTGAGCATTCTTCTGCTAGGCATTTCTTCGATTATGGGAGCAGTCAACCTTGTCACCACGATCGTCTGGATGCGGGCACCCGGTATGACGTTCTTCCGTATGCCGATCTTTGTCTGGACGGTACTCAGCGCTCAGTTGCTACAGCTATTTTTCCTGCCGTCTTTAACAGGTGCTGTGATCCTGCTGTTATTCGATCTCACATTGGGCACCACCTTTTTCGACCCGTTCAAGGGCGGCAGCCCCATCCTGTATCAGCATCTGTTTTGGTTCTATTCCCATCCGACGGTCTATGTCTGGGCACTGCCTGCGTTTGGGATCTTCTCGGAAATCTTGCCTGCCTTCTCTCGGAATCCTCTGTTTGGCTATCGCACCGTGGCAATCGCCTCATTGGGCATTGCCTTTATTAGCGGCTTTGTTTGGGTTCACCATATGTTTGCTAGCGATACACCTGGCTGGATGCGAATGCTCTTTATGGTCTTTTCGATGTTGATTGCGGTGTTTACAGGCATCAAGGAGTTTGCCTGGGCTGCTACAGTGTGGCGGGGTAGATTACACCTGGATACCCCGATGCTGTTTGCCTTGGGCGGTGTGGTGATGTTTTTGTTTGCTGGCATTAGCGGTGTGATGATGAGTGCAGTCCCCTTTGACTTGCACGTTAACAACACTTATTTTGTAGTGGGTCATTTCCATTACATTGTCTACAACACCATCACGATGGCGATTTTCGGGGCAGTTTACTACTGGTTTCCCAAAATCACTGGGCGGATGTATGCCGAAGGCTGGGGAAAATTACACTTCTGGCTTACGTTTATCGGTGCCAACCTTACCTTCTTTCCCTTTCATCCCTTGGGCTTGCAGGGAATGCTGCGGCGGATTGCCTCCTATAACCCGCAGTACCAGGGATGGAACATTGCTGCCAGCATTGGCGCATTCTTGCTAGGGGTATCTACATTGCCCTTCATTGCCAATGTGATTGGTTCCTGGCTTCAGGGCAGGCGAGCAGCAAACAATCCTTGGCAGGCAACCGGGTTAGAGTGGACGATCGCTTCACCTCCGCCTATGGAGAACTTTGAAGAAATTCTAGTCGTCACGTCGCCTCCCTACGACTACGGCAGGTCTGGCTCGTCAGCAACAGAGGCGGCGGTTCAAGAATCATGAAACATCCTAGCCCACTACCGTCATATGCACGTAGACAGTTCGTATAAACTACTCCCTTCTAGGTGCTGATGTAGCCCCATCGCTGCGATGAGCCTTGATGGGTTGTCTTACAAAACGTGAATCAGGTTTAAGCATATGCTTCTTTTTCGCTTTATTGTCGTTCTGCTGGCTGTAGCCATTGCCATACCTGTAGCTGCCACAATGCCGCTGCATCATTCTGCGGTCAGTATGGCACTCGATCAGGCGATGAGTACCATGCACACAGCGATGGATCAGGTGCAAATGACGGGGAAGCCTGATACTGACTTTGCTGCCATGATGATTCCCCACCACCAAGGCGCGATCGAGATGGCAAAAATTGAATTGCAGTATGGCACTGATCTTCGACTGCGACGACTGGCGCAAGAAATTATCGTCACTCAACAATCAGAAATTGATCTAATGCAGCTTGCGCTCAAGCATCCTCAGTCGTCCCCATCTCTGCCGAAATAAGTCCCAAAATTAAGTTGAGCAAAAATGATGCATCCTCAAATTGCCGCTACCACTACGCTGGCTCTATTGTTTGGTTTTAGTCTGCAAATTGCCGCTACCACTACGCTGGCTCTATTGTTTGGTTTTAGTCTGCCTGCCTTTGCAGGGCAAGTGCCCAATGCTGCTTCTACCCCCGACGTTCCTTTAAGTAGCCGCGATCGCGTTTACACCGCTGATCAAACGTCCAATACAGTTTCTGTTTTCAATCCTCAAACCAACAAGTTGCTGGGCGTCATCCGGCTCGGTGAAGAGACACCGATGAATTTGAGCGCGTTGTACAAAGGTCAACTGCTGGTGCATGGGCTAGGCTTTTCTCCAGATCATCGCACGCTAGTTGTGGTCTCTGTTGGCTCGAATTCGGTGACGTTCATTGATACCCAAACCAACAAGGTTAAACATACAACTTATCTTGGGCGATCGCCTCACGAAGCCTTTTTTACTCCCGATGGACGGGAGGTCTGGGTCACCATCCGGGGCGAAGATTATGTCTCTGTGCTCGATAGTCAAACCTATCAAGAAAAGCGGCGCATTCAGGTGAGCAACGGACCGGGGATGACCATCTTTCGCCCGGATGGCAACTATGCCTTTGTCTGCTCCAGCTTTGTCCCAGAGACCAAAGTCATTGAGGTCAGCAGTCATCGTGTGGTGGCAACGGTGAAGCAGGATTCTCCTTTCTGTCCCAATATCGCTGCAACACCGGACGGTCAGCAGATATGGCTCACGCTCAAGGATATTGGAACAACTCAGGTCATTAGTGCAGAAGCACCGTTTAACACGATCGCAACCTTGAAGACCGGAGCAATTACCAATCACGTCAATCTGGTCAGGAACCAGAACGGACAATTTGCTTACGTCACGGTGGGGGTGAAAATGCGGTGAAGGTTTTTACCACTACAAACACACCCAAGCTGGTTGCCACCATTCCCACAGGTGAGCTGCCGCATGGTCTTTGGACATCGGGTGACGGCACGCGAGTTTATGTCGCGCTGGAAAACGGTACGGGTGTGACGGCGATTGATACACTGACGAATCGAGTCATTGCCACGATTCCAGGTGGGCAATCTGCCCAGGCACTTGTGTATGTTCCCAATGCTGTACCGCAAGGGGATGGTATGGCGAATCTGGAGCCGTTAGGGAACGCTGGATTGGCAGCGCATTTGGTGCTGGTAGCGCCCGGTGCGTCTGGTCAACAGCCTGTTACAACAGTGACGGTAAACAATCAAGGTTTGATTGATTTACTGGAGGCAGCTGTAACCGGACTGCAACCCAAAAGCATGTATCAGTTGGCGTTAGCAGAAAATCCCACTGCACCATACGGTCAGTTGCATCCCTTGTCGAACTTTATGACCGATGCCACCGGAGCGAAAGTTGTGACCACGATCGGACCCCTTCGCCAAATCATTGCAGAGGATGCAGGCACAGCCATGCGACGCTATCTCGTCATTGTGCCACTACGCGATGGCGTTCCAGGACTACCCGTGCAGGTGCAGCGTTAGCTTTGTTAAATGTGGTTTTAGAACAAATGTTTGGTGGAGCAATTTTGGCGATCGCCCTCAAAATGCTCTTCGCCCGCTAAATTAGGTTTGAGTCAAAGCACATCGAAAATTTCACGCTACGCTAGGTGTCATTGCAAAGCCGTTTGAATTAAGTCACTTACGATGGAGATGAACGCATGGAGTTCTTATCAGATGCCGTTACACTCTCTCGGATGCAGTTCGCACTAACAGCGATTTTTCACATCCTGTGGCCCGTTCTCACGACAGGAATGGGGATTTATCTGGTCGTGGTCGAAGGGCTGTGGCTGAAGACACGCAATCCAGACTACTACTACCATGCTCGCTTCTGGTCAAAGCTATACGTGTTGAACTTTGGCATTGGGTAGCATCGGGATTGCCGATGGAATTTCAATTTGGCACGAACTGGGCACCCTTCTCCGAAGCAGTAGGTGACTTTTTCGGCAGCATTTTAGGCTTTGAGGCTTCGATGGCATTCATGCTGGAAGCGGGTTTTCTGGGCATTATGCTGTTTGGCTGGGAACGAGTGAATCCTAAGATCCACTACTTCGCCACCATCATGGTCGCGTTTGGGGCAAATCTCTCCACCTTCTGGATTTTGATTGCTAACTCCTGGATGCAAAGTCCGGCAGGGGGAGCAATGGTAAATGGAAAGTTTGTGGTGGACGATTATTTTCGAGCCATGTTTAACCCGTTTGTGGCAAAAAGCGTATCCCATATGTTTTTCGCCACACTGGAAACCTCTCTGTTTGTGATTGGCGGCATTAGCGCCTGGTATATCCTCAACCAGCGGTATGAGGCATTCTTCGCCCGATCGCTCAAGATTGCCATAGCAGTCGCGATCGCCGTCACACCTCTGCAAATCTACATCGGACACCTTAGCGCCGAACAGGTAGCACAGTACCAACCGACAAAGCTGGCGGCGATGGAAGCGAAGTGGGAAACCAGTCCTGCCGGACAGCCCGCCCCTGGAGTGTTTTAGCGCTGCCCAATAACAAAACTGAGCGAAACGACTGGGAAATTTCAATTCCGAACGGGTTAGGCTACATCCTGGAGTTTAGGAAAATCTTTCTGAACCCGTTTTAGGCTTGAAGGAGTGGCAACCGGACGATCGCCCTCGCCTGGTGGGTTTGATTTACTACTCGTTTCGGATCATGAGCGGCATTGGCTTCTTTCTGGTTGGGTTGATGGGCATTAGCATCATTCAATGGCTACGCGGGAAGCTTTCACCAGCGGCGATCGCGCAGCAGAAATGGCTGCTGCGAACCTGGATTTTTGCCGCTCCACTGGGCTACATTGCCGTAGAAACAGGTTGGATTGTCCGCTGCGTCGGGCGACAACCCTGGGCGGTTTACGGACAGCTTCGTACCGCAGAGGGAGCATCTCACCTGCCTGCGGGCGAGATCTTAACCTCTTTGCTCATCTTTGCTGGCATCTATACTGTGCTGTTTGTCTGTGCCCTGTTCTTTGGCAGTCGCATCCTCCGTCAGGGTCCCAACCTGGATCTGCCCATCCCTGGCATTGAAAGACAACCCGCCCTAGACACCGAACCTGCCGAACTTGTCCCGGATCAACGCCCGGTTGAGGCGCAGCAGTAGCCCTATGGCAAATCTAGAACACTTTCTGGCTCAGGTCTGGTTTATCATTCTTGCTCTCTTTTTGTTTCTCTACGTCATGCTAGACGGATTCGATCTGGGTGTTGGCATTCTATCGCTCACCAGTTCTGAAGAGGAACGGCGGGACATTTTGATGACCAGTTTGGGCAACGTTTGGGATGCCAATGAAACCTGGTTAGTGCTGATGGGTGGTGCCTTGTTTGGCGCGTTTCCTCTGGCATACGGCACGATCTTGAATGCGCTCTACATGCCGATCTTTGGCATGATCTTTGGCTTGATTTTCCGGGCGGTGGCGTTTGAGTTTCGAGAGCACTCGAACAACAAAGTCTTTTGGAATGTGGCGTTTGGGGTGGGTAGCTTTCTCGCCGCGCTGTTTCAAGGGTTTGCGTTAGGCAGCATTTTGGAAGGGATTGCTGTGGATGAAGCGGGTCACTTTGTGGGAACGATTTGGGATTGGCTCGATTGGCGATCGCTGCTGGTGGCACTGACGTTGATCCAAGGCTATGTGCTGATTGGTTCTGCCTACTTGATCTTAAAGACGGAAGGAGAACTTCAGACTTCCCATTACCGCACGGCAAAACTCGCTGCCTGGACAACTCTAGGCGGTGCCATCTTGATTACGATCGTGACTCCTGTGGTGTACGAAAACGCCAGAGCCAAACTGTTCCAACAGCCAGAAGTTTATATCTTCGCGTTGATTCCCCTGCTCGGCATCCTGCTGATTGGCTTGTTGGTCAGAAGCTTAAATCGTCAACAAGAAACAACCCCACTGATTTGGACAATGCTCTTGTTTTTGCTGACATTCATTGGGCTAGGACTGGTTGTGTTTCCCGCCATCATTCCTCCCAGCATCACGATCTATCAAGCTGCCGCTGCACCTACTGCTCTGGTGTTCATGCTGGTGTTTATTGGGTTTCTGATTCCCATCATGC
The DNA here is from genome assembly GCA_034541955.1 of Kovacikia ellensis JS3. Classification (GTDB taxonomy): domain Bacteria; phylum Cyanobacteriota; class Cyanobacteriia; order Leptolyngbyales; family Leptolyngbyaceae; genus Kovacikia. The sequence continues at coordinate 608,285 of JAVYJL010000002.1, read as the reverse complement.
TGTTCTACAACATCTACAACTATGTTGTGTTTCGAGGCAAAGTTGCGGGTGGTCCCTATGGCGAGTAGCTGTTGAGGTGTACAAAAGGTGAGATCTTTGCAACTCGTAGTTAATCTGTCATTGAACTGCGATCGAGAGGCAATAGCGTAACGACCCCAATCAACGGACATCAATACTCTTTGCAACTCACCGACCACTTGACTTTGTTCTGGTGCATTGGGATTTATGGGGAGACGGAACTGAGATGGAGGAGTACACTCACCTCAGGACTGGGAAGCAGGGTGGGCGACGACCATGCATTGGGTGACATGCGATGTCTACTAACATATCGCCTCGCCCCACCCTGTGCTTCTCTCTAAAACGAATCCTCAGAGGTCGGTGCGGCTACACCTTCCATAATCTTTTCGGCCTGAGTAGAAGCAGTCCCAGTTGCATCACCAACTGTAGTTTGAGAATAACATCCTGAACCAGGATGCATATGCTGCTTACATTGGCATTGATTGGTCTGACCGCAAACACGACATTTATCTTTACGACTGCACCACAGGTGAAGCAGAAGAGCGTGTCATTAGTTCACAACCGGATGCCATTCAAGCTTGGGTAGAGGGACTCCGAAAACGGTATGGGAATGCCTTGTTGGCAGTGTGTTTAGAACAGAAACGGGGACCGCTCATTTATGCTCTATGCCAATATGAAAATCTCATCCTCTATCCCATCAATCCTCGTACTGTTTGCAATTATCGCAAAGCCTTTCAACCGTCTCGTGCCACATCAGATCCGATTGATGCTCTTTAACTACCGCTGATTTGAGGCGGTTAGCTGGCTTAGGTCTAACTCTTGCCTGCACCATTCAAGCTTCTATAGACTAAAGACTAAACACTCATAAAGAAATTCCCATGCCGTATGTAAACATTCAAATTACAAAAGGCTCTACTAGAGACCAAAAAGCTCAGCTAGTCCAAGAAGTGACCGCTTCACTTGTGCGTATTTTAGGAAAGAAGCCGGAACATACGCATATCGTTATTCAAGAAATTGCAGATGAAGACTGGGGTTTCTCAGGTTTGTTAACTGATGATTGGAAGAAACAGCAAGCACCTCAGTCACAAACTGAAACCTAATTAATTGCCGAGTGGATAAAGGGCATGGATCAGGGTAAAAGCTATAATTACTTGTAAAATAGTTGAAGGTTGAAATTTAGGATGACTGAGCGACTTGAGCAAGCGATCGCCCGGTTGAAAACTTTACCGACCGACAAGCAGGACGCGATCGCAACCCTAATTCTGGAAGAACTCGAAGAAGAGCAGCGATGGGATGACTCCTTTGCCCGCTCACCAGACTTGCTAGCAAAACTAGCAGCCGAAGCAATGGCAGAATATCGATCGGGCAAGACTCAAGAATTAGATCCGGAAACGTTGTGAAGTCTCGTACCACTGCTCGTTTTCGAGAAATGTTTTCTAATCTCCCAAAACCGATTCAAGAGTAGACGCGCAAAGCGTATCGGCAATTCAAAGAAGATCCAAGCTATCCCAGCTTGCGATTCAAGAAAGTCCATCCAAAGTTGCCCATCTATTCGGCACGCATCAATAGAGATTATCGTGCTGTCGGTCAATTAGAGGATGATACGGTAATTTGGTTCTGGGTTGGTTCCCATGCAGAATACGATCTGCTGCTTGACCAATTGTAGAAACGCCAGCTAACATAGACCCTGAGGTGGATGGAGTCAATAGTAAGTGCTGAATTTCTTGTTGACAGTCATTGATTCAACATTGTGACACACGCACTCTACCTACTACTGCGAGATGCTACTACTGCGAGATGAAGTATTGATTTCATGTCAATAGTAGATTAGTCACGTTGTTGATTCAGTTGCGATTAGCAAATTAAAGTCGGTCTGAAACTTGTTTCTGAGCTACGCTTTCTGCTCTGCTTTAAGCCCAGAAATATCGCTGGCTGCAACCCCCAAGTGTTTGATGAGCGGAGATTTTTTTTCGTGCTAAGGCAGCCAAGTATTTTTCCTCATCGTAGGGCGTATTATCTTGCCAACACTGCCATAGAATTCTGCCCCACTTGTAAGCCAATGCGCGAATTGCAGTTTGATGTGTTTTTCCAGCCCGTTTTTGCTGTCGATAGAAAGCCTGTGCCCAAGTCGAAAAGCGTCTGGACTGGTTCACCCATTCTACAAGGGTCTGCCGCAGAAAGATCGGGCAAGACCATCGCCAATGCACCCAGCGTTTCTTGCCACTTTCCTCTTTGACTGGCGCAATCCCGACATAACTCATGAACGCTTGAGCGGAGGAGAAGCGACTTCGTTCAGCGCCAAACGCCACCATGAGATTGGATGATTGGCTCCGAGACCCGTTGTTACTTTCCGAGGCACGAGATTTCCTCGATCTACTCGATTTGCGGTACCGCAAAACATCGTGCCTATTTGCCACCCAACTACCGATTGGACAATGGCACCAGCAGATTCAAGACCCTACTCTAGCCGATGCAATCCTCGACCGCATTGTGCATGATTCACTCCGACTCATCCTCAAAGGTGAATCCATGCGAAAACTGACCAGCAAACTGCAACCTCAAGTAGAGAGTGCTTCAGTCTGATTCTTTTCGTTTTGTGTCATTTGAATACTTTAGCGATGTGATCTCATTCGCACTCTGAATTAATAGTTCTATACCTGCCGAAGTTGACCCCGAATACCTGACCGAACTTCGCATGAATCAGGTGCCGAACTTGTGAAAACACAGCAACTTGATCGATATCGTTCATAATCACCTCGTTGTTAGGTATCGTCACTTGTCTCGCGAACTTTGGCATGAGAACCTGGCCAGGTGTCATACTGCGGTAGACCATCGGTGATCTTGAACCAGGGAGACTTCGAGCCAACGAAAAAGTGCCCTTCTGGTTCGTTGTTCGGCGCTTGCTCCAATCCGCCCAAGGGAACCCTAATCTTGGTTGGATCGTTGTCGTAGGTGCTGATTAAATTTGAGCCACAAACGGAGCAGAAATGCTTGAGCCATTGTCCACTGAACCGGATCAATCTCAATTGGCGAATCATCCCGGCAGCTATTTGTGGTTTACTTTGATATTCCTCTTGGTCCTTGAGTCGTTCTCTCGGTTTGTAAACTTCAAAGGTCAATGGCAAAATCATCCCATCGACTAAACCATAAGCTGTAACCGCCACGATGCCATTTTCTTTCTTCCCAACATTCCCGATGTATTGCCTTTGACGTAGTCTGTACTGGTTCCCTTCTTACGTCTCCGGTTTCATCGGTTAACAAAATCAATGACCGATTAGCGAGAACTTTTAGAATGATTTCCGATCGTCTTTGACGAACCTGCTGAACTGGCCAGGAGATTTCCATAAAAAGTGGTGTAAACCTTGTTGGTTATCGAGTCCAACCGCTTTCGCAATCGCGGGCAGTGATTTCCGTGTGATCTCGCTAATCATCCCCAGATGCAAGTACTTAAACGCTTCAAAGCTACGTACGTCTGAAAACAAATTTGCATACAGTTGGCAATATTTATCCACAAATAGAATCGTCGGTCGAGCCTCTCTCGTAGCGGACATTGATCGTTGGCCATCCTAAAACTCTAATCCCTATTCTAAATTCCTCTCGCTAATGTGACCAAAGAGGGTTATATTGAGCATGGGTCAAGTTGCTGGGGTATGCGTTACTCATCTGACTCATTCAAGGCTGTAGATATTTGCTATTTGCAGCCTACACCGAGTGAGCTTTTTTACTATCTAACTGATTTCTCAACCACCCTCTTACCTCATCGTTTAACCAGGTGAAGATGAGACCTTTAGACAATGGTTTCTACACATTTAACTGGCTCAAAAATGTGGAGAAATATTAATATAATTTAAATATCTGGTAGCCTTCGACGTACTCAAATTAATGTTCAAGTTAGAAATTTTTCCGTTCCGAACAAGCATTAAAATGGCGTAATTCTGTAAGTTATCAATCATCAAACAATGGCGTTTCTCCTTGCTCTAGGGAAATTAGCGATCGGAGTGACGTATAGAAAGGCTCTATTTGATGCGGTGACAAAACCTCCGATGAACAGAAAAAGAACTGACCGAACGCTGTTTGCTGGGTTACGCACGTTTTATGATGAGGTGAAACTAGATGGTCTCTATTCTCCGACGTTGTTCTCGGCTTGCCACTCTCTAAATCCATGAAAATTTAGCATCGGCTGCTAAAAATTAGTGCTTTCATGCCTCCACAACACTCATTAAATCCTCTCCTATCGTTAAAGCCTGCCATTGATCGCCGCCCGCTGACCGTATCTCCTGATATTTCACTCAGCGACGCGATAACGATGATGAGCAAAGCGCAGAGCAGTTGTGTCCTTCCAGGTTTGGAACTTGCACTTAACACCATCTTGATGAGCGAAGCCCGCGCAAGTGGCCTTCTAGTTGTGGATGGAACGCGGTTTCTAGGCGTATTTACCGAGCGAGACGCACTGCATGTGATTGTTTCAGGACAAGCTTTAACGATGGTTAAAACTGCTGATATCGTGCAGAGGCCGTTCATTGCTCTAACCGAATCGGAAGGTCAAACCGTTTTTACAGCTCTGTCCCAACTACGTCAACATCAGATTCAGCATCTTCCCGTAATCAATGAGCATGAGGAGTGGCTCGGCATCATCACTCTAGCTAGCATTCGTAATGTTTTACAGCTCGACGAATTATTGAAAAACAAGTCATTAGCAGAGATTGTTTCTCCGCTGTTAGTTCAAGCACCTGCTACTACGTCCATTCTGAAGTTAGCCCAACGGATGATTGAACAGGATGTGGATTGCATTGTACTGACTGACAGTAGCCAGAATGGTGCCCAACCGATCGGTCTGATTTTAGAGCGGCACGTAATTCAACTTTGGGCATTAGGACTCGATTTGTCGCAGATCCAGGCTCAAGCAGTCATGAGTACTCCACTTCTGGGCTTCGCCTCCTCTGAGTCTGTGTTGGTTGCCTATTGGAGGATGCAGCAAGCAAAAGTGCAGCGGTTTGGGGTGTATGGAGACCAAGGCAACCTGTTAGGCATCGTCTCACCAACGAGTTTCCTCAAGGCTTTGCATCTCAACGAGATGCAGAACGCTGTAGAGCAGTTGGAGTGTTCGATCGAGCAGTTTGAAGTTTCAAAATCCCAACCCCCTCAAGACCTACACCCAGAGTTAAATCTTCAGTTGCTAGAAAACCCAACTGGGTTGCTGGAACAATTGCAGTGCAGCCAAATTCTAGCCGCAATGGCTCTTCATATCCGGGAGTCTCTCAACTTAAACGACATTCTCCAAAGGAGTGTCGAGGAAGTTCGGCAATTCCTCAAGGCTGACCGAGTAATCATTTACCAGTTCCATCCCGACTGGACTGGTACTGTCGTGGTCGAGTCTGTAGAGGAGGGGTGGAAACCAGCACTCAACAGCAGCATTCGAGATTCCTGCTTTGCTCAAAACTATGCTCATGCTTACAAAGAAGGACGAACTCAAGTTTGTGAAGATATTTACACGGCTGGGTTGACTCAATGTCACATCGACATTTTGGTTCTCTATGATGTTCGAGCCAGCCTGGTGGTACCGGTTCTACAAGGGTGCCACCTATGGGGTTTGTTGTGTGCTTATCACTGTGCTGGACCAAGACATTGGCGTTCGTTTGAAGTGGACCTCCTGAAACAACTGGCTACCCATATGGCGATCGCGATTCAACAGTCAGAGCTGTATCAGCAGGTGCAGTGTGAACTTCAAGAGCGCAGGCGGACTGAGGAGCAATTAAAGCTATCTCTGAAAGAGAAGGAAGTTTTGCTCAAAGAGATTCATCACCGGGTCAAGAACAATCTTCAGGTGATCTCAAGTGTCTTAAGGCTGCAATCGGACTACATTAAGGATGAACAGGTGCTCGCACTGTTTAAGGACAGCCAAAACCGTATCCGTTCGATGGCACTGATTCACGAAAAGCTGCATCAATCGAGCAACCTCCTCAAAATCAACTTTGACGACTACGTTCGAGATTTGGCAGATAATTTGATGCGATCATACGCAGCAAGCTCACAGACAGCAACGTTACGGACCGCAGCGACAGGCGTTTGGCTCAATATTGATACCGCCATTCCTTGCGGATTAATTATCAATGAATTAGTATCGAACGCACTGAAACACGCCTTCCCATCACCAAGCTCAAGCAATGAAATCTTGGTTGAAATTATCCCTATGTCAGATGATCGATTTACTTTAACCGTTCAAGATAATGGAATTGGGTTTCCGTCAGATCTCGACTTTCGCGATACTGAGTCTCTTGGCTTGGAATTAGTTTGCATCTTCACTGAGCAACTTGAGGGCACGATCGAGCGTGACCAGACCCAAGCGACAGGAACCACCTTTACGATTACATTCTCAGAAGTAGAAAGTATAGGAAAGACATAACCGATGGCGACTGAACGGGTTTTGGTAGTTGAGGATGAAAGAGTCGTTGCTCGAGATATCGAAAAGCGATTGAAAAAGTTGGGCTATGTTGTCCCCGCCTCCGTTGCCTCTGGAGAAGCAGCCATAGAACAAGTAGCAAAGCTACGACCTGATTTAGTCTTAATGGATATCCGGCTTAAAGGTCAAATGGATGGAATTGAAGCAGCAGAGCAGATTCGAGCTGATTTTGATACACCAGTCATTTATCTAACTGCTTATGCGGATGAGGCTACGTTGCAACGAGCGAAAGTGACAGAACCCTTTGGATATATTGTGAAACCGTTTGACGAGCGAGACTTGCAGGTGGCGATCGAAGTTGCTCTCCGTCGTCGATTGGCAGAGACCGCTATTCGGGTCGCTTTAGAAAAAGAGAAAGAGTTGAATGAGCTGAAATCTCGCTTTTGGTCGATGGCAGCGCATGAATTGAGGAGTCCAATGACCTCGATTTTGAGCTGTGCGCAATTATTAGAGCAAGAGCATCACAGCTTAAGTGAGGAACGCCGCCGTGAGTTTTTATACATAATTCAACAATCCGTTCGCACAATGGACCAATTGTTGAACGATCTACTGGCCGTGGGGCAAGCTGAAAGTGGCGGGTTAAAGTTTGAGCCAGCCCCTTGAACTTGGAGGAGTTCTGTCAAAGATTGGTGGATGAAATGCAATTCAGTGCGGGTTCAAGTCACCGCATTCTATTCATGCATTCAGGGCAATGTGAGAATCTTTACTTAGACCAGAAGCTGCTGAGGCACATTCTGACAAATTTGATCTCAAATGCCATCAAGTATTCCCCGCCAGGTAGCCCAGTTTATTTCAATCTCACCTGTATTGCAGGAGAGGTTACCTTTCAAATTCGAGACGTGGGCATTGGCATTCCCTCGAACATGCAAGATCGTTTATTTAAGCCATTTCAGCGAGCAGACAACGTTGGAGATGTACTGGGTACTGGACTCGGATTGACTATGGTAAAGCGATGTTTAGACTTACATGGTGGGCAAATTGTAATCAAGAGTGAAGTGGGTACAGGAACAAACGTTCTTGTTAAACTATTCCAGCACCAGCGGGTAGATAGCCAACGGGAAAGACCAGTGTCAAATTGAAAGGGGATAAAGAACCTAGATATTTCAGAAATATGATTTCCATTGCTCTGCCCCCTACCGTATCCCCTGATTTCGAGTGTGCCCTCAAACCGACAAGTGCCCCTCTGTAGCTGCTTCAACGGCATTCGATTTGGCAGTCTCATGTCGAAGCTGGAGATCGATCGCTCAAAGAGATGTTACCCTTTGTCATGCCCGATTCCCAGCCTGAAGTACCCTTTATCATTCGGTTATTAGAGAGTCCTAATAGTCCTGTTGCTTTACCAGGCAAAATTGATCTCTATGGACACGATTGTTTACATCTCTTACTCAACTGTGTCAGTCATTCATTGACAGAAGAGGCATTTTTACTTGGTTTCACAATGGGTAATGATATCAAAACAAATAGACTGCATGTTTGGATATATGAATTTGTTTCAGCCTGTCTTTATCCATTGAAGTATCGATTTAACTGGTGCCATTGTGCTGCGTTTGATGATGGCTTTAGACAAGGCAGAGCGGCATCGATTCTAAATATTAATGCGTTTGACTTTCGGTCCCATCAGCACTGGACGATCGCTCAATTACGACAGCATCTGAAACTTTCTAAAAACGATTAGGACTTTAGTGAATGCCTCCTAAAGAGGATACTTAGACGGTCTCATTTGATCAGATTACATTACGTAATTCCACGCCGATTCAGTGTTAATTGGTGCTTGATTATGACAACCAGACTTTTCCAACGGTTATTTCGATTTGGTGATATTGATGGTTTTATCGCACTGGCACTAGAGAACTTTATTCAAGTGCTACTGATTGTCACCTTGTGTCAGAATCTGCTGGGTTTTCCGGTTGACTTGATTTACCGGCGAATTTTGCCTGGGGTGGCGATTAGTGTTTTACTTGGAAACCTTTACTACGCCTGGTTAGCCGACCAACAGAACAAACAACAAGGTCGGGTAGACATGACCGCCTTGCCCTACGGCATTAATATCATTAGCCTTTTGGGTCATATCTTCCTGATTATGGCACCTGTTCATACGGCCGCGATCGCTCAAGGGCTACCAGAAACAGCAGCGGTTGAACTAACTTGGCAAGCTGGTTTAGCCGCCTGTTTTGGCTCTGGCGTTATTAAGCTTGTGGGAGTGGGGTTTGTTAAATATTTGCGTGAGTACATTTCATTGGCTGCTAACCCATCGGCGCTAGGTGGAATTGCTCTAACCTTTATTTCGATGGGATTCGTGCTGCGCACGTTTGCTTATCCTGTCGTTAGCATGGTTCCGTTGGGTATTATCGTGCTAGCTTTCTTCGGGCGCGTGCGATTTGGTCTTTCAGGGGACTGCTTGCGTTGTTACTTGGAACAGTGCTCGCTTGGGGCACTGGATTCAAAACCTGGGATAACGCGCATCTGCTTCAGTCATTCCAGGTACTTCAACTCCACGTGCTAGGGGTTTGGCTGGAGTCCCTGGCACAGGGTGTCGGTTTCTACCGGAATATCTGAATGTGATTATTCCGCTGGCATTGTATGACTTTATGAATGGTTTGTTGAATTTAGAAAGTGCAGCAGCGGCGGGAGACTCCTACCCCAGAACACCCGCATTAACCGCTCATGGCATGTTCACACTGATTGCAGCCATTTGTGGTTCCTGCTTTCCAACAACTATTTACACCGGGCATCCGGGTTGGAAAGCAATGGAAACCAGGCATTGGCTACTCCCTGCTGAGTGGGTTATTTGCTGCTGCGCGCTCTCTAACTGGGGCAATTTCGCTAGTTGCCTACTTCATTTCGATCAAAGCCGGTATGGCAATTTTTGTTGCGATCGGCATTGCGATTGTGACCCAAAGCTCTACCACATCCCCAGAACATCATGCCCTGGCTGTGGTTGTTGGGCTATCGTAGATATTGTGGTTTCTCCGGATATCTGCCGTATTCAGCTGCCCCAAAGGGTAGGTTCCACTGGTCCCAATGCCATTGAGATGAATCAATTTTGCAATCACGCCTGCCCAGCCCGTTTGATGATTGGCACCGAGACCTGCACCTGTATCCCCGTTGTAGTACTCATGGAAGAGAAGATGGTCACGCCAGTGGGGGTCAGTTTGAAATTTAGATTGGTTGCCAAACACAGGTCTTTGTCCCGATCCGTCACGGGTAAAGATTTTGATCAGCCGTTGGGTGAGGTCGATCGCCACTTCTCTCAGAGTTTTTCCTGTCCTGATCCGGTCGGGCATTCCACCTTGAAATCGTCACCCAGATAAATATAAAACTCTTGAAGGGATTCGATGATTAGGAGATTCATTTGTAGCCAGATCGGACCGCGCCAATTGGAATTGCCACCAAATAAACTACTTTCTGATTCGGCTGGCTCGTAATTTACCTCATACCGTTGCCCTTCCACCTCAAATACATAGGGATGCTCAGCATGGTATTTGGAGATAGACCGAATGCCATAATCGCTCAAAAATTCATTCTCATCCAGCATCCGAGCAAGAATTCGCAGGAGACGATCACGATTAACAATCGCCAGAAGTCGGCGATTTCCTTCACCCTGACGCTGCATACAGGCAATGCCAGAGGTTAAATCATGCCGATGCTCAATAAACCACTCCGTTCTACGTTTGAAATCTGGAAACTGTTCCAGGGTTTCTGGCTCCATTGGCTCAACAGCGAACAGCGGAACCAAGCCGACCATCGATCGCACTTTCAGCAATACTTGTTGATCACAATCAGGAAAATGTAAGGCATCGTAGTAAAAGCCATCTTCCTCATCCCACAAAGGCGTTTGGGCTTCTCCAAGGCCATTCATTGCATTGAGATTCGCAGGAAATGCTCAAAGAACTTACTGGCAATATCTTCGTACACTGAATTCTCTTTTGCTAATTCTAGGGCGATCGTCAGCATATTCAGCGCATACATCGCCATCCAACTGGTGCCATCGGATTGGGTGAGATAGCCGCCATCGGGTAACTGGACGTTGCGATCAAATACGCCAATGTTATCCATCCCCAGGAAGCCACCCTGGAAAACGTTTTTGCCCTCTGTGTCAACCCGATTCGTCCACCAGGTAAAGTTCAGCAGTAATTTTTGAAAAACTCGCTCCAGAAACTTGCTGTCTTTGCGTCCGTAGATCTCCTGCTCAATCTGGTAGACTCGCAGGGCAGACCAGGCAAGCAAAGGTGGGTTGCCATCACTGAACGACCATTCGTAAGCAGGGAGTTGGCCATTGGGATGCATATACCATTCCCGTGTCAAACGCTGTAGCTGCCGTTTTGCAAACAGTGGATCGACGACCGCCAGAGGCAACACATGAAACGCCATATCCCAGACTGCATACCAGGGAAACTCCCATTTATCAGGCATGGAAAGGATGTCGTTGTTGAATAGATGCAGCCACTCTTGATTGCGAATGGCTTTTCGTTCAGGTGGTGGGATTGGTCCTGCCGGATCCCCTTTATGCCAGTCTTCCAGAACGAAGTAATAAAATTGCTTGGTCCACAGCATCCCGGCAAATGCCTGCCGTTGAATATTACGCTCATCGTCGGTTAGATTGCAGGGCTTTGTAATGCGGGCATAAAATTCATCTGCTTCCTGCTGACGGGTGTGAAAAATGGCTTCAAAGTTGGCAAAAGAAAATGACCGTTACTGTCGGGGGAGATGTCGCTAAGACGAAGTTTGACTGATCGGGTTTCTCCCGGTTGAACCGTTAAGGCATAATGAATGGCTGCTTTGGTGCCAACTTGTTTTGGATTAACTGCATCCTGCTGCCCATGAATCAAATAGTTGTTGATGCCATCTTTGACGTAGAAAGATTGATTGGGAACATTGAACAAGCGCTCAGAGTTCGTTTCGTTCTCAATAAAGAGAACCGCTGTTGGTTCTTGAAAATAAAGCCAGCGCTGTTTGAGCAGTGGATGGACTGCTTCAATTACGTTTGAATCCGGTAGGCATTTAAGAATTGGCTTTTCAAAGTCGTAACTCCACGACCAGTAGTTACGAAACCAAAGTGTCGGTAGCAGGTATAGAGTTTTTGCTTCTGACCCACGATTTGCAACATGAATCCAAATTAAAATATCTTCAGGTGAGTTTTTGGCGTATTCAATATACACATCAAAATAACGATTCTCACGCTGATGATTGTCTGAAATGCCAGCAATCCCATCCTCACCCCAACGATACGCCCGCGATCGTGCATGATCATGAGGAAAATAACTCCAGGCATTGCCATCGGCAGAGTAATCTTCCCGCACCGTTCCCCATTGCCGCTCAGAGAGATAGGGACCCCAACGACTCCAGTAAGCCGTGCGATTTTGCTCTTGTGCTAATCTCTCTTCTTCAGCCGTCATAGTCATTGTTAAGCATCTATTCAAATAGCGGTGTAACATCAGTGTAGAATCGAACGGAAGTGATCAGCCCGTTTGTATTTCGATCAGTAAACGCAACGGCTCTCAAGCTCACGGGTTTTCCATCATTACGCTTGTAGTGATTCAATGCTTCTAGAACAAAAGCTGAATCGTTGCCGTACAGATTGAGCAAGTCATGTTCTAAACTGGCGAATGTCTTCCAGTAACCTGACAGGAATTGGACGATCACTTCTCTCCCCTCAACGGCTGGACTTTTATTGGACTGCATCAGGCAGTCTTCTGCCAGACAAGCGCTATAGGCTCCAACATCTTTTGAGTCCAAGACTTCTAGATAGTGAAGATACCACTGGTAAGCTTCTGACGAAAGCTGATTGATTCTAAGGTTGCTGGTTTTCATTCGTAAACTTCCTGTGCCTGCTGCCTTATTGTGGTTTCACGACGCTTAAACAATTCCGCCATTCGCTCGAATATGCTGTCCCGTAATCCAGTGAGCATGGCCAAAGTAAACCCCTTGGTAATGTCAAACATGCTGTTGTATTCGTCTTCCGTCACCTCAGCCGTTTGAAAATATTTTTCCCGCCGCATTGTTGACGAGGATATCGACTTTGCCAAAGTGCTGAATGGTTTTCTGAAACAAGGCTAAACCATAGTTAGTTCTTCAGGGACAACTATCTAGCATGACCTGGCTTTGAATGCGAGGGTTGCCGATCTGCCCAGAACGGGGAATCAGGCCAGCGCTGTTCCATACGGTAGTAGATGCGGTGATGGTGAAGATAGGCTTGTCGGACTTGTTTTAATTGCTCCATATAGGCTAAAATTCTCTCCCAGTTGCCGCTCAAGGCTAGCTCCACAGCCTGTCCCGCTCCCATTCCGGTATATAGGGCGTTTAAAATTCCTGGGATGAGAGCGGATCGAAGGATAGGGCTGCATCACCCACAGCGATTCACCTCTGACCGGCGAATTGGGTTAAGCAACTGCCACAGGCTTCGGTTCCAGAGATTTTTTCTTGAAACACAACTCCAGCAAGAACGTGCTTCACATGAAGAGTTTGAGAAAGCTGTTCAAACCACTTCTCTGGTTGCTGGAGCATCACGATCGCATCATCTCTGTCAGTATGTAACACTACTATCCGGAGATGCTTCGGAAGCCGTGCCGTATACCACCAACCGTGAGGTGTAGATTCGATCAATGCACGGGTATCCAAATCGGTGTTTGATGTAATTACCCGTGTCCACAGTGCCACCAAGGAGTCGTCCCGTTGTCGCTGGGCACCCAGCCTTTGAGCGAGAGCAGCACGCCGTCCCGTGGCATCAATCAGCCAGCGGGCAGTGATTTCTCGATGCATCAGGTGGATCTGCCAGCCCTCTGGTATTGCCTGGATTGAACGAACTCGATCAGCTGTAAACTCAGCTCCACCCTGTTGAGCGTAGTATCTCAGGTCAGCGTCGAATTGGGGGCGATCAAGATGCCAGCCACACCCGTTGGGATCGCGAATGAAATCGGTTGAGATTAATTCATCCGTTCCCCAGGCGGACCCATTACCGTAACTGGGCAAATGGTTTCCTTCTTCTACTAAGGGCAGCAATCCCAGATCCTGCAACAGGGGACGGGCAGATCCGGGCAACGACTCCCCCACTTTCGGTTTATTGGGTGAAACATCCTCCACCAAAAGAACTCGACGACCCGCACGAGCAAGCATACTTGCTGCTACAGCCCCGGCAGGTCCACCTCCAGCAATTACCACATCCCATTTCATGCCGTGAGTCTCATCTGAATTTACTACACACCACTAACGAAATGGCTTGACTATCCTAAGAAAACCTACAGTCCCCGACTCAATTTCAACCCATGTGGAAATCGGTTGAGTTTTTCAATGAAACTTAGGTCGGCATGTTCGTTGGGTGCGGTCGCCTCTCCTAAATCCGCCTGATCTGATACTTGCATCACATCGGGAAAGTTGGGGTCATCTGGTAAACCGGGCTGCACCTCCACCACACCCATTTGATCAAAGTGGTCGATCATGTGATTGATCTGGTCGGTGTAGCTTCTGTTTAGCCCCAGAGGTTCCAGCCAGTTCGCCCGATTGGTAAATGCCTCCAACCGCTGGCTCAACGGCAGTTCCGTATTCATCACGATTGCATAAGCCTCCTTGTTCAACACCTGATTCGGCACTCGTGCAGGCCAGAAAGTAGGCAGGTAGGGATCATAAGTCTTGTCGTAGCCAGAACGACAGGAAGCCGTATCAGTTTGCCAGGGCACAGCCATCCAGCGGGTAATCGAGCCGGGACTTTGCCCTCCCTTGATTGGGCCATCGACAAGATTTAACACACCGGAGGTAAGTTGAATGCCGTAGGACGCCTCAGGTTCGTTAGGATCCCGATGCTTGAGTCGAAAGGCACTGGTATACATTCCTGCCAATCGCATGGGCCAGGTCATCTCGCAACCGGGGTGGAAAGCATCGGCGAGACAAAACTCCATCGCGGCCTGTGTCAGCGCATCAGGTTGCTGAGCGAGGGGATAATCTTCAATCTTGCTGGGCGATTGGTAAACAGGATTGTAATCGGCATCAAAATTGCCCACTACCCATTGCGCCAACGCCCAGAGTTGCAACTGAGACACTTCAGTATTCTGGCGTGGTGTTTGGGCGGCTGGCACCGCAACTGCATCACCATAGAGCCAGGGCCAGGGCGCAGGCGACCAGGCATCCACGTCATAGTCACGGAACGAGTTGTACAGCACCCGACGCAGTTCTTCGTTGGCTGGGGAGGGGTCATTCAGTCGCTTGAGCCAGTCCTGCGTGGAGAAATCAAAGGGACTGTTGTAGCCAAAGCCCGCTGCAAATCCCTGATTTACCCACTGCAACTGAGTCAGGCGTTCAAAAATTGGTCGGATATGCTGCTGGAATGAGGGCTTGTCCGGTTGGGGCAACCATTGGTTTTGAATGGCCACATCCACCATCACATCCCACATCGTGCGGATGGATTTGATCTGAGGGCCATAGTTGGGTGGGGCACAGACGACCCAGGCGGGGTCAACGGGTAATTCGACCCCATCGAAGTTCACCGTTGCAGTGACGGGGCCATCGGAGACATCGTCGTACCAGCCCATGTTGTTGCCAAAGGTAACGGCTTTTTGACCGTTGTAAGAAGCGGAGTGACCATAGCCTCCCAGCACGATCAATCGCCCCCATTCATCGGTTCGCAGTTCGCCCAGGTAAACAGGGTTGCCCATAAATTTACCATCATCAAAAGCGTACTGTTGTCCCGATTGATGCTTACCTGTAATCTGACGAGGGGCTGGGGCAATGATGAGAGCATTGCGATCGCTCACGGTTGGATTTCGTAGAAAAGAAGGAATCGCATCGGCAGCTTCTGGAATATCGAGGGCAAGCTGGAACTCATACCAGGCCGCTTTTGATTCGCCAAGGTAACGGCCCAGATGATCTCTGCATCGGCAGCAGTGAGTTCTTTAACGGGTTCGTTCCGCGCATTCAATCCATAGACGCGAAACCGCGCCGCCTGCCGTTTCAACCGCCCCTGAGAATCCCGGTAAGAGCCGGGGCGTAAAGCTGGTGGCTCTGGTACTTCTGGCCCGATATAAAATTCATCTGGGCTGTTGCCAACCCGACAGATTCCGATCGGTGGGTAAATTGCCGCCTTGACGATGCAACCGTCAGGTTGTGCTGGTGATGTTTCCTGGGGTGAAGATGTTACAGGATTTGTCATACCTGGTTCTCCTAGAGAGTAGCAAAGAATTTCTTGGGCATTACGGAATTTTCCCTTCGAAACGCATTTCCGTTTGAGTAACGCCGATGCATTACTTTGGTGTCCAAGGATTTGGGTTGGGTAGCCCATTCAGACCCCGATCGCAATCTTCAAATTTTTCGCGTTATTGGCTCCTACATCAGCAATATCATCATCCACGGAGAAGCCATAGCCGGACATCTTTAATGTCTTGTGAACGAACCAGACAAACGGATCCAGGTTGAACACATTGAAACTGCAATCACCCTTAGGACAACCACCCCTAGGAACGCTTGGATCTGGATACCACTTTGGATAGGTATTAAAATCTGGAACGCCACGCAACACAGACTTCACTTTATTGGTGATTTCACCTGCTATCAAACTATCCTTCGGAACCGAGCTATTGTCCTGCCCAATGTGGGGAATTTGACCAACATTGCAACCAATCGCGTTATAGAGCACCTGCAACGGCTGAGGAGTCTGGCTGTCATCCAGTGGAATCGTACTCATTGCACTCATGATTTGATAGACAGCCTGGGAAAACGCTAGGGCTGTTACAGCATCGTCACCGCTGAACGTAAGCTTAAATGGATTGACAATGGGCTGCCCCGTCAAATTACTCTTCGTATCCACCCCGGCGATCGGTTGAGGAGCGACAAAGTTGTAGCTTCCAAATACGCTGCTAGTTACAAATACACTCAGACTGACCGAATGATAAGTTTGACCTTCACTCGTTTTCACCACATCTAAGACCGTACACAGAGAACCGTCAATTCCTGGCCCAGTGACCTGCATTCCCGACACCAAAATAATCTCACCGACCGGAATCGCAGACGCAAACACAAGTTCATTACTGCGCCCTTTATCTGGAACCGTGATGCTGCCTGGTTGAGTCTGAGAGGATTGCCCATGAGCCGGGTTATTTTCAATGTAGTATTTCGCCCAGGAGTACCAGAGATTCAAAATTGGACTGGCGACATAATCTGTAATGGCTGGTGTAAAACTGATTGAGTAACCGCCCGGATGCATGGCCGAAAAATCGATGGCCTGATTGACCGAGGCGGTGCCGCTGTAGGGATTAGAGGCATCTACTTCGTATTTCGTCAGTTGAGTATTGAACGGAATACAATCATTTAAGTTTGCGTCACTAGAGGTGACGCTCACAATCATTCCAGCATTAATGGCGTTTAGAATTGTTTGGCGCTGGTCGTCACCACTGGGAGACGCATCAGCGACGTAAGTCCGGTAGGAGGTTAAAGCGTTCACCACAGTTCAGGCCTCCTGCTGTTTGGCGAATGCAATCTAATTCGCTATAAAAAGCAATTTACTAAGAAAACGCTAAGACATCGCTAAGACGTCGCTAAGACATCGCTTTCAAAACAGCAAATTCAAAAAACACCAGTAAATAAACACTGAGTCAATAGAGGTACAACTTCCGCCGAAATCTATGTAACGTCTGCCACGTCTGGTTTTAGTAAAGTCTTTGAACGTTAATAGAATAGCGCTCACAAGTAGGAAAACTTAATATTTCAATCCTTAAAGCTTTCTGGGCAGCGCTGATGCAGTATAACCTTTGTCGTTAAATACTGGCTGATGAATTTAGGGTTGCACCAATGGCAGAAACGATTGCCCTTCATGAGCACATTCGAGCTGGTCTTTTCTGCAATGCGGACACATTAGCCGGAACGTCTTAGTCAGGGAAGCGTCGGGTTGAGCGAGTACGCATCTCTAACTTTACGTGCCTTCCTGTAGTTGGGGAGACTGTGCAGCCTGACTTTGAATATGCAATTTGGCGATCGCGGGAATAGAGCAGTACTACTATGTGTTAGGACAATTAAACTACTGAGAGTGTCGCAATGACTGGCTTTCATACTCAACACTCAGTCCTCAGCACTCAGCACTTTGATATAGTCCTGTCAGCCAGAACAGGTAAGTTTCACAGTTTGCTGGAAATAAAGACAAATTGCCGCAACTTCCAACCTATCGTCATCAAACAGGATTGTTCTTAAAGTAATCTTTAAGTTTCTTGCTTTCTCTGCCAGTGTAAGTGAGCGTATGTTAGCTTCGAGCAGGGGTAAGCATCAACCTATAGTCTAATCACGTTTTTAGGTAGGATTGCTGCCATTGTTGAAGTTTCTGTTCCCGCATCTGCCGCGTTCTTCGGGTTCAGTTAAGCTCTACCGCTCCTTTTACTAATGGAAGAATTTACCTATCCTCAATGTTGAGGAATTATTCTCCTTTCTAAGTTTAAAGGGATGCTTCATTGCTAAAAATATTATTGATTGATTCGATTATTTTGTTGATGTGATTTAGAATGCCGCACGTATGTGATCAAAAATCTCAGTCTGATTCTGCTAGCAATAACGACATATCTGACATTTCTTTAGACAATAATATTTTCATTTCCTACTCACGTAAAGATAAAGACTTTGTTCAGCAACTGCATCAGCTTCTAACAAAACGCGGTTATCGTACTTGGGTTGATTGGGAAGACATTCCTCTAACAGCTGATTGGCTACAGGAGATCTATCAAGGCATTGAATCTGCCAATCATTTTATTTTTGTGATTAGTCCAGATTCGATCGCGTCTACGGTGTGCAAGCAAGAACTACAGCATGCGGTTGAAAACAATAAGCATTTAATTCCCATCGTTTATCGAGAAATACTGCATAGTGATGCACCTCCTTCCTTACGCATGTTCAACTGGTTGTTCTGGAGAACAACAGACACTACTGAGGGAGCAGTTCAGGGTTTAATCTCAGCCATTCAAACAGATCTAGCGCATGTGTCAGGCCATACCTGGCTACTGGTCCGCGCGATCGAGTGGGAGCGAAAACATCGAGATTCTAGTTTTTTACTCCAGGGCAATGCGCTGACGGAAGCTCAACAGCTCATGGAGCATGGCGTCAGTAAAACGCCCAAATTTACCCCTTTACAGGTTCAATATGTCACCAGCAGCCAGCTATCAGTCAACCAGAAGCAACGTACCCGTACCCTTTCTTTAGGGTTAGGTTTAATCGTTGCTTTGGGGCTAGCAACTACGGCTTTATGGCAATCCCAAATCGCTCGTCAAGAACAACAGGACGCGGCCACGGATGAAGTCCAAGCGTTTATCAATTCTGCTGAAAATCACCTAATTTTGCAGGATGACCTGAATGCGTTAGTGTTTGCAACGGTAGCCCATCAAAAACTTGCACAACTTTCCAACGTTCCAGAATCTCTAAAAACCAGCTAGAAGCAATTCTGGGCCAGACGATCGGCAGTATAGAAGAACGCAATCGCTGGCATTCAAAGGGCGGCAGCGTGTTAGATGTGACGTTTAGCCCTGATGGCAATGAATTGGTAACGGGCAGTGGCGATGGCATTGTACGATTCTGGACACCTGCAGGACAGGAAATTGGCACGATCAAAACTGATTCTGGACGGACTTGGCGAGTCGTGTTTAATCCAACCGGGCAACTACTGGCGACCGCAAATAACGATGGTACCGTTAAACTCTGGTCGAGATCGCGGCAACTCTTCAAGACCTTAAAGGGACACCAAAAAAAGTTTTTGATGTAGCATTTAGCACCAATGAACAATTGATCGCCAGTGCTAGTGAGGATGGCACCGTGAAATTATGGACTCCAGCGGGGCAACTCCTAAACACCCTGAGTGGTCATTCGGGAGGCGCGATCGCTGTAGCGTTCAGTTCGGGTGCTCAGCAGTTAGTCAGTGGAGCAGGCGACGGTACGATTCGTCTATGGAAAACCTCTGGCGAATTGATTAGAACGTTTAAGGCTCATCAGGGGAGCATAGACAACATTAGTTTCAGTAAGGATGGGCAACGATTTGCCACCAGTTCTCAGGATGGCAAGATTAAGGTTTGGAGCGCGAACGGCAAGCTGTTGCAAGTGCTTTCCGGTCATCCGGGAGGCACTACCTATGTACAATTCGGTCCTAATGGTCAGGTTCTGGCTTCCGGTGGGGTTGATCAAACGGTTAAACTCTGGGATCGCAGCGGTAACCTTCTGAAAATTCTCCGTGGGCATTCAGGAGGCGTTATCTCTCTGCAATTCAGTCCAGATGGGCAAACTCTAGCCTCAACGGGGTTTGACCAAACCATTCGGCTCTGGCAACCAAACCACCCCACCCTTACAACACTGGAAGGGCATATTTCCCGAGTTCAGGATGTTCATTTTAGTCCCGATAGTCAGTTATTAGCATCGGGAAGCGCCGATCGCACCATCAAACTCTGGGATATAGACAGTAAGTTGCTCAAGACCTTGAAGGGCCATACGGATACCTTAAACAGTGTGGAGTTCAAGCCAGATGGGCAACAGATTGTTACAGCCAGTGATGACGGAACTGTTCGACTCTGGAAACGGAATGGAGATTTCCTGCAACGCTTGCAGTTGGGCAATATTCAGATTCGAGCAGCGACTTTTAGCCCTGATCAACAGTGGATCGCGATCGCCAGAGAAGATGGGGTGATTAATTTGTGGAATCCGAAGAAAGGTTCCTTATTGACTCTACGAGGGCACCACGGCCCGGTACTCTGGTTGAGCTACAGTCCGAATGGGCAACAACTGGCCTCCGCAGGTAGCGACAGCCTGGTAAAACTGTGGGGCGTAGATGGTAAGCTGCTGAAGAATTTTCGTGGGCACCAAGGTTGGGTTCGAAGCGTCCATTTTAGTCCTGATGGCCAAACGTTACTAAGTGGAGGAGAAGATGGCAGCGCCAAACTTTGGAGTATCGCAGGAGACTTAGTGATGACGCTGAAACAGCATACGGATGTTGTTCAGCAAGTCCAGTTTAGCCCTAACGGTCAAACGATCGCCACGGGTAGTGATGATAGGAGTGTGGTTTTGTGGAATCGGGAGGGCGAAATTCTGCGAATGTTCAAAATGCAATCTGCTGTTTTAGGATTGAATTTTAGTCCTGATAATCGACGGTTGGCGATCGCGACGGCAGACGGAACAATTAAATTATGGAAAGTAAACCATCTGCATTCGGAACAGACAGATTTGAAACGCGACGATCATTACGTTGTCAGTTGCGAATGGCTAAAAGATTATCTCAATGCCAACCCATCTGTACAAAAAATGTTTCCCAAGTTGTGTCAGAAGACATAGAATGTATTGCTAGATTAAATTCTAAATCGATTGAGGTGGTAGATTAGAAACGGTTGAACCGTATATTCATTTCCGTTCTTAGATACTTGCATCATAGACGTTCTGCCCAAAAAAGAGTTGGGCCAGCGATATTTCATCTAGTGATAGGTGCAATGATATTGAAGATCAATCTGTCTAGCTTTTATACGATAGGAATGTATAAATTGCAATCACATTGTAGTTCTCATTTAAGGCTGCGTGTAAGATTTGTGGTTCTGTCAAAAAACTATTGAAGAACAACTGATTCGCTTCATCTAAATTTGATTAATCTAGAGCGCGATACAGATGTTTTCACTCGCATTTGATTATGACCTAGCCGTTTGCTGATTCATCGATCGTTGATTGCCATGCTAATCCCTCAGACAGAACCTTCCTGCTTAATATAGATCACCATTCTGGCACCCCCACTATCAGCGCTAAAAGTTTCAGCTATCCATTTTCATTCAATCTTTCCTGGGAAATGCGCTTTAACTTTTACCAGGTTCAACGTTGCTGGACGAGAGCCACGATGTCCGAAAAGCGGAAGTTATTGACCCAGGTGGTTAATGTTTGTTTAAGCTTGGGATATTCAGATGGAATTTGATCAATAAGTTTCAGGATGAGCTTTGCGTTAACTCGGGTTGCAGCCTGTTCCAATTGTTCAATCCAATCTGAGGCATAATTGCCAAATCTGCCAGCGTTAGATTTTCGGTCGAAGATGGGGTTTGCAGGTTGTCAGCAGTGACAGTTTCATCTGCGTAGCGATAGTAAAGGTTCAAATGAACAGCCATTTTTTCAAAGATGGTTTCAGCCCGAAATGGTTTGCGGACAAAATCATCACATCCGATCGCGATCGCGCCTATACGATCCTCCTCAAACGCACTTCCGGTTAGCGCAATCACAACTGGGGCAGCGGTTGCTGTGGCTTTAATTTGTTGAGTGGCTTCATATCCATCCACGTTTGGCATTCGTAAATCCATCCAGATTAAATGAGGCGACCAGGTTTGACATAAGGAAACCGCTTCCTGCCCGTTTTTGCCTCACGCACTTCAAAGCCGATCGGTCTGAGCAACTCGACTAAAAGCTGACGGTTTTCGGGAAGGTCATCAACGATAAGAATTCGATAGGTGGGTTGGCCGGGGCCAGCCCAACGATAGGTTGAGAAGAATGGCGAGGGATAGAATTTCCGCTAACGAAGGGAGCATCGATCTGAAAGTGAAAGATAGTGCCTGCGCCAATCTTGCTTTGAGCGGTCAGAGTTCCGCGCATAAGGTGAACAAACTGCTGGGCGATCGCCAAGCCTAATCCAGTCCCTTCCTGCGCTTTACGACCCGCCTCCGATTGCACAAACGGTTGAAATAAATTTGCCAACTCAGTTGCAGTGATTCCAATACCTGTGTCTTCAACTTCAAAGATGAGGAGTTGGAAGTTGGAAGTCGCGAGTTGGGACTTGATCGCATTTCTTTTCCGTTTTCCCTTCCTCCTTGCTCCTGTGCCACACCTACTCGCAGCGTGACGTTGCCTGATTGTGTGAACTTAATTCCATTTCCAATCAAATTAACTAAGACTTGACGAAGCTTTCCTTCATCAGTACGAATATAGCTGGGTAATGCATCTGATCGTTCAATTTTGAAGCCAATTCCCTTCGCTTGAGCCTTAAATTGAAACATGGATTGTAGATCATCCAGAAACTGATTCAAATCAAAATCCGACACATTCAGAGTTATCTTCCCAGCCTCAATCTTTGACAGTTCTAATACGTTATTAATTAGCCCCAGAAGATGTTCTCCACTGCGATTGATTGTATCAAGATAACCTTTTTGCGTGGTATCCGTCGATTGACTGCGAGACATGAGTTGAGAAAAGCCCAAAATGATATTTAACGGTGTTCTTAATTCGTGGCTGATTGTTGCCAAGAATCGACTTTTAGCATGGCTTGCCTGTTGGGCTTCCTTTGTCTTTTCGGAAAGTTGGGCTGTGCGTTCCTCAACCGCCCGGCTTAAGTTTTGTTCCCGCTCTGCTACTTCATGGGCCATGTACTGAAAGGTGCGGGCTAACTGTCCAGGTTCATCCCGCCGCTGAGCTACTTTAGCGATCGCGGGACTTTCAAATTCTTGGACCTGTTCTGGGCTTAACATCCCACTTCCCACATCACGGGCGATCGTCGTCAACGCTTTAATCGGTTGCACAACCGCATGTTTGAGTAAGCGGTTAATCGAGAGAATGGCGATCGCAAAAATGGCCCCGAAAACAGCCATCATCATTGACATGTTATGCCACCCATGAGCAAGCACTTCATCAGCAGGGACATAAACCGTTTGAGCTGCAATTACCTCGCCCAGGTGCCACCCAAACCCTGTTTTATCGCCATAGGCCGCCAATTGGCTTTTTGGGGCAGCGGAGGGCGAACTATGGCATTGCAGGCAGCTCATTTCACGCAATATTAAGGGCCGGGACGTGTAATACAACTGCCGACCCGAAAGGGTGCGATAGCCAGATAGCGCTGATAAAGTGGGCTGCTTATGAAATTGCTCAAATAATTCTGTTTCAAAGGGATCGGCAAGGTCTTGAGGATTGGTGGGATTGGGAGTCGCTTCCTTGTAAAAGAAGCTGCTATATTCAGGGCTGTTGCGAAATTGCTCAAAAACCTGGTGGGCAGAAAAGGCTGGAACGGTTTCCCGCACAAATTCCTTCTCGGTTAGTAGCTGCTCCCTTAAACGGGGTTGAATATGACTGCTAGTGTAGCTACGAACGGAATTTATCATTTGAACGAGCAGTTCCGTTCTGTCTGTGATGTCTTCCTCAGCTTCATGCTGGATCGTGGCCCATAACGTAATTCCGCTGAGCAGCATCCCAATTACAAAGACAATTGAGAGCAGCAGCGTAAATTTGGGTCCGAGCTTCAAATTGTTCAGCATAGCATCCTATCTCAAACGAGATAGCTAGTAATTCATGAGCAACAGTATTGAGCATACACGCTTAACACTTCTTGTTTTAGTGGTTGGTGAATTCACACCAAGTCTACTAGCCTCTGGTATCCTAAATCATGGCTGGTGAATCCGTTAATCCAGAAATAAAGCTCAATTCTTTAAGCTTTTCAGATTAGGGTTGAACCAATGCCGCTCATTACAAGGGCAGTTTTACAGTCAGCTTCATCACCTGTACAACCGATATCGGTAAATTATCTCCACGCATTTCTTAACGTTCTTAAACGACGTTAATGATTCTGGGTATGAATTAAACGAAGTATGAATTGAGACGTCGTTCCAATTCATACTGCTATTCAGCACCCCTTTCTTAAGCTTATTTGTTTCCTTCTGCTTAGACTATTTTCATGCTTATCGAACCCACTCTTTCCGGTGATATTGTAATTGTGGATGACACGCCGGACAACCTGCGATTGTTGTCTGCAATGTTGGCTCAGCAGGGCTATGACGTGCGTAGTGTAACGGATGGAGCAACGGCTTTAATGGGGATTGAGGCCCAGCCGCCTGACTTGATTCTGCTGGATATTAACATGCCAGAAATGAGTGGTTATGAGGTGTGTCAGCGGTTGAAGAAAAATCCGCTCACGCAACCTATTCCCGTAATTTTCATCAGCGCGTTAAATGAAGCGATCGATAAAGTGAAAGCATTTGCGATCGGCGGCAGCGACTACATTACCAAACCGTTTCAAGTCGAGGAAGTATTGGCTCGGATTGAGAACCAGTTGACGATTCGACGGTTAAATCGACGGATTGAGCAAATGGCGACGCTTGAGGAACGTAACCGGATTGCCCGTGACATTCATGATTCTCTCGGCCATGCTCTGGTTGCCTTAAATATGCAGCTTCAGAGCAGTCTTTCGCTGTGGGAGAAGCATCCCCAAAAAGCCTATGAGTTTTTAGTAGAAGCAAAACAACTGGGGGCAGACGCTTTGAACGCCGTACGGGAATCTGTGTCTGCCATGCGGTCTGACCCATTACAGGGGAAATTACTGGAAGACGCGATCGCCCATCTGGTTAATGAATTTCATTCCACAACGGGCATTTTACCTACCTGCCAAATTGCGCTAACCCACCCAACCTCCCGATTGTTGAATACGGTGATTTACCGGATCATTCAGGAAGGTCTCACCAACATTTGCAAATATGCTGAAGCCACATCTGTAAGGATTCAACTCCAATCAATGCCAACAGGAGTATCACTCATGGTGCAAGACAATGGCAAAGGATTTTACGTCAACCATCAACCTACTGGATTTGGACTTCAGGGTATGAAAGAACGAGCCGCTGCCCATCAGGGACAATTGACGATTACCAGTGAACCCGGGCAGGGATGCCAGATTAAAGCGGTTTTTCCGTTATAGAAAGGAAGTGAAACCCTGCCAAACTGGAGTAACTCAACACTCAAAACTTAACACTTAACAGTTAGAACTTAAAATTCAAAACTTAAACCTATGATTCGATTATTGCTGGTTGAAGATCAACAGATTGTTCGTCGGGGTTTGCGAACGGTATTGGAGCTAGAACCTGAGTTTCAGGTGGTTGCAGAAGCGAGTGATGGGCAACAGGCAATGGCCGAGTTGGCGAATTTACAAATGGGGCAGCGTCTTCCCGATGTTGTGTTAATGGACATTCGAATGCCGGTGATGGATGGGGTGACGGCAACTCAACATATCTGTCAGCAGTTCCCAGACATTAAAATTCTCATGCTCACAACGTTTGATGACGCCAAATATATTGCTGAAGCGCTACGGTTTGGGGCAAAAGGATATCTCCTAAAAGACACTCCACCGCAAGAGTTAGCAGAAGCGATTCGATCGCTCCACAAGGGGTATACCCAGTTTGGGCCTGGAATCCTGGAACAACTGATCAAACGGGTTTCCAGTGATGCTTTGGATGAAAAACCCTACCGCCCGGAATGGCAGAACTCACCGCCCGTGAAAAAGAAGTGCTGTGTTTGATTGCTAAAGGTGCGAGTAATCGAGAAATTGCCCAAACCCTATTTCTCTCAGAAGGAACGGTGCGAAATCATATTAGCCACGTTCTGACTCGGTTAGACCTGCGCGATCGCACTCAGGCAGCAATTGTTGCTAACACCTTTCTTGATTACTTGAAAACTCCTGGCAAATCACCCTGAAACCAGTATTGCGAGAACTTTAATTCGGGAAATGTTGTAGGCAAGAAATGATATTGATTACGCACAGTAAAGCGATCGCTCCGGATCCCTTTCCAGGAACGATCGCCATCATTCGCAACTCTTAATCAAATCAGGCAGGTTGAGTGGTTTAGATCAACGTGCTATTAAGCAAACGTAACGAGACCCGATATATCAACCGTATCTCCGGGAGCCCGTTGCCTGGGTCGCCTGGTTTCCGGAGAACGTCAGCCCAGTTGCGGTGACGCTGCCGAGACCGGCGATTGCCCCGTTCAGAATTCCGCCACCTTTGCCGTGGGTGCTGTTGTTGGCGAAGTTAGTAGATGCCAGATTTGCGGTGCCATTATTAAACAGACCGCCTCCACCAATAAATGCTGTGTTTTGGCTAAAGTTACTGTTGCTCAGGTTCAGCACACCGGAATTGGAGAGTCCGCCACCAACCCCATTCAGGCTCACATTACTAATAAAGCTAGTGCCCGTAACGGTGACTGTGCCGCCCACATTCTCAAGCCCTCCCCATTGCCCCCACTGTTGCCGGAAAGGGTACTGTTGGTGAGCGTCACGGATCCCATATTGTTGAAGATGCCACCGCCTCCCAGATCAGATTTGTTGCCGCTGAGGATATCGTTAGTCAGCGTCAGAATGCCCTGGCTGTAGATGCCACCGCCGAAGTTGTTGTACCCACTAGAACCATTGCTGATATTTAAGCCTGTGATGGTAACGTTAGCACCGACACCAATATTAAAGTCACGGGATTGGTGATTGCCGCTAACCGTTAGTCTGTTGGCTCCAAGGCCCTGGATTGTCAGGCTCTTATTGATAGCTAATTCGCCCAGCGTTAACGTAATCGTTCCAGATGCCAGATTGGAAGCAAAGTTAATGGTCTCTCCGGCGATCGCCCCAATAATGGCATTGCGTAGCGAGAGATGCCCAGCGCTAAAATTGCCATCGTTGGTGTCAACCAGGGTATCAACCGTGGCGACAAAGGTACCGAAGGTGTTGTTGTTATTAGTCAGGCTGCCGTTAGAAGCCGTCGAGGTATTGCCCGAAAAGGTCAATCCAAGTGCTGTAGCGGTCGAACCGTGAGCACTATCGTTCGAGATGGCCGCACCCAAAGCTGCCTGGTTATTTGTAAAGCTGCTGTTGGTTATCTTCAGCGTACTGGTGTTGTTGTTGACGATCGCCCGCCAGCACCACCAATCGCCGTGTTGCCAACAAAGCTACTGCCTGTGATGGTCAGTTTTGAAGCTCCGGCATCGACAATCGCCCCACCAACACCACCTGGAACAACCGTGTTGTTGGTGAAAGTGCTGCCGCTGATAGATGCCGTGCTATTAATACTTTCGAACGCACCTCCGTTGATAGCTCTGTTGCCCGTGAAGGAACTGTTGACAATGGTGGCAGTGCCTAAATTGAAAATACCACCACCCGCGCTACCAAGAGCGGTGTTGTTCAAAAACGTGTCGCCATTGGCTTTTAATGTACCGTTGTTGAGAATGCCGCCACCATTTGTACCAGCAGTTGCATTATCGTTGCTGAGGATACTATTGTTCAGTGTTAATGTGCCGTTGTTGAGAATGCCGCCGCCGCCGACAGCGCTGAGTCCGTTCGCGATCGTCAAGCCAGAAATTGTAACGTTCGCGCCCCCTCAATCACAAAATCTTGCAGCTTGTTATTTCCGCTAACAGTGACGTTTGCACCTACACCATTAATGGTGAGATTTTTGCGGTAATATCCAGGTTTGCCGAGGTCAGCGTAATCGTATGAGCACCGCTTCCCAAATTGAAATTGATTTTGTCTACAGCCTGGGGATTCTTAACGCTATCAGCATTGGCGTTTAGAATTGCTTGCCGCAGCGATCCGTTACCGCTGTCATTGGTATTCGTAACGGTAAAGGTGTGTGGGGCTTGGCTGGATCCTTGAAAGGACTGCACCGATTGGGTAGTCAGGTTAAGCGGTGAAGTTTGCAGGTTCGAAATTTTGGTGTTGAGAGAGGTGCTGGTATTCAGTGGATTACCAGATCCTAGAAGTGTACTGAAAGTGGAAGGTTGTGTAGGTGTCATGTTTAATTCCTCAGTTGTGTGGCTATGTCGGTCGATAGCTTTAAGGTACCTGGGAGTCTTCCTTTACCACTTCGCATCAATGTCACGGTCGAGGCATGACAGATGTCATCATTTGCATAAACACGAAAGACGCCCAAGAAAGATTCTTGGTGTGCCCAAATCGTAATAATTTTGGAGCTGTTAACGATGGCGGTTAAGGCCGCACATCCTTACCTCTTTAGGTCCACCAGATTCTTGAGCTACAGCAACGGTGTTTTTTTATTTGATTACCAGGTAGATCCGCATCACTAAGCCCACGATCGCTGCTATCTACCAGCTTTGGGCGATCGTGTTCTAGATTCATGGGTAATTGTCTCCTGCATCAGGCATTTCAAGATTTTGGATGACCGTTACTGCGTTAGCGATTCCATCTTCAGCTCGAATTTTTGCACCAAGGTTTGCGGCACGCTGCCCCATTGCCCGATCGTTCACAGCGGTATGAATCGCTTGGGCGAGTCGTTCAACCGTCAGTTGCTTACGTGGAATCGGTGCGGTGCCAACCCCAAATCTGCCACCCGTTGTCCCCAAAAGCCCTGATCGCCAAAGAATGGAATCACGATCGTCGGCACTCCCGCCCTGAGTCCTGCTGCTGTTGTGCCCGCACCACCATGATGCACAACCGCTGCGACCCTTGGCAAAAGCCAGGTTGACAGTATGCAGGCCGCGATCGATTTGGTTTTAGGAACGGCACTAATGGCAATGCGTAGCATTTTAGAGGGGCATTCAGAACCCAACTATCCAGAACAAATTACGAAGATGATTCTAAAAACGCTGGGAGTTGCCGATGCGGAAGCTCATACGATCGCGTTCAAATTTTTAGAGCCACTGGCATAGTAGGGATCAGGGGTCAGGGATTAGGGATGAAAGCCTTAGGAATGAGGATTGAATAAGTTCGAGATCTGGTAGGGGCGAAGCATTCGGGCAAAAAACCTTGCAACTCAATCATAGGCATCTCCCGGATGCTTCGCCCGTACACCCGGAATGTTCGATTTTATTTAATCCATGATTCTAAGTAACAGCGAGATTATTTGATTAGTGGTTGATTGGCTATTTGATTCAAACCGACTGAACTCAATAATTCATTCCAGTCTGTAATCAATGTTGCGTCATTTGGATTGGCGAGACGAAGTTCTGCAAATGCGGCTAGAGCATCGAACCAGATGCCATTCTCAGCGTAAAGATTTGCCCGTTGTCTTAGTGGAGTTTGTTTGAGTTGAGCAGCTAGAGCAGCACTCGGGGTAACTCGCTGTACCCATCCCTCTACAAAATCTAATTCGCTGAATTGATTAGGTTCACAGGTGAATCTGACTTTGAGGAACCAGTGATACATCTGGTTTGGATTCAACGGGGCAGCACTTGAAGGCAAATGAACGGCGATTAAACCGGGTTCACTGGGCAGTTTAACGGCTGTTCTGTAAACGGTTGTTGTACCTTGCTCATCCTTCAGAATGAACTCGATCGTGGTTGATGGATTGATATAGGGAACATAAAACCAAAACGTAGGATGCTCCACGGTGGTCAAGCCCCAAACATTATTGACTGAAACAGCGTCTCCCTGACGTTGGGATTGTGTTGTCTCAAAAGAGGGAACCAGTGCTGTCAACGGCTTTGTATCGGATGAGCACCCGCGGCTTCCGCCTGCACCACCAGTACCTGGGGCACCCCGGCCAGGAGGCTGGGGCGGAGTAAAACGCGC
Organism: Kovacikia ellensis JS3; assembly: GCA_034541955.1. Taxonomy (GTDB): domain Bacteria; phylum Cyanobacteriota; class Cyanobacteriia; order Leptolyngbyales; family Leptolyngbyaceae; genus Kovacikia. Next base: position 578,578 of record JAVYJL010000002.1, on the reverse strand, counting down.
TGCTACGATCGAAGGTTGAGCTGCTAACGACTGTAGATTCGTGGCAACAGTAAGGAACTGAATGAAGCTCAGCAGTAAAACAGCTCCTAATCGGTTTTTAGTTTTAGCAATAGATGCGAAGGAAACGTTCATAAATCACCACCGAGATGTGAGGTTGTGAATTGTTGTCGAGCTATTAACGCAATGCTGATTGCAGTGATGATGATGCTGGCTAGGAAAGCTAGGGCGGCAGGTACCAGAGGAATCCAGCATCCCAATTTGATCAGAAGTCCTAGACAAATTCCGTACAGGCCAGCGATCGCGATACCACTTGCCAAACTGAGGAGAACAATGTGCCGCAATCTCAAGGCAAGTATGCTGCCCGTTAATGCCCAACTCCCGATCCAAAGCAGTTCTCCCCAGATTGGCAACGTCCAGAGTAAGGGCCGTCCATCCAGCACAGCGCTTAAGATTTGGCTGACCATTTGCGCCTGGAGTACAACCCCTGGCATTGTTTGAGATGCGCCTTGGTCGGTTCTGTAAGGGGTTAATGAGTAATCCCGAAAACTAGCCGCCGTTGTACCAATCAAAACAACACGGTTTTTAACAACATCCGCACTGATTTGCCCTGTCAGCACTTGTCCCAAGGTAACGTGTGAAACAAACTCATCCAGAGAACGGTAGGGACGATAATTCAGCAGGATTTGATGTCCCCATGCATCAATCCCCTGATAGCCTCCTGTGTGCGCTTCTAACGGTCGAAAGATGGTGTTCCCAAGCTTCGGGTGAATGGGGATGATGGGTGGGTTCAAATTTTGGGCTACACAACCCATCATCAACTTAAAACAGAGGGAACCTATGACGACCGCGATCGTACCTATTGCCTGGATGCAGATGATTTAGTTCAGGACATCAACCTCCTCTGGATTGCTCACCAGGTTGGTTTAGAGGAGCCGTTGCAATCAATAATTAATCCACTTCCTCCGTTACCGCTCGTTCAAGCAGAAAATTTGCTTAGGCGCTTAGGCAATCCCGATCTAGTATTTCCCCGTCTGGCTGTCCCTTTTCACCGTTGGGGCGCTCTATTAGAACACGGTGGTTGGCGACAGCAGCTATATGAAATGCGGCAGGGATGGCCAGAGCAACGATCGATTCGACAGTGGCTCCAAACGGGTGTATCGAACCTCGCACAACAGATGGGATGGCAACAAATAGAGCTGCAACCTGCTCAAACTGGAGTACGAAGCGTTGAAACAGGTTTATCTCGCCAACTAGCAATTTTGGGCCATCTCTACAAATTACGCATCATTCCCAGAGGAACTGCTGAAGAGCCTATATGGCGCGTTGAGCTACGGTGTTTGGAACCCGATGGCTTTATTCCCCAAGGATTTATACTCAGGCTATTGTCCGAGGATTTACAGCCCTTTGAAAACAACGAAGATACAGCGACAGCGGATGTGGATCAGCTTTTTGTTGAGGTGATCATGCAGCCCGGAGAAGGGTTAGTTTGGGAAACAGAACCGTTACCCGATAATTACGATCGTGAAATTTTACGTTTCTGACAGGTATAGCATTACGAGAATTGGTTCATGGTTTGGTTTCATCCTCATCCTTACTGCTACTGCTGGACATCCTGAAAGTGGCTTGTGCCAGTCAGCGTTGCGGCTTCTTTCTCCCGTTTCGTTTGATCAATTTCAATTTTCAATTCTTCTAATTGTTGTCTTAGCTCATCTTCACGGCGTTTGCGATCAGTGATGACCGATTCAAACAATAGGCGATCGTCATTCAGGTGTTGTCAACGACAGAAATTACAAGTTACTGCCGCTAAATTGAGAAATCTTCAGAGAAATTAAGCTCTTTGCTTCAACGTCTAAGTGAGCTTTCCAGTCGCATCCAGCCAGGTAGCAGCTTGACTGATTTTCAACATCAATCTCTTTAGAGTTTGCCGGGGGCACAATGGAATATTTCAGGCTACTGCTTGTGGTTTTGATATTTCTCGTCAATTTTTTTGCATTTATATACTTCATAATATAGCGGTCCTAGATGGATTGTAAGAAAGGATTCCATTAGAATCCTTTCTCACAAAGCCTCTCAATCTCACAACTGATTTAGGACTGCTATAGCGATCCTAAATGGATTGTGAGAAAGGGTTCCAACGGAATCCTTTCTCACAAAGCCTCTCAATCTCACAACTGATTTAGGACTGCTATATATGAATTTAGAAACAAAATGCACTGGGTTAGAACCATGTATCGATTTGCAGCCGCCTCTGAAACTGAGTTGATTGTATTTGGGGCCTCAAGACCCGGATATTCCATCCGGCAAGTGCAGCAGTGGATCGAGTTTATGCAAACTCAAGGCATTCAGCGAGTTTGTTGCTTACTGCCAGAAACCCAGCTTGCCCGCTACTCTAATTTGCTTGAGACCTATCAGCAAGTGTTTGGAACTAACCGCGTCTGCTGGGCACCGCTTGAAGATCTCCAGATTGCTGACTCCAAAATACTGACTCAAATCGCATTGCCGTTTTTACTAGCAGCCGATCGATGTCAGGAAATGGTTGTGGTTCACTGTTCTGGCGGAATCGGACGAACAGGGCAAGTGCTGGCCGCCTGGTTAGTTCGCGGTCGGGGATTGCCAGGCAAAGTAGCTATTGCGACCGTGCGAAAAACAGGCAGAAATCCCTACGAAGCAGCGATCGCTGCACTATTCAAAGGCCAGAACCCACGGAGAGTTATGCAGGATATTCATTTACTTCTGGAAAAGTGCCGTGAGTTGTAGGAGCCTGCGGAAATATGATATTAAAACTTATTTTAATGTCCATTCCTTCGCCATGTAACTGCTGCACATCAGAATGGAATTTCAGAAAACCATAGCTCTGCTTTTCGGCTAGTTGCTTCAACAAGTGGCCCCTCATTTAACTGGGTCACTGCCTCATCCACCAGTGGCAGCACAAGCGGGTAGTGGTCTCCGTCAAAGCAGAAATCAGATCCAGTCAGTTCGATCGCGGTTCTCAATGCCAGAATGTCATGCACTGACGGCAGCGTAATCATATTGCATCCGTCGTACTCGCACCTCAGCATAAACGCAACCTCACGGGCTGCCTCTTGGGTTTCGAACAGTAGTCGCATTGATCGCATGTAAAAATGCTAACTCAATAAGCTACCTTTTGGGATAAGAACGGTTATTTGATGGTATGCGATCGTTAAGGCGTCAGATTTGAGTAATCGATACCGGAAAAGGCATTGATCCGCAATTTTTAACCCGTAGAGACGGGGATATTAGTGAGAGAAATTACCAATCTTCTCAAACGCTATTGAATATGCTGGAGTACATAGCGATCGTATTTAGGTTGTGGTACCAAACAAATAGAGTCTTGCCACAATCAAGTAGGGATTTGGCATTGCCAAATCCCTACAAATATCTGTCGCGTTTCCAATTCAAATTCATGTGAGCAGAGAACTCTGTTGGAATCTTTTCTCATGAAGCCGCTCAATCTTACAACTGACCTAGAATTGCCATAGCTACATTGAATAGTTTTGATTGGCGGAATGATTTGATTTAGTGGGTGTAAGAGCCATCACAGCCTGAATCAAACGTTCGGGTTCAAGGGGTTTTGTAACATGTCGTTGAAAACCACTGCTGATAGAACGCTTGTAATCATCCTCCCGCGCGTAAGCAGTGAGCGCAATTGCTGGAATCTGTCCCCTTGTGCAGGAGATAGGCTACGCACCTGCTGAATAAGGGAATAGCCATCCATATCAGGCATACTGATATCGCTGACCAATACATCCGGTTGGAATGACGCTAAATTTGCCATCGCCTCTGAGACCGAGGAGACTGACAAAACGTCTGCCCCATACTGAGTGAATAACACGGCTAACAGCTCACGTGTATCGGGGTCATCATCGACGGCAAGAATTCGAATGCCTGTGAGATCATAGGTTTCTTGGAGTGATTCATCCGTGGCCGGAGTTTCTGGCGCAGCGTTCAGTAACGGCAATCGAACCGTAAATGTAGCTCCTAACCCTTCCCCAGAACTGTCAGCGGTAATAGTGCCACCGTGAGCCTCAACCAGTTGACGAACGATCGCCAACCCCAATCCTAATCCTCCATATTTGCGTGTTATTGAAGCATCCTCTTGGCGAAACGTTTCAAAGATGTGGGGTAGAAAGCTTGGGCTGATGCCTTTGCCTGTGTCTCTCACAGTAATCTCTGCCTGATCGCTAACTTGCTCTAACAGGATGTCTACTCGTCCGCCACTGGGTGTGAATTTGATCGCATTAGACAATAGGTTCCAAACAATTTGCTGCAAGCGGGCACCGTCACCGGGTACCTGCCCAATGTTTGGCAACACAGGATGGAGTGAAATAGATTTAGCAACAGCGGCAACTCTGACAGTTTCGATCGCTTCTTCAACCACAAAGGCCAGGTTGACAGAATCCATGCTTAAGCTGAGTTTGCCCTGCAGAATCTTGGCAACATCCAGCAAATCATCAATAAGCTGCGTTTGCAGCTTGGCATTGCGTTCAATGGTGGCAAGAGCTTGAGCGGTTTTCGTTTCGTCAAGCTTATGCATCTGTAACAGCTTTGTCCAACCCAGGATGGGGTTTAATGGCGATCGTAATTCGTGGGAGAGCACCGCTAAAAATTCATCCTTAATCCGGTTGGCGCATTCGGCGGCAGCTCTGGCTGCTCGTTCACGTTGAAGGAGTTGCTCCCGTTCTGCCTCCGCCCGTTTTTCCTCGGTGATGTTGAGGACCGTTCCGATGAAGCGGATAACGTCTCCCGATGAATTAAAAATGCCTTCCCTTTTGCTGCAATCCACCGTTCCACACCATCTTCAAATCCCACGGTGCGATATTCAATATCGTACTCACCATTATTTTCAGGATCGAATGATCGCAGCACAGCCTGAACGGTGCGATCGCGATCGTCTGGATGCAGCCCTGCCAGGAAAACGTCCCAGGTAATTTTGGCGGTGGGCGGCAACCCAAACGCGGCTTTACACTGTTCATCCCATTTCAAAACATTTGTGGTGGGATTAAAGTCCCACGTCCCTAGCTCGGCTGACTTCAGGGCAAGCCGTAAGCGATCTTCACTCTCATGCAGCGCAATCTCTATGTTTTTGCGCTCAGCCTCGCTGCGTTTACGTTCGCTAATGTCTTCAAATAGAATGGCAACTTTTCGGCTACCTGACGGCCCAATCCGAAAAGAGGAAACATCAAACCACCGATTTAATGCGTGGGAGTAGTTTTCATACCGAACGGGTTCGCCTGTCAGTACAACGTTGCCATACAGTTCAATCCAGTAGGATTCAAGTTCGGGATGCAGTTCGAGGGCCGTTTTGCCTTGGGCGTTTTCAGACCCGAGTGCTTCTCAAAAACGGAATTAATTTCCAACAAGCGATAATCGATCGGCTGGTTGTGTTCATTAAACAGCACCTCTGCAACGCAAAAGCCCTCATTCATGCTTTCAAATAGGGTCCGATAGCGCTCCTCAGAAACCCGCAGGGCGTCTTCAGCTTGTTTGATATCGCTAATGTCAATTACAGAGCCAATGTAGCCCTTAAACGCTCCATTTTCGCCAAACCAGGGGCTGGCCGCATTGATCGCCCAGCAGTATTCACCATCCGTTCGCCGTAGCCGATATTCGACCCGAAACACTTCCTGCCGCTGGGTTGCGCTCAGAAATACGGTTTTAGAGAATTCTCTGTCTTCGGGATGTACTGCATCAAGCCAACCAAATCCCAAACCTGTTTCCCTCGTCTGGCCTGTAAAGTCGTACCAGCCGTGGTTGAGATAGGTACAGTAACCTGTGGCGTCTGTCACCCAAATCATGACGGGGGCATTGTCGGCCATCTGGCGAAATTGTTCTTCGCTCTGACGCAGGGCCGCTTCTACCTGAGTTCGTTCCGTAATTTCTTCACAAACGGTGCTGATGCCAATCACTCGATTACCCGCTTTTAAGGGAAAGAAGTGTTCCAGCCAGGTTCGTTGTACTCCTGGTTGGGCGGGAGTTTCCCCGTGAATTTCGACATTGAGCAACGGTTCTCCCGTTTCCAAGATTGGGTACAGCAGGTGTTCAAGCGTGTCTGCCATGTTGGGAAACAGTTCCCGCACTGTCCGTCCAAGATGTGCCTCGATCGGCAACCCATTGATATCTGCCAGCCGCTGGTTAATTCGCACAAAACGGAGATCCGTATCCAGGATGTTTAAGCCGATCGGTGCGGTTTGATAAATCGCTTCAATTTCTGCAGGCTGTTGCTGTACTAAAGCCTCCTTCTGTTTGATGTCATCAATGTTTGTGATCGTGCCAATCCAACCGGTGATTTGGTTTTGGCAGTCTCGTGTTGGATTTGCTCGACAGATAAACCAGCGGTATTCACCCTCCCGATGGCGAATCCGGTATTCAATTTCCAACGGCTCTCCATTCGCGATCGCGTCAGCCCAGCATGCTAAGGTGCGATCGCGTTCATCCGGGTGAACCGTACTTACTCCTGCCAAACCCATTGATTCGGCTTCGCTCAATCCCGTGTATTCATACCAGCGTTGATTCCAATAGTTGACGACGCCTGTTGCATCTGCCGTCCAAACCATTTGGGGCATCGCTTCGGCTAGCTCTCGATAACGCTCTTGGCTGGCTTTGAGCGCTGCCGTGTTTTGATTTCGGGCTGTGATGTCTAAAAAGGCTCCAACCACCCCTCGAATTTGGTTCTGACTGTCCCTTAGGGGAGTGGCACACGAGAGTAGCTGGTGTACCGCGCCATCTGGTAAAACAATGTCAAACTCGGCATCGCGCACGTCTACCCCAAATTTGGCAGCCACCTGCATGGGTAAATCCTCGACGGGTATTTCCTGTCCATTCTGAAATACGCGGTAGGGCGGTTGCTCATCAGCCGGTGCACTCTTCGAGATATTTTTATCGGGGCCAACACCGAGCAGTTGTCGCAGGTAGGCATTGTTTTGCATCTGCGTGCAGCTCGGATCAGTGGCGATCGCAATCCCCACAGGAATCATATCGAGCAGACTTTGCAGTTCAGCAACCCGATTGGATAAATCCCGGTTCAGTTGCTGAATTGCTGCCTTGTGGCGTTTCAAGTCGATGACCGTACGGCTCAATTTCAATTCCAGGCGCTTACGATCGGTCACATCCCGCCAGGATGCGACAAAGCCATCGTTCAATTTAGTCGCTCGAATATCAAATGCGCGTACAAGCCGCTGCTTATCATAGGTGTCATCGTAGACGAGCGAATCTTTGACCAACGGTTCAGCCGTTTCAACCACCCGGCAGTATTCATCGAATAATCCCGATTCGCGGTGGGCAGGCAGTAGTTCACATAATCCTCGACCAATCTGCATGTCCTTGGTCATCCGGTTGTTCTCACATGCCGCCTCATTGAGATAATCAATCTGAAAATCTGTAATCTTTCCCGACTCATCCCGCATGGCCGAGAAAATGCCAAAGCAGTCCAGCATATTCTCAACGGATGTTTGAAACTGCGCCTGACTACGCTGTAGCTTCTGACGCAACTCCGCATTTTCGATCGCGCTTCGCATAGCCAGGCGCAAATCTTCGGGAGTCATCCGGTCTTTTACTAAATAGTCTGCGGCTCCGTCTTTGAGTGCCCGCACTGCTTTTTCTGCATCGTCACTATCAATCACGATGATGGGAGGACAGCGATCGCCCATCTCCTCCTTTAATTGTCGAAGCAGCCGGATGCTGTTGGATTGGGGAGGATGAACCCCCAGAAGAATGCCATCAATCTGTCGTGATTGGGGCAACCCTAATGTTAGGGTATCGTATCGCTCCGATAAGATTCTGTATGCAACGCCCCCTTCCTGCTGTAATTGCTGCCTGTAGTTATGGTCGCTTTCTTCCGAGTCAGCGATTACAAGAAGAGTTCGATGAGTTGACATACCTGGGTCTAATTTGCGGGGTTGAGATAACGCGATCGGAACAACGGAATTTTGGGGGTTTTGAGATGTATTTAGTGTGTGGATGCCAAGCTTATCAATTTTAAGACTTTATCCGTGTTGTTGCTGAAGCATGCCTGCGGTTTCCACAAACCAGCAGATTGAAGTAAAGCGAATACCGATTCTTAATTAATCGAACAAATCTAATAATAATTAATTAATGACAAGCCAGTAAACAATAGATTTTTATTATGAAAATACGTTTGAATTCGTTAGAGCCTGCTTCAAAGCCCTCAACTTTCGATCGAAACAACGTTGAGCACCGAGTGCTGAGAATTGAGTATTAACATCCCCTCTCAGTCCTTAGTCCTCAGTCCTCAATCCCTCTAAAACACTTCTGGGACCCAATCGGCGGTAGCTAGACCAACCAGGTATTTACATAACGAAACAATTGCAAACGCTTTTTCTACTCCTTAACGGCCTGTATCCGTAGTATCAACATTGCCATTCAAAAAAGTTACCGATTTTTCAGTAAATTCTCAATTTACAGTTTAACGTGCTTAATTGCAGGATTTGATGATTTCTACTTAATCGGCAAGTCGCTTGAGCTATGGCAAAAACATTCATCTGGAGCACGATCGTCACTGTTTTGCTGTACTTTTTACACTCCAATTGCCTGGCCGAGCTGAAACATTGCCCACCCTACCTCAAACGGCAGGAGCCGTCGCTAGCGATCCTTCCGCTTTGACGTTGGAACCGACGGTAGAAGCAAAATGGGAACCTGGTGCAACGGTTGAAATTGCCAAAATTCGCTCTGGAATACTGCCAGGTGTGTTAATTGGCGGTCACTATGAGGGCCTACTTAAGATTCGACAGCAACGCTATGTCGCAACAGGACAACTGGATGAGCAGTTAGAAAACTCCGTCCGGTACCTGTTGGAGGATGAGTTGAGCCGAGCAGGATTGGACGTGATGGGAGCGCATCCCCAATCGGTGTTTGAAGAATGGACTGAGGTTTCAGAACCAGGGCGCTATTTAATTGGCGGAACAATTACCCACGTAAACCTGAACTCCTATAGTTCTCTTTTTAGTGAGTACACGAATGATGAACGCAGCATTCGATGGGAATTATTCGATCGTGGCTTAAATAAAGTTGTATACCGTCAAGAAATTGCTGGAAGCGGCAAGGCAGAAGGAATCGACAATCCAGCAGCGACCTACGAAGCGACTCGAGCAAGTTTCAAACGCTTACTGGGTGAACCTGGCTTCATTGCGCTCCTGAATCGTAACTCCTTGCAAGATACTCCAACTTCAGTTAAGCCCTACAAAATAGAAGCGATCGCCGCAATGAGCCAACCGCTTACCCTTGAACAACTGGTTGGACAAACGATTCCCTCGATCGTTCAAATCCACACGTCTAACGGAAATGGCAGCGGTTTTTGCTCGACTCATCCGGCCTGATTGTGACGAATCACCATGTTGTCGGTTCTGCTTTTTCTGTCAACGTTAATCTTTATGATGGCACTACATTGAACGGGCACGTGTTACGGCGAGATGCGGTTTCGGATGCGGCGCTGGTGAAATTAGAAGGCGACAGCAATGTTTCTGGCTTACCCATTTGTCATACGGATGTGGTGAGAGTAGGGCAATCAGTGGTCGCGATCGGGAATCCATTATCCTTTTCAAATACGGTTACTCAAGGAATTGTCAGCGGTTTTCGTCGCACCCCCTCTCGCAGTTTGATTCAAACAGACACAGCTGTAAACCCTGGTAACAGTGGTGGCCCTTTGTTAAACCGGGAGGGCACCGTGATTGGTATCGTAACTGAAAAAATTGTTAGTGAAGGAGTTAAGGGCCTGGGGTTTGCATTACCGATTGGTGAGGTTTTGCAGCGCTTGAACGTCATCATCGATTCACCTCGGCATTCAGCGCTTAATTCCTGCGGCAATCCGCTAACGATCGATCAATAAAAAATTATCAGAACCAGACATTCAAATCATTACAGTGCATTTCCAAGTCTGAGACAATATCCGCTTGACAAAGGGGGCATGATGCACTTTGAGGTTATCCATCAGCACAGTTGCTCCAACCCACAATTGCGGGGCAAGGCTTATTAGAGTTATACCAACTAAAAGAGACACGGCGACAGATCAAGAATAGGTGATAGGTGATAAGCGATAGGCAATAGCCCATAAATCATAGGAATTGCCCATTACCCATTGCCATTGCCCATTGCCCATTGCCCTCTTCCTCATATATCGCCTTCTCAATTCAAATTGGTATTAGCCTCTATCTTTAGGAAGATAGACATATCATGTTCTGCCCGCAGAATGGGAAATATAGCAGATGCTATATTCGCTCACTTTATTTCCTTCTTATAAACGGAGAATTAAATAATTCTGTCTTTTGCAAGTTGGGTTGAGACAACGAAACTCGACATCTTCAAAAGTTTCAGCTTTCATGCCTTAACCTGACCTATGCTGATTACTTTATTCCCAAACTTAGGATTCGCATGGTTAAAAAAACAGTTGCGCTTGGACAACCCGAGGCTAGTCAGCTCGTTCGTCAGCTCAGGCGTTTAATGGGACTGAGCCAAGAGCAATTTGCAGCAACGTTAGGGGTTGCTTTTAGCACGATTAACCGTTGGGAAAATGGTCATATCCAGCCCTCCTCTCTGGCGCTTAAGCAGATCAAAACCATGCTCAATGAGTTAAGTTTCTCGTCTGCTGTTGAGCTTCAGAAGCAGAGCCAAGCCCTATTGACTCAATATTTCTCGGATGCGGAGTCGAATGTTCAATGACTGAGGCTAAGGCTGCAATTTCAAATTACCTCCCTTCAAAAGATGATTTGAACGCTGTTCCTCACTCAAGCGGTGACGACCCATTTCGGTTGGTGCTGGAAGCATCACCTGATGGTTTCATCATGTTACGGAGCGTTCGAGATGCAGCCGGAGCGATCGCTGACTTCAACATTGAATACGCCAACCTATCCGCTGCCAAAATTGTAAGCCGTACACAAGATGAATTACTTGGCCAGCCGTTATTGCAGCTATTTCCTGATTGTAAAACCAACGATCTGTTTGATCGGTACGCGACGGTTGCCGAAACGGGTGATGCTCAAACGTTTGAAACGTTTTATGAAAGTAAAACCTTAACTGGCTGGTTCCGTAATGTTGTGGTAAAACTCAACGATGGCGTTGCCGTCTCCTTTAGCGATATTACTGAACGAAAGCGCATCGAAGACGAACGTAAACAAGCAGAATTAGCATTGCAACAGCAGGAGCAGCATTTTAGGGTTGCCTTGCAAACTGCAAAACTTGGTTCTTGGGAACACAACCTGTTTACAGGCGTTTTGACGTGTTCAGCTCAGTGCAAGGCAAACTTTGGCTTGTCACCCGATGCAGAATTTACCCACGAAACATTGTTTGCAGCGCTGCATCCTGACGATCGCCCCCTTGTCCAGGCTGCTATTCGACGTTGTATTGAGGAACAAACAGATTACTACGTGGAGGAACGTTGCTACCATCCTGATGGTAGTTTGCATTGGCTGATTGTCCAAGGACAACTCGTATATGACTTTCAAGGTGTGCCCATTCGCCTGATTGGTGTCACGTTTGATGTTACGGAACAAAAGCAAGCAGAAATTGCTTTACGGGAGAGTCAGGAACTGTTTCAAAGCTTTATGGCCCATAGCCCGATCGCAGCTTTCGTAAAGGATGAAACGGGACAATACGTCTATGCCAATCCCTGGGTCGAACAGGTTTATCAACGATCGCTCTCGGAGTTAGTTGGCAGAACTGATTTTGAGCTGTTGCCGTTTGCTATTGCTGAACAATTTTGTAGGAACGATGCCGCCGTATTGGCGAGTGGCCAGCCAATGCAGATGCTAGAGACGATTCAGCATCAGGATGGGGAACACACCTATATGTCCTTTAAGTTTCCCTTCCGTAATGCGAGCGGCAAACAGTTGCTTGCAGGGGTGGCGATCGATATCAGTGAACGAGTTCAGGCTGAAGCGGCTTTACAGCAGCGAGAAGACGAGCTTCACCTGATTACGAACGCCGTACCTGTCTTAATTTCACTGATTGATGCTGAGCAGCGTTACCGTTTCAATAACCAACGGCACGAAGAGTGGTTTGGCATGTCTGTCATGGAGATGAATGGCAAACATCTCTGGGAAATATTGGGACAGACAACCTATGAAACCATTCGTCCCTACATCGGGCAGGTACTTGCAGGTCACGAGGTGACGTTTGAAAGCCAAATTCCTCATAAGGACGCTGGTGTCCGTGAAGTTGTAGTCAATTTTGTTCCTCACGTTAATCAGCAAGGAAACGTTGAAGGATTTGTGGCATTAGTGAGTGATATTACTCGTCGTAAACAAGCAGAAGAGACGCTACAGCAGGGTGAAGAGCGCCTGCGAATTGCTCAAAAAGCTGCCAATGCGGGTGTTTGGGATTGGGATATTACAGCCAATCGAGTCACCTGGTCCGCAGAATACTACCGTCTTTATGGTCTTGATCCAGCAACCACCCAACCCTCGTATGAAAATTGGTTGCGATCGATCAGTGAGTTTGATCGGGACATGGTCGATCGCGCCACACGGGAAGCATTAGAGCATCAAACGGATCTCAACGTGGAGTTTCGTACATGCCATCCAAGTTTGGGAGAGCGATGGCTAACAGCGATCGGGCAAACCATTTGCGATGAGAACGGTCGGCCCAAACGAATGACCGGAATTGCCCTTGATATCACAACTCGGAAACAAGCAGAAAAACCTTACAGCGATACCAGCTTTTGTCTGAGTATAGCCGTGATATTGTTCTCTATTTTGGTAAAGATGGTCAAATACTAGAGGCGAATCGGGCAGCAGAGCAGGCTTATGGTTACGATCGTACCGAATTGTTATCTCTGAAGATTACTGATTTGCGAGCAGCAAACACGCTGCCAATGCTCTCCCAACAATTTGAGCAGGCAATCCAGAACGGGATCTTATTTGAAACCGTCCATCAGCGTAAAGATGGTAGTCAGTTTCCGGTAGAAGTGAGTACCCAGAGTGCTGTAATTGATGGTGAGCGTGTAGTTCTCAGCATTATTCGAGATATTACAGAGCGCCAGCGATCGGACCTTGCTCTACGCCAAAGTGAAGAATGGGCAAGATTAGCCATTCAGGTAGGTCGATTGGGAGGTTGGCGCTTACACCTGGATACCAACCTCGTTGAGATGGACGAGCCAATGCGGGAAATTTGGGGAGAACCAGATGATCGGGTGATGGTTCCTTTGCCCAACGTTATGGACCGGATGCACCCAGACGAGCGTGAGCGGGTAGCCAACGCGGTGAATGCAGCCATCAACCCGCAATCATCAGGAATTTATGAAATTGAGTATCGAATTGTATGGGATGACGGCACTGAACGGTGGGTATTAGCAAAGGGACAGGCCCAATTTGAAGGAGAGGGTGAGTTTCGGCGAACCATTGATTTTTTTGGTACGTTACTGGACATTACCGATCGCAAACACGCCGAAGAAGCCCTACGGAACAGCGCTGAACGGTTAAGTTTGGCGTTGGCGGCTGCCAAACTTGGTGATTGGAGTTGGAGTGCAGCAACAGACATTGTTACATTCTCAGAACAAGCAGCTGAACTGTTTGGGATTCCACCCGGTCCTTACATGACGTGGACTCAGATGCAAAATCTTCTCCATCCCGACGATCGGGAGCGAGCACGGTTAGAGGTTGAACAGGCGATCGCCGAACACAGCGACTATGACATTGAATACCGGGTCATCCATCCCGGTCAGGCACAACGGTGGATTGCTGCCAAAGGGCGTGCCCAGTACGACTTCCTTGGAAAGGTTCTGGGAATGCTTGGCGTTGTGCAAGACATCACGTCTCGTAAGCAGGCTGAGGCAGAGCGAGAGCAGCTTTTAGCAAGACAACAGTCAGCCAATGAAACACTTCAGCGGTTCATTGAACATACGCCGGTCGCGGTGGTTATGCTGGATCGAGAAATGCACTATCTCTGTGCAAGCCGACGCTGGATGCAAGAATACGCTCCAAACTACACCGACCTAAAGGGTCTATTGCATTACGACGTTATGCCTGATACCCCTGAACGTTGGCGGCAGGTGCATCAACGATGTCTGGCGGGGGCAACTGAGCGATGCGAGGGGGATTATTACCTGCGTGCGGATGGTTCAGCGATCTGGCTGCATTGGGAGATTTTGCCCTGGTATGCCAGCGTTGGTGAGATTGGTGGCATTATCATCTTTGCTGAAAACATTACTGAACGGCGGCAGGCAGAGCAAGAACGAGAGCAACTGTTAGCGCGTGAGCAGGTGGCACGGAGGAATGCTGAGCAAGCCAATCGGCTAAAAGACGAATTTTTGGCTGTACTGTCGCATGAGTTGCGATCGCCGCTCAATCCAATTATGGGTTGGGCAAGGTTACTGCAAACGCGCCAATTTGATGAGGCAAGCACAAAACGGGCTTTAGAGACGATCGAGCGCAACGCCAAACTGCAAACACAACTGATTGATGATCTGCTGGATGTTTCACGTATCCTGCGCGGCAAGATGATATTGAATGTTAGTCCGGTTAATTTAGCGACTGTGATTGATGCTGCTTTGGAAACCGTGCAGTTGTCAGCCGAAGTAAAAGGCATCGAAGTTCGGAAAATTATTGCGGAGAACACGGGAGTCATTTCTGGCGACACTGGACGGTTGCAACAAATTGTGTGGAACTTACTCTCTAATGCGATTAAGTTCACGCCTAACGGAGGGCACATTGAAATTCGGCTAGAGCAGGTTGGTACAACAGCGCAAATTCAAGTTAGAGATACCGGAAAAGGCATTACTCCAGACTTTCTTCCGCACGTGTTTGAGTACTTCCGGCAGGAAGATAGTACAACCACCCGTAAGTTTGGAGGATTGGGGTTAGGTCTGGCGATCGTCCGGTATCTAACGGAACTGCATGGTGGAACCGTTAAGGTAGAAAGCCGCGGTGAAGGATGCGGTTCAACGTTTACAGTTCTGTTGCCGCTAGCAACCGGCGAAAATGGATATAGGCCAAACGAGGCTCAGCTCTCTAACGCTAGATTAGATGCTCTTCTCCTTACGAGGGTGCGAATTTTAGTGGTAGACGATGACACCGATATGCGTGAACTCATTTTCACAATTCTGACTCAAGCCGGAGCACAGGTAAAAGTGACAGCCTCTGCGAGCGAAGTTTTGGAGAATTTAGAAGCGTTTAAGCCAGACATCCTTATTAGCGACATCGGTATGCCAGAGATGGACGGCTATGGGCTTTTGCGCCAGATCAGGCGGCAATTCCCTGAACAATACGGACAAATCCCTGCCATTGCCTTGACTGCCTACGCAGGAGAAATCAATCAACAACAGGCACTAGCGGCAGGTTTTCAAAGACATATTGCCAAACCAGTTGAGCCAGAGGAGTTGGTGAACGCGATCGCCGCTTTAATAAATGGGCGATAGAGAATAATCCCGTTCAGTTCAAGAAAACGGACGATCGTCCAATCACAATGAACGGTACATATACAGCAAACCCACCCCCACAGGTAGAAGTGCGTGGGGTGGATCTACAGGGGACCGTATTGTGGGTTCTACTTCGATTTCGTCTTCTTGCCCTCTGCGGGCTTTTCTGCTTCTGCACCGGACACTTTTTCTTTGAATAACTTTCCTGCTGAGAATGCCGGAACCCGCGTTGCTGGAATTTGAATGGTTGCACCCGTCGAAGGATTGCGGCCCTCCCGTGCGGAGCGATCGCGGGCTTCAAAGGTGCCAAAGCCTACTAGCGTTACCTTTTCCCCTGCAGCGACGGCATTCAGAATGGCATCGAGTGCCGCTGACAAAATGACATCCGCATCTTTCTTTGTGACGTCTGCCTTCGCAGCGATTGCGTCCACTAATTCACCTTTGTTCATCAAATTAACCCTACTCTTTGAAAAGCTGACCGCGATTATAGTTCAGTTTTTTTGGTATGAATCATTCTTCTTATGACGATTTGCCATTTATTAAGTAGAGATGCATAAATAAATTCAGAACCGCTGTCAGCAGTCAGCGGTCAACTCTCAGCTTTCAGGATTCAGCAAGGTTGGCTCAATCCTGTTTACAGGAGCAACGTTTACTATTTGAAGATGGCTAGGGCCTGGTAAGCCACTAGCATGAAGACATGCAACTCCAACTCTCCCAAGCCATATTTCGTCGCAGGCTGATCCGCGCGATCGCCCTGCCAATCGTTCTATTGCTGCTGCTTTCTGGTATTTCTATCTGGCAAATTACTCGGCTACTGTTTGCACTACAGCTGGTCAATCATACGAACCAGGTCATCGCCCAGGCCAATCGTACTCAGAAGCTGCTGTTGGATATGGAAACGGGAGTTCGGGGTATTTACTCACGGAAAAGCAGAATTTTCTGGAGCCTTACGAGCAGGCTGATGTCGAGCTTGAACCCAGTCTGAGCGAGTTGAAGAACCTTGTTTCAGACAATCCTAATCAGCTCCAGCGAGTATCTCAACTCAGCACCCAATCTCAGCAATGGAAACAAAACGTTTCAGTCGCTATTACGCAGGAGCAGCGGGGGAATCTGACCTGCTCAGCGATCTGGAACAGCGCAAACAAAATATGGACGAGATGCGGCAACAGGTTGCAGCGTTAATCGCAACAGAGGAGCAACTGCGGGATCAGCGTAGCCAAACAGCACAAAAGACCACTCAATCCGTCATTATGACCAGTTTGCTGCTTGCGCTGGGAGTGGGGGCTGTTCTGGCGTATTTCATTCGGGAGCAAATTCTGCAAATCTCAAAGAACTATGAAGATGCCCTCCACACTGCCCAAATAAAAACGGAGGAATCACAGCGATCAGCGACGGCAACTCAGC
Organism: Kovacikia ellensis JS3; assembly: GCA_034541955.1. GTDB lineage: Bacteria > Cyanobacteriota > Cyanobacteriia > Leptolyngbyales > Leptolyngbyaceae > Kovacikia. Next base: position 561,792 of record JAVYJL010000002.1, on the reverse strand, counting down.
ACGAGTTGGCAGAACGCTTGCAGGCAGAGAGAGACCTGCGAGACCAGGAGGAATTGTTTCGCTCGACGTTTAATCAGGCGGCGGTTGGAATTGCCCATGTTAGTTCAACGGGGCAATGGCTGAGGGTTAACCAGAAACTGTGTGAAATTGTGGGCTACCCCCATGAGGAATTGCTGCAACGGACATTTCAAGACATTACCTACCCTGAGGATTTAGAGATTGACCTGGATTACCTGCGCCAAATGCTCAGAAATGAGATTTCCACTTATTCAATGGAGAAACGCTATGTTCGCAAAGACAGCTCTCTGGTTTGGATTAATCTAACCGTTTCATTGGTGCGCGAACTAGATGGGCAGCCAAAATATTTTATTTCAGTTGTGGAAGACATCAGCGATCGTAAACGGGCAGAAGTGGCACTACAGGAATCGTTAAAAGACTTATCCGACTTTAAGTTTGCGCTTGAGCAATCGTCGATCGTCGCGACTACAGATGTCGAAGGAACGATTACCTACGTCAACGATAAGTTCTGTGAGATTTCAAAATTCTCCAGAGATGAATTAATTGGCCAAAACCACCGCCTTGTTAATTCGGGCTACCACCCCAAAGCATTCTTTCACCAGCTATGGGCAACCATCACCCAGGGAAAGGTATGGCAGGGAGAAATCAGGAATCGAGCGAAGGATGGAACGTTATATTGGGTTGCAACCACCATCGTGCCGTTTTTAGATGCTGTTGGGAAACCCTATCAGTACATGGCAATTCGTTCTGATATTACCGATCGTAAAGTTGCGGAATCTGAGCTGCAACAGCTCACTGTCAGCCTAGAGCAGCGAGTCGCTGAACGGACAGCCCAACTGCAAGAAACCAATCATGAACTGGAGGCCTTCACCTATTCGGTCTCCCATGACTTGCGAGCACCCCTGCGGACCATTCAAGGCTTCGCTATAGCCTTGCTGGAAGATTGTAGCGACCAGTTAGATGATTTTTGCAAAAGCTATATCGATTCCATCATTGATGATTCAGTGCAGATGAATGGGTTAATCAGCGACCTGCTGGACTACAGCCGATTGACTCGCGCTCAAATCGTTCCGCAGCCCACGTCCCTAACTGATGTAGTGAATGAAGCCCTTAAACAGCTAACAACCCAAATTCAGGAGAAGCGTGCTCAGATTAATGTTGAAGCTCCGCTTCCCTACGTCATAGCTCATCGATCGACCCTGATTCAAGTCATTGCTAATCTAATTAGCAACGGTATTAAATTTGTCGTGCCGAGTACTCAACCCCTGATAGATGTTTTTGTAACCAATGAACGGCAAGATCATCAAGACTGGATACGACTATGGATCGTAGACAATGGCATTGGCATTGCACCCGAACATCAGGAGCGAGTGTTCCGTGTCTTTGAGCGTTTACATGGAGCCGAACGCTACCCCGGCACGGGCATTGGTTTAGCTATCGTCCGTAAAGGGTTAGACCGAATGGGGGCGCGTCGGTTTGGAATCGCAATTGGGACAGGGAAGCCGCTTTTGGGTAGCGCTGCCGCGTGCCGTTCTCTCACGGAGCAGCCGGACGAATGACCCAACCCCTTCGAATTCTAATCATTGATGACAACCGCAGCGATCGTGCCCTCGTTATTCGTGAACTGCGGCGAGAATTTTCTCATCTGCAGGTGCAAGAGATTTTAGATGCCAAAGACTTTGAGCAGGCGATCGCCAACGATGAATTTGATTCGATCGTGACCGATTACCAGTTGGGTTGGAGCAATGGCCTGGAGGTTTTGCGAACAGTCAAAGCCCGTTATCCCCGTTGTCCTGTTGTTATGTTTACCAACACGGGAACGGAAGAAATTGCTGTCGAAGCGTTGAAATCCGGTTTAGATGACTATGTGTTAAAAGAATCCAACCGCTATATTCGAGTTCCTACCGCAATTCGGGTGGCGCTGGAACGGCTGGAAACTCAGCAACGAGCCGCCCTACTGGAGATTCGGCTGCAAGGATTGCTTAATCAGGTCAAGGTCGGCATTTTTCGCGCCAACGCCGATGGTACATTCATTGAAGTGAATCCTGCGTTTCTAGAATTGTTGCGGGTAGACTCACTGGCTCAGGTAAACGAACTAAATCTGCTGAATATCGGCGATTACTACGCCCAGTTAATCAGCCTACCTTCGCCCCAGCGAGAGGAGCAGGAACTTCAACTGCAACGGCGAGACGGCACGCAATTTTGGGCACTCCTGATCACCACCCTTAACACGGTGGGAGACATTACCGTTGTCGATGGACTGCTCGAAGACATTACAGAGCGTAAAGAAGCGGAAGTTGTGCTTCAACAGCTTAATGCAACGTTAGAAGCGCGAGTGCAAGAACGAACTGCCCAATTGGAAACGACAAATCAAGACCTTGAAGCGTTCACGTACTCGGTCTCCCATGATCTGCGTGCCCCCTTGCGAGTCATTCAGGGATTTGCCCAAATCCTGCTGGACGACATTGGTGACTCATTAAATCCAGAAAATTTAGATTTTTACAGCGAATTGCTGCAAATGCTAAACAGTTAGACACGTTGATTACAGACCTGCTGGCCTACAGCCGCTTGCGACAAATTGAAATCAGCCTGGAATCTGTCTATCTGACCCAAGCGTTAACGGATGCGCTAGATCAACTGGAGCCAGAAATTCAAGAACGACAGGCCCAAATTCAGATTGAAGAACCTTTGCCAGCCGTGCAAGCCAATCGTCTCATCCTTGTTCAGGTGTTGACCAACTTGCTCTCCAACTCAATTAAATTTGTTGCAAACGGTGTTCAACCACAGGTGCGCGTTTGGGCAGACGTTGTTGGGCAAGGAGAAACAGAGAATGCTGAAGGAGAAGCGCCATCATCTCCCCTCGCCCCACTGTCACCTGCTTCTCCCCGAGTGCGTTTGTGGATTGAAGACAATGGTATTGGGATTGCCCCAGACAGGCAGCAACAAGTTTTTAACCCGTTTACCCGTCTGCATGGGGAAGAGGAATATCCCGGTACAGGGATTGGGCTAGCGATCGCTCGCAAAGGAATTGATCGCATGGGTGGACAAATCGGTATTGAATCTCAACCAGACCAGGGCAGCCGATTTTGGATAGAGCTGCCCCTTGGGAAAGAGTCAGGAAGGAATCATTAGGAGAATGGAGGACAGCTACAAGAAATGTTTACTTAATTCAAGAATTGCATCGTTTCCCTACACGCAGCCTCGTAGACCGCTAACTCTTGCTGCCCCTAAATTGCCATACTAATTACAGTGGACTATTGTAGATACTTTCCCGCAGTTTTCCCGAACTGACCCACCATTACCAAAACCTCTGGCCCCTCTTCCCGTGAACACCGATTACACAATTCTGCTGGTCGAAGATAATCCGAAGGATGTCTTTCTTGTACAACGGGCATTTCGCAAAGCGGAAATTTCCACACCGCTTCAAGTGGTGAGTGATGGAGATACCGCTGTACAATACCTCTCTGGTGAAAATCCGTTCGACGATCGCGTCACCTATCCGCTGCCTGTATTTGTACTGCTGGATCTTAAATTGCCTCGTCGATCAGGTGCCGAAGTATTGTGCTGGATTCGGCAGCAGCCCGCACTCAAACGGCTGCCAGTAGTTGTGTTAACGTCTTCAAGGGAATTTGCGGATATTAACAATTTGTACGATTTGGGCGCAAATGCTTACCTTGTTAAGCCGCTGGAATTTAATCAGTTAGTGGATATTCTCAAAACGCTGGCTCTACACTGGATCACCTACAATGAGAAACCTCAGCTAGGCTTAATGTGAACCAGCTTTTGTTACACAAAGTCTTTCTTGAGAACGATACAATAGCAGCCACACCAAAATTAACCTTTAGCTTTGTCTCTTGGTAAAGAGAACACCTCATGCTGAGGATTCTTTTAATTGACGACAATCGGGACGACCGGGCACTGGCTATTCGTCATTTGCGTCAGGCGTTTGCAGAGATACAGGTAACGGAAGTTGGGATAGCCGCACAGTTTGAACAAGCCCTAAAAGAGGCTGAGTTTGATGTTGTCATTACTGACTACCAATTGCATTGGAGTGATGGCATCACGATCCTCAAAACCATCAAAAATAACTTTCCCGATCGGCCTGTCATCATGTTTACCAGCACTGCAACGCAGGAAAATGCGCTGGAAGCAATGAAGTCTGGGCTAGATGATTATGTAATAAAATCTCCCAGCCATTACGTTCGGCTACAAACTGCGGTAAAAACTTCCCTGGAGCGAGTCGCGGTACGCCAACAGGCCGCTAGCCTACAAGCGCGGGTTCAAGGTCTGCTTAATCAACTCGACATTGGGGTTTACCGTCTCAACGCCAATGGCACTTTGTTAGAAGGGAACCCAGCCTTTTTGCGCCTGCTAAAGTTAGGTACGCTCCCCGAAATTCCGGTTAATCAAACGCTGGAACCCTACTTTCAACCTCAGGACTATACCGAACTTTTGGCGCAACTCAAACAGAGCGGGGAAGAGCGCGACCAGGAGATTCAACTTCGCTGTGCTGACAGCACTACCCGTTGGGTCAAGATCAGCCGGACGGTTACTAGGGCAAACGGCATCGTCATCATTGACGGCTTGATGGAGGATATTACTGTCCGCAAACAAGCAGAGGCAGAAGCAGAAATTGAAAAGCAACGGTCTAAATTCCTTGCAAAAGCCAGTCAACTCTTGACTTCCTCCTTAGATGATCGACAGATTCTCGCCAGCATTGCTCAAATGTCAGTTCCAATGTTTGCTGATTGGTGCTTTGTCGATATCGTTGAGGATACGGGAGTCGATTTTACAAAGCCTATTGTGGCGGCTGCTAATCCTAATAAGGAAGCCTTAGTACTCTCACTGCGGCGGCGCTATCCACCTGCCCCAGATTTACCCTATGGTCCACCCAAGGTCATGCAAACGGGAGAACCAGAATTAGCAACGAAGATCCCTGAGACCATTTTCCTTAACGTTGCTCAAGATGAGGAGCATTTAAGGCTGTTGTGCCAGCTTGAGTCAACCTCCTACATGATCGTGCCAATGAAAGTAGGAGAGCGCATACTTGGCACGATCGCGTTCGCTTCTAACCGGGTCGATCGTCGCTATGATCAATCAGATTTAGACATGGCCCTGGAGTTAGGCCGTCGAGCCGCGATCGCTTTAGATAATGCCCGCTTGTATCAGGAAGCACAACAAGCCAACCAGTCCAAGGACGAGTTTTTAGCGATCGTCTCTCATGAATTACGAAATCCACTTAACTCCATCCTGGGATGGACACAGCTATTACGCAAACGAGAATTTGAGGATCCAACCGTGAATCGGGCGATCGACATTATTGCCCGGAACGCCAAACTACAAAATAAGCTGATTGAGGATCTGCTCGATGTTTCCCGGATCATACAGAATCGGTTGGAAATTGCTCGCCAACCCGTGTATCTGATTCCGATTATTGATGCTGTCATTGAAACGTTGCGGCCCAATGTAGAAGCAAAGGCAATTCATATCTCATCAACTCTCGACCCGTCTGTAGGGCCAGTGCTGGGCGATGCCGATCGACTGGAGCAGATTGTTAGCAATCTGCTTTCTAACGCCATTAAGTTCACTCCCAGTGGTGGGCAAATTGAGGTGAAGTTAGAGAACCGTGAATTCCCAGCCATCAATGCTCAATTGGCAGACTCAACCCAACCGTTACAGAATTATGCCCAAATTACCGTAACCGATACGGGTCAGGGTATTTGTGCTGACTTTCTTCCCTTTATCTTTGACCGATTTCGTCAAGCTGATGCGTCCAAAACGCGGTCACAAACTGGCCTGGGTTTGGGCTTAGCGATCGTTCGGCACCTGGTTGAACTGCACAAAGGACGTGTTTATGCAGCCAGTGAAGGAGAAGGAAAGGGTGCATCATTTACAGTGCAGCTACCAATTCAAGCTGTTCCATCTATGAGGATGGTTGAAACGTCCGTTCATGGCACGCAAAAGGCCTCAAGCCTGATTGGATTAAGAATTTTAGTGGTTGACGACGATCGAGACAATCGAGAACTGATTGCGTTCATTCTGGAGCAACAGCAAGCACAGGTGACAATGGCAGAATCCGCCGCGATCGCCTTTGACATTGTGACTCAATCAGACGTTGATATCTTAGTTAGTGACGTTGGCATGCCAGACGAAGATGGTTATTCCCTAATTCGTCGTATTAGAGCACTCCAGTCTCCCCAAAAGCGTCGCATCCCTGCGATCGCCCTCACAGCCTTTGCCAAAGAAGAAGATCAGCAAGCGTCAACAGCCGCAGGATTTCAACGCCATCTTTCAAAACCTGTTAATCCGGACAATCTAATCGAGGTTGTCGCAAATTTTGCCAGCCTCTTGAGATAGAAAGGAGTTTAACTGAATCTAACGTCCGATATAGGCGCTGCCATACGCAACACCCTAGCATTAACGATCAGTTGTGATTTCAGGCAAAGCAAATGTCATCTCAGTTGAACCGTGACCTAGACAAACTTGGGACAACAGAACCCACATTCTTCGATCGTATCTTTCGTGACAGTGAAGGCAGGATTGTTATTGCTCAGATGCCCAATCTGCCGGTCATAGTTGGGGTAACAGCAACCGCCCTTGCATTCATACTTCCCACAGGCAGGATTCAAACGACAGCCGATCTAGTAGGGTTTGGTGCTTTGTTTACCTGGGCATGGCAGGAAATGTTTGAAGGGGTCAATTACTTCCGTCGATCGCTCGGATTAATTGCATTAGTCGGCATAATCTTCCTAAAACTCAAGCATCTGTAACGAACTACGTTTTACAACGTCTTCCGGGATGAAATTGTATAATTCCATCCACGTAAACCATATGGGTGCTATAGAGGCTGATGCGAGTCCCATGTTAGGGACTCTTATTTTTATTGGATAAGTCACTTTATCCTGGAACCCACCGGAATAGTGTTTGAGATTGGTGGCGACAGTAGCAGATGGGTGACCAATCTACCCCAACATGACTATTTTTTTCACATCGTCGCCAGGAAACAGTAGTCAACGATCAAGGTGTGTGATACTTAAACACAAAGGAATCAATCGAGGAGAAACGTTATAGCGAAGTGCTGAGTGCTGAGTACTGAGTACTGAGTGTGAAAGCCATCATTGCAATGCTCTCAGTAGTTTAGTTATCCTAATATTTAGCAGTACTGCTATAACTCCATTTCTCCAATCAGAACAGTTGCCTCAAGACTTCTTAGAAGCTATGTCTATTAAACCAAGACAAATCCTTACTCTCCTACTTGGGGTCGCCGTTGCGTTAGGAATCATTGCAGCTACCAATTTTCAAAGCTTATCTCCCGTTGTTGCCCAAAACAGAACAGAACTAACCGTTTCGGCAGCCGCCAGCTTGACCGATGCTTTGAAAGAAATTTCACCTTTATATCGTCAGTCGCGCCCCAATGTCTCTTTGCGCTACAACTTTGCCAGTTCAGGCGCGTTACAGGAGCAAATCGAAAATGGTGCTCCGGTCGATGTATTCATTTCCGCCGCGGAGAAGCAGATGAACGCTTTGCAGCAAAAGAATTTATTAGTTTCCGGTACACGGCGCAATTTACTCACCAATCGGATGGTTTTGATTGTGCCTGCAGACTCATCTGGAGTTGCCAATCTTCAAAGCCTGAAAAATGGAACTGTTAAACGGATTGCTATTGGAGATCCGCGTAGTGTTCCCGCAGGACAGTATGCCGAGCAGGTGTTGAGAAAACAAGGATTGTGGGAATCGCTGCAATCAAAATACGTGCTGGCAAACAATGTGCGTCAGGTGCTGCAATTTGTGGAGTCGGGCAATGCGCAAGCAGGGCTGGTTTACATCACTGACGCGAAAGCGACTAGCCGGGTAAAAGTGGCGCAAACCATTCCGGCAAATCTACATGATCCGATCATCTATCCGATCGCCGTCGTTAAAACCAGCAAAGACCCCACTACCGCCAAAAACTTCTCGCAGTTTCTCTCTAGCAGTACTGCCCGTAGAGTATTCACTAAATATGGCTTCGGAATGGCTTAACCCATGCAGCCAACCGAATTTGATCTTTCTCCTCTATGGATCTCTTTGAAAGTGTCTGGCGTTGCAACGCTAGTCACTTTTTTCTAGGCATCACGGTCGCCTATTGTTTAGTGGGCTATCGCGGACAGTGGCGATCGCTCCTGGATGGTTTCTTTATTTCACCGTTGATCCTGCCTCCCACGGTTGTAGGCTTTGTGTTGCTGCAATTGTTTGGCAAAAACGGGGCTTTAGGGCAACTGCTACAGGCGTTCAATGTAAACATTATTTTCACCTGGTATGCTGGTGCGATCGCGGCTACGGTTGTTACCTTTCCGTTAATGTATCGCACTGCTCTTGGTGCATTTGAGCAGATTGATGGCAACTTACTCCAGGCGGCTCGAACTCTGGGTGCTTCCGAATTCCGTATCTTCTGGCGCATCAGTTTCCCCTTAGCTTTACCGGGAATCTTAGCCGGAGCAACGCTGGCATTTGCGCGGGGACTGGGAGAGTTTGGTGCAACGCTGATGCTGGCTGGCAATATCCCCGGTGTTACAACCACCATTCCGCTAGCAATTTATAGCGCCGTCGAAGCGGGAGACACTCACCAAGCTTGGGTCTGGTCAGGCATGATTCTATCAATCTCGCTATCAGCGATCGTATTGGTTAACCTATGGGTCAGCACTCGCCGCAAACGGAGCCAAAGCTATCGACTGTTGGGGTTGAAATCATTTAGCCGTCTGCCTGGCAATGGAACGAATTCATCAGGTTCTAACATTCAAACAACGGCAACAGGTCTATTTGTAGATATTCAAAAGCAACTACCCGACTTTACCTTGCAAGTACAATTTAGTAACGATCGCCGACCCTTGGGCGTTTTAGGGGCATCTGGTTCCGGCAAAAGCATGCTGTTACGCTGCATTGCTGGCACTGAAAACCCAAACAAAGGTCGGATTGTTCTAAACGGGCGGGTGTTGTTTGACGCCAAACGAGGCATTAATATTCCCAGCCGCGATCGCCGCATTGGTTTTATCTTTCAAAACTACGCCCTATTTCCTCACCTGACTGTGGCACAGAATATTGCCTTCGGGCTATCCCAAACGCTATCTAAAACAGCAATCAAGCAGCAGGTTGCGGCCCAACTGGCAGCGGTTGATTTAGCGGGTTTCGGCGATCGTTACCCCCATCAACTTTCGGGAGGACAGCAACAGCGAATCGCCCTTGCCAGAGCCCTTGCCAGCCAACCAGAAGTGCTGCTGCTGGACGAACCCTTCTCGGCGTTGGATACTCACCTCCGAAATCAGTTGGAGCAGGAACTGATCACCACCCTCAGCCACTATTCCGGTGTGGCCTTATTTGTGACCCACAATATGGAAGAGGTCTACCGCATTGCCGAAAATCTTCTGGTGTTAAAGCAGGGACGGGCGATCGCCCAAGATGTCAAACATCACATCTTTGAGCATCCCAAAACCGTTTCCGTCGCTCAACTCACAGGCTGTAAAAACTTTTCGCCTGCGATCGTACAAGGGCAGAACGTTGTTAAAGCACTCACCTGGGAAATTACACTCCAAATACTTGAAGCAATTCCAGAACAACTAACTCACGTTGGCATTCGTGCTCATCAAATCAGTATTACAGCCGATTCGTCTAGCGACAATACTTATCCATGTTGGTTAGCTGCCACCAGTGAAACACCCCACCGAATGACGCTGTTTCTTAAATTTAATACAGCACCATCAAACCCGCGGGACTACCATGTGCAGGCGGAAATCTTCAGGACCTATGGAATGTAATCAAAGATCGTTCGTTTCCGTGGCATATTCGACTTGATCCTGCACGTTTAATGTTGTTGATGGATGAATGAGCAAGAGTAACTATCGCAATGGGAAATAAGTAGCTTCTGAAGCCGCTCAACTGGAACGACTACGAAGCCGCTCCTAACAATGTAGGTAATAAACAAGCAGCACTTTCAAATATTCAACATGCAGCCGTGCTTTTTAACGATTAGGGGACCTCAAAAGCTATGCCTCAGTTATGAAAATTATTAAAAATAAATTTGGTTGATAAACAGTGTTTTTTAGCGAAGAGGATTGCAATTTTATAGCAGTAAGGATGAAAGTGAGGGATGAAACCACCCCCTAAAAGCAACGCTTCATGGCTTGTTGCCTGTCCTAAACCATTCACGTACTGCTTCCTACATTGGTAGAACAGCATAGTAATCCCAAGGATCACCAAAAGCTGACAAGAGCCACTTTTTATCATAAATAATGGCACCTACGGCAATTGTGAAGATGTCCAACAAACGGTATTCAATTGTTTCGATGCACCCCTGGTTTCTAATAGGGGCAAAATAGGCCTGTAAACAAGCCCTACTGGGACCGTCGTGCACGTCAATTCTGGCTCTTCACCTCCTTGTCTGTGCGATTTTCGTCAGGCAATTACCCAATTTATCGAAAGATGCCATGTTGACATGCTGACATACTGACACGTTATCTTCTAGAAAGAGGGTTGCATTCTTCGTTCCTGAACATTGAACTAACCTCTAGTACTGGATTTTGTCATGGCAAAACGACTCGATCCAACCTATGCTCAAATCTGTGGATATGTTCCAAAAGAGCTAGCTCGAAAATTTAAGGTTGCTTGCGCTACACGGGAAATTAACCAGTCCGAAGCACTGGAGCAAATGATTGCAACATGGCTAGAGCAAACACAACTCAGCACAACTTATACCTCTTTAGCAGAGTTGGTGAATGCCTATTGGGATGAAATAAATACCACCCGAATTTTCTCCGATCGCTTGGAGGCGATTCGCAATGGTGAAAAGCCCACCCCAGTGGAACACGTCTATATCGGTTCGGTGTGTGGAGAAATTGAACTGGTAGTCGAACTATCGGAAAAGATTTCCAGCAAGAAAACAAGGAAGACAACAAATGGGGTCTGAGCTAAGAAATTAGCTACCCTGTGGAATGCCACCATTAACTCTGAACCACCCGACAGTTGCTTTTTTTCCTAGCAGGGACAGGCACAGTGGGTGCGGCAACTGGCTCCCGATACCCTACTTTTGCTACGGGCAGATGCTCAGTTTGCTGATCGAGCGTTGTTGACGTTTGAGCAATTTTCGATTGGGAGAATTGATAGTGTTCGGGGCTATCGTCAGGATGCATTGCTAACGGATAACGGTATTTTGCTTCTGCCGAAGTTCGGATTCCGATTCTGCGGTTGCCAAAGATTGATGGCCTGTTGCAGATTGCGCCATTCTTTGATATCGGTCATGGGTGGAATCGATCGGGCTTCTCTAACCCTGATCCGCAAACGCTCGCCTCGGTTGGAGTTGGATTACGGCTACAGATTAGCGATCGGGTTACTGCCCGATTTGATTGGGGCATTCCTCTGATTTCCTCGCCTGGAGAAACGCATAATTTGCAGGAAAATGGGTTGTATTTCTCTTTGATTGCAAACCCATTCTGAGTTGCAAACAGCTCTTCTAGACTAAACATGGGGGCAAGCAGAGGGATGAGGATTTAGCAGTTTCACCCTGTCTGGTTTGCCCCTCACTTATCCCGAACTCCCGTTAGAGCAATGCATCTTCTTGATGAGTTTCAATTGTGCAATCAGAAGTCGGATAGGCGTAGCAAGTTAAAACATTTCCAGCCGCGATCTGATCATCATCTAAAAACTTTGCTCAGACTGATCAACTGAGCCTGAAACCAACTTGCCATTGCACGAAGAACACGCCCCCGCACGGCAAGAGTAGGGTAAATCTAAACCGTTTTCTTCGGCGGCATCCAGAATATAGGTATCGCTGGAAACATCGATCGTTTTGTTTATTCCCTCCGCTTCATTGAACAATCGAACTTTGTATGTTGTCATGCAATTATCCTCACTGAAGAGATCAAAAACTAGTAGTAATGTATACATTCTTACGTTCCTTGGCACGTTCCCTGAGGCGGACGCTTGATGATTAAGCATCTAACGCTCGGGGGTTTGCTAAATTACCGCTTTTAAGAATACGGAGGAGAACGTTAGCTCAGAAACCTGGCAAGGAATCCTGCAACTGACGTTGTACCGCCTTTTTGGTCTACCAATGTGCGCCGCCACAATTTTATGGAAAGGGGCAATACGGGCGAACATAGCGGCTAATCGTTTTGCCAGGGAATCGACATAGGAACACAGCAGTACTGCTACATATTAGGACAATCAAACTACTGAGAGCGTTGCAATAGCTGGCTTTCACACTCAGCACTCAGTCCTCAGCACTCAGCACTTTGCTATACATGGGTAGAAGGTTGCGCTCAACACTAAATCAGTACAAGTGCTCTACATCTAAGTCAACCTCACAAGATCTGTCATTGCAGTGACTTTCCTTTGGCTCCAGATACTAGAGCACTACTAGAAATTTCGTAATCGGTAAAATAGGCTGGTTTCTCCAGAGATTGCTTCGAATCTAGGGTCTAGATAAAGGGTGTCTTTCCACTGCCGAGAAATAGATAGCCATCTTGGTAGTGCCCTGAAGGAAAGGCAAATCAAACAAGAGCTAGCTTGCGTCGTCGTGTCTCATTGTAGTGATGCACAAAATTCCAAATGGCTGCAATGGGGTTGTCTAACTTTTGCGAGAACGACAAGCACCTTCTGAGGAATCAGGACACCCGTTGTCTCGAGGTGCAGTTGAATCGTTCGATGTCACTGGTCAACCCACTGTCTTTATCGACACTGCGATGCCGTTTCCTGGGTAGCACTGCACCATCAGCACTGCAATGGCCAGTGTCAATCACCGCCCATTGCCGCTACACAGGTGGCCTTGAACCCCACAACGCTTGAGCCGACAGCGCACTCCGGTCTCCTACCTGAACTCACGGCAGCTTTGGCGTTCACATAGCGTTGCACTGTATCTTCAGAAATTTGCAGAACACGGGCAATTCCAGCTAATGGGATGCGCTCGAGCAACATCCGCTCAATCAACTCATACTGCTCTGAGGTCATGGCTTTCCATGTTGGTCGAGCACAAACTGACGACCACAGTCGCGACATTTGTCATTTTGTTTGCCATGACGAGTTTGACCATTGCAACTAATCTCTTGTGACTCTCAACTTGGACAGGTATGCATTGTCATACTCACTGACATCCGCTCAAAACTTCTTTAGGTTCACCCCCTATTCCATCCTGCCCTTCAAGGCGCTACCCTAACGCAGTATGGAGCAGACGTTCTCACGGTTGCGTCAGCGACAGATGTGTTAGCGAATCTAGAATCCTTTCGACCCGATGTGATCGTGAGCGATATTGGTATGCCTGATGTGGATGGCTACACCTTAATTCAGCAGATTCGTGCGTTGCCGTCTGATAAAGGTGGCCAAACTCCGGCAATCGCGCTGACCGCCTACGGGAGAGACGGCGATCGTAAACGAGCGCTGACAAAGGGTATCAATCCCATATCATCAAGCCCCTCGATCCAGAGCAATTAGTTCAAGCTGTAATAGCACTTACATCCTGTAAGGTAAGCCAAGGAGGTAATGTTCTAGACATGGGGATTTAAGAGAGGGAGAATAGGGCTGCTGCATCATCTACCTCACCACAAGACTGACACTATGGTTGTTGAACCTGGCAAGAACATTACCCGCCGCAGAATGATCTACGTGATGTACAGGTTGAGAAGTCGGCACTGAAGGGTTAGCTGTCGGTGTATTCCTGCTTGAGCTTCAACGACTCCTCGAAACATATTCATGCCACAGGCAAACTCATACCGACCAGGCTTATTAGGTGTGAATTCAATCGGTGTGATTTGATTCAAGGTGAGTGCTTGAGCGATGCGAAAATCGGGAAAACGCACTTCTTCTAAGCAACTGCTAGGATCTTTACGATCGAAGTTTAACCGAACAGGTTGTCCCGCTTGCACCACAATATGACTCGGTTCATAACCTCCATCTACTGTCACAGTGACTTCCTGAACACCGCCTTCTGTGCTTGCTTGACGCGATTTGGGTTTGCTAAGCAGAAACCACCACAGTTCTAAACCAATCAGTCCTAAGCCGCCGACTGTGACTGCAATCTTGTTTCCTAGTGGTTGTTCAATCCGTTGAAATTGATTGGGTTGAGGAACCGTATGTTCGTTCATACTGTTCATGTTTGTTTCGGCTGCGATTACCCCTTTAGGGAACTGCGAAGCAACCGCCCCAAAGATTGTCCCTAACAGGAATCCCAATCCTGCCAGTGTTCCGAAAAATGTTGCTTTTCTAAGCATTGCCTTCCTCTGCATGAGTCAATGAATTAACTAAATGTTTTGGGTTGAAAGTTCCGCAATCGTAAAGCATTGGTGACAACGGAAACAGAACTGAAGGCCATTGCCCCACCCGCAATGATGGGGTTTAACAACCAACCAAAGAGCGGAAACAGAATTCCTGCGGCAATGGGAATGCCAGCCACATTGTAGATAAAGGCAAAGAAGAGGTTTTGCCGAATATTGCGGATCGTGGCATGAGATAGTTCGATCGCGGTGACAATGGCCGACAAATCACCCGAAATCAGGGTAATGTCACTGGCGGCGATCGCTACATCAGTTCCCGTACCAATCGCGATTCCAACATCTGCTTGCGCCAGCGCAGGTGCATCATTGATGCCATCACCGACCATCGCTACAACCTTTCCTTCCCGTTGAAGTTCTGCGACTTTGGCGGCTTTCTGATCTGGGCGCACTTCCGCAAAGACTCGCTTGATGCCCACTTCACGGGCAATTACTTCAGCAGTGCGACGGTTATCTCCCGTCAACATCACCACTTCCAAACCCAAGCGTTGCAAAGCACCAACGGCATTTGTAGAGGAGGGCTTTAATGCGTCAGCAATGCCGATGATGCCCTCAATTTTGCCATCAACCGCAAGCCAAACGACAGTTCTACCTAAACCCTCCAGACGTTCCCACTGTTGCTCTAAAGCGCTGGTATCAACTCCCAATTCCCGCATCCAACGTTGGGTTCCAATTTGAATCAACCGGTCGGACACAGTTCCTTGCACGCCACTGCCTGCGATCGCTTCAAAATCACGTACCTCTGTCAATTGCACTTCTTGAGTCTTTGCATATTGCACAACGGCTTCTGCAAGTGGATGTTCGGAATTACGTTCTACTGAGGCAGCTAGACGAATGAGCTTCAACTCATTGCCGTTAGCCGTTCCTTGAGAAGTGACAAAATCGGTAACGGTCGGTTTTCCTTGTGTGAGGGTTCCCGTTTTATCCAGCACAACGGTTTGGAGTTTGTGGGCTAATTCCAGGCTTTCAGCCCCTTTGATCAGGATGCCGTTCTCAGCCCCTTACCCGTACCAACCATGATGGAAGTCGGAGTCGCTAATCCCAGGGCACAAGGGCAGGCAATAATCAGCACTCCAACGGTGGTAATCAAAGCTAGCGTCACATTGCCCATCACGTTGTACCAGAGGATGAAGGTAGCGATCGCAATGGCAATCACTGCTGGAACAAACCACCCTGTCACCTGGTCTGCCATTCGTTGAATCGGTGCTTTCGAGCCTTGGGCCTGTTGCACCATTTTGACGATTTGGGCCAGAAAGGTGTCTTTACCGATGCGAGTCGCCCGAAACTGAAAACTCCCCGTTTTGTTGATTGTTGACCCAATCACCTCATCGCCCACTTGCTTTTTCACGGGCAAACTTTCACCTGTTACCATTGCTTCATCCAAGGTTGAGGAGCCATCAATAATTTCACCATCGACCGGAACCTTTTCTCCTGGACGCACCAGAATCACATCGCCCAGCGCGACTTCTGCAATGGGAATATCAATCTCCTGATCGTTACGAATCACTCGCGCTGTCTTGGCTTGCAAACCAATTAGTTTACGTATGGCTTCGGAGGTCTGCCCCTTTGCTCGATTCTCAAACAATCGTCCCAATAGAATCAGCGTGACGACGATCGCGGAGACTTCATAATAGACCCCAGGCATGATTCCCTGAGCGGTAAGAAAGCCAGGATCGATCGTCACAAATAGAGAATAGAAGTAGGCTGCCAGGGTTCCTAACGCGATCAACGTATCCATCGTTGCGGTATGACGTTTGAGTGCTTTCCATGCATTGACATAGAAAGTTTTGCCACACCAAAACTGCACCGGCGCTGTCAAAATAGCCTGGAACCAGAAGTTATGCAGCCAGGTTGGGATGAAGGGAATCGAAAAGCCCAACATGGCTGGAAAAGAACCCACCAGAAGAATAATGCTGATGATGCCACCCACCCAGACCTTGCGGGTCAAGTCCCGATTTTCTGCCTGTCCCGCTTTCTTCTCCTCGTCATCCTCTTCTGCAAGCGTGTCATGTTCGATGGGAGAAGCCACATATCCCGCTTCATCCACAGCAGTTTGAATTGCCTGGATGTCAGTGCGTTGCGGATCGTAGGTGACGGATGCCTGTTCAGCACCGAAATTGACAGCACAGTCGCTGACTCCCGGAACCGAGCGAATCGCTGTCTCAATATTGTTGGCACAGGAGGCACAACTCATGCCCCTTAGCTTCAAAGTTGCATTTTCCATGACTTGTCCCCTATGCAACGGTGTAGCCAGCATCAACAATGGCTTGTTTGATGGCTATCTCTGTAGCTTGCGTTTCGATGTTGACCTGTTTAGTTTTGGTGTCAGCTTGAACCGTAGCAGCAGGGTCGATCGCTTGAATTGCCTTCGTGATTGTGTCACTGCAAGCCGAGCAAGCCATGTTGGGAACCGTCAGTTGAAGCGTCATTGTTCAAATCCTCAATTTGATTAATTCCATCTTGAAGGCTCCAGAGGGCTGGAGAGTCAAGAGGATCACGGAGGTTTGTTTCAACAAGGGTGACAGGGAGAACGGGTAAGGCTATTGATCAGCCTTACCCCCATACTCAAACGGTGGATGTCAATGAATTAAGCGCGTGATGCAGCGATACTCACAACCTTGCGGTATTCTTCAACGGCTGCTCGACAAGCTTTAGCGCAGTTTTGGCAGTGTTGGTTATCATGCTTCTCGCACTCGTTGGCACAGGCTTCACAGATATCGATACAAGCCCGAACAATCTGTGGAATGAATTGAGATCCCCGACTCATAAAGCCTGCGATCGTCCAACAAATTTGAGCGCAATCCCGGCACAAGCGGGCACATTCAGGCATACTCCTAAACATTCTTCGGCACAATGTTCGCATTCGTAGGCACAGTGAACGGCTGCATCAATACTAGTTTTGTGTTGTTGGTGAGGCATCGGTACTCTCTAATTGTGACTGCCGTTGCTACTAAGGAAGTAATACGTCAGGCATTAGCACTGAACGTCTTCAGAGTGAGATAAACTTTGGCAGCAACTTTTACAACCTCACCTTATGCAGGGAAAAGAATGATCACATCCCTCGCTGATAGGAGGATAAATTCATCCATCCGAAATAACAGCATTTCATCTTAGTTTTATATTTTTATGGCACGCTGATTGCGGTGAGATATAAGTGTTTCCCAATACGGGATTGCTTATCTTCTCCTCTCTTCTTGACTCTCCAGTCAACTGGAAGATTCAGAATCAGAGAATCATTTCGTTCTAGTGATTTTTGAATTGATAGAAGTATGAAGCAACCCATGTTAAGAGCAGGTTTTCTTGGATTCATTGTAATGGCAGCAACGTTGGCTGGAAGCTCCCTCACTGCCTGTTCATCTGCCCAAAACTCGCCAGGTTCTCAAAGCCAAGCTGCTCCAGCGGCAAAAGATACAGGCTCGGGCAGCATGATGGACCATAGCCAAATGAATCATGGTCAGATGGGGCATAACATGGATCTCGGTCCAGCCGGTGCCCAGTACGACTTACGGTTCATCGATGCCATGATTCCCCACCATCAAGGGGCGATCGTGATGGCGAATGAAGCCCTAAAGAAATCGAAACGCCCGGAGATCAAATCACTGGCACAAAACATTATCAAGGCGCAGAATCGCGAAGAGAATGAGTTGATGCGGAAGTGGCGCAAAGCCTGGTATCCCAACGCGAGTGCTCAACCGATCGCCTGGTATCCCGAGATGGGACATGCAATGGCAATGTCTCCAGCCCAAAAGCAAAGCATGATGATGAACATGGACTTGGGAGCAGCGGATCAACAATTCGATCTGCGGTTTTTGAATGCCATGATTCCCCATCACGAAGGGGCGATCGTCATGGCGAAGGATGCGTTGAGCAAGTCGAAGCGACCAGAGATTAGACAGCTTGCCACTGAAATCATTGCCTCTCAACAGGCAGAGATCAACGAGATGAAGGCATGGCGAAAAGCCTGGTACAACCAGTAATTTGAACTCCCCTCTTGATTACCTGTTCGCTATCTCAGTAAGGAAATTTCTGATGCCCCCATTTCCTCTAGCCTGCGTCTGGCTGCCCCCTTCTCGCGCTCTCTCTATTCTTTCCATCTGTTGCTGTTCTGGCTCACGGTGGACATGGAAACGAGTTTCAAGAAGGGAGCCAAGCTTCTGTAGGAGCGATTCAGGTCGATAGCGAAACGGCAAAACGCTTGGGGCTTAAGGTCGAAGCTGTCTCTCGCCGACGGTTAGCGTTTGGGGTGAAAACCACAGGCAAGATTGAGGCGTTGCCGAATCAGAGCGTTGAAATTACAACCCCAGTAACTGGAACCGTCATCAAGTTACTGGTTAACCCCGGTGATTCGGTAAGGGCTGGACAGCCTGTGGCAGTCATGACTGCACCAGAACTGACGGAGCGCCGCACAACTGCCCTCGATCGACGTGCGGATGCGATCGGGGCAGTACAGCAGGCGGAGGCAGATCTGCGGCTAGCCCAGCGAAACCTGGAGCAACAGCGCAAAATCGTGGCGGCAAATATCGAACAGGCAAAAACGGAAGTCAGTTTTGCTCAGGAGCGGTACGACAAAGACAAAACGCTCCTAGAAAGTGGAGCAATTCCGCGCCGGACCTTTCTGGAATCTGAAACCAAGCTGGCAGAGGCAAAAGCGTCTCTCGCAAAAGCGGCGAGTGCCTTAGAGGTTTCCCAGGCACAGGCTCAACTGCAACGGGCACAATCGGCGGTAGAAGTGGCACGATCGCGGGTCTCTTTGAGTGATGACACCTACCAAGCCCGTCTGCGCCAACTGGGAGCCAGCCCCAATGCTGATGGCACTATTACCCTGGCTTCTCCCATTGCGGGGGTCGTTGCCGATCGGGAAACAACGCAAGGGGAATCGGGGCAGGATGCGGGCAAAAAGGTGATGACGATCGTCAATAGCCGTAGCGTGCAGGTTTCTGGAAATATCTTTGAGAAAGACCTCGATCGCATTCAAATCGGTCAGGGGTGCGAGTTAATCCTAACGGGATGCCCAACCGTACCTTCAACGGACGAATTAGTGTGGTGGGTGCAGTTGTAGAAGGAGAGACGCGCATTGTGCCGGTCAAAGCGGAGTTGGATAACTCCAATGGCACTTTGAAACCAGGCATGTTTGTTGAACTAGAGGTGCTAACGAGCCGCACTCCCGCCGCTGTTTTAGCGATTCCCAAGTCGGCAGTTGTGGAGACGAATGACAAGAAAGCGATCGTGTTCGTTCAAAATGGCAGTGCCTTTCAATCCACTGATGTCACTTTAGGTCGGGAATCCGGAGAGTTTGTCGAAGTCAAAGACGGACTGTTTGATGGCGACCAAATTGTGACGCAACGGGCACCGCAACTGTATGCCCAATCGCTGAGAGGGGGAAGTAAGGCAACACCTGAAGAACACCACTCTGAAGCGGCGGTTGTGAGTCAGGGACAAGTGCCCTGGTGGGTCATCCCGATCAGTGGAGCCGTTGCCGTTGGCACATTCTGGGCAGGCACAACATGGTCAGATCGACGATTCAGGCGTCGCTCTGAGGCAATCAATCACACTGAATCGAATGGCGCTGCCCATGATACAGAGATTTATCTTCATTCTGCTCAACGATCCACACTCAAAACCGTTGACCAATCTCATTCCCAATCAACAGAGCAGGAGTAGACTCGAATGCTCAACACGATTGTTAAATGGTCGATCGCGCAGCGTTGGTTAATTGTTATTGCCTCGATTTTGATTGCGCTGTTTGGGCTTCGCACTATTACCCAGATGCCGCTGGATGTATTTCCTGCCTTTGCGCCACCCCAGGTAGAAATTCAAACCGAGGCTCCAGGGCTTGCACCTGAAGAAGTAGAAGCACTCGTGTCGTTGCCCATTGAGAGTGCGATTAATGGCACACCGGGAGTAACGACAGTGCGATCGTCTTCTGCGGTCGGAGTTTCGGTGGTGCGGGTGATTTTTGACTGGGGCACTGATATTTATCAGGCGCGGCAACTGGTGACAGAACGGTTGCAGCAGGCGCAATCAAAGCTCCCCTCAGGCGTAGAAACACCCCAAATTTCACCGATCAGTTCCCCGATCGGAACCGTCATCAAGTACGCCTTCACTTCAGATTCCGTTTCGCTAATGGAGATACGGCGATTGGTTGATTGGCAAGTGACGAATCGCCTGCTCGCTGTACCTGGCGTAACCCAGATTGTCGTATTTGGGGAGATGTCCGGCAGTATCAGGTGTTAGTCAATCCTCAAAAGTTGCAGGCTTACAATGTTTCCCTGGCGGACGTTACAAAAGCAACGAAGGGAGCAAACGTGAATGCGCCTGGTGGTTTTCTGGTTAATCCTGACCAGGAATTGCTGGTGCGGGGGTTGGGACGGATTGAGTCGGTGGAGCAACTGAAGCAATCAGTCATCAAGGCAACGAATGGAACCCCTGTTCTGCTGAGTAATGTGGCGGATGTGAAAATTGGAGCCGCCTTAAAACGGGGAGATGCCAGTGTTAATGGTAAGCCCGCGATGATTGTTACGGTCAACAAACAGCCCCTTGCAGATACCCCGACTGTCACTCGTGCGGTGGAAGCCGCAATGGAAGAAATTAAAGCTGGGCTACCGAAAGGGGTGAATGTCGCTGTCACCTTTCGCCAGGAAAACTTCATTGATGCCTCAATCAAAAACATAGAAGATTCCCTCCGCGATGGCATCATCATTGTTTCGGTGATCTTGCTGCTGTTTCTGATGAATTGGCGAACTGCCGTTATTACATTAAGTGCCCTGCCGCTGTCGCTCCTGTTGGGCATGATTATCCTTAATTGGACAGGGCAAGGCATCAATACAATGACGCTGGGTGGTCTGGCGGTCGCGATCGGCTCTGTTGTAGACGATGCAATCGTCGATATGGAAAATGTTTATCGTCGATTGCGGGAAAATCAACTGGCTGGCTCTCCCAAATCACCGCTTCAGGTTGTCTTTGATGGGTCGATCGAAGTTCGCGTCAGTATTTTGTTTTCGACCGTGATTATTGCGGTGGTATTTGCGCCAATCTTTTCGCTTTCAGGAGTCGAAGGGCGAATTTTTACCCCAATGGGAATTGCCTACCTGCTGTCGATTCTGGCTTCTACACTGGTTGCCCTGACGTTGACTCCCGCTCTGTGTGCGTTGTTGCTGGTCAATCGCCGTCTGCCATCAGAGGAAACATGGGTCGCAAAATTTTCAGAGCGGCTCTACCGTCCTGCCCTACAGTTCTCAGTTCGTCAGCCCAAGCTGGTGGTTCTCACAGCAGGAGCGGCGCTCGTTGCCTCACTGCTCATCCTGCCCACACTTGGACGCACCTTCCTGCCAGAATTTCAGGAACGCTCGTTGATTAATGCCATTACCCTTTATCCAGGGGTTTCCTTAGAAGCAACAAAGCAAGTCGGATTAGCCCTTGAAGATGCCCTCAAGGATGACAAACGCTTTGGAACCGTTGCTTTTCGGTCGGGACGTGCTCCTGGGGATAGCGACGTAGGTGGGGTTAACTTTGGCGAACTCGATATTGAACTGAGTGAGGCAGGTAGTCAAGACCGGAAAGGCGCGCTGGAGAAACTACGATCGGAGTTTGCCAAACTACCAGGGGTTGCCGCCAATATTGGTGGATTTATCTCTCACCGTATGGACGAGGTGTTGTCCGGGGTACGCTCTGGGATTGCGATTAAAATTTTTGGTCCAGATCTGGCAGAACTGCGTCACATCGGGCAGGAAGTGGAAGCGGCGGTGCGTCCGATTCCGGGTGTAGTTGATTTGCAACTAGAACCGCAAATTCCCGTCAAACAAGTTCAGATTCAGTTTGACCGTAACACGGCTGCTCGCTATGGACTGACGATCGGAGAGCTGTCAGAACTGATTGAAACCGCTTTGAATGGACGGGTGGTTTCGCAGGTGCTGGAGCAGCAACAGGTATTTGATTTAGTTGTATGGCTGGAGGAAACGTCCCGCAACAACATGGAGACGATTCGGAATTTGTTGATTGACACCCCGAACGGTCAAAAATTCCGTTGGCTCAAGTAGCTCAAATTGACTATGGCACAGGACCAAACACTATTAACCGGGAGAATGTGTCTCGCCTGATTGTGGTATCAGCCAACGCCAGTGGACGAGATTTGCGATCGTTGGTTGATGAAATGCGTCAGCAAGTGAAGCAGCAGGTGCCACTCCCACCCGGTTACTTCATTCAATATGGCGGACAGTTTGAGTCCGAAGAGCGGGCAACGCAAAATCTGTTAATCTTTGGCGCGATCGCATTTGTGGTCATAACGGTATTGATTTACTTCGCCGTAAAATCCATCCCGGCAACCTTCATGATTATGATCAACCTACCGCTGGCTCTAGTCGGTGGGCTGATCTCAATTCTGCTGACAGGCGGTGTCATTTCAGTTGCTTCGTTGGTAGGATTTATTACCTTGTTCGGTGTTGCGACCCGGAATGGATTGCTCCTGGTTGACAACTATAACGCCAAACTTGCAGCAGGCAATTCCCTGGGTGAAACCATTATTGAAGGTTCCAGCGAACGGTTAGTTGCCATTCTGATGACTGCCCTGACCTCGGCATTGGGCATGGTGCCACTGGTGGTTAGCAGTGGAGCCGGAAAGGAAATTTTACAGCCCCTAGCTGTGGTTGTGTTAGGCGGTCTGTTTACCTCTACTGCTCTGACCCTGCTCGTTTTGCCTGCCCTGTACGCTCTGTTCGGTAAATACATCGTGCCCAAACAGCAAGCGGACATCGCTCAACCGCCCCTTTCAGAACCAGTAAAGGTTGCTCAATCCTGACCCAAGTTTTCAATGTGATTTCAAGGAGAAATTGTGATGCGATCGCTCAAATTGTTTCTGTTTTCTGTCACCAGCGTTGGACTCCTCTTTCTAGGAGCTTGTAGCAGTGGCAATCAAACCGCAAAAACAGAAAGTAGTCCGGCTGCCAGTCCATCAACGGCGGCTTCTGCACCTGCCAATGAAACAATGGCAAAAACCGATGGGGACAAGAAGGATAACGATCACGGGAAGCAAAAAAGGTGGACAGGTGATTGAATCGGGTCCCTATCATCTGGAATTTGTCCCTGAAAAAGAAGCAGGAGCCGCGCATTTGGATTTCTATCTCCTGAAGGGAGACAATCATGAACCTGTCCCTAACGCAAAAGTAATAGCCCAGGTTCAATTGCCAGATGGTAGCCAAAAGTCATTGGACATGAAATATGACCCCAGCGATAAACACTACACGGCTAAGTTACCGAACCCCACTGCCGGAGAATATAAAGTTGCAATTCTGTCGGACATTAATGGTCAGAAGGTGAACGCTCGCTATAGCTTTAAGCAGTAACTGCTTGAGGGGTTACTTCCCTTAGACAAGTGAGATTAATAACGATTTCATTTTGGTTTTATTTTCCTTTGTCAATCTAGAGCTAAAGCTAGCTTTCACCTAGCTTTGCCTTTTCTAAGGAAAACAAAATGAATAGATTAATGTTTGTAACTATATTGATAGTTACATTTGCGTCCACGATTTTTGCTGCAAGTGCGAATGAAAATCCTTGTAGGGGTGATGCGGTTCGTCCAACTCCACCTATACCCAATTACCCTACTCACGTTAAAAATGTTGAGTGGCGTAACGCTAGGGCACTATGCCTTGCTCAATTAGCTCAGAAAGAACCTATAAAACCAGCTTCGCGAACACCTTTGCGTTAATTCGATATTTCATTCTAATTTTATTTTTCCTAAGCTAGATTGAAATTGGAGAAGGCAATTGCCTACTGGTTTCTTTGAGTGCGATCGCAAAGATGCAACGCTTTAGTTGTCGGAAATTTCTGGCTTTAGGTACTGGGACTACGGGAGCCATTCATTAATGCGGATTCTGTTAGTCGAAGACGAACCTGATTTGGGACGGGCGATTCAACAAAGCTTGAGTCGTGAAAAATATATTGTGGACTGGGTGCAGAATGGTACAAATGCTTGGGATTATCTGGAAAATCAGCAGGTGCACTACACAGTGGCAATTTTTGACTGGTTGTTGCCAGGATTGTCGGGAGTAGAACTCTGTCAACAAGTCCGGTTGCGAAATGACCCATTACCCATCCTGATGTTGACGGCAAAGGACCGAATGGAAGATAAAGTTGCTGGGCTGGATGCGGGAGCCGATGATTACCTGGTTAAACCCTTTGGCATGGCAGAATTGAAGGCACGGGTGAGAGCGTTGAATCGTCGATCACCCCTGCTGCATCCCCAAAAACTGCACCTGGGTCGGTTGCTGTTGGATTATGGTAACTCGACCGTCTCAGTCCAAACGAGTAAGGGAACCGCTCAAACTGTTCCGCTGACCGCTAAAGAATTTCAGCTTCTAGAGTATTTTATGAAGCACCCAAATCAGCTTCTAACACGAGAGCAATTAATGAATCAGGTGTGGGAAGTAGAAGCTGACCCAAGCAGCAATGTTGTGCCTGCCCAGATTCGTCTGTTGCGTCGGAAGCTCACTGATTATGCCTGTGATGGGTTGCTCGAAACCGTGTATGGGTTGGGCTATCGCCTTAATTTGCCCCATGAACAGAAATAAGCTGTTTAATCTCACCCGCCTGCGTCTGACGGGTTACTACGTCGGAGTTATGGGAGTAATTCTGGGTCTGTGCGGAGTTGCCTTCTATAACATGATGGCTCAGGCACATTGGCACGCTCTCCACCGGGAACTGGAGTCTGTTGCAGGAACATTACACGATGGATTGGAACCAAATCTCAAGCAGCCTGGAAAAATAGAGCCAAGTGTGCAAAAATCATTCCAGACTTGTGCCTTGCAGGCTCAACCTGTGTAAAGGAAGAAACGCACCGACACGTTTTGGGAACTGTGCAACAGGAAGGGTACTACGCCCGGTTTTTGACTCAATCTGGACAACTGGTTGCCACTGTTGGACAACAACCAGAGAATCTTCCCTTTATTGGCGGCGATCAACTCTGGCAGACTCTAAAAGACCAACAGGGACAGCGCTATCATCATATTTCCCTGCTGCTCAAGATGGAGAACAGGCAGCCTTGGGGCTATCTACAAGTAGGGCGATCGTTAAAAGAGTTTGATGATTATCTGGCAACCACCCGCTGGTTACTTCTAGCTGGATTGCCAATTATGATGCTGTTCGTTACAAGTGCAAGCTGGTGGGTTGCAGGTTTAGCCATGCGTCCGGTGTATCAGTCCTATCAGCAGATTCAGCAGTTTACGGGAGATGCGGCTCATGAGCTACGAACCCCTTTAGCTGCAACGAAAGCAACGGTTGAATCTGCTCTGGAAACAGACGCTTTAACGACATCTGAGGCACGAAGCACATTGCAGACGATCGAACGCCAAAACAATCGCTTAATTCAATTAGTACAGGATCTATTGCTCCTCTCGCGCATGGATTTACAAATGCTGCCGCTCAAAACTCAGACGGTGAAGCTAAATACACTTATCGTCGATGTTGCAGATGAGTTTGGGGCGCTGGCAACCGCAGCTGGTTTACGATTACAAACAGAAATGCTAGTCCATCAGCCAGTCATTGTTTCGGGGATGAGGAGCAACTTTATCGGTTACTCGCCAATCTTGTTACAAACGCAATCCAATACACTCTAAGCGGAGGGGTAATTACTCTTCGATTAGACGTGAATCAAGAACAAAACGCCGTAATTCAAGTGCAAGATACCGGAATTGGAATTCCCGTAGTAGAACAAACCCGCATCTTCGATCGGTTCTACCGGGTCAGCAGCGATCGCTCTCGACATACAGGAGGTGCCGGGTTGGGATTAGCGATTGCTCAGGCGATCGCCCAGGCTCACCAAGGTCATTTACGGGTGCAAAGTGATTTAGGACAGGGTAGTACATTTACCGTGTACCTCCCGTTAGGTCTGATTCAGTTGTAGACATTGAGAGGCTTCCCGTCATATCCCATCCAATTGATCTGGCTTTCCGGCGCGATTTCACTGCTACATTTACCTTAGACCTCTTGCAGATTAGGTCGAGTCTAGCTTGGCAAGAGATTCAAGAATCAGGAAATATCAGGACATTGCGATAAAGAAAAAGCGATGGCAATGAGATACTGTAATCGCCCGATCTCAATTACTGAATTCTTGACCACTCGTGGCCTTGATTGCCTCACCCATTAAAGGACCAGTACCCTATTTGGAAGTGCGGGAGATGACAACTGATACCATGATTACGGTAGTTGAACTCCTAATCACCAACTAATAAGCGCAGTGGCGAAGGACGAACTGCCTATGAGAAGAAAAGGCAGTTGATTTTGGGGAGCGCCACTCATTTGGTAGAAATTGATATAAAATCCGGCTAATTGATTATCGCTGCATTGCCTTTGTACAAGGATCTCAGCCATTTTTGTAATAAGTGATCAACCGGATTTCATATGACTTGCTGCGCGGGGAAACCAATGACGGTGAGAGGCACACGATCCAGCTCAACCTATCGAATTTTGATTAGCCGTAGTCAGCAGCGTCCAACGGCAGAGCTGTATGCGTTTGACCTACAACATCCCTTACCTAGCTTTCCCACCCCGCTCAAGCCAGAAGATCCAGAACCTATCGTTCCATTCCAAAATATCTTTTCCGATCTTTACGATCGTGCTCGTTATGCATTCATGGGATAGAAGGGGATGGCTGTTAGAATCCAGCGGTTTGCTACAGTCGTCGATCCTATGCTCGAAACCGTGTGCAGCGTAGCTGATCCCTTCGGGCACGCATCAACCAAACCCGCAGCCGTAAACGCAAGGAAGGCGAGTTAGAGCAAATTCTGGTCGAGTTTAAACCGCTCAGCCAGACAGCGTTTGGGGTCTTGGTGGTGTATCGCCAGGCAGGAGTTGATATACCAGTCCATGCGTGCTGCTTGTATGTTGAGAGTGAACTGAAATACAGTTCAAGAAACCAGGTGAATCTGTGCGCTGCTGAGACTGCAAAAGTCTGATGCGAAGATAAGATCCCTGGTTTTCTCGCTACAAGTTCTGCTGAGGTTGGACAGTATCAGAGGTCAGTCGTTGAACTTGAACCTGCATTGACAAGGATAACCGAGAGCCTGTAGCAAAAAGTCACAAGCGTGAGGAGAACGGATTGGGTGAGCGAATCTTACTTGGGCATTGATATCAGCAAAAGCAAGTTTCATGTGGCGTTGCAAGTCCATCAGAAACAACACAACAAACCAAAGCTGAAGGTATTTGAGAACAATCAAAGTGGCTTTGAAGCGCTGAACAATTAACCACCTGCAAGCACTCTCGACCATGCCCGAACCAATGGGAAAGCCCTGTCTTTTGAACTGTCGATACTGAAGGTGAGCTAGATGAGTGTGAAGATATTGCCGAACACGCTTCGACACAGGTTTAGCTGATAAAGGTGTAGAAGGATATTTCACTAACCGTCCGAATTCTTTGACAATGTGATGAACATAACCGTGTCTCAGTTGATGCCGCAGTCGTTCAAACCATTGTTGAGGAGTGCGTGTCGGTAGCGTGTTGCCATAGGCTTGGGCAGCATCCCATAAATGTTGAGCTGCATGATAAAAATCCAAAATCCCAACAGCAATGCCAGCCAGGTTCTGCTCAAACAATCGCCAAAATCCCCGTGCGCCATCCGAAATCCATACCACTTGAGTGGCAGTGGTTATGCCTTGGCGTAATGCCTCCAACTGCAAACGGGATTGCAGCGCATCGATGTCTCCGAACACTGCCACGATGCGTCGTTGCTGTAAGCGAGTGATATGCTCTCAAGTTCGAGTTTGAAGTTGTTTAAGACGGGTAAGCAGGGCGATCTTGACTTCCCGAAACCTAATTTTGCCTTTCGCAGTGCCAGCATGTGGACGAAACGGCATGCTCGCCCCATCAGTCGCTATCACCAACGGCAACACTGCCAGCATTAGGGCTAATGGATCACTCATCGGCTCAATGCCCCTTGCTAGTTGCTCTACCTCACGGTCTAATTGATGCATTGCCTGCGCTCCAAACTGCTGGACCCAGTGCCACACGGTATCGTCGCTGATGCGGACACCGCACAATTGCACCAACAAATGCACCGCTAACTCAAACGGTAGAAATACAGCCAGCAAACAGCCCAAGCGCACCAGTTCTAGTGAGGTTTGTTGGTAAGCCGTAATGCCCAGCACCGCATCAAAGGGGTGCAGTGACTACCAGCACAACGATTGGGACAGCGTCCCACCCATCGTTTCCACTCCACCCACCCTACTAGCGTCAGCATCCGACGATGGACAAGCCCTTTGCTCTCCAAGCGATTGCCGCACACGGAACAATTTCCCCACTGCTGGGGTTGCTTAGCCCGTTCATTCAAGTCTTGCTCTACTAATGTTCGGGCAAACCACAGCCCAATTTGCCAAGCCGTTAGCTCCAAACTGGCAAGGGTGATACTCGTTTGCAGTTTGTCATATAGCGTTTGTACTTCAGGGTTATCAAGTTCGCTGGGGTGTTTGGGCGTTAGCATGGAAGCAGAAAAGTTTATTGTTGGGGTGTCCAGTCGGCCACCCTCTTTTGTCTCCTCTATTCTGGCGATTGCCCCAATGGAGCAGCGTTTGCTCAGGCAGAAAGACTCGCTCAGTTGAAGCATCTGGGAGTCTGGGCGGGAAACTATCAGCGTCCGTGGGACTATCGGAAGCAGCAACAGCAGAGTTGATAGCAGTTATAGAAGTTGCTGCATTTGTGAAAACCTGGGGAACACTTTGAATCAGGTGATATGCCGTTTGAGTTATCTTGGCTGACCATAACCATAAATGTGGGAACTCGGAGGTAGCTGGTGATCAAGTCAGCAGGGGAAACAGCAGATTTAATTTATGAGCTACGGCAGCGGTTAGACCTTACTCAAGAGCAATTTGCTGCCCGGTTAGGGGTGACTTACCCCACCATCAACCGTTAGCCAGGTATTTCCCCGACCAATTATCAAGCTGAGATTGGTTCCTTTAAAGAATGGACAAATGTTGGAAAGCGGAAACGTTTTTGCCGGGTTGATTGCATACGATGCGAATAGATCATCTGATATAGCCTATGTCACGCCATTTGGAACGGCTACTACAAATCGATGCCCTCTTGCGTTCAGGAGGACGACAAACGACCACCAATCTGGCAACTGATTTGGAAGTGAGTGAACGGACCATCCGCAATGACCTCAATTTTCTGCGCGATCGCTACCATGCCCCAATCGAATTCAGTAAGCAAAGAGGCTTTTTCTACAGTAACCCCGAATGGAGGCTACCAACCATCACGCTAAGCAAGGGGGAACTGTTTGCTTTGACATTGGGAGCCAGAATGCTGGAAGCGTATGCAGGTTCGACTTATGCTCCTGAGTTACGCTCCGCCATCACCCGTTTGAGTGAGCGGTTGCCGGAGGAGTCCTGGGTAGACTTGCAACAATTGGCGGAAGAACGCATTCTGTTCCGGGGTGGGGCAGAGATTGACCTGGACCCGGAGGTATGGCACAAGCTGGAAGATGCCTGCCGAACCCACAAGACGGTGCAAATGGTTTACTACACGGCTGGCCGGAATGCAGTTTCAGAACGTCAGCTTGACCCCTATGTGCTGCACATCTACCGGGGAACGAACCCCTATGTTATTGGCTTTTGCCATCAACGGCAGGAGATTCGCTGGTTTCGAGTGAACCGGATTAAGCAAATTGAGGTGCTGGAATCCACGTTTGTTCCCGACCCAACGTTTGATGCCAAAGACCACCTAGAACTGATCTTCCAGCATGAGGCAGGCGGAGTACCTGTACCTGTTGCGATCTGGTTTGATGCTCGCACAGCACCCTACATCCGAGAGCGGCGCTGGCATCCGACGCAGGAGATTCAGGAGCATCCAGATGGGTCATTGACATTGCAAATGGTGGTGCGGGGTCTAAATGACCTGAAGCGGTGGGTGCTGGGGTATGGCAAGGGAGCGATCGTGAGGGAACCACCGGAATTAGTGGCGTTGGTCAGGGATGAGGTGGAAGGAATGAGAAATCACTACACAGGAGCACATGATGTTAGCCGCTGAAACTAAACCGTTAGGGACAGATCTGCTAAACCTGCCTTACGTCGAATTGAGCTTTGGGGTAATCGGGCAAACGTTACCAGCAGATCATGGGTATGGGTTATATAGTGCGATTTCTAAGATTTGCCCCCTACTGCATGAACGGGAAGGTGTCAGTATTCAAACGATTACAGGAATGCCAGATCGCCGAGGCAAGATTTACTTAACACAAGAAAAGTCTTGCTTGCGAATCCGCATGCCCTATGACCCTGAGTTGATTTCGCGATCGCTCACGCTTTCAGGTAACCAACTCAGAATTGGCACCCACAATATTAGTCTCGGTATTCCCCAATTCTTTGCATTGCAGTCTGCTGAGGCACTGAGAGCCAGAATTGTTGTAATTAAGGGATTTCAAGAAGCAGAACCATTTCTAGAGGCAGTGAAATATAAGCTCAACCTGCTAAACATTCAAGGTACTGCCTCTATCTCATTGAATGAGAAAGGTGAGTGCAATCGCAAAACTATCAAGATCAAGAGTTTTACTGTTGTTGGCTTTGGCGTTTCTGTCACTGATTTGAGTCCTGAAGACTCCATCAAACTGCAAATTGCTGGAATTGGCGGGAAGCATCGGATGGGTTGCGGGATTTTTGTGCCTATTGGAGGTGATATATGAGCAATCGTCGCCTTCTAGCTAAATCTTATGATCGCAACAAATATCCAGAACCGCCCGACTATGCCTTGTTAGTTCAACATAGCCGTGATGTTGCTGCGGCTTGTAAGGCTCTGACAGTGATGACAGGGGCGATCGCACTGCACAATGCTGGGTTGAGCACTGAGAAGTTTGCTGAATTTGAACGAACACTTCTAGCCAATGGTTGGATACAGGATTTAGGCAAAGCAAATAGTCACTTTCAAGAGATGATATCTAGCCAAAATGGGCAATTACAGTTAATTCGCCACGAAACGCTTTCTGGTATTCTCACTCTCCTGGTTGACCAGTTTTGTGATTGGTTGGAACCACTAAGCGATTTGAAAATGATTGCTGTTTGGGGGCAATTGGACACCATCGCAAATTTAGCGATGATACAAAACCTAATTCTCTATGTTCACCTTTAACTGCCTATCTAACACATGCAGATTTAAAGACAATTCTTGAGGAGATGTCACAGGATTTAGCGCTTGGTACGCCTCCCAAGTTTCACCATGATTTGCTTATTGCACCAAACAAGAATGATTTATGTGATTTACCTGCAAGAGAATCAGTTCGGGATCTAAAAGATGAGTTTCGAGACTTTGAAGATCAATTTCAGGACGAAGAGTCAAGGCGATTTATTGCATTGGTCAAAGCTTTTGGAATTGCGGCGGATGTAGCAGCAAGCGCGATCGCAAAACAAGGTAAATCCGCCCAACTGTATTCGCTTTCAAAATTTGTGGCTGCTGAACTTGAGATCGGTTTAGCGTTAAAGGATTTTGAGAGCTTAATTCAGTCATGGGCAGTACGTGCAGGATTTGCAGACTTCGATCCGCAGAAAGATACATTAAATTTTCAACGAGAGGTAGCTGCTTCTACGTCCTACTTGACCTTGGCTGAAGCGGGTTGTGGCTCAGGTAAAAGTCTTGCGGCTTATCTGTGGGCAAAACAATGGTGTGAACGGCTAATACAAGAAGGGCGTACAAATATCCGAATGTTTTTCTGTTTACCTACTACAGGCACCACGACTGAACATTTCAAGGATTATGCATTAGAATCTGGAATTCCAGCAAGTTTAGCTCACTCTAGAGCATCTGTTGATTTGCAAACAATGGCACAAACCGCTGTTCAAGAGGAAGCTGAGACAGATGATGCAGCTAGAGCAGCCCACCAAGCTTTGAATACAGAGCGAGACAAAGTTGAGGCATTGTCCCTTTGGAGTACACCGTTAGTTGTCACAACTGCCGATACAGTTCTGGGATTAATGGGTAATTCTAGACGAGGTGTGTATTCACTCCCTGCCATCATGCAGTCAGTGATTGTTTTTGATGAAATTCATGCCTTTGATGAGTACCTGTTTGGGCACCTATTAGTTTTTTTGAAAAACTTTCCTCGGTTGCCTGTCCTACTGATGACGGCTTCACTACCGGAGGAACGACGCAATGCGATTCAGGCAGTTCGAGAGGATCTCCAGCTAATTCCAGGACCGCTCGATCGAGAAACATTGCCACGCTATCTGATTGAATATCCGATTGATCAGAAAGTTGTCTGGAATCGTGTTAGAGAATGTGTAACCCAATTAGATGATACCAATCAGGGGAAAGTTCTTTGGGTTTGCAATCGAGTTGATTGGGCAAACCGTTTGTATCATTTGGCCCGTGAGCAATTCCCTGAGATTTCAGTCTATGTTTACCATTCGCGGCTTCGGTACAAAGACCGTAGTATTCGCCATCATTATGTCATTGACAGCTTTAAACAGAAGGGACAACCTACGATTCTCATTGCAACTCAAGTCGCTGAGATGAGCTTAGATCTATCTGCGGATTTGTTGATTACTGATCTTGCCCCTGTACCAGCGTTAATTCAACGAATGGGGCGACTAAATCGACGAGCAACACCAGAAAACCCAGGACAACCGAAACCTGCTTTAATTTGTCCGATCTCAGAGCAAGATGCGAAACCCTATGAGCTTCCCGAACTCAAACTAGCTGAACAATGGGTTAAAGAGTTGCAAGCATTACAACAACCTCTACACCAGAAGCATTTGTCAAACTACTTCGAGAGTGTCAGCGATCCTTCCGAATTCAATTTACAGAAGGCAGAAGAACGGGCTTGCTTCTTCTCCGGGTTGTGGCGGACTCGACCGGGAATGACTCGTGGAGAAGGGTATACGATTTCAGTCATTCTCAAGTGCGATTTGGATAAGTGTACTGAGTTTGAATTTGGGCAACCTTCACGGGATTGGTTACGCAAGCACGAAGTATCGATTCCAGTGAAAGAAGCAGCTTTGAGATGGGAGCGAGTAGCAAGTATCCGAATTGCCCCTGACGACCAAGTGGAATATGACGAGTACGACGAAGCTGAAGCAAATCCAAACGCATATCAAGGGACAGGTGCAAGATGGCGCTAAACATGGAATATCGGCTAACTCAGATCTTGCACCAGTCTCAACAAGGGGTTGCCAAAGGAGCAAAAAGCTGAAAGAAAGGGCGTAAGAAAAATCATCGGACGGTTATGGAAACCATCGTTGAACACGCCCAAGGGCTAGTGTATAGCCTGCTTTGTCTGCTGCCTAGTGTGTACCAAAAAGCCAGCCTGAACGCTCTGTTGGGGCTATTTCTTGAAGCTCAAGGACATCCCTTGCCTCAACATACGTCGGTCAAATCTGCGAGTTCGTTGAGTCGCTTTCTCAATCATTACGGCTGGTCTACTCGTGGAGTGATTCGGACGACCCGCCAAGCTGTGTTGGGGCAAATCGACCGACATCGACCGCCTCGGGGGTGCCGCTGCGGGTGTTGCTTGACCTGACCAGTCTGCCGAAATGCGGCAAATTTTTCCATCTCAGCACCCCCACTGAAGACCCCGATACGCCCGACCCGTGGGTGCGAGTGCTCAACGGCAAACGTGGCTTACACCTGGTTGTGTTGTATTTGGTGCTCGGTGAGTGGCGAGTGCCCTGGAGCTTTCGGGTCTGGCGCGGTAAGGGCGATGCCAGTCCGGTACAACTGGCGTGCAAGCTACTGGCAACGGTCCCCACCGAGTTGAGTCAAGGGCGGGTGGTGATAGTGCAGGCAGACACAGAGTTTGGCACCGTAGAGTTTCTCAATGCCGTGCGAAAGCGCTCTTGGCGAGCGGTGGTAGGGATGCGTTGCAACCGAAAAATGGTCGATGGTCGCGCTCTCAAGCAACTGTATCGCACTGGCAAGCGGGGACAGCAAGTCTATTTAGAGGGCAGCTCCTACCCGCTGACGGTCTCCTGGTTCTGGCTCAAACGCTCTCAAGGCAAGCGAGAATTGCGCTTTGTCGTCTCCACTCATCCCTACGCTGGGGTTTATCTCGTGCGCCTTGGACGCAAACGCTGGGCCATCGAGGGCTTTTTCAAAACCATCAAACATCGCTTTGGGTTACATCGCTTTGGGCAATCAACCAAACTTGGTGTCTATCGTTGGCTGATTCTGTCACTGATTGCTTATCTTTTGGTGCATTGGATTGACCAATGGTCTTTGCCACCCATTCTCGATTGGAAAGCAGCCTGTGATTTAGCCTTAGAGGTATTGTTCCCCTCGATTGTCTGGTTCCAGTTGCTCAAATCCATCCAAAGCCGTGCCAAAATTGCGACCCAACGAGGGTTTGAAGTTGTCCTCAAACCGCTGCCCAATCGGGCTTATCGAGAATGCTGCAAGATCTGAGCTAACTAATCCGAACTACACTATCTACCACCGTGCAGCGTTAGGTGGCTTAGCTGCAACAATTACCGCTTGGGGAGACTCACCTCCAGATGGAATTGAAGCAAAAGTAGAGCGCGATCGCGTTTGGCTGAAATCTAGCGAAACCATTACAGAAAAAGAAGCCGTAAAACGCATCCTTGAAGCCTCGTTTCGACTCACTGCTGAAAAGTTGGTCGATTTACCTGGTCAATTTATTGACGAAAACTCACTTGACCTAAGAGTTGCAGTGCATCAAGGTTTATGCTTGACTTTTCTGCAACACAATAAGATGCGTCCTGGTAAAGGAGTTAAAAAGGTTAAATTAAAAGGGATTGATGATGAGGCAGGAGAATTCCTAAGTTATACAACAATTGATGCTTATGCTCATCAAAAAGCACAAAAAACAAATCTCCTGGATAGTAATCAATCTAATGGTCAAATCCCTCCAATCGCGAGCATCCGTCAATTTGCAGTTCCCGGTGCTGTTGCTGAATTAGAGGCAGACTCGGAAGAAGTACTTCTTTTGAACTTCTTAGTAGTTGCCTGTCCTATTTTTCTGTTGCGTCCTAAAGTTTATCAACCAGATATTGCTCAAGCATGTGTTGTTGTACCAGACATTGTAGACCTGGAAAGATTTACTCGTGCAATGCGGGACATTGTGGGGCATGGTGGAGTAAAGAAACGCTTTGGAGATAAATACTTAGAGCGTGTAGTCGGTGGAGCAGAAGAAGCAGCATTACGTTTTCTTATTGCAATTCATGCTGATGACATTGCTAGTGAAAGTGGAGTCTCTGGGTGTCAAGCGGTCACGATGGGAGTTGTTCCCTGGATGCCCAAACAGAAGAATCGCAGTATGACTGTGAGAGTAACTGGAAAATACCAAGAGCTAGATGTTTTCCGAGCTGCAAACACCCATCTTGGCTTGGGCAAAAGTAAGTTTATTAAAACTAAAAAGGAGAAACATTTGCCATTAACAACAGTGCAATACCTGAACTTGTAGCGGCGAATTTAGCGGCAGAGCGGCACTGGTGCAGCCAATTTAAGGTTTTGGTACAGACCAAAGATGATTTCAACCGCATGAGTTTTGCAAGAGAAGGACTAATCAAAATGAAACAGGCAATCAAGGACATAGATGACCAGGCAATCATTCGGGCTTTTCATAAAGCTTGGGAGATGACAATGGGGCAACTGGGGAACGGGCACAGGAACAGAACTTAGATTTTGGTCGATTAGTCGAAGTTCGTCGAGAAAAAATTCGGAATGAGATTTTGAGGAGTAAAACGCCTGATGCTTTGGCAGGGTGGTTCCTCAGATTTTGTGCTGATGCTACAAAGGGAGCTTCCTGAAACCTTTTCAGGAGGAAATGGATCGATTGCGAGTGTTTATGTTTAATCCACGTAATTTCGATCGCTTCCAAAATCTTTTGTTGTTTGCGTTAGTCAGCTATTCATCGCCCGACCAAGATTCGCAAAACTAATCACCACACAATTATTAAGGAGAAATACACATGGCTGTTCACTACCTCTATGGTACTGTTTTGACTGGAGAAGCTGTTGCTGCAAATAATCGGGGGATAACATTGGTAACACCACTACTCTTCAAAAGGTGTTTCATCAGGATGATCTTCACTCTAGTGTCTCTGCTGAAGCAATTCGATTTGCTATTCGCTATTACTTTCAATTAGAGAATCCTGAATTAGTCAATCGCAAATTTGAGAACGGTAAACTGGAATACTTTGATAAAGATCGTACTTATTGGAACCCTGCGGCTGGAAATGTCCGGATCGACGATGATTTGATGGGTTTCATGGATGCTAAAGCAAGTGCGGCTGAAAAAGAAGAAATTGCAGAGGAAACAACTGAAGAACAACCTAAAAAGGTAGAGGGAAAAAGCTAAAGGGACAGTTACCATTCGGCAGAGTCCTCTATCAGTAGGTCGTGCGATCAGCTTACGCCCTTATCGAGGAGAACTATCCTTCAACTGTGTAAGTGGCACCAAGGAAGCAGGGCAACTATCTCTTTATGCGGCTGAAATGCACACTACTGAGTATCAGTTTTCCTTTGGTTTGAACCTTTCTGATGTAGTGAACAAGATTCACATCGGCAAGTTTATTGATGCAATTGTAGACTTACCTCCGGTTGCGGGTAACCACGCCAGATTTGCCTATGATTTCTCGCCTGCCTCGATTGTCCTAAGAGTAACGAGTGCCCACTCCTCCAAAATTCAAAACTGCTTCGAGCATGATGAAGTCAATCGTACTTACACGGTTGCAAAACTGATCCAACGAGTTGAAGCAGGTGATATTCCAGCTAGTGAATTGATTTTGGGCGGAGAAGTTGCTTTGACTGAGGACGGAAAAGAACTGGAAAAGCTTGGTGTAAAAGTGTGTAAAGGTATCAAAGCAGCTACCAATGAAGCACGTAAGCGAATCGATGCAATTGGGAATGAATACAAGGGCATTGCTCAACAAGCTGAACTAGCGGTTGGAGGTGTTTAGTGATTGCTTTGCACGTTGAAGTGCCTTATGGCAGCTTTCGCAAATCTTATGCACGATCGTTAGCAGAAACTTACCCTTTCCCTCCTCCCGCAACAGTCTATGGAATGTTACTTTCTCTAGTTGGAGAGCGGCTACGAGCACAGCATTCCGGAGTGAAGCTTGCCTTTGCCTTTGCCAAACAACCTCGAATCGCCAGAACACTTCAACGGATGAGTGGTGAAAAATACGGGGTCTCTCGAACTCCTGACTTCATCGAAACACTCTGCGGAATTGAGCTTCTTTGCTGGATAGACAGTAGTGAAGAACAGAGTAAAGAAAATGGGCGATCACTTGAAGCTCGTTTAATTGAAGCGATCGAAACTCCAGAGGTCGTTACTCGAACGGGAGTTGTCTCACTTGGCTTAAGCGACAATGCCGTGAATGATGTCTCATTGATCAGAGACTTTGCTAAAGTCAAGAACTTTTCTGAAACCTGGCACTGGCTTACACCTCAGGATGATGGTCAGATTGAGTTACCCGTTTGGGTTGATCACATTGGTGCATTTCATACTCGTTGGCGACGATATCACTTTGATGTTTCGCCATCTTTAATGACTCCTGAACCACTGGATAGCAAATTTACCCCAATTCTTGATCCCCGTTAGCTCAACCTTGCCTCTGGAGCTACAAGGCGTTTTTTCTTCCATATCGATTGCCCCCTTCCCACCCCCATCACTTACACTAAAAGCAGCTCACTTCCTTCACCCCGTTATGGTCAACACCGCCATCCAGCGTCTCACCTTCGAGGAATATCTCGTTTATGACGACGGTACGGATCACCATTACGAACTGATTGATGGCTTGCTTGTGCTGATGAACCCGCCAACGATAGAACATTTCCTTATCACCAAATTTCTAGAGCAGCAGTTGGACGGGGCGATCGAACGGCTTTCCCTACCTTGGCTGACCTTTCGCGAGACCGGGGTGAGAACCGGGTACAACAAGTCCCGGCTAACCGACCTTTGCATCGTCACCAGAGAGCAGGCTAAGGAACTACTGGGCCAATCGGCAGTATTTCAAACAGCGCCACTGTTGATCGTGGAAGTGGTTAGCCCAGATTCGATCAAGCGGGACTACCGCTACAAACGTTCGGAGTATGCGGCCCTGGAAGTCCCCGAATACTGGATTGTTGATCCGCTAGAAGCAAAAGTCACGATTTTGCGGTGGGAAGAGGGGCTGTATGAGGAAACGGTGTTTGTCGGCAATCAACCGATCGCTTCTCCCACTCTGCCAAATCTGGCCCTTACCGTTGAGCAAATCCTTGCGGCTGGTACAGTCGCCTAACAAGAGCAACTGTCTTCCCGTAAAACGCAGAGGTACAAGCGTATTCTGCCCTCAAAATGCCGTATATCTGCTGACTCTGGAATTAGGGAATCTCCAGCCCCTTCTCTGTAGCGGATGATATATCAACCACTAACCCCATAACGGGTTTTCAGGCTTTTCTCACCACTATGGAAACATTAGCAACTCCTGCAACCGAGCAGGATACCATTCGTGTTGGTGCTTTACATGCGCTGGCTTACTGCCCCAGGCTTTTCTACCTGGAGGAGGTGGAAGAATTCTACACCCAGGATGCTGCTGTCTTCGCTGGCCGCAGGCTCCATGTTGAACTGGAGAAAGAGGACGGTGAGGAATGGCAGGAACTTGTCCTCGAAAGTGATGCACTGGGGCTGCGAGGAAAAGTCGATGCCCTGCGGACTCGTAACGGAGATACCATTCCCTATGAGCACAAGCGCGGGCGCTGCTACCGCAACAAAGAGAATCGACCACAAGCCTGGGAGAGCGATCGCCTGCAAATTCTCGCCTATGCCTGCCTGATTGAAGTCAAATTCGGCATTGTCGTACCAGAGGGGCGCATCCGTTACCATGCCGATAATGTGCTGGTGCATGTGCCACTCGACGACGCGGGCCGTCAGTCAGTGCGCGATGCGGTCCTCCAAGCGCGACTGTTGCGGCAAACGACGGAGCGGCCACCGATCACCACCAACGAGCGGCTGTGTGTGCGTTGTTCCCTGGCTCCAGTCTGCTTGCCAGAAGAAACCCGTCTGACAGAAGACCCCGATCGTAAGCCCATTCGCCTGTTCCCTGAAGATGACGAGCGGCAGGTGATTCACATTACGGAAGCGGGTACCAGTGTTGGCAAGAGTGGGGAACAACTCAAAATTGCCCGTCGCGATCGGTCTACTGACACAGTTCCTGCCCGTCAGGTGGGACAACTGGTTTTACACAGCTATGCCCAAATTTCGACGCAAGCCCTCTACTTCTGTGCCGAGCAGGAAATTGGCGTTCACTTTATCTCTGGGGTGGACATTACCTGGGTAGCTTTGATACTCGCCAGGGCAGCATTCAGCGGCGAGTTCGACAGTATGGCGCGTTGAGTGATCCATTAATCTGTCTGAAACTGGCGCGACAGCTTGTCACCTGTCGTGGCCAGAGCCAGCGCAAACTGCTGATGCGGGGGCAACGAGGGGCAGAATCGGTGCCAGAAGCACTAACGAACGCGATCAACCAAATGCAGCGAATCTTGAAACAGGTACCCCAGGCTGAGTCGCTTGCTTCTCTACTGGGCTTGGAAGGCAATCTGGCCGCACTCTATTTTGGCGCACTGCCCCAGTTGCTTTCCGAAAATGCTGCGCCTGAATTTCAGTTTACGGGTCGCAACCGTCGCCCACCCAAGGATCGGTTTAATGCCCTGTTAAGCTTTGGCTACTCCCTGCTGCTGAAGGATGTCATGAATGCCATTCTGGTGGTGGGTCTGGAACCGGCCCTTGGCTTCTACCATCAACCCCGCACCCAGGCACCACCCCTGGCACTCGACTTAATGGAGATCTTCCGGGTGCCGATCGTCGACCTGGCCGTGATGGGGTCGATTAATCGGGAACAGTGGGATATTAAAGACGATTTTGATGTGCGGGGCGATCAGGTTTGGCTGAGTGACAGTGGTCGTCGTAAGTTCGTTAGCTTGTACGAGCGCCGTAAAGAAGAGAGCTGGAAGCATCCCGTTTTGGGATATTCCCTAACCTATCGTCGTTTGATTGAGTTGGAAGTCCGACTCCTGGAGAAGGAGTGGATGGGAGAGGGTGGGTTGTTTGGTCAATTGGTAATTCGGTGAGGTAGACCAATGGCTGAAAGTAAGAATTTCTACATGATTTGCTACGATATTCGTGATCCAAAGCGCTGGCGTAAAGCATTCCAACTTCTCAAAGGGTATGGTGAGAGCTTACAATATTCGATTTTTCGCTGTCGGTTAAGCCAACGAGAGCGGGAGAAACTACGTTGGGAACTAGAAAAGATTCTGGTTGAGGAGGACAGCTTATTGATTGTTGGAGTATGCGATCGCTGCGTGGAAAGAATTCAGGCTTGCAATCGCCCCGAAACGTGGACCGTGGAGCAAGAACGACACCGAATTTTCTGATGCAAGGATCTGAGCTTGTTCGCCAGTTGTTCACCTGCGCTTATGCTTGTCACCTCACTGGGGACTGCTTTTGAAGGATTAAAAAGCGATGAAGATACTTGCAAAAATTGAAGCCTTCTCTCGTTAGGCTTTTCAAGCCTCTGTTGGATAGCTGATAATGACAATAGGGAACTTTCATGGGAACTGAAGTGGCTAGAATTATAGGTGCTTGCAAAACTCTCCAGAGATGCTTATATACTAAGGGTTCTGGCGAGGGCCGTTTCCAAACCTTTGATGCCGGAAGGCGTTGAGCACGACTCCAGAAGCGAAAGCCTGAATCTGATCTTCGGGTTTCCAAACCTTTGATGCCGGAAGGCGTTGAGCACTTCTCGCTTCCTGTACCGCTCAACAATTTCCTGTTTAGTTTCCAAACCTTTGATGCCGGAAGGCGTTGAGCACGATTCTTCGGACCACCCAGAGTCCTCTCCTTCTCGTAGTTTCCAAACCTTTGATGCCGGAAGGCGTTGAGCACATACAAACGATGGCAGAAATCACAATCAACCCCAGAGTTTCCAAACCTTTGATGCCGGAAGGCGTTGAGCACGAGAAATATGGGGACCGGATGATCCCCTATTGATGGTTTCCAAACCTTTGATGCCGGAAGGCGTTGAGCACACCGGAAAGTTTTGGAAGACCCGCCACCGGATGTCTGTTTCCAAACCTTTGATGCCGGAAGGCGTTGAGCACGGGAATAGGAGCGGCGCGGTAGCGCCAATTACTCATCGGTTTCCAAACCTTTGATGCCGGAAGGCGTTGAGCACTTGACCATGCAGACACAGGAGCATCTCGCACAATTGGTTTCCAAACCTTTGATGCCGGAAGGCGTTGAGCACAGGGTTGGGATGGCGCGAGAGCGATCGCCCGTTCTGTGGTTTCCAAACCTTTGATGCCGGAAGGCGTTGAGCACCGGGACTGGAGAGATTGTCGTTCCTGATTGAATCTCGTTTCCAAACCTTTGATGCCGGAAGGCGTTGAGCACGACGGTTTCTTGCAGCTACCAACGACGAAGCAGCAGTTTCCAAACCTTTGATGCCGGAAGGCGTTGAGCACTGGAGGTTTTATGGGAGTATCAGGGGAGTATCAGGGTTTCCAAACCTTTGATGCCGGAAGGCGTTGAGCACCCATAGAAAAACGCCCAAAACACAAGGGTTTCAGGCGGTTTCCAAACCTTTGATGCCGGAAGGCGTTGAGCACTTTAAGGCGATCGCCTGTTCTGCCAACGCCGCTGCTGTTGGAGGTTTCCAAACCTTTGATGCCGGAAGGCGTTGAGCACATGTGCAAAGAAAGAAAACAAGACGAGAGAATCAAGTTTCCAAACCTTTGATGCCGGAAGGCGTTGAGCACATCGAGCCAGTGCATAGCGTACCCCGTCCCACAAAGTTTCCAAACCTTTGATGCCGGAAGGCGTTGAGCACAGGTTGAGGGAGTCCAGGAGGTTACAGCCGCTAAGTTTCCAAACCTTTGATGCCGGAAGGCGTTGAGCACAACCTCGTTATGGGGCGCGTAGGCTAACGAGAGACGGTTTCCAAACCTTTGATGCCGGAAGGCGTTGAGCACTCGAGAATCTGTTTCGCAAACTCTTTAACGAATTGTCCAAACAGTTTCCAAACCTTTGATGCCGGAAGGCGTTGAGCACACTTTACCCTCTAGCGACTTAGCCGCATTTGAGCGGTTTCCAAACCTTTGATGCCGGAAGGCGTTGAGCACCTGTTACTGGAGGGGATCTGTTCGTCCACTTCCTCTAGTTTCCAAACCTTTGATGCCGGAAGGCGTTGAGCACTACTCAGGGTTCCAACGAATGGGAATTACCAAACCCAGTTTCCAAACCTTTGATGCCGGAAGGCGTTGAGCACATAGGCGGTGTGTTTGGTTGTGGTGGCTTTAATCAGGTTTCCAAACCTTTGATGCCGGAAGGCGTTGAGCACTACTATGCGATCACGCAGGAATCGGATGCCCCCGGGGTTTCCAAACCTTTGATGCCGGAAGGCGTTGAGCACGTTCACGGGGCGCACGCCCACGGACAGGCTGGGCAGGTTTCCAAACCTTTGATGCCGGAAGGCGTTGAGCACAATGAGACCCGGACGGACATGCGGGAAATGCAATCGTTTCCAAACCTTTGATGCCGGAAGGCGTTGAGCACGAGCCGATCAATATCAGCAACCGTTGGCTTGGGGTTCGGT
The DNA here is from genome assembly GCA_034541955.1 of Kovacikia ellensis JS3. Lineage (GTDB taxonomy): Bacteria > Cyanobacteriota > Cyanobacteriia > Leptolyngbyales > Leptolyngbyaceae > Kovacikia. Next base: position 518,931 of record JAVYJL010000002.1, on the reverse strand, counting down.
TTCCAAACCTTTGATGCCGGAAGGCGTTGAGCACCAGCATTAGCCGCATCTAGTTGCTGTTGCAGTTGTTGTGAGATTGATCCGGTTTAGTGAACATCTGAACAAGAGTACACTAAACCGGACCAATCTCAAAGAGCGGACTGCAAGTATCTGAGTTATGTTTAGGTACAATGACCTTCGGTGAAGATTGGGGTTGGGGTGCATCACCGGATGAATGCAAATCAATTTACCAAGCCTTTCGTGAAGCGGGTGGTAACTTCATCGATACTGCTAACATTTACACCAACGGCACCAGTGAAAAATATGTCGGTGAACTGATTTCGAGTGAACGGGAAGCGATCGTTGTTGCCACCAAATACTCAAATGGAGTGCCTTATCCTCTGCGACGCTCGATCATCAAAGCTGCGGTAATGGCACTTGCAACTGCCAATCCTACGGCAATTTCCATCACCAGTCGAAATCCATCTACAAACGCTGCCGCAATCGCACGCTTCAACGCCACTTCCACTTCAGCACTTAATCTGGTGGCACGGCTGCTGCCAGGTTGACTCGCTGACCGTTGAGAAACTGTTGCGCGTCTGCAGCCAGTTGCAGGGGTGCAAGGCGTTGATTCAGGCTTTGGTTGAATTGGTTCAGCATCACAATGCCTAATAGGGCGATCGCCAGTAAACTGGCAATGCGAGAGACGGCGTTGTTCACACCCGAAGCAGTTCCCACGTACCGCACACTTGCCGCATTCATCACCGCTGTTGTTAAAGGTGCCACACAAATCGCCATGCCCAATCCCAGCACCACAACGGCTGGGAAGAAAGTTGTCCAATAGCTGCTGCCAATATCAGGCAGCGTCATCAAGCCAAAGCCAACCGCTGCGATCGCTGGACCCACCATCAACGGCAATCGCGCACCGTAGCGATCAACCAGTCCGCCTGACCAGCGGGAAAGAAAGAACATAATGACTGGAAAGGGAACCAGTGCGGCTCCAGCGGCAGTCGCCGAATAGCCCTGCTTGGTGAACAACTCAAGCGCCACAGCCAAGATCAGTTCTCGACTATCTTGCCCTTCGAGTCGGAGTAGAGGTTGCTTTTGGCATTAGGATGAAATATCCGAACGTTCGGACAGGATGAGCATCTCAGGGAAGACTGGCACGTGACAAGCTCAATCGAGAATTTAAGGCTGTCTGTGTTGAATGTGTTCAATCTGGGACAGATCGATAATTTGATGCAGATGGCAGAAAAAGATATAGCGCAGGAATGGTTGCGTGAAACGCTAAATACAACTTGTGGAGCAAGCTAATCAGAACAATGGAAGTAGGTCATAGTCTTGACGAATATCGAGAAGAGAACGATCGAGCAACGGTTCAAATTCTAGAAATGGTAACAGCTTTCGACGATCGCGTGTCTTAAACCACAGAGAAACTAATTTTGGAACTAGAGATGGAAGCACCTTGAGAATGCTGCTGTAAAGCCATAGCGTGCTCTTGTTGCGAATCAGATCGTTGTACATCACATCAATCACAACCGTATTCTTCTTTCTCATTTCCCGGAACTGTTGAAAGGTACACTCACTCGTCCACCAAAACAAGGGCAAGATCTTCAATTCGTCATACATACCAGTGTCACAACCATAAATGACATGACCAACATCATGGGCACGCAGAATTTTGGCAAATTCGGGCGGCTGTGTCTCAGGCGGCGTGAGGTGAGGATTGAGTGCGTAGTATTCCGCTAGCCCTTCTCGGAGGGTTTGAGTACTGAATTTTTCGGCGTAACGAGGGCATTGCATAACCGTCTTTTATTTACGATACGATACTGTATCGCAAATTATAATAGCAACCATGACAAATCCTGGTAAAAATCAGCCGGAAGACCTCGAAGTGTTCAATCCCATCAAGCGATGCTGCAAGCGACCCTGGAATTGCTGGCAGAAGTTGGCTTTGAAGCGATGAGTATTGAGGCGATCGCTACCCGTGCTGGAGTTGGAAAAACGACCATTTATCGGCGTTACAGCAGCAAAGCAGAATTGGTGGCGGATGCGATCGAGAGTATTCGGGAAGAGGTGCTAATTCCCAATACGGGCAACCTTTGGGGCGATATGGATGCTCTCATTCAAAATGCGGCTCAAATCTCGCTCAATCCTCTGGGACGACAAACTGTTGCCATGATTGTCAGCAGTGCATCAAGTAACGTTGAATTTGCTCAAATTTACTGGACAAAATACTTACAGCCGCGACGAACAGCATTTGCCCTTGTCCTGGAACGAGCAAAGGCAAGACGGCAAGTGAAGCCTGACTTAGATCCCGGTCTGGTTTTCGATACGATGAGCGGCATCATGCTCTATGCCATGATTTTTCCGCCAACCTCTGAATCCTGGGAAGCTTATGTACGCCGTTCTCTGGAATTAATTCTTCAATAGCCTAATCTCTTCTCTGAATCGCTGCCAGAATAAAGGCGATCGCTGCTTCGGTGTGTTCTTCGACTATCTCTGAACTGAGGCGATCGAGGTCTGGCGTGAGATGCTTCCAGTTTTCATGAACCGTGAAATAAAACCAGCAAACACTTAAGATGTGGGTCAACGCCAGGAATGGCTGAGTGGGCGGAAGCAGCCTTCTTTGATACCACGCTCTAAAACTTTCAAAGATAGTCGTGCAAAGTTAGCACATTACACTCTTTGAAGTACGCCCCTGATTTTGACTCGATTCCTGAAACCATAGCATTTGTCGTTGAGGGTGTGATGCTTCATAGGCGATCGCAATGCGAATGATTTGCTTCAACGCCTCTTCGGGAGATAGAGCATCAAACTTTTGTTGTGCCAGGATTGATTGAACTTCGTCTACGGGACGCTGGAGAACGGCTTTGTAGAGATTTTCTTTGTTCTCAAAGTAATAATGCAAAGTTGCCGATGTAACCTGAGCGGCTTGAGCGATTGCGCTCATCCGTGCGCCTTTTAAGCCATGATGGGCAAACTCCTGCTCAGCCGCATCCAAAATCTGCCGCTGCGTTGCCTCCGCATCTCGCACTGGGCGCACTGATTTTGTGGTTCGCTTTCCTGCTCGACTCACGACCCTAATTCATGACTACCTCTTCAGAGCTATTTTAACAGAGACCATGTATCGCCAAATTGACGAACAGATAAGCTCTTGATAGACTTACTAATTAATTAGTAAGTTAGAGGATTGAGGGTTATGGAGCAGTTACAAGGTTCTCCGTGGCTGTTGGCGCATCGTGCCATGCTGAAGCCGAATCAACCCCAAAAGTTTTCTTTGTTGGGTCAGGATTATGTGCTCTGGCAAGATTCTCAGGCGCAATTACTGCCCTTCCCAACGCCTGCCCTCACATGGGAGCCATGCTTTCAGAAGGATGGTGCGTCACTCAATCCGACAGCGGCAGTGCCATTGCCTGCCCGTTTCATGCCCTGGAGTTCGATCGCAAGGGTTGCACAGTATTACCCGGTTCTAATAAGCAAACAAAACCTCTACTGTCACCGCTTGAATTAACCATTCAGGGTGATTTGATCTGGATCTATGGGGGTATGAACCAAAAATCCTCATTCCAGATTTAATGAATGAGATCGCATCTGAGTATGAATTTATTGGCGTCACAGGCGATCGCAGCATACCAACGGATATTTTGAGTTTGTTGCTGAATATGCATGACTACAATCATCAAAATGGAACACATCGAGAGCTATTTGAGATTGAGGAAGTGCAGGTCAAGCAGTTCATTGATGAAGGTTTACATTCTCACGCTTATCTGGCGCAACCCAGGAAACAACCGACATGGCATGAAATCCTTAGAAACCCGGCTCAACTCGCATTACCCAAGGTTTTAGAGGTGCATTTAGAAAACTACTTTCCATTCATGGGTGTGATGCATGGCGACAATCAACTTTTGAGTTTGAAAGAATGCCACTTTTATTTACCTGAAGCTGCGGGACGATCGCGGGTGTTTGTGCTGATGTATATGCAGGCACGCTCTCCAATTGCTCATCTACTCAAGAAAAATTTACTGAAGTTGATTGATGTCGTTATGGAGCAAGATGCCAGGATTCTCAGTCGGATCTATCCCAATACGCCTCAACGAATCAAATTGAACAATGAGGTTGGTATGGATTGGGTTCGCCGGAATTTTGAGCAGTTTCCAACAATGAAAAGTGCTGTCCTGCCACAACTATGAACTCATCTGTTTAATATGTGCGATCGCAACTAATAACGCATCCAGTATCACTTCATAACTTTCATCTGTTGCAACCTTGCATACACACGCCATAGCTTCATCGAGGAGTACTCCTGTCGTGGCTACTTGCGTGACGTTAAACAACAGATTGGTGACATGGCACTTAACGGTAGCGGCATTCGAGATACAGCGCGTTGTTTGGTCAAGTCGTCAGGCAAGTCGATTGTTGTTGCAGTTGCAAAATTTCACGATAGCTTGGCACTGGATTCTCCGGATGCCACGGAAAAGCTACTTGGGGCAATCGCTCCATGAAGATGCGCCGTTGACAGTCAGCATTGAGGCAGAAAAACTTCCGCACTTGCAGGAGCAGGGTAACGGGGGAATTGATACAGGGTAGATCCCGTAGGGTCCGCAATATGTATTTAATGTCTAAGCTATCGTCCTCTAAACTTTTCTCTACTAAAATTCTTCCGACTTCCCCGATTCTGACTGCGGCAGCTCAGCGACAGCAGTTTTCCCAGCGATCGCAACTTCCCCTTAAACCCGACAGCGTCTGGAAGATCGAAATGGGTATTGTCCGCACCATGACGTGGCTGGAAGATGGGACGATGATGACGCTAGGTCTTTGGGGTCCGGGTGATATGGTTGGCAAACCGCTTTCCCGAGTGGGCCCTACCAGGTTGAATGCCTGACCAAGGTAGAAGCCGTCGCCACAACGCTAGAAGACTGGCAGCAAACCGCAGAAGTCATGTCTGCCTATGCGCGGCAATCCGAGGAGCTATTAATTATCCGTAGCTACAAACGAACGGAAGTTATGCTCATTAAATTACTGGAATGGCTTGCCAAGCGGTTTGGCAAAAATATTGATAAAGGTCAGTTGATCGATTTGCGCTTGACCCATCAGGATATTTCAGAAATCCTTGGCTCAACCCGCGTAACCGTCACCCGCACGCTCATTCAGTTTGAACAGCAGGGCGTAATTGAGCGGCTGCCGCTGCATCGGATTGTGTTGAGAGAAGAAGAGTTCTGGCGCTCTGAGATTTAAGCTTATGAAATTTAAGCCAACTCACCAGCCGTCCGTTTCCTGATCGTTCCAGATTTCCAGATCTAATTCGTTGAGATAAACCAACGCACTTTCAATATCTGCGATCGTTCCGCGCAACTCCAGATCAAACCAGCCATCGCCATTAGCGTTCCGCCCAAGGATGGCAGCCATGATATTAACGGTTAAATGGTAGTGGGAGACGAGACGAGAAATTACAGGTTCCTGGTGGTAACCCTTTGGAATCCTCAGTCGAATCCGTTTTAGAGTGAGTCGGTTATCTTCTGTCATGGCTGTTTACCAATTTAACGGCGTTTAGAGCAGAAGCCTGAAAACATATCCAGAGCAGTCCGAACAATCTACAATCTGCAATTTAAGATGGCATCGCTAATGCACCTTTTACGGCTAGCGCCTGTTTTACGCTCCAGAATCTCTTTCGCTACCAGGGTCACGACCGCCAACAGAGCCAGTAATACCGCTGCTGCGTAGGCCGCTTCCGTGTCGTATTGCTTGTAGGTTTCCTCGACAAACAGGGGCAATGTTTGAGTTTTACCCGCGATATTGCCGGACACCACTGAAATAGCGCCAAATTCTCCCATCGATCGAGCGTTGGTCAGAATCAGACCATAAAGTAAGCCCCACTGGATATTGGGCACCGTTACTCGCCAAAAGGTTTGCAACCCGTTGGCACCGAGGGTGTAGGCAGCTTCTTCTTGATCGGTCCCGGCCTCCTCTAGAACAGGAATGACCTCACGGGCAACGAAGGGCATACTGACAAACATCGTCGCCAGCACCATCCCCGGAAACGCAAACACAATACTAATGTTGTGGGCCTGGAGCCAGCCGCCAAACCAGCCATTCCGCCCATACAGCAGCACGATCATCAAACCTGCAACCACAGGCGAAATCGCAAACGGAAGGTCAATGATACTTAAGAGCAGTGTGCGGCCTCGAAACCGCTTGCGAGCCAGTGCCCAAGCCGTTGCCAGTCCAAAAATAGTGTTCATCGGGACGGCAATCAGCGCAATTAACAGGGTCAACTTAATGGCGTGCAAAAAGTTTGGCTCGACCAAATTCTTGAGAAATGGACCCACTCCCTTATGAAACGCCTGGTAAAAAACATTCAGGGCTGGAATGTAAAGCACCACGCTCAGAAAAAGAAGCGCGATCGCAATCAACAGCGTGGGAATCCAACTTTTCTTTTCTAAGGATGGTCTTTCGGGTGCGGGGTCCGATGTTTGCAGCGACGGACCCAAGACATTATCAGTCATACCGTTTACCCCAGGCTTGGATGAAATTAATTGCCAGCAGCATGATCAGCGACAGGATCAACAGCACAATGCCAATCACCGTTGCACCGGAATAGTCGTACTGCTCCAGGCGTTGAAAAATAAGGATCGGTGCGATCAAATCTTTGAACGGCGTATTCGATGAAATAATGACCGTTGAGCCATATTCCCCAACTGCACGGGAGAATCCCAGTGCAATACCCGTCAGGATAGGCGGGAACAGAGGCGGCAACAAAACTTTCCAGAATGTCTGCCACTGAGAAGCGCCCAAACACCAGGCAGCCTCTTCAATTTCTCGCTCCATTTGCAGCAAAACAGGTTGCACCGTCCGCACCACAAACGGTAGCGAAATAAAGGTCATTGCAATTCCAACCCCAAGACGGGTAAAGGCCAGCTTGATTCCAAGTGGCGCAAACAAAGAGCCAATCCAACCGTTTTCACTGTAAACCGTTGCCAAAGTCAAACCGGCTACCGCTGTAGGTAAGGCAAACGGTAAATCGATCGACGCATCGATCAGGCGTTTGAACGGAAACTCGTACCGAACCAGAACCCAGGCAATCAGGGTGCCAAACACCCCATCAATTAATGCCGCAATCAGCGAGGTGGTGAAGGTGACATCATAGGTTGATAGGGCAATCGGACTGGTAGCAATCTTCCAAAATTCTGCGGGACCGACCGCGATCGCCTTCAGGAACATTGCCAGAACGGGGATGAACAGCATCACCGTCAGGTAGGCAAACATGATTCGCCAGGTCCAGGGCAGCCGGACTAATTGATTCAAAAATCCTTTCCACCCTGGAGTGTTTGGAGGATTTGCATTGACAGGAAAGGAAGAAGGAGCCATGGTCACAACTTGAGTGAAGGAAAACAGGTGAGATCCCCGACTTCTAAATCTAATTCAGCTAGCAGCAATCAGATTTCATCAATAGGGAAGTCGGGGATTCAGAAAACGTTCAGTAATGGTCAGACAATACGAGTCAGAAACAATTAGCGCTTAATTTGCGATTGAATCTGATCGAAAACGGCTCCATCTCCGAAGAACTTCTCCTGAGCATCCTTCCAGCCGCCAAAGTCTTTGATATTGCCCAGAGTCTTCACCGCCGGATACTTATCGGCAAACTCTTTCTGCTTAGCAACGTCGCCTAGCGGTCTAAAGCCGACTTTGGCAAACTCGGTTTGTGCTTCAGGCGTGAACAGGTATTTGACAAATGCTTCAGCAACCTCACGGGTACCGTGCTTATCGGCATTCTTGTCAACAAGCGCAACGGGAGTGTCAATGGAGATATTGACTTCGGGTGTAACGTAATCAAGCTTTTCACCCTTTTTGCTTAGCCAGGATCGCTTCGTTCTCATAGTTGATCAAGGCATCTCCCTGCCCCTGCTTAGCAAATGCATCCGTCGATTCCCGCGCATCCTTTGCTAGCACAGCCACGTTCTTGTAAGCCTTGGTCACAAAGTCCTTCGCCTTGGCTTCGTTGCCACCCGTTTTGAGGACGTAATCCCACAGCGCCAGGAAGTTCCACCGTGCGCCTCCTGATGTTTTAGGGTCAGCAGTGACCCATTTGATATCATCACGGGTTAGATCCGCAAACGTCTTAATATTTTTGGGATTTCCTTCGCGCACGATTATGGCTGCAACGGTCTCAGCAACGGTGCCGTTGTTCGGAACCCGCTTATCCCAGTCAGCATTGACAAATCCCGCCTTAACGAGCTTGAGCACATCTGCCCCTAACGCCAGGTGAACCACATCCGCTTCCAGACCATCAATCACGGCGCGGGTTTGTGAGCCGGAGCCACCATAGCTCTGCTTAAACGTGACATTCTGACCGTGGTCTTTTTTTCCACTGCTCGGCAAACTTTGGAATGATGGCATCGTGAGCCGCTTTGGGCACAGCATAACCAACGAGAGTCAACTCAACGTCCTGCTTTTGGGAAGCAACCGGACTGGCACCACCAGAAGGACTTGCGCCCGTGGAAGCGGTGTTATTGCTGGGAGAGCAGGCTGCAACTGCAATGCTGAGTACTGCCCCTACCAAAAGAGGGATATAAAGCCTTTCGTTGAGTTGAGTCGGAGGTCGATCGCGACCCGGTGAATGATACGCCCCAAAAGTTCAGGGCAGATTGCCACAGTTTCATCTCTATGTTCTCCGCTATTTTACGGTTTGCCAGTAGTCTTACCGTATATGATGACTGACCTTAGATTCTACAGAGATGGGGCCAAAAACGCAAGAAAAACTACGAAAACTTGAGCGGCATAGGAGGATTTACTTGAGGCCGTCAGCGGAACCATTGGATCACGCCCCATTGCCCGTCTATTAACCAGTCCGGATCTTGCCGACGAACGGTCTCAACCTGGTCCGGCTGTAATCCTGCAACCACTTCAGATTTCAAGGTACGCAGGGCCACCAGTGCCGTCGGGAAATAGCAAACAATGTCAGCAAACGACGTGGAATAAGGCCATTGGCAATCTCCTAACAGCCGACGGTAATTCGCATCCCCTTAATGATTGCCACATTTGCGTCTGCCAATTCTGTTTGCAGTGTGGATGGCATCTGCCAGAAGACGAGCGGGGCTGTCCAGAATGGATCGGCCTTCAATTGCAACTGTTCACTACGAAGATAACCCCGCAGTCGTTCCGCAAACACCTGGCTAACTGGATCAGCGGCGAGGGTTTCGATGGTGTGATGAACATCCGCGATCGTGGCATCAGAAACAAATGTCGGATGGTTCTTCAGATGCAGCCAAACGGTTTGCGTCATCTGGTTTGCCAGCAGTCCATCCATTAGAAACAAATCACAGACCAATTCAAATCCGGCATTATCAGCAACCACATCGATCCGAGAATGGGACTGTTGCGTGAGATATTCAATCAGGACGGAGGAATCGTCTACCAAGATGTGAGTTTGGTCCGCGGACAATTTCATCCCCGCCTGTACCCCAACAGCGGTGGCATCAGGACGCAAACTGAGATCGGCACGGTTTCCCCACAAACCGCTGTACAACAGGGCCAGAAGTAAATTGGTGGATGGATGGTTAGCCGTTGGTTGCGTCGCGATCGCCTGAATATCAGGTATTGCGGTTTCCAGACCCGTTTGTTTCTGATGCCAAAATGGGTCAACGTGATGCCATTGACCGGGTTGGAAATAGCGAACAGCTTCTAGAATGCGGCGGTAGAAGTAAATTTCTGCAAAAAGCCAGGGAACATTCAGCCAGGGTTCTCCAACATACCTCTCCAAGTAGTGTCGCCAATCATTCGTATCAGGAGCATCCTCCTGAATCACGCGGATCGTTCCCTCGGATAAATCCCCTACTAACGTTTCCAGATTGGCTAAGATGTCAGCACTATAGGAATTTTCGGCGCTAATACGCTTCACAATGGCAGGCCAGCGCTGAGTCAAGGTTACATGAGCGAAAGAGCCTGGTTCCGACATCATCAACGGAGGCGGAATCGAAAACCGTGGATGCTGGAACTGCATAACTGAGGGATTTAAGGAACCAGCCATACCAGGGCATCAACGATCGATTGTGAGTGGACCTAAAAAGACAATGATGCACGGCATTAGCCGCCATCGTTAACAGCTCAAAATCCTTACAACTTTGGTACTACCCGATTGTTTAAGAGGACTAACTACCTGTTTTACGGCGTCTGCTGCGCGTAGGCGCTGTCGTATCAGCCGTAGAAGCATCTTGTTTTGCTCTGGTTCGACTGCCAGTTTTTGCCTTTGCCGCGGTTGTGGATGTTGCTCGTCCTCTTGTCGATCGTTTCGGGGTTGATTCTGCTGCTGAGTCAGCGGACGTGGAAGCGGCATCAGCAGAAGCCGCTTTTGTCCTACGACGTGGTTTCTTAGCGTCGGATGGAGTCGATTCCGATTTCGTCTCAGATGGAGAAGCGGCTGCTTCACTTTGAGCTTTTCTTGTTCGACGCGTTTTAGTTTTGGAACCAGAACGCTTACCGGAAGGGACGTAATTTTTAGGGTTAGCGCACTGATTTTGATCCCCTGATCGGTCAGCATTTTAGCCAGGTCAGCATAGCTATATCCCTTGCCCAATGCGTCTTTAATCTCATCTCGCAAATGCCCTACCGCTTCACGTAGAGACATATCTTCTTTAGGTTTATCGGGTAATTCTTTTAAGAATGTCATTGCCTCGTCAACCTTGTCTTGTTTGACAATTGTCGTTCGCACCGCTCTCCCATTTGCCGTTGCCATTTCATTCACCTAACGTGAGATTGTTGTCATTAATTCTAGGCATCAATTTAGGCAACCGATACATTTTTTTGTTGTGATTAGAAATCTACACAAATCATGTATTGCAATGTTTCATTTGACGTCATTCCTTTGATGCAATTTGAGTATTCAACCAGGCAATCCATTCAATCAGCTCTAAATCTGTTAGCAGTGTCTGACTCGCTTTACCAAACCGTTGCAGGAGCGCAATACGAATGTGGTTCTCTGTCCAGCCAAGACATTCTCGATACACCTGACCCTGTGCCAGCAAACTTGAAAAATCGACGCTCGCTGCATCCCTAAATTGGTTAGACAGTGCTGCCTCTCGCGTGTTGTCATTTGAATGAACCACCGGATCAACCAACGGTATTAAGCAACACGGTAATCCTTTTTCTACAGAAGAACCTATACCTTCGGAGGAATTTGTAAATGGATAAAGGTCTCTCTGTGACGGTTCATCAGACATTATAGCGTTATCTAGAACTCCAGAATCGCTTGCCTGTCTCGTTTTAGCCACTGATTGTCTCGTTTTAGCCATGAATTTAGAGTCATCGTTTAAAGCTCCAGGATTGGCTGCTCGCTTAGCTTCAGCCATTAATATAGGGTCCCCTGAAGCCCAATATTGCTCCATCCGGCGGCGATACGCCTCCTTACTGCTTTACGTCGATCGTGGATTGAATTGATTATCTGTTCCGATTCCGTTTGATTAAACCAAGGTCTTGTCTTGATATTCTGTAAAACCTGTTGGATAAACCGAATGCCATCGAGCGGTTCGCCCATCACCAATGGAGACCCCTCAGAATTACAGCTCGCTGAATCACCGCTTGAAACTAGTCCTGCAAACCCTGAAAAATTACCATCTACTGAGTCACTTGGTTCTATTGGTAAGATGCTGAGATCCTTATTTGAGGGCACATTACCGGCAGTTTGCATCAATAAGCTTGTCGAACTCTTATCGATGGGTGCGCCCTCAGCGCAAACCATCGATGGAGTGATATCTTCGCTTGGGGGTTCGGGGTTTTCCACAAGGTGCGCTGGATGCCAGAGATCCCGATGACGGTAAAGTGATCCTCCACCAATTCCATAGCAAATTAATGCTTTAAACCGAGCTGTAGCATTAACAGGAAGCGCATTCTTTTAAGCAGATCGACGATCGCCTGTCGAATTCGATCCCGTGTATCTTGGGATCGTTTCTGATTCCATTGATGCAAAACATGGTTTGTTCCCGGAGAATCTTCTCCAGTTGTATCTGCCATTGCCTCTATAGACTGTGCACACTTCGACTGGTCAGAACGGGAATAACCAAAATGAAAGTAATGGCTACCTTCTATACAACGTGCCCATTCTGCAGCTCGATGCTCAATTTCGTGCTGGTGCCGACACCATTCTCGATAGCCAGGCAAGGATGTTGCTGTTGAGACAACCTCATCCACCAATGCCTGCCCCTCTAAAGGGTCTCCTCCAGACAAGACATGGTGAAAGATGTAGGCACGCATCGTAATCCGTCCCAACAGGCGATTGGTTTGACCATGTCCGGTCCAACCCAATTCAATTTCCGCATTCAAGTCATTGATAAATTTCCTGCTTTTCCAGAAACACGATAGCATCGCCGCTGAAACTGCTTAAGGAGTTTGTGCAATGTGAATTGATTGACACAACTATTGCGCTGTTGAGCAAATCGCCAGCACTGCACAAACTCATGTTGATAACAGCTAACAGTCTGAAAATCTTGATTGAGCAGATAAGAACCAAGTTGCATCGGCAAACGATGGGCATTAAAAAGACCAAGTTGTCCGTCAACTGCATAAGGGCGAGGATTCGGAAACAGCTCAAGCTGCCCAGGAATCAGCCGAAATCCTGCGTTTTCTAACAATGTTGAGACAACGGCTGCAACCTCCCAGGATGTCTGAGGTTCCTCAAACGGAAAATAGAGATGAAGCCCACCACTGTAGCTAGATGTGCAGATGACATAACTGACTAACCCGATCGGTTCAAGTGCTGCCAGGATGCGGGTGATCGCAAATTGGTCTCGGGTTGGATGGTAGCAACTACCTGCATCAATATCGAACATGCAGTAGGTTGTCTGTTTACCAAACCGAACACCATAAAGATAGGAACCCTGGCGCAAGACTCGATCAGACAACGGATGCCGTCGCTCCGTTTGCCAGTCAGGGATTGTCCTAGAGCCGGATGATTCGCGTAGATATAATCATAGCGATGAGGAAACAGAGCGAGAAAGTCATCCTCCCACTCCTGTACATAACGTAACTCCTCAGTAACGGCAGCAGAGACGATACAAGACTCCCAACGATCGCGTGCAATGTCGCGGTCATTCTGCCAGATCAGTTTCAGAGGCGTTTTTAGAATGATCAGTCTTATCAGACTGATTAGGGATGTCTCATTGCCCTAAAATCCTTGCTCCATAAAGTCTTCAAATCTTCAAAGTGACCCCATACGGAAGGGTCCGTGATAAAACACGGATAAATCAGTGAAGGAATATGGAGGAACTTGTCTCAAGCCCAACTGCCGTATGGAAGAACGTTTGAGCGATTTTTATGCAAATACTTTTGGTGAGACATAGTCTCATCCCAATTGAAAGACAACCATTCACCCCTGTTAAAAGAACAGCGCAGATTACCAAAGCCCTATCTGATCGAAGGTTTAGAACACGCAACTATCACGGCTAAAAGGAACTGTACTGCTTTAGTTGGTGAGGAGATACGGAGAATATAGTCTCAATCATAGGATTCAAACTTTGGATTCCTAGAAAACCTTCACATTGCAGAAATACCTATTGAAACCGGATTTCGAGATTCTGCTTCATTTATATGAAGACAATCAGTGGTTCCAGACGGAGAACCTTGTCTTTGCTTGGCAGATATTAACATCTGGCGGCTACCAATCTAGAAGGGGCCAAATGCGGAGAGGATTGTCTTATCCCTCAAGATTGCTTAGCAAGAGATTAATTGCAGGAAAGAAAAAGCTGGTGATTAGATCGGGAACTTGTTGTCTCATATTCTAACCCCTCCAATCTAACAATCGATTGGGTTAGGGACTATTGATAGAAAGGCTGAGACAAACTGATATACAAAGAAAAAGAAAAGGCTTATATAAATCAAGTGGTAGGTTACGGAGATCGTTGTCTCAAATAAGTGGGCAAAGAATGATCGCTCAGCGATGACCTTTTAATTACGGTTTAGTTTTTACCCCTGAAGTGAGGATATGCGGAGAATTGTGTATCGAATGTCTAGCCTTGAAAAAACGGCACAAATTTTTTAGCCAATATTGTATTTTCGGTTATACTTGCCGGGTTCATATCGCTGAGTTCACAAATAGGCTTCGCTGAAGGCAAGTGATAGCATACGGATAATTCTGTCTTGCTGTCTCAGCGAGGTCTTCGATCGCATCTAGTCTCACCCACGTTCACTGCTCAATTCACACAGTTCCCCAAGCGCTATACCGCATAACGTTTTTGGCCACTCTATGAGTACAAATCTACTTCCCATAAAGTGATTAGATACGGATAATTCTGTCTCTAAGCTCTGCTTTTTGTATTTTTCTTTTCATTTCGGTTAATGGTTGTTGTCTCAGACCACCCCACAATTTTGAGCCTGAAATAAGGCTCTCCCAGTCCATAAATGATTTAGGACTGGGAGAGGTGATACGATGCGGAGTTTGCTGTCTTGCTATTAATAATCGCAGAACCCTTAATGGTGGGCTTTTGGAGTTACCAGTGTGAGACAAAGACAAGAAATTACAGATGCAGGAGTTTCCGGAGTTTAGCCTCCAGGTCTGGAGTGATGGCTCGATCGCCCTGCTCCAATTTGCCAATATAATCAGCGCTTAAGTTCAGGAATCCACCCAGTTCTTTACGGCTCCATCCCTGTGTGTCACGTGCCTGTTGAATCTCTTCCCCGGTTAATTCAGTGGGAGGTGCGATTTCTAGCACTTTTGGCTTTTTAGGCTCCTTAATCTTCGCCAGCAAGACCGGAATTGGATGGGGCGGCTTAATCGTTACCTTAGCCTGTAACAGGCGTTCAATGATGCGAATCTTTCGCCAATCCTCTGGTTTTGGGGCCGTGCTGTCAGGACGCAGCCATTCAGGATAGGTTTCCGGGTCAAACTCAATGTGCCAACCCAGGCTCATCAGAAGTTTTAGAGCGTTGTTCCAACGGTTTCTCAGGTCACGGGCTTTGTATTTATCTTGCAGGGCTTTGTCAATTTCCGTTTTGACCAGTACCTCTTCCAAGAGACTGCCAACGCGATAATCGTAGGGATTTTGATTCCGAACTCGAATCCGCGAGTCCAGCGTCAATTGAATGGCTAACCGCAGCGCCATTTCGTTGTGGTACGGGTCAATCTTCAGAATATCGCGGGCAAGGTAGCCAAACTGGTGTAATGCTTCTTTCGCGCGGCTACCGGCCCGATTGAGGAAATGTTTTGTCCAAAGTCCAGGGCTAACCGTAATGTAAACTTCTTCGGGACGCTCGATCTTGCCAGTCACCCAGTCAAATTGACCGTGAACGTCAATCAATACATCCCACATTCTGCCGATCGGAGTGCTAGCATCCACCTTGCGCCTTCCACGTCCTTCAACCCAAACGGACTTTACCAACAAACAGGACAGAGCATAAGCGGTGCTGGCTACAGACGTGCGCTTCTCTGACAGGCTTGTGTTGTGGTTCTTGTCCCATCCTAAAAGCTGAACAATATCGCTTGCGCGTAGCGTAAAGGCGCTATTCCAGGGTTCGTCTTCCTCCATCGTGCGGGCTGCAAAGATTAGCTGGAGTTTGACGGTATCAAATCCAAACTTATTGATAATCTGTTCCGCTGCTTCCCAGGGCAGCATTTCGATGTCACCGGGGTTTGTAATGTAGTGCTCAATGTAGTTGCTGGGGTTACTTTTGCTGCGGTAGTGAAATACAGCCGCCTGGTCTGCATCCTGCTGCCAAAGGTCGGGGCGGAGTTGTGCCCGAATGCTGCTGGCGATCGGAATTGACGTGGGCAAAACAGCAATGGGGTCCAGGTCCAGATTGGTACCGGTGCTGTATATTGGGCGTTGCTTAAGGCCTAGAAGCTTTTCCAAATCCTGAAGAGAACATTTGGGCAGGTTAAAGCCTTCAATGATTTTTTTGCAATGTCCTGACAGTGAATCTGGCCAAGAACCTCCCCCGCTCCAGCAAGAAGGAATTATCTACCTCGCGTAATCGCTTGCTGATTGCCTGGCTAATATCCTTATCGGATAATGCTCGAAAGGTTTGTGTGCCAAGGGTTTCCTCCAGGTTCTCAATTCCCCAAACAACTAAATTTGTGCCAACGACTTTGGCAAACTCCTTCCAAATTCCTGCATGGGTAAAGAATTCAAACAGCGAACTTTTTAAGTAGCTTTTGATTTTGTCGTTGTCAAAAACAAGCTCTAGCCGTTTCGTGCCCTGTTTTCGATTTGTAATCACTTTGAAGTGGGGCAGACTAGTATCGATCGCTTCGATTCCTTCCTCCTGTACAACCGCTTCAACCTTATCCTTATAAACCTTCAACAAATGCTGAAACAGTTGTGCAGTCACCAATTCTGGCAAAGAGGAATTCTCGCGCAGAGCTTGGATCAGACTTTGCAAATAGGCGGACGTTAAAACATCTTGAACAATCGTTGCCCAGGCTGTTCCTTCGCTGGTCTGTTCCAGTGAATGTTCTCCATCGACCCCGGCAACCTCAACATCCCAGGTGGAGGCATGCGATTCCTCAACGGGAACAGAGATGGCATGAGACTGTCTGATGGGGTTTGCCTGCTTGGCTGAGAGTGGGTAATTTGACTGCATTTGGGAGGAGGAACTGGCCATTGCTGAAAGGGCTTGGCTGAGTAGTGGAAAGAATTATAGAGTGAGAATGCCAAATTGACGAACCCTAAGAAACACGCCCAGCAAAAAGCCCCAGAGATGGGGCATTGATGTCAGTTAATGCACGTTTTGAAGTTTTGGTTAGTAGGGATACCATCTGTGATGGCGACGCCAATGACGGTGATGCCAATAATGGTGACGCCAGGAGCAGGGGTAGTAGCCATAGCCTCCGTTGATGTTGGAGGACTGTTCGGTGGAAATTTCGCTGAAAAGTGGGTTGTTGGTTGTAGATTGCATTGTTGTTAGTCCTTTTAAGGTAGGGTTTGCGGTTGGTAGAGTGCTCCCTTGAGGACCATCAAATCGCTCTATAGACTTATCTCAACTGGAACTAACATTTACGCAAAAATCGATCAAATTTTTGGCAATGATAATTTTCAGGTAGCTTCTTACAATCTGCAATCTAAAATCTGCAATCCAAAATCTGTAATCCAAAATGGTATAGCAGTACGAGAATGGGTTAGGACAGGCGGCAGGCCATAAAGCATTGCTCTTCAGGGTTTGGTTTCATCCCTATCCTTTATCCTTACTGCTGTATTACTTCGCTTCTCCAATTAACGTAAAACCTGCCCAGTCTAGTGGACTTGGGTGTTGTTGCATGGTTGTTAGCATTGCCAGCCTTAGCGCTTGTGCTTTGTCGGGTGTCTCTTTAAGATTTCGATAAAACTCAGTCATCAGGAAGGATGTTGGGGAGTCTGGTATTGCCCACAGAGACACCATTACGCTGGGAACGCCCGCTGTAATCAACGATCGAGATAAACCAATTATCCCGTCCCCGGTAATCTTTCCGCGCCCGGTATTGCAAGCGCTTAGCACAACTAATTCAGCATTTAGCTTTAAGTCTAGAATTTGCTCTGCGGTGAGAAATCCGTTATCGCCTGCGTTCGGGGCAAGGGCGATCGCGCTTTTCAGACCCTGGTTACTATCAAATAGACCGTGGGTTGCAAAATGAATCCAACGGGCAGCAGGCATCCGTTGCAGGATTTCCGTCTTTGTTGCCTGTTGATTGATCAGCGGGGAAACATTGAATAATTTGGCAATGGACTTTGCCTCCAATTCTGCATCTGGAAGGGGTGGCAGCGGTGACGGCATGGGCACAGGATTGCCCACAATCAGAGCAAATGGTGGACGAACGGCATCTGGAGAAGACGGCTTTTGAGTTTCGTCTACTGTCCCTTGCCCCTTGCCCCTTGCCCTCAACTGTCGCGTTTGCTCTAAAACTTGAATTGATGGAGCGGTAAGAATCGTGTGTTTTTCAACCAAATATTGACCGTTTTTATCTTGTAGAGCAGCGAAGGGAGTGAGAAACAACGGACCCTGAGGCATGAAAATAATCCGCTGCTGTGAATTAGTGGGAAGGAGGTCAGCGATCGGCTGAATTAGCAGTTGATGAAACTGCTTCAACTGTTTAGGAATCTCATCAGGCTCTGCACGAAATGTCAATAGGCTCGGTACTTCAGGCGATTTAGGCAATTGGTTAGTCCAGGGTTGCAAATCAACCTGACGAAAGGTGATCTCGCCAGTGGGTTGGATCACCCAGATATAGACAGTTGATTCAGCACTCTCAGCCTTACCATCGATTTGGATCGAATTGTAAATGACTGAATACTCAATTAGAACAGCATCTTGGGCTTTTGCGACTTGCCGAATTTGTTCAAGATTTGGCGGGCTGATCTGCAATGATTGAGGTTCTTCTTTATGGGATTCGCTGTTTGAACCTTTAGTAGCTAACCGCTTCTCCAGTAGTTCTGCAAACGCACGTGCCCTTCCACGCTCCGCAATCTCCAGCGCCGTATCAGTTTTCTTTTGGCTTACCAAAACCTGTTGTAATGTGCGGTAGGTGCCTACCTGCGTCTCAAATAAAGACACTTTGTTCGCATCGATCTGGTGAGCATCAATCCGGTTTATCCCTGAATCGCTCAGCCTGGCTCTGAGGGATTCCCAAACCTGAACCGCTTTCCTCAAGGATTGCTCGGCGGCTATCAGATTACCGGACCTGAACTGCGCATAACCCAAGTGCTCCAGCGCCAGTCCTTCACCTCGTCGGTTGCGTAATTTATGGGCGATTGCCAAACTCTGTTGATGGTAAGAAATTGCCTTTCGGTAATCCTTGAGGGATTGAAAAATTATTCCTAAATCATCCAGCGCCGCGGCCTGACCTGCACGATCGCCAATCTGGCGCGCGATTGCCAGCCATTGTTGAGCGTATTCAATTGCTTTACGATTGTTGCCGAGGGAATGGTAAGCCGTTCCCAGATTTCCCAGGGCAACTCCTTCGGCTTGATGATCGCGGATTTGACGAGCAATTGCCAAACTCTGCCGGTGATACTCAATGGCTTTCTCAAACGTTCCCAGAAACGTGTAGGCTCTTCCCAAGTCCCCAAAATGGTGCTGACGCTTTGCAGGTGCTGACTCTGCCGTTCAATCTCCAAACTTTTCTGATAAAACCCGATCGCTTTTGGGTAATCCCCCAGCGAGAAGTAGACATTTCCTAAATTTGCCAGTGCAGCTCCTTCACTTTGATGATCCTTAATCCGTTGGGCAACGGTCAGACTTTGTTGGTGGTAATCGATCGCTTTGGCATAGTCTCCCAGGTAATAGTAAGCGATTCCTAACCCTCCAAGCGCGACCCCTTCGCTTTGCGCGTCGTCGAGTTCACGAACGATCGCTAATCGCTGCTGCTGATAGGAAATAGTCTTGGCGTAGTCTCCCAGATAGTAATAGGCGACGGCTATATTGCCAAGCAGCCATCCTTCACCGGAGCGATCGTTTGTTTGTCGAGTAAACGCCAAATCCTGCTCATAGGCTGAAATCGCCTCAGAATACTTTCCTAGAAAGTAGTACGCCATTCCCAAATTTCTGAGTGCAGTACTTTCACTCTGGCGATCGTGTAATTGTCGGGCGATCGTCAAACTTTGGCGATGATATTCAACGGCTTTTGCATAGTTTCCCTGCGCATCGTAGGCAATGCCGAGATTTCGTAATGCTAGACCCTCACTCTGACGATCGTTTAACTTGCGGGCGATGGCTAACCCCTGCTGCTGCAAGCTAATGGCTTTGCCATAGTCTCCTTGAAAGTAATAGACCTCCCCTAAACCCGCCAGTGCTGTCCTTTGATTTGCTAAATCTTTGAGAGCTTGAGCAACCCTCAAGCCCTGCTGAAAGTAGGCAATCGCCTGTTTATCTTCGCCTAAAGCGTAGTAGGCTTTTGCCAGACGGAGCAGAACAATTCCCTCTCCGTGTCGGTATTGAACCTTTCGATAAAGCGCCAGTCCTTGCTGCCAGGACGCGATCGCTGCGTTCAACTGATTGGCCTGATATTGCTGTATTCCCTGCTCCACCAACCGCTTTGCTTCCATCTCTGGCGCGATCGTCTGGGCCGCTGTGGAAGGCGAAAACGTTAAGGGTAAGGGGCACATGACAAGGACTACGAAGAACAGGCAATAGGCGATGGGCAATAGGCAATGGGTTGTAAGAGCTGCCCCTTGCCTATTGCCTATTGCCCATCGCCTCTCTCCTCTATATGCCACGTTGCTCATAGCATGGTGTTAATTGCTCATTGCGCTTGAACACATTTATACGGTGCTAAATCCGTTTTCAGCAAAATTGTTCAATCACAGTTACCGCAACTGGGTAGAATCCTGGCTTTGCCTGCCTGGACCAATCTGGGGAAACTGCAAGTCGAACTGTGGCATAACCTGGACGGGTGAGCGATCGGGTTGCCGAGGTGGAGTGTTGTCTCCTGAAGAATCTTGAGTATTCCCTTGTTCTATCTCAACCCTGGTTCGGTCAATTTCCTGGCTGATATCCCGCTGCAAATCACCCTGATCAATCATTGGGGGTGTTTGCTTGCCAGATTGCCGCGGGGGTTGCTGAATCGGGGAACGTTTGGAAACGTGGGTGGTTCCTCGATAGGAGGTTCCTGGTAGGGAGGTTCAAATTGATTGGGATTGTAGGGTGGTTCTTCAAAGGATGGTTGGGGCGATTGATTTGAAGCAGCAGTTTGATTAGACGACAACTGCTGTAACACGGTTGCTAGCAAATCCTCATTTGCCAACGGCACGTCAAATCCCTCAAACAATTCCCCTTCCAGGATGCTCTCAAATTCTGCTGGAGAAATAGGTGCAATTCGTCCTAATTCTCCCGTTGCCCGAACCGCAACCTTTTGTCCCTGGTTAACCGTTAGCCGGACATTTCGGTTCCTCAGGTTGGAAACAACGACGCTGCCTTGAAGGACTTTAACCGTTCCCTGTTGGCCTGTGCGCTCAAGCACGTAGATCGTTCCCCGGTTATTGGCAATGACGGAGCCGATACAGCCTCTGGTGCTGGATATCAACGCTTTGCCACTCTCCAAACGAATGCACTCGCTTCCAACCGTAAACGAAGAATTTCTACCCAACCGAATTCCAGCAGATCCGGTTAACAGCAATCCTGTCCGAGCGGCCTGTGTCGTGAGAACGCGTTGCCCCAGGCTCGCCTGGTCACCTGTTCTGGCTCGGCCCTGGTTGATTAAAACTTTTTGCGTATCGGGGGTATCAACAATTTCGACAATTCTTGCGTTGCGAATCGATTGCGAATGGGCAGCGGTACTTGTTAAGGCGATCGACAAAGCTAGACCAGCGCTTGCCACAGAGAGTTGATTGAACCGTTTGAAACGCCGACTTAAAAAAGTCGATGAAGATGCGGGAACATAAGGGGGCTTCCTAATTTCGATAACTGGTATTAAGAGAAATTCTTCTCCAGCAACCAGGAAATCTCCGGATGATTTACCCAAATAACCCTTGGTTCTACCGATTCTGTTGGGAGGTGATTACCCGATAGAAGTATGGCAGACTACCCTCCTCGCCATTATCAAGCCTTTTGAACACCTTCCCAATTGGGTTGCAGAAATGGTCGTTGCTCAACTCGATAACTAATGGAAAATTAGTTAATGTAGCTATCGATGTATCGTTAGCATTTCGCCATTGACTTCCCACCTGATGAATAAAAACTTCTCCAACGTAACAGCCAAAGCCGAATAGAGTCTCAGAAACTTGGTCGGCAGTACAATCATCCTGGCGCATGCTTTCGATAATGTTGTCTACGTCGTGAAGGCTGGTTACTGAATAATCAAGGCTGATTCCGCTAATTTCCTTCGCAGCATCAATAATGTCGCTCGCAAACTTTGAAGCATTCTCAGGGGTCGGTTTGTATTTCAGGTGGAGATGCATTGAACCTCTCAATGTCTCAAAAGATTTGAGCGAAGTTTAGTGTTGTTCTGGTAGAGGCGGGTTTATGCAAATTGCTTTGAATGCACAGTTTGCTGTCAAATCCGCCTCTGTAATAGGTATTTGCTCAAAAGAATGAGAATCGCACCGATTCGGGACTTGCACCACTTTAATGCTATTGCAGACGAGTGTTACGATCGACCGTTACCTGCCAAGTTTGGCTGTTTACGGTTACAGCCGTTTCAGCGATTGGAACATTGGAACCGGGAGTCGTTCCCTGAAATGTAAAGGTCCAACGTCCGTCTCCACTGATGGTGCAAGGAGCCGCAGAGACAGGACCGTGCATAGAGTCGGCAGCACGATATCGACCAATACCTCCGTTCGCTGCTTCCGCCGCTTGCCGAGCCAAATTTTCTGCCCGTCCCAACGCGATAATCTGATCTTGTGAATTGGGCGCTGCTTGAGCCTGGGCAAAACATTCATTAACAGGTTGATTCGTTGGCTGCTCCTGAGCTGAGGCAGGATTGCAAAACAAGACTAGAAAAGGCAAAACAGTAAGTGTGTGGATGAATTTCATAAATCGTTATCCCGACGGAAATGGATGTGTTTCTGTAACCAAATCGTTGGTCACTATTAAACCAATTGCATTAATGGCTCGTTGACATTAGCGGCCACTAGCCATTAGCCACTTTTAGTTTAATTAAAGGTCATTACTTATTTATGACGAACCTAAATCAAAACTACACTGCTTTCATGACGAAATATTCTGAGTTTTGTGTCTCCTGGTAAATCGACTAAAACCCGATCTACAATTTGAGCGTCAGGGGACGTAGATCTGGGAGAAGCCATTGCCTGATGTTGTCATTGGTTTAGATCTGGGTACAGGCGGTGTGCGGGCGATCGCGGTTGACCTGAAGGGGAACTTGATTGCTCAAACGACCCATAGTTATCCCCTATTAACGCCAAAGCCGGGTTGGACCGAACAGAATCTCCAGGATTGGATTGAAGCTAGTTTTACGGCTTCAGAGTTGATGGATTTAGCAAATACGTCCGAAGTGGGCGCTCATGGCGTTTTGTTCTTACCTCATCTTGCTGGAGAACGCAGTCCCCACCTTGATCCGGATGCCCGTGGCGCTTTCGTGAATTTATCCCTAGCTCACACCCAGGCCGACCTGATTCGAGCAGTCCTTGAAGGTGTTGCATTCAGCCTGCGGGAAGCCTTAGACGTGATAAGCGAGATTGCACCTGTCCACCAGCTTTTAGCAACGGGTGGAGGAGCACGATCGCGCATCTGGCTGCAAATTTTGGCAATGGCACACTGGCCACTCGGCTGTTTGTACCCTTTTGCAGCAAAACGCCGTGTCGATCGTACGCCCAC
Source organism: Kovacikia ellensis JS3 (assembly GCA_034541955.1). Taxonomy (GTDB): domain Bacteria; phylum Cyanobacteriota; class Cyanobacteriia; order Leptolyngbyales; family Leptolyngbyaceae; genus Kovacikia. The sequence goes on along the minus strand of JAVYJL010000002.1, from coordinate 495,726 downwards.
CCTGCAATTTCTCCGGCGGCTCCCAGTTCAATCAATTCGGTTACTTCTGCATCATTAATAAAACCATCTTGATGTAAGGGAGCATTCCAGGCGATGTGGCTGATTCCAACAAAGGTTGCCTTTGCCTGTTCTGCCAGAGTCTTCACGGCAATAAACGATCGTTGGGTTTGCAACAGTTCTCGTTCTTCAACGCTGGTGGCTACCACAGGCGAACGGGGTAGACCTGCGAACCAACTCGATCAGACAAATGCATGACGACTTCATAGCGTCCCGCTCGCCCGTAATGCGACATATTTCCGATAATGGAAACGATTTTATGTTGGGGCTGATCCATTGAAGGGATTTGCTCCACCATTGCCCTCAGTGTGCGGCCTGAGGAAAATGCCAAAACCGTTGGAGTTCTGGCCATCAGATAGCATTCCAAATGATTGGCGGCGCACACACCGATTCCATTAAAGGTTTCACTGTCCCCGCATCGCTTGGAACGACGTCACAGAGAGCGAGTTCAAATCTGTTTCGAAGCGACTCGGCCAGGGCAATACATTCGCTCAACGGATGGTCCAGCCGAAACTTAATTAGTTTTTCGCTGACGGCTAGCGCAATTAATCGCTGTGCTGCCTGCCGAGAAACCCGCAACTTTGTTGCAATCTCTTCCTGTGTATTGCCAGTAATGTAGTAGAGCCAGCAGCATGGGCAGCGAGGTCTAATTTACGATCGCGCCGCTCGAATAAAAAGTCTCCCATAACTCTCCTAATCAAGTTAACCGCCAAAAGGAAGATATTTTGTTGTTGGGCATACGCTCAAAAAATAATTTTTGCCCACCTATTTGTACGGAAGATTACTGCTTTTTATGAAGGTATTAGCCTGAAAAGCTTTCTTCCTTAAAACACGAGTTTGTCGCAGATTGGAGAATTGAAATGTAGCTTGACGATTGTTCTGCTACTGTCTACCCGTAATTTCTAGATTGAATCCGGTGATGTAACTGGCTTCATCGCTCATTAAGAAGGCAACCCCATTAGCAACTTCTTTCAAACGTCCTAAACGACGCATCGGCACAGAATTGATCATTTGTTGCTCAACTACTTTCGGATCTGCATCAAAGTATTGTGAACCAACGGATGCCTGCAATTCGGTTTGTCGAGTCCACATTGCACCAGGGCCAATCAATGATGGAGAAAGTGAATCGACTCGAATTCCATAGGGTGCCAAATCTTTCGCGGCGGTTTCGGTCATTCCAATGACTGCAAACTTTGAAGCGGCGTAGGCCAGCATATTAGGAGGACCAACCACACCTGCGTAGCTTGCCATATTAACGATCGCCCCGCCACCTGCCTGACGCATAGATTGGGCAGCCGCTTTTAGGATGTGAAATACGCCAACAACGTCAATGTTAATGACCTTTCGCGGAAATTTGAACAAGCCAATCCAGACATTCAACTGCGGTGGGTTGTATTGGAAGAGAACGTGTTGCGTCAGCGCACAACCACCGACATTGCGAGTCAAGGGGGCAGTTTGATGTCCTGACGATCGGGTCCTATGAAACCCCGATTTGGGCCAGGCGCGATTGGTTAAGACCGCTCAATTTACCTGCCAGTTACGATGTCAATGATTTGCTAAAACCCGTTCGGGAAGGGCTTTCTAACGATGGCAAACTTTATGCGTTGCCGTTTTACGGGGAAAGCTCGATGCTGTATTACCGCAAAGACCTGTTTCAAAAAGCAGGAATCACGGTGCCCGATCGACTGGTTCGCAGATTTCCCACTGCTGGCCATCATCATCATTGTTTCCTGGGAATGGCTTCCCTTTGCACTGCTGATCTTGCTAACTGCGATTCAGTCGCTTGACCATGAACAATTAGAAGCTGCCCGTATGGATGGAGCAAACCCAATCGCGTTGTTTCGATTCGTCATGCTGCCCCACCTCAGCCGCGCGATCGCAGTAGTCGCCATGATCGAAACGATTTTCTTCCTCACCATCTTTGCTGAGATTTTCGTAACCACAGGCGGTGGTCCGGGATTGGCAACCACCAATCTCGCCTACTACATCTTCCTCAAAGCGTTGCTGGAGTTTGATGTGGGCGGTGCCTCAGCGGGAGGGTTAATTGCGGTCATTCTTGCCAACATTGTGGCAATTTTTCTAATGCGTAGTGTTGCTCGTAATTTGGATACCTAGCCATGGCACAAAAGAACTCTCGTCGTTGGCTGCTTACATTCCTCGGCTGGCTCGTTGCCTGCCTATTGTTCTTCCCCATCTTTTGGATGTTTATCACCAGCTTCAAAACGGAGGTGGCAGCGGTTGCAACTCCGCCTCAGCTATTCTTTCAGCCAACGCTGGAAAACTACGGTGTCATTCAGGAGCGGGCAAATTACCTCAACTATGCGTTTAACAGCGTGGCTGTTTCCGTTGGTTCAACCATACTGGCGCTGCTGCTTGCGGTTCCTGCCGCCTATGCAATGTCCTTCTTCCCAACCAAGCGCACAAAGGGAACGTTACTGTGGATGCTTTCCACCAAAATGGTGCCTCCCGTTGGTGTGCTGGTGCCGATCTATATCCTGTGCCGAGAAGCAGGCTTACTAGATACGCGGCTCGGGTTGATCATCATTTACACACTGATTAACCTGCCGATCGTGGTTTGGATGATCTACAGCTTCTTTAAGGAGGTTCCAAAAGATATTCTGGAAGCCGATCGAATGGATGGTGCAACCACGCAGCAGGAACTGCGGCATGTGCTGTTACCATGGTTACGGTGACTGCCGTTAATGACTCTGGCACAACCGTTAAGCTACCAGGGGATACAACGGATACATTTCCAGGCTTTACTGGAAATGTATCCGTTGGAGACAGAGCAACATTAGAATTCGCCCCGAACATCTGCGGGTTGGTCCAAGTAATCCAACGCTAAACGGTGAAGTGCTGGTTGTAGAACGACTGGGTGGCGAAACCTATCTCTACATCAAAATTGCAGGTGGAGAGACGCTCGTTGTACAAGCAGATGGCGACGATCGCAGCCGCTTACATGAGCACGTTCCCATTCATGTAGAGGGCAAACTTTGTCATTTGTTTGATGTGAATGGGAAGCCGTCTCAAAAATTCATCGCCACCACTTAACGCTTGATAATCACTATGAACAACAGCCTCAAGAACGAGCCGACAACCAAGCTGAACGAATCAACAATCAATCACCTATCCGATAACATCCGTATTCCCAACTACGATCACCAGCGGCTAACCAGCGGCATTGTTCATATTGGTGTCGGTGGGTTTCATCGAGCGCATCAGGCGTTGTATCTCGATAACTACGCCCAGCAAAATCCCGACAGCCAGTGGGGATTTGTGGAGTGGGGTTGCTTGAATTCGACAAACGAATGCGGGATGCGCTCCATTCTCAGGATTTTTGTACATATTAGTTGAGCGATCGCCAGAGAAAGACAGCGCTCGCGTCATCGGATCTATCACAAACTATCTGTTTGCTCCAGACAATCCGCAAGCGGTCATTGCCGCAACGGTTGATCCCAAATGTAAAATCGTGACCTTGACGATTACAGAGGGTGGCTACTACTACATCGAGTATTACGCCAGCCACTACGCCATCCGACATTCAGATGGTGACAGAGCAATTTGATATTGACGACGCCTGGCCGGTTGTTGCCGAACCGTTCATTCAATGGGTTGTCGAAGATCGTTTTTGTGCAGGTAGACCTGATTGGGAAATGGTAGACGTTCAGATGACCGATGATGTTCATCCCTATGAGATGATGAAAATCCGGTTGCTGAATGCCAGCCATTTGCTGATTGGCTATCTCGGTTCATTAGTCGGCTATACCTATGTCCACGAGGTCATGGCTGACTCCTGATTCGTCAGGCTGTTGAGCGGTTGATGGAGGAGGTGACACCACGCTCCAACCTGTTCCTGGAATCGATTTGAAGGATTACAAGCAGACGCTGATTGAACGGTTCAGCAATCCAAAAATTTGCGATCAGTTACCGCGTCTTGCCTTAACAGTGCTGCCAAAATGCCCAAATTTGTTTTGGGTTCCTTACGGGATGCGTTGCAGCAGGGAAGCGCGATCGCCTATCTCAGTTTGACGGTTGCTGCCTGGTTTCGTTACCTCAGCGGCAAGAATGATTTGGGTAATCCCATTCCCATTGATGACCCAATGGCTGATGTTTTGACACAGAAAGCCCATGAAGGGGGATTGACCTGAACCGTTGCTGAGCCTGACGGACATATTCGGTGATCTATCCCAGTCGCCACAATTTTCTGAAACCGTCGGGAAACATCTGCGGAACCTGCATGAACTGGGTACGAAGGAAACGCTGAAATATTTGTAATCATAAGGATCATGGACTAGATAACATTGAACATTCCGCTTGTCCGGGCGAAGCATTCGACAGATAGCTGTGATTGAGCTGTAAGGCTTTTTGCCCGAATGCTTCGCCCCTCCTAGATCTTGAACTTATTTAATCCTTATTTCTAAGGAATTGTCGTATTCAGTCGCGATTCCAACGCCAAAACGGGGAAGTTTCTTTCTGAATTCCCCGCTTCCGTTCTATTTCAACAAAACGGCGACTGCAGCAATCGATGAAAATTGCTGCAGTCAACAATCGTTAGTAGCGGCGTGATGAACGTCCCCGATCCTGGTTGCCACCTCCATAGGGCTTTCTTTCTTCACGGGGTTGCGCTTTGTTTACACGGAGATCTCGCCCCATCCACTCTGCGCCATCTAACTCTTCGATCGCTGCTGCTTCCTCGGTTTCAGAAGACATTTCAACAAAAGCAAATCCACGCGGTTTACCTGTTTCTCGGTCCACCGGGATCTTAACGGACTGAACCGTACCATATTCAGCAAATACCTCTGAAAGGTCTTCTTGGGTTGCTTGGAAGGATAAACCGCCGACAAAAATAGTCATAACACTCTTTCAATTGAAGAAAATGAAGTACAGAGTTTTAAGAAACTCCGCAATTGACATGATAACTGCTGTTGCAAAACGTGGAGAATCGTAGAGGACACCTTTTGCAAATTTCAATAACTTACACCCCTGAAGCCCTGAATAGTTGCCCATCCAGGAGCGAAAATTCTTTATTCTCCCAAAGGCATTCTAACTGCCAGAATTGTCCAGGTTTGGCATCCGGTAAAAGCCTGAAACTCTCACCAGAAAAGGACTTTCTGTACTGTTGGACTGGTTGCGATGAACCCTGATAAGCTGCTCATCTCCCTTTGTCGAATACAGTTGGCCATGAATTCGGAATATATTTGGTTCAGTCTCAGGGGTGGATGCTTCATAGCACTTAGCCCAAAAGACGGTGCCACTACGCGTGGACTTGGGATACAGACCAAAAAACCTGTAATGGGTGTTTGCTGACCGCTTAGCGTTCTCAGCAGTCGATCGCTGAATCCTTTAATCGTGTGGCGTTCCCCATCTGCGATTAGGTAATAATTATCGTCGTCGGCAACTAATTCGCCTTCTAAAAATCCAAACGCTTCATACTCAAAGCCTCTGGGTGGTGGTAATAGGGATGGTCGTTGGGGCTTTGGGGCTACTTGTCTGGCTGATTTCTGTGTTGATAGTTTTCGCATCTAAATTCTCCCTGACATGGAAAAACCCCTGGGCGTCTGTCCATGTTTCGACCCCAGGGGCTTCTCGTTTTAATCTTACTCCTCACTACAATGAGTATAGATCTTGATCCGTCGCCTGTCTACTTACAGCCATTCTTGATTAAATAAACCACAGCTTTTGTAAAGGCGAACCGCCGTTCGCCCCCACCGTGTGGCTAACCCTTTCGAGAGCGGCTATAAGTAACGTTAATGCGACAAAGAAAAAGGAATGTTTACCCGAAAAGTTGCCTTAAAGATAATTTTTTTACGATCGCCCTTACCCTTTGCACGTTTGCATTTCCAAATTTCACCCTTGCTAAATCAATGATCCAAATGACAACGACTCAAACAGAACCAGTCCCTCTGCTGCCGCTAGAAGATTTCTTCCGCAAACCAGAGAAAGCCCGGTTCTCCATTTCTCCTGATGGAAGGCATTTGGCGTGGCTCGCTCCCTGGCAATCTCGGATGAATATTCATGTCCAAACGATCGGAAACCCAACGGTTACTCGCGTCACAGATGTGGCAGATAGAGACATCGCAGGGTTTTTCTGGAAAGGAGATGACACACTCGTTTTTGCAAGAGATACAGGTGGTGACGAAAACTTCCATCTGTACGCGGTTGGGCGGCAGGGTGGTGAAGCCAGAGAGCTTACCCCGTTCCCTAACGTTAGGGTCGAAATTTTGGACGACCTGGAAGAGATCCCCGACGAGATTCTGATTGGGATGAATCAGCGTGACCCGTCAGTGTTTGATGTGTATCGGCTGCGGCTCAGTACCGGTAAAACAGAACTGGTAGCCAAGAACCCTGGCAACATTACCAACTGGTTAACCGATCACGACGGTAAGGTGCGCGTTGCCGTTGCCAGCGATGGTTTGAATGAAGTTTTGCTCTACCGGGAGACTGAAACAAACGAGTTCAAACCAATCCTGCAAACTGATTTCCGTACAGAAGTTGCTCCGGAGGCCTTTACCTTCGACAATAAGCGTTTGCTCGTCCTGTCTAACCTGAACCGGGACAAGAAGGCGCTGGTCGAACTAGACCCTGGTACCGCAAAGGAAGTCAGGGTTCTGACAGAGCAACCAGACGTGGATATTGCTAGAGTTCTTCTCTCCAAGCATCGCAAGGTTGTTGAAGGAGCAGCATATATTACCGACAAAGTTCACTACACATTCTTCGACGCAGCGCGCGAGGACATTCAACGATCCCTGGAAGCCAAATTTCCCGATGGACAGGTTTCTGTCACGGACCGTAGCAAAGATGAAACCCATTTGTTAGTGAGTGTCTCCAGCGATCGCAATTCTGGTTCTACCTATCTTTACGACACGACCACCAGGCAGTTGACGAAACTGGCAGACTTCACCCCCTGGTTAAAGCCAGAACAAATGGCTGTGATGAAGCCAATCCAATACAAAAGTCGAGATGGCAAGACGATTCACGGATATCTGACGTTGCCCGTTGGCGTGGAACCGAAAAATTTACCGATCGTGGTCAACCCGCATGGAGGACCCTGGGCGCGAGATATGTGGGGATTCAACCCTCAAGTGCAATTTCTGGCCAACCGGGGCTATGGAATTCTTCAGATGAATTTCCGGGGATCTTTAACCTATGGACGAGCATTCTGGGAAGCAGGCTTCAAGCAATGGGGACGCGGCACCATGCAGGACGACATCACCGATGGCGTTGAGTGGTTAATTCAACAAGGGATTGCAGACCCAAAGCGAATCGCCATCTATGGAGCATCCTATGGCGGATACGCTGCCCTGGCCGGACTAACCTTTACCCCAGACATTTATGCAGCAGGCGTCAGCTATGTCGGGCCTTCTAACCTATTTACGCTGCTTGCCTCCATTCCGCCCTATTGGGAACCCATCCGAAAGGTGATGTACGAACAGATCGGCGACCCGGAGCAGGAAAAAGACTTCGTGCGTTCTATTTCTCCCTACTTCTATGCGGATCAAATTAAAGCCCCGCTCCTGGTTGCTCAGGGTGCAAACGATCCACGGGTGAAGAAAGCGGAATCAGACCAGATTGTTGAGGCACTTCGCAAGCGGGGTATTTCAGTGCCCTACATAGTGAAGTCCAATGAGGGGCATGGATTCTACAATCAGGAGAACCAGTTTGATTTTTATCGAGCGCTAGAAGCGTTTCTTGCTGAACATCTGGGCGGTCGATCGTCAACAGACAGTTCAGTGCTAAAGTCCCTCGAAAAAGCGACGTAGCGACAGGGTTAGGGAACCGGGGTAGAACTCCACAAACCTCGGAGGTTTTACCCAAAAGTTGGACGATAGAACCAACCTAAGCACTGAACCTCCGAGGTTTTACCCAAGAGGTGAACTCCTAACCAACTTAAGCGCCAAACCTCCGAGGTTTTAACAAACATAAGTCTTGGTTGAAGTTTAATTCAGCTCTCTGCTTTTGCTGCTGCGGCTTGATAGGCATCCAGATAGTCTTTCCCGCCTAACATGATGTCGCCGTAATACTCGTAGGGTGGAGCGCCATAAATCGGTAGGGGGTCGTCCTCTGGATAATCTTCCTGTGCTTCTTCAACCGCTGCCTTCAGCGAACTGACGCTAAGACGTTGAGCGGGGAAATAGTGAATGGCTTGAGACGATCGCCTCAGATAGGGAGTGACGGATCCACGATCGTGTCACCTAGTTCTATCCAGGCATGTTCAATTGGTTCTGTAGGACGATCAAACGTGATGAATCCCTGAACATACATCGCTCCTTCGGTTGCCAGTGCAGCGCGATAGGCATTATCGAAGGGAGTACCTGATTTACTTTGAATATGTTGAGAAACTTCGATCGATCGGGTTTCATCGAGCGTCAGAGGCATCGAGCATGACTCCTGCAGCAGGGAACGCTCGTTAAGTATAGCGTTTGCTCTGGTGACCCGCCGCAGAACTGCTCGATCTAATGGGTAACCGTTTATGTAAAGACAGCCAAAAGAAAGAAGGGGTGGCAGATAAGAAACACCCTATCTGCTCACCCGCTTGATGTGAGGAAAAAGGAAATAGGTTTTCATTGGGTGGGGTTATGTCGGCCGGAATTATGAAGCTACTGCCCTTGAAAAACGTTGAAGGCAAGTAGAACAGCCTGCCGCATTCCACGAAAAACAGAAACGTATAAAACCACAAAATTTCGGTCGATTTACCGTAGTATAATACACTCAGCTTTAACGGAGTTGTACTGGGTTTGAATGTCCTTCAAGAATTCTCCTCAGATAGCTCCGTGAATTTTGTGGAGGTAACGCTGTGCCCATTGCAGGTGATGTCACTGAATTAATCGGCAATACGCCCCTGGTCAGGCTTAACCGCATTCCTCAGTCAGAAGGATGTGTTGCCGAAGTGGTGGCAAAGCTAGAGGGTTTGAATCCAACGGCATCTGTGAAAGATCGGATTGGTATCAGTATGATTCGATCTGCTGAAAGTGCAGGTTTAATTCATCCAGGGAAAACGGTTTTAGTTGAACCAACCTCTGGCAATACCGGAATTGCACTGGCAATGGTTGCCGCAGCGAAGGGTTACCGCCTCATCCTCACAATGCCAGACACGATGAGTTTGGAGCGGCGGTTCATGTTAAAGGCGTATGGAGCGCAACTGGAATTGACACCTGGCTCAGAAGGAATGAAAGGCGCTGTCCAAAAAGCAGAGGAGATTGTCAATTCAATTCCTGATGCGTTCATGCCACAGCAGTTTGCTAACCCTGCAAACCCTAAAGTTCATTATGAAACAACAGCAGAAGAACTTTGGGCAGATACCGATGGCAAGATTGATTTTCTGATTGCTGGTGTTGGTACAGGAGGCACGATAACTGGGGTTGCGGAAGCTCTCAAGCAACGCAAGCCAGAGTTTAAGGCGATCGCGGTCGAACCGGAAGAAAGCCCCATTATTTCCGGTGGCCAACCTGAACCACACAAAATTCAGGGTATTGGAGCGGGCTTCATTCCAAAAGTGTTGCGGTTGGAATTGGTTGATGAAGTCATCGCAATCAGCAGTGAGGAATCGATCGAGTTTGGTCGTCGATTAGCACGGGAAGAAGGGCTTTATCTGGAATTTCGTCCGGTGCTGCTCTGGCCGCTGCAATTCAAGTTGCCAAACGTCCAGAAAACGCTGGCAAACTAGTGGTATTTATTCAGCCCAGCTTCGGTGAACGATACCTAAGTACTCCCCTATTTAAAGAGTTACCCGACGCAGAAGTGGTTCACTTCAGCAGTCTTGATCAGAATTATTCAGTTGCTAACTTCTCCTAATGGGAACTTGACCGTAATCAAAAGATCGCTCCCAAAATCCTATGTCTTGCAGTCGTATTAGGCATCAGGTGACGGGGAGCAACAAGATGTACTAACTCTTACAAATAGGGGCATTTATTTTCTGAAACGTTGACTGGGAAAAATCTGTTTTCTTTGCCTAATTTGATAGATCCTCAACGCCATAGGTTTCCTGAATAAACTGCTGAAAATGAGGTTGGTTTAGGTTCAATCCAATGTCGTTTGCTTTTTCAATTAATTGTTCCAGGGTCCAGTGTTGTTCTTTGGCACTGGCAATTATTGCGATCGCACCCGCCCGTAACCCTGCCCCGCAGTGAATTAAAACTGGTTTAGGCAACTCCTCAAGCTGCTCTAATGCTTTGCTGATCAGCGTTGCATCAGGGACAGAAGGTTGCAGCGGTACGTTTGCATACTCTAATCCAGCCGCTTCAGCCTTCTGCTGTTCATCAGGAAGGGAATTGGCCTCGCCCGGCGATCTTAGATTCAGAACTGACTGAAAACCAGAATTCGCTAATTCTTTAAGGTCTTCTGGCGTCGGTTGTCCGCCTATGCTCAGGTCTTCATCAATTTTCTTGAACTCTCCCATCCTATTTCTCCTTCATGCAGATGTAGCAGTCTTAAGTCGTTTGAAAGGCTGAGGCGCTTTGTGAGAAAGGTTCTAGGGGAACCGTTCTTACAATCCAAATAGGACCGCAATAGGATTCAACAACCCCTTTAGAGAATTCAAAGGTATTATTTGAGGCAATTATATACGGTAAGTTAATCGATTTACCGTATTTCATCTTTCATTAACCTGTTGTTAGTGAACGCCTGCTATTTTTTTGAATCCGAAATAAGAGGATTTATGGTACTTAAGGCGATCGTTGTTGCCTGGCTTTTGCTATTCCTTGGTGACTTTTTCTCTACATTCTGCTATCACGTTCCAGAGCATGTATTTGGCACGCTGCACCTCCGAACTCACCATGCTTCAAAGAAAGAGTTTCGTCATTACGCAGTTCTTGCACCGCAGATTAATGTTTTGCTAGACGGTATTTTGGGTGCTCTGCCCTATTTACTAATTGCGATTATTCTGTGGCCAGTTTCGCCAATTGGTGTGCTGGGCGGCTTGTTGTTTGGCCAGTTTCATGTTTGGTGGAGACATACGACGGTTTTAGCCTGGTTAACTCCAAAACCGATCGATCTTTTGTGCCAAATTTTCTTCATCACCACTCCGAACGGCACTGGCTGCATCATCAGAAGACGCATCTCGGTTTTGGTGATATTTTTACCTGTTTTGATCAACCCGCTAAAATCTGGCTGCGCTGGTTGCGGTTGCTAAGGTTAAATTTGCGATCGTTAGTCGCCTAATGTCGATCGTAGGATTTACGCAGTGTAAATTGAACCGCAGAAGGTTAGGGTTTGGCATTCGGGCAATAGCTTGTGGGTTAGCAGCGAGCTGATTCACCAAATGCCAAAGTCGTACAAGGGTCTCTGCATTGCACCCATGAAGCGTGATTTATAGCGATAGCCATAAAGATCAGAACATCTAGCGTGCTGATCCCTTTTTCTCAAGGCTGTTTGCTCCTCCTCACCCCTTTGCTCCTTGTCCCCTGTTCCCTGACCCCTCCTATAACGAAGTCTGTATTTTCTGAATGGAGTTAGTGTAAATGTACTAAAATGATTGCCATATCTCTTTATTGCCATATCTCTTTGCTGTCGTTTCTGAAGAGACGTCTAGGGACCGCATATTAAAAGACGCCTATGAATTCTTCCCAAGCAGTTGGCTCTCATGTAACTGCGAGGCATCCGGTCAACCGAACCGTTCGCGGCAAGCGTCACTCCTTAAGGCAGGAGCCAGATCGGTTGGTTTTGCTGATACAGGCCGGTTGGGTAGCAATCGGCCTGATTACGGTTGCATCGTTCCCATTCCCAAAGTCGGTTCCTTCTCCTGCCGATGATCAAGCTTCACAACGGCTTGAAGCATCCGCGATCGTCACCAATCCTGCACGATTATTTGAAAAAGGGTCTGAATCAATCGTTGCACGAACCGTTGGCCATGCAGAAGGAACTCGCTCGCCCGATGGCAGCCGAACTCCTGCCTATTTTGGACATGTTGACCCTGGTAACGGCGTTTGGAATTTGGGCAGCTTTTCTTTCCAACACTGCCGTGAAGCGCACTATCAGTGTTCCACACCCGAGCAGGCCGATACGTTTCAGCTACAGCGGTTGAAAACACAGGCTGAAACCTTAGAGAAACGTACAGCTGCATTGAAGTTAGCCATAACCCTTGAGGAAGAACTTAACGCGATCGACTTAGCAAACCAGGCACCACTGGCTGCATTAGGTAAGCCTGGGTACTCCGAGCATTTGCAGCGCGCCAAAAACGGGGATTGAAAGGCCAGGATGCTGTTTTAGAAGCACGAGTCTGGAGCTTTTGGGAACCGCAGAAAAACCGCTGGGATGCTCCAGGATTGGGAAATACAGAAGACAGTATTCGCCATGACCAGAAACGTCGAATGCTGGCGATCGCTCGTGTGTTGACCGTGTATCAGCACCCCTCCGCTGCTCGCGTTGCTCAGTCACCGTTTAAACACTGGTTTAACCCCAAACCTGCCGCTCAAAATCCCTACTCGATTCAAATACAGCGTCAGAACTACCTGTGGTGGGAGGCTGGCTACTGGGATGCCAAACTAAACCGGGGACGTCAAGTTCCAGAGGGGTATGAGGCTGCCTACGATGAAGGTTTTCGATCGACAGTTGATTAATGACAAGTGGGTGAGTTTGGATGACTTGATTAAAACTTTTAGGGTGCATTAAATACCCTTCTGAAGCTGGAATTCTGCCATTCTGCACCCTAAATTTCTATGCCTCAAAACCGTCGATCGAGCCAACAGCCCGCTACTGTAGAAGAGATTGTTCAGAGCGCTTGCCACCTATCCTCGTTGGAGTTAGATGAACTGATGGTGGCGTTGTCTGCACTGCGTGGGGCTTTGAATGAAGAATCTGAGGGAGATGAACTAACCGATTCACGCTTACCAGCAGCAAACCGAGATGGTCGATCGGCTCACATAGTGTGGAAAATTATTAATGGATGTGGACCCTATGCATATCTGCGCTTTCGGGATGGGGAAAAGTACCGCAGCTATTATCTCAGGGGGCTTAGAAAAATGGTTCGTAAAAGTGCCGGTCTTTTGATGTATCGGCTACGTGATGCTGTTATAGAGGTTTTTCTGGTGCATCCGGGTGGCCCGTTTTGGATGAACAAAGACTTGGGCGCTTGGTCAATTCCCAAAGGAGAATACCTGGAAGACGAGGATGCTTTCACAGCAGCAAAGCGTGAGTTTCAAGAAGAGACAGGGCTAATTCCCGAAGGTGAATTTCAAGAACTCACGGAGATTAAACAGGCAGGTGGTAAATGGGTGAAAGCCTGGGCGTTTTTGGGAGATGGTGATCCTGACACGATTCAAAGCAACGTCTTTTATATGGAATGGCCGCTGAAATCGGGACAAGTAAAAGCGTTTCCAGAAGTGGATCGGGCAGCGTGGTTTACTTTAGAGCAGGCGAAAGAGCGCATACTCAAATCTCAAATTCTTCTGTTGGAAGAATTCGAGCGAATAATAGTGCAGCTGCCCTAGAACCTGCTTCAAAAGCCCTAACTTCGAGCTGAGGCAGTGCTGAGTGCGGAGGACTGAGTATTAATCCTCTCTCAGTCCTCCGCACTCAGTCCTTAGTCCTCTTTAAACACACCTTAAAGTGAGTCAATAACCTGCCGAATTACTCGATAAATGGATTCCAGTTCACCAGCGGTAATACAGTAGGGCGGCATGATGTAAAGCGTATTGCCCAGAGGACGGAGGAGAAACCCTTCATCTAGAAAGCGCGTTTTTAGAATTGGCCCGATCGCGTTAAAGTATCCGCCTTGCCCACTCGTTTTGATATCCATCGCAGCGATCGTCCCACAAACGCGGATTCTCTCCAGGGCTGGGTGATCGACCAGCCATTTGTCGAGATACTGTCGATGTAGGGCTTCCAATCGGCGGTAAGCCTGCGGGTTCTGTTCCAGCAACTCTAAAGAAACGATGCCAGTCGCGCAGGCAAGCGGATTGCCAGTATAGGAATGCCCGTGATAAAAAGCCTGAGTTGGATCATCTTGGTAAAACGCCTGATAGATTGTTTCCGTTGCAACAGTGACGGCCAGGGAAGGCATCCGCCCGATAGGCCCTTTGACAGGCAAATTAAATCGGGTACAGTGGCAGACTTAAGACAGGCAAACAGTTCTCCGGTACGTCCAAATCCCGTCATTACCTCGTCGTAGATAAGCAGCACGTTAAATTGTCGCGCCAGGTCTCGAAGTACCTGTAAAAACTGGGGCGACATTCGCATTCCGCCTGCTCCCTGAATGAGCGGCTCAATGATGATTCCGATCGTGCAATCGCTCCACTGCTTCAGGTGAGATTCAATCTGCTCTAATACCTGTGTTTCCTTTGTGGTTGCTTCCATATCGCCCTCAAACGTGGCCGGGAATGGAACCAGATCTGTTTCAAACATCAAAGGGCGAAAGGGTTGCCACCAGGTTGAGCCTGCACCCACAGACATGGCCCCGATCGTGTCTCCGTGATAGCCGCCTTTAAAGCAAATAAAGCGCGTGCGCTCCATGTCCCCAGGTTGCGCCAATACTGGTACGCCATCTTCAACGCCACCTCAACGGCGGTTGAACCGTTATCTGAAAAGAATACGCGAGTTAATGCGGATGGCAGATGGGGCAAAAGATTTCGCGCCAGTCGTTCCGCAGGTTCGTGAGTAAATCCAGCGAAAATGACGTGCTCTAGCTGCTGTGCCTGCTGGTAGAGCGCTTCCGCCAGTGCTGGATGGCTATGGCCATGAATGGTGACCCACCAGCTCGAAATACAGTCTAGAATACGTTTCCCATCTTCCAGTTCTAGCCAAACCCCTTCTCCCCGCGCAACCTTGAGCGGGGAGGGTGCGATTTTCATTTGTGTGAAAGGTCGCCAGATGGGATCCATAAAACGTTCTAGGCTAAAACATGGACTAGTCTAACTATTATGGGGAATGGCTTAGCAGAACACAATGAAACGCTTACTCATCCTGGGCGGTACGGGAGAAGCGACTGAACTGGCAAAAAAGCTGCCACAATTCCAGATCTCGATGTTCTTGTCTCGTTAGCAGGTCGAACCAGACAGCCGATGAGTCAATTGGAAAAGACGCGAGTCGGCAGTTTTGGAGGTGAAGCAGGATTAATCCGTTTCCTCCAGGAACAGCACATCGATCTGTTGATTGATGGGACCCATCCGTTTGCTGCACAGATTTCCTTGAATGCGGCTCGTGCAGCAAATTACTGCAACATTCCCTGGCTACATTTAGTGCGTCCAGCGTGGGAAGCAGTAAACGGCGATCGCTGGATTGAAGTCGAAGATAATCAAGCGGCAGCAGATGTTTTGCCAGAGGTAGCCCATCGCATATTTTTGACGATCGGTCGTCAAGAACTATCGACCTTCGCCCATCTACAGGACCTCTGGTTTTTGATGCGAATGGTTGATCCAACCCAACCCGATGAATACCTGCCTCCCGGAAAACTGCTCTTAAAGCGGGGCCTTTTTCGCTTGAGGACGAGCGATCGTTGTTGCAGAGATATAAAATTGGGGCGATCGTCAGCAAAAACAGTGGTGGAGATGCAACCTACGCCAAGATCATTGCCGCACGGGAATTTAATTTGCCTGTTGTGATGATACAGCGTCCGCCTATTCCTGCTGGCGAACACGCTTCAGATGTTGAAACCACTCTGTCCTGGCTCATGCGCAGATTGTCATCCGGTTAATGGTTGCGGTCAGCGATTGTAAAAGCTCTTCAACTTCGCCAGTAGATAAGGCAATCTGCTGCACCACCGTTTACGGGTTAACAGAACTCAAGAGAGGGAACGACTATGCATTGCTTATTTATCAAGCATCTGTTTCAAGCAAATCATGTCCATACGAATTATCAATTACGCATAACCAATTTCCGTTTATGTCTTGCTTGAATACATAGGTTGCCTTTCTCTCCACAGTAGGGTAGTTTTTAGCCGAAACGATGGTTTTAGCTAAAACCAGAGCAGTATCTCCCGTTTCCAAAATCCTCATACCCGACTGTTTAACATCTAGAGTATGTTCAAAGTAATCAGCAATTCGCTTAAATGCTTCTTTTATCTGTGCTTTCCCGATCGCATTTACGCCGGGCTTAATGACTAGTACAGCATCCTCTGCATAAATATCAATCAGAGTGTCAAAGTCTTCTTGGTTTATTGCTTGGTCTGCTTTCTCGATTAGAAGCTCTATTGGATGCTTACTCATTTATCTACATCCGTTCTCAAAAGTACTGCATCAGTGAAAATCTTACACTGACTAGATTGCGGCCACCGATAGATTAAGTTCAGCTTATACCAAAGTTAAACTAACAGCTATAGCTCAACGTCGTGCATTGCGGGAAGCTGTTCTCTGAAATAATCTCGACGAGTTATTTCGTCACAACCCATTGTGTTACAGGAGCCATTGCTTTCCATCCCATAAACGTTCCTATCGGTTCTGCCCGTTGAATGGCAATGCGGGTAAGCTCTCCTCCCAATTCACGGTACCAGTGAAATATTGTTTGTTCACTCTCAACAGTTACAGCATTTGCAACGAGCCGCCCTCCAGGACGAAGGGCATTCCAACAGGTCTCAAACAGACCTGGTACCGTTAACCCTCCCCCAATAAAGATGGCATCCGGTTGAGGCAAACCCTCGAGGGCAGCGGGAGCTTCGCTAGCAATAATGATCAGGTTAGGCGTACCGAGAGCAGTCGCATTATCAGCAATGAATTGAAGGCGAGAGGAGTTAGACTCGATCGCGATCGCTCGGCAACGACGATCGCTCCGCATCCACTCGATTCCAACGGACCCGCAGCCAGCACCTACATCCCATAACAACTGTCCCGGTAACGGCGAAAGAGCAGCCAGTGTTACCGCCCGCACTTCCTGCTTGGTCAGTTGTCCATCGTGGTGATAAGCTTCATCGGGTAATCCAGCAAGGCGAGAGTAGAACGTTGGAAATTGGGTCTGGAACGTTCTACTCAGGTTAGTTTCCCGTTGTCCTTTTTCCCTATCCCTTGCCCCGCAATACAGGTGATGGCTATCGTATTAAGGTCCGCCACATCTGTGGTACTCCAGGATGTTGCTGTACCTTTAGTGGTTCGCTCTGATGTACCACCCATATGTTCAAGAACAGTGATTTCACTCTCTCCAAACCCCTGTTGAGTAAGCAGTTTGGCGACAATGCCTGAGTATATCTGTCTGCACTCAAAACCAATAGTTTTGCGCCGGGGTAAAGAACTGCATTCAAAAATGCTGGATCGCGTCCGCACAGGCTCAGGGTTTCTACCTCTGATAAAGACCATCCTAAACGAGCACAGGCAAGGCTGAAGGCTGAAGGAGATGGAACGATCGTCATTTCTGCAATTGGAACGTAGCGCATAAGCGTTACACCAATGCCGTAACACATCGGATCCCCGCTTGCCAGAACACAAACCGCCTGCCCCCTTCTATTAAGAATTTCGTCAACTGAGGTTGCGATGGGAGAAGACCAGATCAGCTTCTCGCGTAAATCGCCTGCTGGCAGCATTCTTAAGTGTCGCTCTCCACCAATGACGATGTCTGCTTGGGCAAGCAATAACCGTCCCGCTGGACTTAACCCTTCCAGACCCTCTTCTCCAATTCCTACAACCGAAAGCCACTTTTGCCTGAGACTACTGCTGTTCATTAGTTAGGCGGTTACCCAAACCTGGGTCGTGTCATAAAATTCTCCGCGCTGTTCCAGGTGGTATCCTCCCAGTAGCAGCGCAATCCAGACTTTAATTAATGGCATGTTGAGCGATCGTACTAATTCCAATAGAGCCACATCCTGCCCGGCATGCTCACTTCTCCATGCACCAATCCTGGAAAGCCAGGCAGATAAATTCTCCTCATGTGCGATTTGCAATGCGTGCTCTTTTGCAACTTCATCGCTGTGAATTTCCTCGACAACTTCGAGCAATCGTTCTTTATCTACGATTCCAACAATTGACTCTATTGGTTCTCCCAATGATTCAGGACCGCGTCTTGGCGGCTCCTTCAACAACTCGTCTAAATGAAGGGCCATTGACTGACGCAGTACCCCAGCAAGCATATCAGTCGTCAGAACAGGCTCATTCAGATCAGCGGCAGTGGGGTTACTGACCAGGGGTTAAGCCAGCGTTCAGCTTTTGCTTGCAGCAAGTCTGCTAACTGGGCGATCGCCTTTCCCGCAATTTGAAGCTGTAACTCATCTGGAAGTTCAATAATTAGTTGCTCAAACTCTCCCCAAAGCGCTTTCAAGTCTGCGGTCTCAGGTTCTTGCACAGCTTCCCGCAATACAGCGTCAAACTGTAATTCAAGCTGGGTTCCTTGCATCCCTAACCTCCGAAATGGTATGGACAAGGCACGATCGGGCATTGGCTAACAGGAATTTCTTTTACCACATCCTCAAAACGCCCAATCCCAAACTGAGAATGTACCCGTTGCAGCATCTCCCGAATATAAGCACCAACATGATCCGCACGCATTCCCATACAGTGTACTGGTTGAATCTCTAAAATTTTACAGTTCCCTTGCCAAACTTCTGCCCCCACTGCATGAACTGGTGAATTTTCGTGCTGCCGATACAGCACCAATACGGCTGAAAGCATCGCAGGTGCAGATGGTAATTCAAATTCCCTTGCGAAGTCTTTTGTTTGAGGGCGCAATCCCATTTCTTCAGAAGCATTTTTGCGAGCATCGCGGCGTTGTAGGCGACGTTCCGCATTTAGCTCCTGCCGTCGGCGGTAATGTGATCGCCGACGATGACAGATTGCCGGATCCCAACATCCATCTCCCTCCGGCCCATGAAGCTCTTTTGCGTCTTCAACAGAAAGATTTGCGCAGTTTTGGCACTTTCGACTGATGGGGCGACCCATTGTAATTTCCCTGCCATTGTAGACTGTTCCAGCTTAGCTAAAGTAGCTAGAGTATTTAGTGTAATTTTAGTGTAAGTAATAAAAAGGTGCCCAGAATTTTTTACGGAGGTGGAAGAATGGCTTGATTATGTATTTTCTATATTCGAAAGAAATACATACACAGAGTTTATGCAACCAGTGCTGCTTAATCTGTATCAGCAGCTAATCCAGTTCTTTGACGAAGCTGCTCAAGAGGGAGGTATAGTTCTCGTATCAATCACTGTTTAACAAGTTGCTATACCGGAATGTTTAATACGTTGGTGAGTTAACCAAGGTACCTGCATCTAGTGAGCCTGATGTCGAGTGTCTCTAACAATCAATTATTGATGAAGCAGAATGAGTCTTTTTTGCCAGATAACATTAGCTATACGAACAATGTGATTCAAAGACAGCACGTAATGAAGCTTTAGTATTTAACAAGCGCAAACTATGGACTAATCAAAATGTTTTCTGTTTGATTCAGAAATCCTGCACCTGTTGACTGTAGAAGTTGTCTATTTGGGATAAATTTTTACCACTTGGACGAAGTTTGTCGTAGAAGGATAAGTCGCAAACGACTTTCTCGTATAGAATATCTTTGCATCGAAAGTACGGGTAAAGGGCCTTTACGCTGAACCCATACATATGACCCTAATGTTAAGGTCAACTCAGTCCCTAATTTGTAGATGTTGGTTTGTAAGTAGGCAAATTTGATTAATTACAACGGAAAGTGCAAGTAAATCAATGATTTTAAGTAAAAAACTGCCTGAAAGCTAGAAAATAGGCGGTGAATAGATTTGAGAAGCAAGGTCGAAAGTGAAATCTGTGCCAAACGTTGAAAATCGGTAAAAAACTTTTGGCTGCGATGGTGTAAGTATCAGACTTTAAGTTCTGTCTGACTGGTAAAAAACCTAAATGTTGCAAAAAAACATCGGAAAGGGACTTCTTGCTCGAAATGAAGAATTAAACATTAGTAGTAGGATTGGTATTTTGTGAAAACAAAATCTGCAAAACGACAAATCCGTCTTGCTATCAGCAGTAATGCAGGTGGCAGCGGCAAAACAACGATGGCAGTTCATTTGGCCTATGCTGTAGGGGCAAAAGGTTACAAGGTAACCGTCATTGAGCTAGACCATAATGGCTCTCTTCAAATTCTGGCAGGGCTTCCACCCGCCTCTTCTAAAACATCTTTAGCGAGTGTGCTTAAAAAGCAGTTTAAGGGGATTATCCGTTTGTTCCTTTATGGGATGGTTACCTTTCAACAGTTAATGCTATACAAGGCGGAGAACCTTTGGAAGAGAGTATTGCAGAGCTTTATAACTCAAACCGCAAACATTACACGTTAAGCGATCGCTTGGAGGATTATCCAATTGATAGCGATTTGATTATCTTTGATACCCCGGCTTCACTTGAACCCATGGGACTAATCGGCCTTGCTGCCTGTACGCATGTACTAGCACCAGTCAAGCCTGAGTACAAAGATACTGGTTCACTTGCTAATTTGCTGAATTGGTTCTATGGAAAGGTGGATGAGTTGCGGTTAAAACCCCGACCCGAAATATTAGGCTTCGTTCCTTCAAGGGTAGATATTGTAAATGAAGGGATTCACCGAAACCTGTTGGGGGTGACTAGAAAGGGGGAACCCAATAGAAAAATCAAGGAAGAGGAAACGTTGCCCTACCAAATCCACCAGCTGGGCATTCATTGTTTTCCTGCTGTACGTGAATGCAGCTATTATCTTTGGGCATCTGGGGCCGGATTGCCGCTCCATCTTTATCGACCGGGGTGTGAGTTCAGCCAAGACTTTGACCCGATCGTGGAAAGCGTGATTAGTTTAATGGTGGAGGAATGAAATGATGGCAAGCAAGAAACCCGTTGGAATGCAGCAGCTTTTTTCTCAAGCCGGACAAAGTCAACAAGTGTTGCAGCTTAAGGACCGGGTTGAGGAGTTGGAGGATGAACTACGACAGCTACGGGCTAATTCAGTTAGTACTGGTGAGAAAGAGGAATTAGAGCAACAAATCCAGGAGCTTTCCAATCAACTCTCTAAACAGGGGGAGAGCATCAAATAGGGATTCAGCTTATCCAACCGGATCCCGATCAGCCTCGCACGATATTCCCGGACGCGCTAATCCAGGAACGTGCAAAAAGTTTGCGCGAGGAAGGTCAGCAATCTCCAATTATCGTGATTCCTCAAGAGGGATGGTACAAGTTATTTGATGGAGAATTGCGTTGGCGTTCTGCCCAATTAATAGGAATGCAAACGCTTCGTGCAGTCTATTTGACCCAAGAAGCGCTCGACAATCTCGATAAAGCGGATATTTTCGATCGGCAACTGACGACCAGTATTCAGTCAGAAAAACTTCATCCCCTTGATCTTGCGAACGGTTTAATCAAATTAATGATTTATCGTTATCCGGATTTGCAGGAGCAGGCTAGCGAAATTCCCAGTTTGTTAAATGCTGCAATTCAGCGCATGAAGCGAAACCAGAAGGTTCGGGAACTAGATGCCATTCGCATTGCTGATTCTGCTATTCAGCAGGATTGGTTAGATAGAGCTGGATTTGCCAGCGTTGAAGAACAGTGGATTTTCGCCGTAATTTTGGGAAAACAGCTTAATCCCGTTTCGATCAATAGCAATGTGTTTCCATTGCTGCAGTTACCACCGGATCTACAGAATGCTGTCAGGACTGAAGGCATCGAAAGTAGCAAAGTACTGGAGCTAAAGAAACTATCTGCAAGGCAGCTCGATGCTGATGAAGATACTGCTCTTAAAATACGAGTTGAAGTAACCCGTCAAGCGGTTCAAGAAAGGCTTTCGTTAAGCCAAATTAGAACATTAGTGAATCAGAAGATGGGCCAGTACAACCCAACAGTTCAAAAACGAAATCCACAGAAGGATACCGTTATACAAACGGTTGATTCTATTCCTATTAGGCGGCTAGACCACGCTCAGCTAGTGCTTCTGCGTCAAGCTCTTCGTAGCAAGCTTGAGGAAGTAGAGGCTTTAATCGGGAGTTGATAGTCTTTATATACTAAAAAACATAACTAGCGTTAAACTTAGCGACAAGTTTAATAACATTTTCTTAATATACGGTAAACCTATCGACAAACCGTACATTTTTATGCCAACCTGCTAGCATACATCGCTAGTAAAGGCTGGACTGTAAAAGGAGTAAAGGTGGATAGAGGACTACAGGTTAGCAATACCCTGTCTTCTATGATTAATTAACACCTGACTCATCCTTTGAAACGCTTGTATAATGTCTCTAATTCAGGAGAGACAGGAATTACAAGTTTCTTACCTTTTGTAAATCATGACTAATCATGACTAACCCTGTCTAAACTACCCTATTTTTTTAGGCCAAATTTTAGGCAAGGTCTATGGAAGGACGAATTTCACAAGCTAATGGTCGGTTGAAAGCTGCACGGGTAGGAGTGAGCATTGAAGCGAAGGGAAATCGGCTATATCTACGAGCCACTTTCCCCCTCGGCATGGGAGCCAGAACCCAAGTCCACATCAACAACGCTTAGCGCTCGGCTACCATGCAAATCCAGCAGGGCTGAAACTGGCAGAAGCAGAAGCAAGGAAGATAGGAGCATTGCTCGATTGTGGCGAGTTTTCGTGGGAACCCTATTCTAGACATTCATTTAAGTCTGATTCGGTAAGTGATTGGATCGGGAGGTTTGAACAAGACTATTTCGATAGGAGAAAGAGAACCCCTCAATCTGAAACCACTTGGAAGGATGATTATTTAAAGGTTTTGGCGAATTGCCACATGATGAACGGCTGTCCGTTCAACTTCTTAGAGATTTAATTACATCAAAAGAACCTGATACACGCACACGTCAAAGGTTTGTAGATGTTTGTTCGAGGTTGGCACGATTCGCAGGGATAGAAGCAAATTTCAATGGGTTGAGGGGAAACTACTCAATCGTCACAGCAGGTAGAAGGGAAATACCTGCGGATCATGTGATTGCTGAGTGGTTTGAGAAAATTCCCTCTGCCGCTTGGCGGTGGGTCTATGGAATGATGGCAACCTACGGGATTAGGAACCATGAGGTGTTCCACTTAGACTTTTCAAAAATGCCTGTGCTAGTTGTTGAAGATGATACTAAGACAGGGTTTCATCGAGTCTACCCTTTCTATCCTGAATGGGTGAAAGAGTGGAACCTGTCGGAGGTCAATTACCCTCCATGCACAGGAAAGAACAATACCGACCTGGGGAAAAGGGTTTCGCGTGCATTTCACCGTTATAAGGTTCCCTTCAAACCTTACGACTTGAGGCACGCTTGGGCAGTACGCACGATTTCGTTTCGACTGCCAACTACGTTAGCAGCAAGGATGATGGGTCACTCAGTTCAAATGCACGAAAGGGTGTACCACCATTGGATTACGGAGGACTTTGAGACTCAGGTAATTGAGAGGTTGATGCAGAGCGATCGCCCTCTTCCTCCACATCCTCAATAGCAACATCATCCCAATCGAATGAAGCTGAAGCGTGCCATTTCCCCTCCTCAAAATAAATAGGCACGTAAAACTCCCTGATAGTCACGGGCTTGAACGACTACAGCGATTCCTTCTTCATCCCGCTCAACCTCTGGTACTGGTGAGTCTTGAATCTCAAACACCTCACAACTCACCAAGTGGCACAACCAATATCCACGTAGATGGGATTTCCATAATCATCTAAATCCCAGAGAGGCTCGGCGGTTCGACACCTAGCTATCAAGTAATCTGTAACGAGTGCAATTGCCTCTTTGTTGCTTATAGTCGTCATCCCCTCATCTCTGGTGGAATTTCAAGAGCTTGCTCACAGCGTTTCAGGTGCCAACGGTAGGTAGGTCTAGCGGCCTGGGGACGGGCAATGTTTCGCCAGTGTTGCCCCTGCTTCAATAGCCCCTCATCGCGTAATCGCCATAAGTGACGCTCACTGATGGCTATCCGGTTCAATAAAACACGAGTTGTCACCCAATCACTTTTCGCCATTCTCCCTCCGACAAATCATGACGCACCTCTTAACGCACCTTGGACTCAGATAAATAAAACAGCGAATGGTCAAGCTTCTACCGCAGTAGTAGTCAATGAGTTGCTGTGCAGAGAGGGTTCTAGCTTTTACCTTCGCCATTAGTCCTCCTGATGTCAGATGTAGCAACCTTCACTCGGTTTCCTCTGACCGTGACCCAGTGAGAGTCATCAAGCTTTCTGGTGGTGAGGAGAGATAGGAACCTTGAGCAGGTTTGTTGTAAATTCCCCTCTTCCATCCGTTCTTGGTGCAAACGAGAACTTTGTCCCCTTGCTTGAGTGGCGATCGCGCGTCAATCACCTCAAATTCCTCATCGGACAAATTCCCCTCATCGGACAAATTCCCTCATCGGACAAACCGCATTTGTCCGATGACTTGTCCGATAGCGAAACCCTTACCCTGCTTGCATTTGATGCACTTATCGGACAACTAGACAGTTTTTCATCCCCTCGTCAAAGTGATCATTTCGCTCAAAGTGATCATGTTTAGCGTGCGAAGTATGATCACTGATCACCTCGTTATAAGAAAAAGAGAAATTATTTTTGTCTGATAACGCACTGTATCGCCTTCGTAGTATAGCTCTCCGCTATCGGACACCGTATCGGACTGTCCGATGAGTCCGATAGTCCTGGTGTACATCACGTTTCGCCTGTGACCACACTTAGAGAGCATCCCATCTCTCGCCAAACGGCTCAAAGTCTTGTAGAGCGAGTTTTTCGGGATTTGGGTAGCGTCGAAAATTTGGTCGATTGTGGCTTGACCCACTTTGTTTAGGTAGTCGAGCACGATCGTTTTCAGGTCTGATGAAACGTTTTCGACCCAATGCCCGATCAACTTCCATTCAAGAGTGGCTGAGTCCAGACGGATTTTCAGGTCGATTTTGCCGTAGCCATTCTCAGCACATAGCCTGTAGCTCTCTGTATCGGCTGCAATGACCATAGAGCCTCTGCAAGTTGCCCTGATCGCGGGCTCCCCGTATGGTCTCGAACACGTCGATTGAACTAGCATTATCCACGTTCACTTTGCCAGTGTGGTGCACTAGGACGATCGACAGGTTTAGGTCCTCTGCCATCTCTTGTAATGGTTCAAGTATCCGACTCATTTCTGCACTAGATTCAGTTGCGCTATCATCCCGAATGCGTGACAGCGTGTCGAGAATGATTAGCCTGATGTCGAACTCGTCAACCAACTCTTTCAGGTATTGTGTTTGGGACAACTTGAACCTATCGAGCCAATAGACGGGCAGGTGTTCGGCCCATCCCTGAGCTATTTGGCGTTGCTTGATTTTGACCGGAGCATCTTCACATCGAACGTAAAGCACGTTGCCTTGTGTCACGGGTCGATCGAGGAAATGATCTCCAGTTGCAACACTCTTTGCTAATAACATCGCCAGGAGCGATTTACCTACCCTCGGACCTGCTGCGAGAAGGATCAGTTCATTAGCTGGCAGCAGGTCCGGTACTAGCCATTCAACGTAGTCAGGAGCAGACGCTAAAAGCTCTGCATTTGTTACCAAACGTTGTTTTAGAGGATTGGTTTTGCTGTTGGATTTGTCGGGTTGGTATGCTCTCGCTTCTCCGGCTGCCTTAACAAAGTCCTCAATTTGGTAGCCGCAGTTAAACGCATCACTCACATCCCATCCATTCACCGCGCAGTCATCTGGCATTGGAACGGCTGCAATTCTCACGCGATCGCCCAGCGCGATCGCAACTTTTTTTGCTCCCTCCTCCCCTGGTCTCTTCCCATCTGAGAGTGGTTTGTCGTTACGGTCGTAAAAGGTGATCACAGTTCCTGGCAATAGGTCTAATTGATCTTGTGGGGGAACGTTGCCCGCGCCAGCGGTGAAGGTTGCCACTGCAACGGGTAAGTCCTTCTGTCGCATGTGCCAACCAAGCACGATCGCATCCCATTCCCCTTCACAGAGATAAGTTTCCTTTGCCTCAGTAGGTTTCCATGTAAACCAAACCCGTGCGGGGATTCCTGCCTGAGACCAGGGCTGATGACCCTCTGACTGTTCAGCTTCTGTGAGCCAAGGAGCAACCCGTTTTTTCTGGTAGTATGCGGTGCCGTCGGCATTGGGAAGGGGATGCTAATGGCGTAGCGATGGACCTCACCTGACTTTGCTCTGACTAGTCCCAGCGAGTAGCGCGTTATCATATCGTCAGAGATGCCCCTTTGATGCAACCAACTTTTTGCAGGTCCACTGCTTTGCATCAACTTTTCACAAGCCTCTCTAACCTTTTGAGGAGAAACGGTAGTGGAGCGAGGTGCTACGGTCGTTTGTACTAACGCAGTCGGCGTAACTTGGCTTTTAGGGTTCCCAAGTGCCTCTCTGATTTGCTGGGGAGTGCATCCTCTGTGGCATTTGTATGCGCCATTTGTATTAGGGATTAGAGCTAGATTCTTCTTGTTCCCTTTGCCTTCAAGGGCGCATGATGGGCAAATTGCCCGACCATTCCGGTCGAAATCGACGTGTTCCGTAATGTTGAACATGATGTGAGTCCTCTTTCATGGGGATTATGAAGGGAGGCAATAGCCAAAATGAAGGTTGATGGACTCTGCCAAGTCCATCAACCTTTTAATTAGAAGAGATTTGAGAATGTGAACCGATCAATGCTCATCGTTTAACCCTTCCTTCTTTGCTGTTTCAGGAGGGATTTAACGCGATCACGCTGTTTCTCGATGGTTCGGAGTTCAGCCGTATTCATGAAACCAGGTTGCAGGGCATTTGCCCGTCGAATGGTCTCAATCAATACGTTGTTTGTGCAAGCTAACTCGTAGAGGATGTTAGAGACGAGGTTCTCTAGTTTCTGGATGCGATCGCCCTCGCTCATTCTGCAAAATCCTCTGTAATGGAGAGGGAAAGGCACGAATTGAGGTAAAGGGCTGTAATTAGTGGATTAGGTTTTTCAACCGACTTCATTAAGGTCTCAATCAACGCAAAAGTGAGATAGTCACTGAAGCTCAATTTACGACGCTCTAAGAACTGACAAAGCGCCTTATGGAGGGGTTCAGGTATCTCCACTTCAAGGCTAATTGAGTTCTTCTTCATGGACTAAGATCTCCAATGTGTAGGATTGGTACAAAGGTTTTACAGACACTCTTCTGAGGGGTGTCTTTCTGTTGAGCTATCGCAATTCTACCCGTGTGCTTAACTCAAGACCACTTATTCCCGTGCGTAAAATTGTGTTTAATGCACGGGTAAAATTGAGGTGTTCTACATGGGTTTAATAGATGGCGAGAAAACCAAAACACGGGGAACCAACCAAGGATGTGACCGTTACCATGCCCCAGACCGCGATCAGCAATTACGACCAAATGGCGAAAGCGCTGGGCCTGAAGGGGGGAGGTCGGAGTTGATAACAAAGATAGGGTTGGGTCAGATTCCCTTGGGGACCGAAATTCCTCTACTGGGGGAATCATTGCCCAACTGATTGAAGATGCTGAATATCAGTTGGGAGATGCTCAATCGTGCATCGAATGGTATCAAGAAAAAAACGTGAATATTCGGAACGTTTAGAAGTATTGAAACAACTTAAACGTGAGCTTGAAAAGACTGAAGAGTAAGGGTTTGCTGTGGTTACTCTGAATCTTCGACCTTATTAATGGGGACTAATTGAGTCCCCCATTTGGGTGAAGGTGCTACACCTACACCACCAAACAAAAACGAAACACTAGAGTAAATAGATTAGCACGGGCGTACTATTTTCTGCTTGCGCGAGATGCGATATCTTCATACCGCTCATTGGCTGTTGTGGGATCTGCATTCATGTCGCGGTAGTCTTGCACAAACTGATCTTCTGCGGCTGTCGTTTTGCCTTCTGCCTGTGCACGATCGACGGCTGCGTCTACAGCAGCTTCCTCTTGATGGCTGCGTTCGTTGTTGTGATTTGGCATAGTTTAAATGCTCCTTTCAATTTTAAAGGGTTGTTAGGGGTGAGCCAGGGCGCTAGGCTGGAATCTTTCGCCCTGGTTCAATGTGCGTAATATCGAGTCGTATGCCGCTTCGGTTTCCTGAGCTTCGCCCTGGTCCCTGTTGGTGAGTAGTACACTGTTTGCCCGTTGTTTCGTTGCCTAAAGTTTGTTGCGGCTTGATCAACGTAGCGATTCATATCACCAGGGCGGTAATGCAGAACCGTGTTAACACTCCAAGCAAACCCGTCAAAGATTGGTCCGGCATTCGCTGGGAGGCTTTCTACAGCCCAAAATTTCAGAAGTAGAACAGGAAGAAGGAATCTGAGCTTGACTGGCTTTAGTCGTCGCATTGTTCAACTGGCTCCAATCGAGGGGCAGAAGGATCAGAACCGGGAAGTTGAACCCATTTGGACGATCGCGCATCCATACCGCCGAAAATGTTGGCCTCTGCATTGCTGTTGGCGTCCGTGAAGTCAGGGCTTTGAGGTTTGGGCGGTTGCTCCTGTCCCTCTTCCTCGCTCATCCCACTTCGCAAAATTTCCCTCGCTTCATCTGGTTTGAAACGGAGGATACGACGGTCGGTTGGGTCGGGGTAGCCCAACTTACGGTTTAATCGCCGCTCAGCTGCAGCTTTCCAGTTGTTGATTTGTCGAGTTGACCGACGAGCACGATCAGCTAATTCTTTGATCGACAAATCGACCTCAGTGGTCGTATTCATAAGCCTCCTGTAGGTTTAGGAAATGATTCGGAAACGAGGAATTTCCCAGAAACTTCCAGGAAGTTCCTCGTTTCCTGAAAAGGAGTGTAGCAGATTTTTGGCCAATGGAATCCATAAGATACTTTGGGCTTCCATTGGCTGTTATTATCGGGATATTGAAGCGTTCAGGTAAAATAAGATGCGTGAATTGGAACTTGATGGAGTGGCACGAAAAGACGAACGGTTGTCGGTTCCGTTTGATTCGGAGACCTACGAATGGTTAGAGAAGATGGCAGCAGAGGAGGAAAGACCCACGGCGCGTCAAGTAACCCTGTATGTGAAAGCTGTTAAAGAACTGATTGAGGAGCAAGGTTTCCAGTTGGTTCAAGGCAAGCTTAGGCGAGTGACTGTTAACACAGAGGAGGAAGTAGAACCTTAGAGCAGTGGTGAACCGCTATGAAAAGACTTATTGTTTATGTCTCCTTCTCCTTGATGGAGGTGGTGTCTCTGCTCCTGCTAACCCCTCAAATTCTCGTCCCCTAGCGCCAGGTCCACACAAAATGCTCCAAGATCCAGAGGAAAACCTCGAAGATTTGGCAATTGAAATCAAGGCTGATAGCGAAGCAGAAGCTATTAGAAGATGTAACCAAAGTGCTTTGAACCGCAGTCAAGGAGGTGTAATCGCAACGTGTTTAGGATGTAATCGGAGAACCCAGTCGGGAAAGTTTATTTGTACTATTCGATTAGAAGCGAGGTAGACCAGTGAGCCGCAAAGACTTTAACCCCATCCTGTTAGAGCGTGGACAGTTGCGGATAGCTCTTAATTTGACAGCTTTAGCCGATCAATCTTGGGAAGCTCTTTCTCTCGCTAATCGGTTGGGATTTCCACAGCCTCAATTCCAAGCCTTTTAGGTAGTGAAGGTTCGGAAGTTTGGGCAGTGCTAGTAGATGAGATTCATCCCTATGACTCTGACCGTGATGCGATAATGGAACCTTGGGAATCAGCAGTTGATGTTCTAACTGAGGCTTTAGATCCCGACTCCCACATCAAGCTATTAGTCGCTCACAAGCTTAGGCAAAATGTAGTTGCAGCCTAGTGAGATCGCTCCCCTCGAACCCTGGGAATCCTAGCGATGAAAGCCCCTCTAGATTATCTTTGGAGGGGCTTAGACGTATCAAACTTAGGTTTCCCACTATGAAATGGATTCGCTTAACTCTGCTTCTGCTTGTAATGGTTGGGGCCTCTGGGTACCTTGCAATTCAACCAAGCATTAAGCCGAATGATTGTAAGAAGCTAAAGGCTCAAGTAACGTTGATTGATAAAGTGCTGTATGTGTTCGTAAATGAACAGATTTCAAACACTTTGACACCTGAACGAAGCAATCTTTACGCAACCAAGATTTCAGGTGAAACGCTTAAATTAAAATCAATTCGAGTATGGGATTCAACCTTGAAGTCTGATTTTTCTGAACTGGTAACGGAGCTTTCAGCGTTCCCCTCAAAAGCTCGAAACATGAGCGATTCACACGAATCGATAACACAGTCCTCGCTACTGATGATTGGCCGAATCAGGAGATACTGTGAGTTCTAGATTTACTCGTTTCTCTGGTTGCGATGCCCCAAAATTCCCGAAATGGGAGATTCCATCTTTCCAAACCAAGCCGTGAGCATCCCCTTGATTTCCTTCACATCTTCACGGGTTGCTTGTAGCTCATCGTCAAACACCTTAAGGGCTTCCTTCATTTGGTCTTGATTGCGCTTAAGGTGCTCGAAATCTCGCTGTGCTGCATACTCTTTTTGTTGGGATGTCGCATGGCGATTGAGTGTTTCTTGATGCCGTCTCTCGTAGAACGCACGGAGAGCTAGCCAAGTTCCAATAGCCCCTAGAGTAAGGCTAAAGAGCTTTTCGGCAAAATCAATTAGTTCTTTGTTCATCTTGTTTCAACTCTGCCTTTTCTCTAAGGGTTGTTGCGATTGACTCGAACACATCAGCCATAGCTTTTAACTCATCCGGGTCTGGATTGAATTTAGCTTGCCAGTTAAAAACAAACCCGTTGATAGTTTCAGTGAACACAGTAACTGCGGCTTTGTACTCTTTTGAGTTCATAGACCACCTATAAAGCGTATTTCTTTTGAGGTAAGTCACTATCGAACCGATTTGGGCACCCGTTAACGGCTGACTGTAAATTGCCAATTCAGCAAA
This sequence comes from Kovacikia ellensis JS3, assembly GCA_034541955.1. Classification (GTDB taxonomy): domain Bacteria; phylum Cyanobacteriota; class Cyanobacteriia; order Leptolyngbyales; family Leptolyngbyaceae; genus Kovacikia. Next base: position 465,021 of record JAVYJL010000002.1, on the reverse strand, counting down.
CTCGCCAGCCCAATAGTTTCCGATACTGTTGTTATACCAACTCGCACCTAGAACCCCATCGGAAACCATTGCAGCGAATGACAATATTTCAGCCTTCCCTACACAATAGCTATTCAGAAAGAATGAAATGGCGTTACTCTCGACGCGTCCTGTCCATACATTCCACTCATCAACCTTCATTGGTGTGGTGACTTGGATCGGGTTGCCGTTATAGTCTGTCCGTTCAAACGTGCAATGTCCGTTCGGTTGGCAAGTAGACCAGTAGAACGCAGCGTAGGGAAGCTGTCGGCTCTCCCCTTTGGCTCCTAAAAGAGCCTCCATTCTCCCCCAACTAGGGCGGACCAATGCGATCGCCGTTCCTATTTCCCCCAAGTAAGTATGGGTGAAGTAGCAATTGCCGGGGAATCTGAGAACGGGTTGCCCATTCAGCCGATCACCGAGCACCGATGGGGAATTGTAGTTTTGGGGGATACCTCCAGAGAAGATCGCGTGGTAGTTGTTCCCTGACAGGTCGGTGATTTGTTGAACCTGATTGTTTTGCAGGATCACGTTTGCAGCAGTCCAATAAACAGCCAGGTTAGGAAGGGTTGGAATTAGGTTCGTAGTTGGCTCGTGTCGATTGCCCCTCCTGTTCCCCCTCCTGTTCCCCCTGTGTTTTTGCGGCTCGAACCAATGCCATTAGATAAACTCCGTTACCATTGCAAAGCCATTTTCAGCAGACCATTTGCCCTCTATCAATCCGGTGTAATTGAACGGGAGTTCAAAATAATCGTCGCTGAAGAGAGTTACAGTGAACGCATTTTGCCCCAAGGGTGGGGATTGTCGGCAATGGGCCCAACCAGGTTGGTTAATTTGATGAATAGGGAAGCCGTCGATTTGTTATAAATTAGCCTCTCCGGTCCTCAGATGGGTCTAGCAGGGTTGTTGTGGCGGTTGCAGCATTGATGATCGCTGTTCTCGCTGTCGCTGATGTTACCGTCTCGACATTAACCGATCCCGTTGGCGTTGGCACGTATGAGCTAACCTCCAATTGTAAAAAGCTTTCTCCCCTGATAAGAGCCTGAATCCGATTTGGCGGGTTTGTAGGATTGGGGAGGTCTCAACTCTAAGACTTGCCATTCTCGACTAGATGAGATTTGGCACAGGTCGAAGATCGACAATTGATTCCCCAAAGCTGTCACCTGTGCCAGGGCGAAACGGAAGGGAATAATGGGCGGTAAGAACTTCAGCCTGAAATAGGTACCCGTTGTGATTGGTGACAGTTTCCATTTCCCATCGAGTAAGAATGTTCCTAACGGTTTCCAAGAGATGATCGGCATTAGTCATCAGCCCTCAGTAGTCACATCAGAGCCCGTGATGTTCAAATCGAAGCTCAGAGTATAAGTACGGCGCACCACATCTGCGGTGAGACCTACAGGAGGGGAAATATCCGCTAGAAAATGGTTTGGCTTTGCTGCGTCTGATAGGTTGGCATAACTGGAGTGCATAGCCTTAGTGACCTCGTAGGCTACTTTTCGACCGTCGCCCGTTGTCTCTGATGCCTCGGCAGTCGTTAACCCTGTTAGGCTTGAAAGTGGAATAAATATTCCGGTCTCTGGAGCCGTGTCCCCACTACTAAGCAATTTGAAACCAGGAAATACAGATGTTGGCAGAATGTTAGCCATCGGAACCCCTCAAATTAGTTCAACGAATCTATTTTTGACTCAATTCGATCCAGAGTTTCAAACCCATCTAAATCAATGCCGTCATACCTCCAAACCTCAACATAAACATCATCGAACCAATAAGGGAATGATAGCTCTAAGACCCATGTATCGGAGATTTTAGGGAACACAACCAGGGTTAAAACTCCCAACCTTAACCAGCGTCTGTTACTGTCAACGGCTGCGACAAAGTCAGAAGTTGTGCTGGGTAAGAAAGGGATTAATTGTGCAGCCCATCCACCAGTACGCCAGTAAGACCGGGCTGAATTGCTTCTAACTCCGATGATCAAGACGTGACTGTTTTGAATCAACCAAGTGCGAGAGGGGAGGCGATCTCGCACCATCACCCCGTCATTTGCTTGGTAGCTCTGCCGCACTACCAAGTTCCATTCCATCGAATCGAGAAAATTAGGAAATCGACGTGTCATTGCGTAAGGACAATCCCATCTTTTATTGCAAAGTCTAGATTCTCCTCAGCCGTGTCTAGAAGCTCCCCTGGTTCTATCCCTGACTCAGCCATAAAGTCTAGGTAGCTTTCAACATCAACAATCCCATCAAGGAACGCTTGAGTCATTAGTGAACGCTCATAGGTCAATCGCCACAATTCACTAATTTCTCTTTCGTCCATCCCATGGTGAACGATTAGGGAGTATCTAGACAGAAGTTAACAAGCATTAGACAGGCACCTTTTCAGGACTAATTGAGATTCGTTTGATGTCGGCTCCTGCAAACAGGGTAAGGATTCCCGTTTTCACAGCCGTTCCCCTGCGAATTCCTCTTCCGTTGCGGAAGTGGCACCAAACAGGCTCCCATAGGTATCACCCGTGTATTTCAGGTAATAGAGCTTTGTGATCTTGCTCTGCACATAGGTCGCGGCTCCCGTTCCTCTGAAGGCCGTAACCTTTGCAGGTCTGAACTTCAAGATCTTGATAGCTCCTGCCAGTTGTGCCCCTTGAGTGTAGAGCCGTCCATTAAGAACGGTTCCCAACCCTGTCAACCCTTCCGTGCTGACCCTCGTAGCGGCATATTCGCCCGTACCCATTTCTTTCCCGAAAGGCAGAACGGCTGCGGCTACAGTCTCCCGTCGAGACCCCCTAACCCCTCCCTGTGTCCGTTTGCTCGGACGTGTATCAATGTTCTTGAGATAGGTGATGTAGTTGTCTAGGGCTGTGTTTAGCTCTGCCCCCTGTTTTATTCTTGAAAACCTGCGAGACATAGGACTCCTCCGAACGTGTAAAAAGTAAACTTCACTCGGAGACTAACACAGGCTGAAACGTCCAGCCTGCGTGATTTCCAGGACTTATCCCTACCGCATAACCATCCACAAAAACAACGGACCCCTTTGGGTCCGGGAATTAGGATTAAGAACTTTGCGATGGACAGGTTAATTTTCATTAAGGCCCCGTTACTTAGGAAGCACCAGCCCTTTTGGTTCTTTGGGCACCCACAATGGGAAGCGAACAACGCTTTCATCATAAGTCTTACTATCTAGGGATGTTCGCCCGTTTGCATCTAGAGAATTCTTTCGAGCGAGTAAAGTTCCATAGGAGGGATACATCATAGTCGGCTCTTTCCTTACCTTGGATGGGCGCAACTCCTCTTCAGAGATGGTTAGTGTCAGAATTTTCGCGTCTGACAATGCAGCCAACTGAAGCAATTTCTTTTTAGCCTCCGCAGCCGTCGAGCCGTAAACGACCATTTGCCGTCTGTTATCCATGTTGGCTGTTGCCCTGAATTTCCCCCAAGTGTAGGGGATGCAGCCCGTTTAATGTCTTCCCAGTTAACGCCTTTTTAAGGTCTGGTATCGTGCATGATGCGACTCTGCATCGTTTCCCGTTGGTATGTCTCCAGGGCGGTTTCTCGCGGCTCTGAAAGACGATATTCAATGCCCTCATCTGAACGTTAGCCTTGACCCAATCACCATAAGGCTGTCCAACGATTTCGCCAACGTCACGGTTGTATAACAAGCGGTGAGTGTTGATCGCCTGTTGCACCATCGGAACCGCTAGCTTTTGAGGCATTTCGATCAGCTTTAAACTCTCTCCCCTTGCACGTCTGGAACGATTTCGATGGTTCGATCTGGTCCCAAAAGTTCCTTCTGAGAGGCTTTGTGTTGAGAGTACGCCTCATCGATTTCATGGGCGATCACAAAGCCAGCTTCTGTAAAGCCGTCCCAAGCTTCGTCGAAAAATTCCTCTAAGAAGGCTTTCACATACTTGTTTTTGATGGATTCGATAGCCTCATCCATTTGGGTGTTAAAGCTCATATCTGGGCCTCCCTCGCCTCCCCAGACGTTCTTAATGAAGCCTGCGGTATCCTTGCCAAAAATGGCATCTAGGAGGGGTCTAGGAGCCGTTTTAAGAAGCTTCCTATATTGGATGTACCCATTAATCAGCACATTTCGGCCTAGCGCTGTTGCAGTCTGCGTGATGGCAGTTCGGAACACGGGGAGTAGTTCTTCTATAGCTTCCTTCGAAGTTTTAGAGGCGATCAGCCGCGCCAGGGCTGCGCCTCCAATGACAGGGCAGAGGTAGCTTATGCCATAGCCAATGCCGATACCTACGAGCCAGCCGAATGACTGACCGATGGCACCTCCCAAACAGACGCGAGGGCAACATTCTGAGCCTCTAGTGAATCCGTGAGTTGTTTGTCGGTTGCGTTCCAATTGAAAGCCTTCAACGCGGTGATGGCGTTCACAACCCATCCCCAGATTTTCGTAGCACTGAACGCAACCACCTTTAGGGCACCAAAAACAAACCCTGCTAGTGCCTTTACAGGATTCCAAATTTTCTCGAAGAAACCAAGAGCCGGTTCTGGTCGTAAGCGAGTTAGGCCAGCGATCACCCTTGGTTTGATTGATGTGATCGCACCTGTGGGAGACTGGCTCAGAATGTTTTTACCGCTTAGACCGTTCGACGCGTTGGCTCGAATGACTCTAGAAAGTAGTTTTGCGCTGGTCAGGGCGATGCTCATACCTGCTTGTCCTTATCCTTAACTCTGGGCTGTGGTGCTCCATCACGATTGAAGAAACCATTCGGATCGTTCAGGAATCGAAGAATGGCTTCCCACTCTTTCTCATCGGTGCTACTAGCCTTATCAGCCATCGACAGTAGTTCCTTTCTCAGAATGTCCAACTGCTTAGGACTTCGCATGAATACCGCTTTAATGATTCCCGCAGAGTAGACAATCTTTTGTAAATAGCTGACTAACGACTCCTTATCCTCTTCATCCCAGCCGACAATAAAACCTTTTGATTCCTGTAGAAATTCATCGAGAGTATCCAATTTAGTTGGATTGAATGAGTAGTTAATTTCTCTGCGTTTTGGGTTGCCTCTGTACCCCATAAATGCAGCATTCGCCCTTACATAGTCCTGTGTGATGAGGCTTGAATTTTTTCGTTGCTATTACCTCCGACGCTAATCGCATCAGGAAATTAACCGCAACGCCAGAATTCATAGAGGTTTGGGTACCCTGTCCGAATAACTCGGCCAATGCTTCTGAGACATTAGCGAGTTCTATTTTTTTGGTTTGATTCCCTTTCGTTAACGGGTCAGTATCCTCAATTGTTATCTCAATTGGGAACTGACCGACCAAAGCATCAAACTGCTGAACATACCAACCAAGGTAATCAGCCAGCGAATTGATTTTTATGGTTGGGTCTTTGTCGGTGTAGCTTAACAGCGTCTGCGGTACATTTGCGGGGAATTCGTGCAAGCCAAGCCTATAGGCAATAGGGACTAGATGGTAAAGAATCAACTGTTGCAGATTGGCTGCTGTTAGCTCTTGCTCGGTTCCCCCTGGTCCGATCAGAGTGCTTGCCAATGACCGCATCTCACTATCGAATCGCCCTGTAATTCTCGGCTCATCTGGTTTCAAAGTGAACCAGGAATCCCCCTAAAATTTTGTAGATTTTATTCACCTTAGAACCCTCCCCGTCGCATGTTTTCGCGTCTGCTAACACCTCAAAAGAGTAGTCACCAGGGCGGCTTCTCGACTGTCCACTGAAACAGTCGCTTGATTGAGTACTACTTCCCCATCCGGTGAACAGGTAGCAATCGGGACAATGATTTCCTGATAGGTTGCATCGTCTCCACCTCCAGTTTGCAGGTTCTGCAAATAAGCTTTTATCCATTCCAACTCATTGAACGCATCATGCAATTTATCCTGCAATTCTGCGATTTCTTCGTATAACTGCTGCACGGCTCCTTTTGTGTCTGGAGTCGAAAGCGCTTTCATCGTCCTGTTTGCGATTCGGTCGTTATTGCTGTCATAAACTTTTAATGACAGTGAGGGCGATAAGTCTTGGAGTAATTGCTTTTAGACTCCTCAACTATTCGCCGAATGATATTGGGATTAAATCTGCATTCCATACATTTTTCTGGGATGAATTGGTTGGATGGATAGGGCTGTCGGATTCGTAGGTTTGAATTGAAGTTAACAGGCAGAGTGAGGAGACCGTTAGGACCGAGCCAAAAGGGTTATCATCGCCCTCTGGCAGTTTGTTAGGGTCTGGTCTCAGCCCAATAGGACGCGATGGATCATTCCAGGGTAGCCAGTCAGGAGAGCCTTTGGGCCGCCACCGAGGTAAGGTCGGGAATGGTGGGGTCTGTTGCCCCATCGGAATGCGAGGATCACCCCTTGGTGGATCGACTTCGATTAATGGGTCTCCATCCATGTTTGAGGGGTCGTAGAAGTCCAAAGGACCGGCCCAATGGGAAACGGGAATGATAGGTCGTCTATGTCTTCCAGGTCGAACGGTCGGCTTCCGATTGATTGACCGAATGTTAAAGGTCGTGCGATCAGCGACTCCCCAAGCAGGCTGCCAACTACGCTCTAACTCATGCAAACCCTTATAGTTGATGTCATTTTCGGGAGGGTTTGAGTATTTGATGTCAGTTGGAGCAGGATTTTTCGTTTGAAAGGCTAAAACCGTGTCGGTAACGATTCGATAGTTATTTGGTGAGTAGAAAGTTACCTCCCAAATTTTCCCCAAGCGAGGGATGTATGTTCTATCCGGTCGGATTTTCTCAGCTTTCTCCTGTAGCTTTTTAATTGCCTCATCCATCTTCTTAGCCTCTGCCAATGCGTCTCTCTCATCAGCAGTTGGATCAGGGAAAATAAGTCCCCTGCAATGTCAATCAGAGGGCTGTTGAGCACTTTCGTACCAGCATTAATGAAGCCCCTGATTAATGGCTTTGCGAGGGGTTTAATCGCAGCAGGGAGGGCACGGGAGAGGGGATCTGCCCTCTCCCTGGTAGGTATGGTCTCCCTCGACCGAATCGCACAAAGCCTGATTCAGCATTGTTTATTCCTTGCCTAACAGGAATGTTGTTCTTAACTCGATTCTTCTCTAAGTGCTCCTGTCGAAGCTTTTCATAGAAATCGCGTGTTTTCTGTGCTGCTTCCTGTTCGAGTTCCTGAGCCGTCTTAGCCAGTTTAGGAGTTTTGTTAGTTGGGCTCTGTCTAGGGGTTTGTGTCTGCGGTTGCCTCTGAGGTTGGGCCTGCTGCCCTCGCTGTTTAACGGTTTCCTGTTGAACGTTGCGATCAGGGACGCGATTAGTCTGATCGCCCGTGTTCACAGGTCTGGGGAGATGGACTCGAACTGGGCGATCGCCCTCGTTTGTCGGTTGCCCCTGTGTGTTCCGGTCAGGGTTTGAGGTGCGTTGCTGGGTCTGCGTGTCGGGAACCTGCGGTCTCTGCGTTTGGCGATGCTGCGTCTGCGGTTGAGTCTGCGGCTGAGTCTGCTTTTGGGTTTGGCGTTGGTTTTGGGTTTGGCGTTGGTTTTGGGTTTGAGTTTGGGGTTGTTTCTGTATCTGCGGTTGCCTCTGCGTCTGCGGTTGCTTCTGCGTCTGCGGTTGCCTCTGCGTCTGCGGTTGCTTCTGCGTCTGCGGTTGTGAGTCTGTCTGCTGAACGAGTGCAGGTTGCGTCTCTGGGATGGTTTGGGGAACGAATAGCGGTTGCGTCTGTGGCTGCGGCTGCGGCTGCGTCTGCGGCTGATTTAATCGCTGTTGAACCTCCTGTATCTGTATCTCAATCACTGCAACAGGATTAGAGGGCTGAAAATCGGGGTTGTAAACCGTAGTTTGTGACCGCTGGGGATAAACAGGGCGAGGGAGACTAACGACTCTTAACCGTGTCCCATTCCAAAGTTGATTATGAGCATTTACTACTCTGGTTTCTCTGCAATCTTCCCCAGTTAAATAAGTCAAAAAACTCACGATAAAAACCTTAAAAGATGGGTAATACTAGGTACAAATTATCCTATGAGGCTTTGATTATGTCGGCTCCTGTTACAGGTCTTGAAGGTTTACCAACTGCTGAAGCCCAACTTCAAAAACTAATGGTTGCGTTCCAGCAAAAGGAATTGGCAGTTGCAGCCGAAATAAGACCAAATAACATAACCGTTAACTATGATCTGGAGTCATTGACAGCGACATTTTCGGCGGCAAATGTGCCGATCACTGTCACAACTCCCAGTAACGGAGATGTGACAATCACGGCAACTGCATACCCAAGCCTCTCTTAATAGAAACCATGCCGCGAACAAATATTTTTCACAAAATAACCCCATCCATAGGAGACGCACGGTTAAAGGTTGCTGAGTCCCCTATGAATTCAGAGCTAGAGATTAGGGAGTTATTAATGGTTGTTGACCTCAATTCAATACAAGAGGTTGCTTACTATGCAGAGGATGCTTATCTAACAGAGGATCAGAAGAATGCCCTCTTTTGGAAACAGGCATTAAATAGCCAATCGAAGAAAGTCGTTACATGGTTTGGGCAAGGGAACCAGGTAGAAAGACTTTTAGAATTTTTCATATTTGGTAGACAGCCCTATTACGTTGAGAATTTACTAACGAGGTTTACAGGGTTGTCGAGCCTGACACTAGAACCAGGGAGGCAAATTTATATCTCGATTGAAAACAGCAATTCGGGATTGCTGGGAAGTGGAGACATTCTCACAATTTGGGGACAGGGAATAATTTCTTGAGAGATGTTCAATGGATATTGATTACAAAAACTTTAGTTTGAAAGTTGACCAAACCATCGCAGACTATAAGCAAATCATCTGCCAGAGCCAACGATTCAACCCTTGAGAATCCTTAATTTAATGATGTCAATCGACCTTAATTCTTTAACGGATTCTACCGTACAGTCTAAGAAAATTATTTTATGGCTAAAAGAGGGCTCTAATGATTGGGTTGATCTAACGGGCTTTCTTATCTACCAATTCAATCCAATTTATTCGGAGAACCTGTTGAAATATCTATCAGAGCAACAGGAATTCATCTTAGGTCTTAATTCACAAATAGCCTTTTCAGTTGCTGCTACGAATTCAGGCTTGCTATCGTCTGGGGATGCCTTATCGGTCTGGGGACAGGGATATTTATTCAATCCGGCTAACTATGCAAATATTTAATCCTGAATTCATTCTCGACGACACAACAGGCTCAAACCTGGTTGATATTGTGACGGCTCCCACAGATAAAACAGTCATTATCAGAGACCTATTCTTAATTGTTGACTTGAATTCGACCGAGCAGATCACCGTCACACCTTCGCGGCTCGATGTCACCACACCAGGTCTCTCGACTAAGACGGCTATTCTATGGACAAAGCGAGGGAACGCAGCATATCGACGGCTCGATCAGTTTCTCCTGTTCAACTACGCCACAACTTATAGAGAGAAACTGTTGCCCTACTTGACGTTCAGGGATGAATTCGTGTTGTCTCCGAATTCATCCATCGCGCTATCGGTCGGAGAATCAACACCTGGACGGCTGCAATCGGGTGATCGGCTGCGAGTGTTCGGAGAACTGATCACAACCTCAGATTTTGAATGGTTGAAAAGGGGAACCAAGACTCTTTTTTAGGTCAAGTTTTAGGCACGTCGAAAGAGAGAGGCCCTAGAAGCCTTTCAGGATAATGATTCTAGAAACACGGTTATTGGTTGAGCAATGCCCTAACTGCGTTGGGGCAAGTTCAATGGGAGCAGCTTCAGCAGATTGCCCAAGAGGGATTTCAATCAGTATTGAATTTACGATCGCCCGATGAATTGGGCTTTTTAAGCAGCGAAAAGCAAATGGTTGAAGCGTTGGGGCTTCACTACGAAAATATTCCGCTTAAAATTGAAAGTTTTGACGAAGCTCTCATTACCAAAATTTTGAATAGGCTGGAACAGTTACCTAAGCCTGCAATTGTGCACTGTGCTGCTGGCATGCGATCAGCGGCAATTACCCTCCTAAGCACGGCGATTCAGGAAGGTTTAACTCCGGAGGAAACGTTAGAACGGGCGCGCAGTCTTGGCTTTCACTACGTCGATTGCACGCTGGTTAGTCCTCAGTTAAGACAGCGTTTTGTGAATTACATTGTCAGGCACTCAAACGTGACTGCGGTTGCTGCCTGATATTATTTTGGATTTCAAAACGTAGATTTCAACCGGGAAAGCCTTTACAGCTAAGCTTTCAACGATGATGCACTCAACGCGATTTGGAGTGAGGTGTCCGGGGTCAGGGAAGGAACAACGATTGAAGAATTTTAGCGGTGTAGAATGTCCCGACTTTGGCGGCTGTGGCTATAGGTTGCATAAGGCGTTATTCCAACAGGATGTTGGATAGGAAGGAGAAATACATGCAGGTACTTTGGTTTATCCCTACTGGTGGCGATGGGCGCTATTTGGGGACAGGATTGGGTGGACGGACAACGGACTTTTACTATCTCGAACAAATCGCGAAAGCGGTTGATCACCTTGGTTTCGCGGGAGCTTTATTGCCGATCGGGCGATATTGTGAAGATCCCTGGATTGTGGCGTCAACGCTGGTTTCTATCACTCGCCAAATGCGCTTTTTGGTTGCATTACGTCCAGGACTTGTTTCACCGGGAGTTGCTGCCAGGATGGCGGCAACCTTTGATCGGCTCTCTGGTGGACGATTGTTAATCAACGTTGTGACAGGAGGAGACCCAACCGAGCTAGCGGGTGATGGACTGCATTTGAACCATGACGATCGCTATGAGTTGACGGACGAGTTTTTAACGGTTTGGCGGGAAGTCGCACGGGGAGAAACAGCCAACTTTAAGGGCAATCATTTAGATATTCAGGGCGGCAAGTTGATGTTTCCACCCGCTCAAAAGCCCTATCCGCCGTTATGGTTTGGTGGCTCGTCAGCGATTGCTCAAGAAATTGCTGCGAAACATGTTGACGTTTATTTAACCTGGGGAGAACCGCCGAATCTGGTTGCTGAGAAGGTTGCTGCTGTTCGCAGGCTGGCAGAAGCAGAGGGACGTACGCTGCGGTTTGGTATACGGCTGCATGTTATCGTTCGGGAAACGGAAGCAGATGCTTGGGATGCGGCGAATCAGTTAATCCGATATGTGGATGATGACGCGATCACAACTGCTCAAGCGGCTCTGGCAAGTAATGATTCCGAAGGGCAACGTCGGATGATACAGCTTCACCAAGGAAATAGAAACGCGTTGGAAATTAGTCCAAATTTATGGGCAGGTGTCGGGTTGGTAAGGAGTGGTGCAGGAACAGCCCTTGTTGGTGATCCCGATACGATTGCCGATCGCCTATTGGAGTATCAGCAGTTGGGAATTGATTCATTTATTCTTTCGGGTTATCCCCATTTAGAGGAAGCCTATCGCGTAGCAGAACTCCTGTTCCCACGATTGCCATTGGATCATCATTCATTAAATCGAGATGCTGGTCCACGTGGCGAAATTGTTGGCAACTATGCATTTCCAAAGCAGACCCATGATAAGAAAATCCAGCTTGCTGTTGATTGATTAGCTATAAGAAGGCGAAAGATAGAAGGCAATGGGCAATCCCTATCGGCCTGTTGCTGCCTAGTCTTTATCTGTCACCTTGTCTCTTTTAGTTGGCGTGAGAAAGGATTTCAAAGGAATCCTTTCTCTCCATCCAGATAGGGTCGCTATATGCCTTTCACAAGGCCTTGCAACCTCTTAATACTAAACAACCTGAATATTGGCAGCACTCATTCCAACATTGATGGACAGAGTAGCAAGTAGCGTTTGGGTTGTTCCACCAACTCCATCAGGATCAAAGTACAGACTACGAGTGCTGCCGTTAAAGATAAAGCGATCGTTGGCATTCCTGAGCCGCTGCTCCAACCCGGAATTGATCACTGAAGATTGGTTGTCCAGCAACCAAACCGCCCCCAAAGGTGCTGGCTTTGACCTGGATGATTTCATTCGATTCAAAATCTGTGAGGATATTGCCTCCTTCATTGAGATTATTGAGTCGGTAGCGATTAAACCCAGCGCCGCCCGTTAGGGTATCGACACCTAAACCACCCGTCAAAACATCATTTTCACTGCTGCCAAACAGATTCGTTTTAGGTAAAGCGCCATTGGCTTCGTTGAGTGTGAGTTGATCATTTCCCGCCAGACCAAACACCTTGATTAAACTGGTGTTGGCAACGGTTGGAGTTTCACCAAAAATCGATACGGCTCCTCCGTTAATTAGAATTTTGCCAGCGGCGTCACGGCTAATGATGGCGATGTTATCCAGTGAGTCACCGAAAATGGTCAGTATATTTTGTGCTGCTGAAAATACGGCAGAAATTGCCATATTGATTTCTCCTTAATCAGTGAATGAGAGTATGAAGAGTTTGTTTGATAGGGATGTTAGAAGATGAGCGGCATTGCTTATCGTCTGACAAGACAGCAGAAAGATTCCGTCGATCGCGCACATGGCTCTTACAACGGATTAAAAATTTACTCATTCACAAACTAGTTTCCCTAACGTATACGGTGCTGCCCAAATCGTAGTGATTCTGGGGCTGTTAACGATGGCGGCTAACGCCGCACATCCTTACCTTTTAGGTCCACCACGTATACAAACGCCTTCAACTCATCATTAAAGGTTTGTTTGGGAAGTTAGTTGGGTGAACTAATTTTTAAGATAAAAGTCAATCGGGAAGCTATCGTGAGGCTGATTACAGCCTAGTTGGATACAGATTGAGATGGTGTTTTTTGACTATAGGAGTTTAATCGGCTGCTGTTTATAAACAAGGCTTACGTGGGAGGTGAAGATGTCCGGTAATGGGTAATCGGTAATTGTAGGGTCAACCGATTACCGATTACCATTTACCTGCCTAAGCTCTAATAAAAATACAGGTTTTTCCCTTTTACCAAGCCAACGGCTGCCCATCTCGAAAGAACCTCCCGGTAGGCCCATCATCTGGAAGCATCACGGCCCAAACTACGCTTGCAGCCCCATTTTCAACAGGTCGCCCACCTGTGCCACCCATATCGGTCGCTACCCATCCTGGACAGACTGCATTCACAAGAATGCCAGCGTCCTTAAGTTCAGCCGCAAGGGTTCGAGTGAAGGCATTTAGCGCCGCTTTAGAAACGCTGTAAGCAGGCGTATTGCTGCCCATGCTGGAGATCGATCCGGCCCCACTGGAAACATTGACAATACGGCCATGCTGACTGCGACGCAGCAAAGGGACGAACGCTTTGCACATTCGCCAGGGGCCAAGAGTGTTGGTGGAGAATGCCTCTTGAACTGTGTCTAAATTGGCAGTGCTCGGCTGTTGCCACGTATCGTAGAGAATTCCCGCATTGTTGACAAGTACATCCAGTTGCTGAAACTCTTGCTCTACATCCGCAGCTAGTTGAGCAATGGTGTCTGAATTTGTGACATCTAGACTGCGGGGAGAACCTGTAATCCTTCCTTTGCCAGTTTTTCTGCTGCTGCTTTCCCCTTTTCCAGGTCCCGCGCACCAAGAATGACGGTCATTCCTTTTTGTGCAAGCTGACGCACCACTTCCAGCCCAATCCCACGATTTGCTCCAGTAACAATGGCGACTCGTTGTTCTTGAGGCATGAGATGCGCTCTCCTTACAGCTATCTGCTTGTTGTCTCTATCCTAGACAAAACATTTGGGTGGTGAAGCGAGATTTTCATTTCAGGGTTAAGAGATTTCTAAAGAATGGTTCTTAACTGCTCCTTCAATGATTGCAAGGGCGCGATCGATAAACTCTTGCTGTTCTTCAACGGGAGCGACATAGCTGAGAGCATCGGCAGCAGCTTCACGGCCCAATTTCTTGTAAATCACCCAAGTAGCAAAATAGTGAGCGGAGAGACAGCCCCATGCTGTGGCAATATTACCTGCTGCTGCAAACGGTTGTTCTAGTACGGAGGCCCCTAGCTCAACTAGCCACGATCGAGTGGTTGAGTCTGTACAAATTGGCCTGGTTTCAACCAAACCAAGACGTTTTAGAAACAATGCTCCCGAACACTGAGAACCAATCAATTGGTGAGACGAATCAAGACGGAAAACGGACATCAATGACTCGTTTTGAATCAATGTTCGAGTCAAACGTCCGCTACCGAACAATACGATGTCAGCCTGATTCACAAATGAAAGTGGTTGCTGCCTACGGATAACAACTCCATTCATAGACGTTATCCAATCAGTAGGTGCAACAATTTCAGCATTCTAATCATCAGCGTTTACTCGATTAAGAATGTTCAGCGTCACCAAAGAATCAATCTCGTTAAAAGCTTCGAACGTAACGATCGCAATTTTCATAGAACCCCTCTAATTCTCTTGTGGGCATACGCTTAAGTAACTTTCTGAAGATAAAAAGCTTACGAAAGTCGTTTGGATTGCTCCATCGATTTTCATCGGTTATTGCTAACTTCTAATGCTTGAGCCAAGCGATCGATTCCGACCATTATTTGTTCTGCATCCAGCCCTCCATAGCCGAAAATGAATTCTCCTCGGTCTCCCGGATGTAAGTATTGAGGTTGGGCAGCCATTAACCCTACACCGACATTGGCAGCACGTTCAATCACCTCCGCTTCACTCCAAGGGTGTGCAGTTTGACCATAACGTGAATGCCTGCCTTCTGGCCGAGAATCGTGGCGCGATCGCCAAAATTAGACTTTAAAGCTTGCACTAACGTCTGGCAAAGTTGGTCATAGTGCGATCGCATTTTTCGAATGTGGCTTTCCAGATGCCCAGCTTCAATGAATTCTGTTAGCACCTGTTGCTCAAGCGTGGGCAGTTGGCGATCGCTCAACCATTTTGCTTGAGCAAACAGTGTTACTAACGGTTGTGGAACAACTAAATAACCAATCCGTAGGGAAGGAAAGAGAACTTTAGAAAATGTGCCAATGTAAATCACCGATTGATTCTGGTCTAGTCCCTGCAAGGCAGGAATGGGACGATCGCCATAGCGGTACTCGCTATCGTAGTCATCCTCCAAGATGAGGGGCCGATGCTGTTGTGCCCATGCTAATAACTCCAAACGACGGGATAGCGACAGAATAGATCCAGTAGGAAACTGATGAGAAGGGGTTACATACACGAGCCGGATGGTATCTGAAGCGACGTTGGCGAGTTTTTCAACGATTAAGCCAGATTCATCCACCGGAATTGGCAGTAATTCGGCTTGGTGGCTGAGAAAGACTCGACGAGCGCTTAAATAACCGGAGCTTCTTCAATGGCAATCCCATCCCCGGATTGATCAGTAGGCGCATCACGAGATCGAGTGCCTGCTGGGTGCCGTTGGTGAGGATGATTTGTTCTGCATGGCATTGTACTGCTCGTGCTCGTGCCAAGTACTGGGCGATCGCCTCTCGTAAGGGGAGATAGCCCCGAAAATCGGTGGCATAATCCAACCAGTCTAAGGTCGCCATACAATAGCGTGAGAGCAATTTGCGCCAGAGCGCAATGGGAAAATGTCGGAGGGCGGGTTGCCCATAGCGGAAGCTGATTGGCAAATCCAAACTGGGTTGTAGCGTGAAGGGCGTTTGGCTGATGCGATCGCCATAGTGTGAAAGCTGAATTGGTGGAGGTGCGAAGTTGGTTTCTGCGTTTACAGGCGCGGAATGCAGTAAATCATCGGGAAGTTGAGCACAAACGTAGGTACCAGAACCCACAATCGTTTCCAGGTATCCTTCACTCAACAATCGATCGTAGCTCTCGGTGACTGTGGTACGAGAGATATTTAGGGATTTTGCGAGCGATCGCGTAGACGGAACTTTTGGCACGGCAACAATCGTCCAGTCAAAATTGCCTGTCGCAGTTCCTCGTAAAGCTGTTGATGTAGCGAAAGAGGCAGACGGCTATCGAGAGTAATGGCTAAATCCATACGGGTTTTAACTCACGATTTAGGCTGTGAAAATAGCGTAGCCAGCAGCTTACCCAAACTAAAAATAATCGATACGCCTCCCATCCCAAACATTGCCCAAGCTGTCCAACCTTCTAATGGGTCTACTACCCGTGCAGTGGTTGTTGGTTTGTTGGGATTGTAACGAATCACTACTCTGTTGCCGTTGCTGGGGCGGTAGGACTCATAGGTTCCTGTAAAACGAGTGCGATCGCCATTCAACATAAACTCAATGACGGGTGCATAGGTTATTTTTTCCTGATTGCTGGTAGTATCGCGCTCACGACGACTGACGCTATCGACCACCGTCCCCTGAGTTTCTCTGTGCGTGGTCTGTTCTTTCGTGTCTATGTGACGTACCCAAACTCCACCCCGATAAATAGAATTCCAATCACGAGGCCAATGATTGCGCTCAGCGTTTCGTCAACGTTCGTTTGTTGGGGTTCAGAGGTCATAGGTGAGGTGATGGTTAAAAGTGGACTGGTCTAAAAGTATAGAATTGGCTATTGTAAGAGTCCAGTTGGGTTGGTTAGTCTCAGGATAATGAAACTGAATCAATGCCACTATGGTGACGCAACAACGCTTTCACGTTCGGGCGGCAACCTCGGTTGAGGATGCTTTGATTGCCCGTCATTTTTATCAAATGTGGTTAGACAATCAGATCCCCGAGTCAGCGATCGCAACGGATTGGTTAGAGATGACGCTTCAATTTATTTACCATGCACGTCAAACATTGGGCTATCAGGCATTTGTGGCAGAGGTCGAAGGGCAGGTGGTTGGTTCTGCTGGATGTCAGCGATCGGCGGGGCTTTACCCCAATATTCTGAAAGCGGCAGAACGTTGCGATGGCTATATTTGGGGCGTTTATGTGGAACCTGGTTATCGAGGTCAAGGGATAGCCACCCAATTGACGCAACAGGCAATTGCCTACTTGAAAGCGATTAACTGTACCCATGCTGTTCTCAATGCTTCCCCTTCGGGTAAATCTGTTTATGCCCGTTTGGGGTTTGTAAACAGCAATTCAATGCGGCTTGATTTACATAAGCAGGAAAACGTCAACTAACATCCACTTGGGATATAGCAATGACTTCACCCAGCACAACGCAAACAGATTCACTAACAATTACGCAACGCAGTCAAATTAAACGGCTACCTCAACGCGGTGATTACGATCGCGCACTGATTTACCAAATTTTAGATGAAGGCTTGGTGTGCCATGTGGGGTTTGCTGTTGATGCTCAACCCTTTGTCATTCCAACAGCCTATGGCAGAGTAGGCGATCGTCTGTATATTCATGGTTCTCCTGCCAGTCGAATGCTTCGCACACTTAAAGAGGGCGTTGATGTCTGTGTTACGGTTACACTGCTGGATGGACTTGTTTTGGCACGATCGGCCTTTCATCATTCGATGAATTACCGCTCTGTAGTAATTTTGGCAAAGCGATCGTCGTCGAAGCTGCAACGGAAAAATGGAGGCATTGAAAGTTCTCACAGAGCACATGGTTCCGGGGCGGTGGTCAGAAGTGCGCCTTCCTAGTAAACAGGAGCTTACCGGAACCCTTGTTCTATCTCTATCCCTCAATGAAGCGTCTGCCAAAGTTCGTACCGGACCTCCTAAAGATGATGATGCCGACTATGCATTGCCCGTTTGGGCAGGAGAACTACCCCTGCGTTTAGCTCCATTGGCTCCCATTCCCGATCCTCAGTTAATATCTGAGATTGCATTGCCAACTTATGTGCAGGATTACGGAAGACATTTCACTGGAGCAATTGAGTGAGCGCTAAATCACAAAAGCGATTGTTCCCTGATTTTCATTCGCTTAAAAGGGTTAACCCAGAAACGACTGGATTAGCCTTTGGATTTTTGGGGTTCTCATATTTAGCTTGACCCTTCCGGCTACACGCCTTGCTGTGGTTGAACTAGATGCGACTGTTGTTGGGTTAGGACGGGCGGTTATCTCCGCAATTCTAGCCGCCCTATTGTTAAAGGTCACAGGACAACCCCGGCCTTCCCAACGGCATCTCCTCAGTTTAGTCATCATCGCCGCTGGTGTAATTGTTGGGTTCCCGTTGCTCTTTGCCTGGGAATGCGATCGTTACCTGCATCCCACGGTGCGATCGTCCTGGGAATCTTGCCCCTTGTTAGTGCAATGGCAGGTGCCGTACGAACCGGCGATCGTCCTTCTATCGCTTTTGGTGGTGCAGTAGCCTGGGAAGCGCTGTTGTTATCCTTTTTGCGGTCTTGTCTGGAGGTGGAAGTCTTTATAAGGCAGATCTGGTTCTATTGGGGGCGGTAGCCGCAGCAGCGATCGGGTACGCCGAAGGGGGACGGTTATCTCGTAAATTAGGAGGATGGCAGGTGATTTGCTGGGCGTTGGTACTGGCGGCTCCTTTTCTGGCGGTACCCGTTGTTTTCATCATTGTTCAACACGGTATACATGCTTCTTTCCAGTCCTGGTTAGGCTTTGGTTATGTCAGTGTGTTCAGCATGTTTCTAGGCTTTTTGCCTGGTATCACGGACTATTCTCTCGTCTCCATTGCACGGCGACCCTAGGCTTGACTCCTTGGCAGTAACCACTTTGCCGCTCTGTGTTTTCAATCCCAATCGGGTTTCATCCTGACAAAGATAGTGAATCACTTTCCCTGTGCCAACAGGCTCTCTAAAGCAATCAGCGCTGCACCAAGGTTTCTTTAAATGTCTCAATCGCTTGCTCATTCTGCTGATAGCTCTGCGGGCGTGGCTCCTTCAAGTTCGCTCCCAGCCGATACCTGGCTGTGGCATAAACTGTGCCGTACTCAACCACCAAACCATGTTTCTGCTCCAGCCATTCCATGATCGCCCCATAACTGGAGAAGCCCTCTGGATTTTGCAATTGCTGTTGCAAGTCTGCTAGAACCTCACCCTTGATTTTGCATTCGTTGCCCGGTGCTTTGTTGATTTGCAATAGTTCTACCAGCCCACCACGACGGTACTTTTGCAGCCAGAGTGTCACTGTCGATTTGTCACGTCCTAGTCGTTTGCCAATTTCTTGTTGCTGTGTTACTTGTCCACTTTTGAGCCACCAGTGCATCTGGAGTTTTCCTTGTGAATTGCCTCCTGTGCCTGTTGGAGTCGTTTCTTCAGGTCACCTTCGCTCGCTGTAATTTCCATGATGAACGGGCGGCCCATCGCTTACTTACCCCTTAGACTTAATGACTCACATTATATGAACCTTCACATTGAATTGGTATAAGACAAACGCTGAACAGCAGTCTTAAACCCTATTCATTTCAACTGATCTATCAAACGTTTCTCAACTGGTAGAGGAGAAACCTCTAATGGAAAATACAACGATCGAAAACCTGGAGGAAAAACTTCGGGATGCAATGCTCACTAGTGATGTCGCAGTGTTGGATGAACTCATTGCTGACGATCTGGTGTGGACAATGCACACAGGGTTTGTCGCTAGCAAGCAAGATGATCTAGAAGCGCATCGGACCGGAGTTTTTCGGTTCACAACGTTGGAAATTAGCGATCGTCAAATTCATCCCTATACTGATAATTGCGCTGTTGTCACCCTTAAAGCTGATATCACCGGAACTCTTAACGGCCAAGCGTTCTCCGAATCCTACCGCTTCACGCGCATGTGGTTACAGCGACAGAACCGTTGGCAGATTATTGCAGGTCATGTAAGTCAAATAATTCCGGTTTGAAAAGAAGCAGAAATTAGGCTAAGCATTTCCATGTCCATCACCCATTGCCTATTCCACATCAACAATTTCATTGAGAAACCCAAATCATGATTCCTACCGTAATTGAACAATCTGGTCGGGGAGAGAGAGCCTTCGACATTTATTCCCGGTTGCTGCGAGAGCGGATAATTTTCTGGCAGAACCAGTCGAGTCGGAAATGGCGAATCGAATTGTGGCACAAATGCTGTTTTTAGAGGCAGAAGATCCAGAAAAAGACATTTCTCTGTACATCAATTCTCCTGGTGGTTCCGTCGTAGCAGGATTGGGCATCTACGACACAATGAATCACATTCGCCCAGATGTTTGCACGATTTGTTATGGGATGGCAGCCAGCATGGGTGCTTTTCTGCTTGGTGCGGGTGCCAAAGGTAAGCGTAGCAGTCTGCCCAGTTCACGGATTTTGATCCACCAGCCATCCGGTGGCGCTCAGGGGCAGGCGGTGGATATTGAGATTCAAGCCAAGGAAATTCTTTATCTGAAAAGCCAGATTAACCAACGCATGGCTAACTATACAGGGAAGTCATTGGAGCAGATTGAGCAGGATAGTGAACGAGATTTTTTTATGTCAGCCCATGAGGCTGTAGATTATGGTCTGATTGATCAGGTGATCGATCGGCCTGTTCACCCCATCTAACCCTGAGCTTGCAACTGCTAAATAGGGCGCTGCCTTAGTACAGCAGCCTAATTCATCCATGAAATTAGAGGGTTTTGTGAAAACGGTTTTCGAAGGAAACCTTTTTCACAATCCAGATAGGCCCTATATCCCATTAGTTGGTCTTACAGGTGATACTGAGATTGACCTCTAATGAGGAGCAACAATGAAAATCTTAGTTGTAGAAGACGATGGATTGACTGCTGAGGCACTGGTTGCTACGTTGAGTCACCAAAACTACACTGTTGAGGTTGCCTCAGATGGAGAGGCAGGATGGGCGTTAGCAGAAGCATTTAGTTATGACCTGATTTTGCTGGATGTAACGCTGCCCAAGATAGATGGGATTATGTTGTGTCAGCGGTTGCGTTCACACGGTTATCAGATGCCAATTCTGCTGCTGACCGCACGCAACAGCAGCCATGATAAAGCGATCGGAATGGATGCAGGGGCAGATGACTATGTGGTCAAACCGTTTGATCCAGAAGAGTTGACGGCTCGAATTCGGGCATTATTACGCCGAAGTCAGGCAACGGTACAATCCGAACTGACTTGGGGCGATTTGAGGCTTGACCCTGGAAGCTGTGATGTGACTTATGGAACTCAGCTTCTCTCTCTTACCGCCAAAGAATATGCGTTGCTGGAATTATTTCTGCGAAATAGCCGACGGGTGTTTAGTTGTGGAGCCATTCTGGACAACCTATGGTCGTTTGAGGATGTACCGAGTGATGAAGCGGTCAGAACCCACATTAACAGTCTACGGAATTGGTTATCGGCTCAAGCCAGTGGAGGAAGAAAGCAAAAAAGAAAGCAGGGGCCAGCAAAGGAACGTTTGTCGTCTCATCCTTCATCTGACTCTGTTGAAGCAAGTGCGGAACAAGTTGGGCAACAAACCTGGGCTGCGATCGCAGAAGTTTGGCAACGATTCAAGCCCCACGTAGATGAACAGATAACAGTATTAGAGCAAGCGGTTGCGGCGCTGAATCACCAAACGCTGAGCCAGGAATTACGCCAGCAGGCAGAACAGGAGGCGCATACCCTAGCGGGATCGTTGGGAACGTTTGGTTTTGAACATGCTTCTCAACTTGCCCGCACAGTTGAGCAACTATTTCAATCGAATCAACCTCTTAATTCCAATCAGATTCATCAACTCCAAGCACAAGTAGCTTCGCTGCGGCAGGAAGTTGCAGGAGGAAACCAGCAAAACGCTGCATTTACTCGACATGAACAGGAACTTCCGCTGTTGCTCATCGTTGATCGCGATCGCGCGACGGCTGAATCTATTGTTGCTGAGGCAGCAAATTGGGGACTGCGGGCAGAACTGGTAACTACGTTGGCGGTCGCTCAAAAATCTATCCAGCGAGAACAACCAGCAGTTGGTTTGCTTGATTTAGCGATATCTAAAAAATTAACGGATAGTTTCAATTTTCTTGCTCAGTTGCAGCAGCAAACGCCCCCTGTGCCTGTGCTGGTGTTTACATCTAAAGAAGCGCTACAGCATCGTATAGAGGTGGCCCGTCTGGGTGGGCAGGCATTTCTGAATAAGCCGTTGCCTGCGGCCCAAGTGCTTAAGGAAGCGACGCGTGTTCTGCACCAAGCTGACCCTGTAGATGCCCGGATTATGGTTGTGGATGACGACCCACAACTGTTAGCAACAGTCAGAACTCTGCTACAACCCTGGGGGCTTCATGTCACAACCCTAGATAACCCCAATCAATTTTGGGAGACGTTGGAAGCGGTGGTACCAGACTTACTGGTCCTGGATGTAAAAATGCCAGGAATTAGTGGCATTGAACTATGTCAGGTCGTGCGAAATGATGTGCGCTGGAGCGGTTTATCGATCGTTGTTTTCACTGCTTACACCGATGCCAATACCATCAATCAGGTATTCGCCGCAGGAGCCGATGATTTCATTAGCAAGCCGATTGTCGGGCCAGAACTGGTCACTCGCATTATCAATCGCCTTGAACGCACAAAATTCCTGAAGAACCTGGCGATGGTGCATCAAAACGAAGAAACCGAGCGCCAGAAAGCCGAGGCTGCATTGCGAAAAGTGAAAGATGAATTGGAAATGCGTGTGGCAGAACGAACCGCTGAGTTAATCAGTGTCAATGAGCGGTTACGGGCTGAGCTTGATGAGCGTAATCAAATTGAAGAAGCGTTGCGGGTGTCACAAGTTCGCTTTTCTGGAATTCTGGATATTGCCGATGATGCGGTGATATCTGTGGATGGTAAACAACGAATTACGCTATTTAATCAGGGGCAGAAAAGATTTTTGGTTACACGGCAACGGAGGCGATCGGCCAGCCCCTTAATTTGCTCTTACCGATGCGTTTTGCGGGTGTGCATCGACAGCATGTAAATGATTTTGGTCAATCATCTAATGAAGCCCGCCGTATGGGGGAACGCCGCGAAATTTTTGGTCGCCGCAAGAATGGCGAGGAATTTCCCGCAGAAGCGTCAATTTCCAAGCTGAAGCTGAAAGGGGAAATGGTCTTTACAGTTATCCTGCGGGACACTAGCGAACGCAAAGTGATTGAACGCATGAAGGACGAGTTCATTTCTGTCGTAAGCCACGAACTTCGCACTCCATTAACGTCCATTCATGGATCATTGAGGATGCTGGCAAGCGGATTGCTTGATGCTGAACCAGAAACCGGAAAACGATTACTCGAAATTGCAGCCGATAGTACGGAGCGGTTGATTCGCTTGATCAATGACGTTCTTGATGTTGAACGGATTGAATCGGGCAGAGTCACAATGGATAAACGAAATTGCAGTGTTGCCGATCTAATGACGAATGCCGCAGATGTGATGCAGGCGATGGCAGAGAAGTTTGGTGTCACATTATCTGTAGCGCCACTGGCAATTAATGTATGGGCAGATAGCGATCGCATCATTCAAACCATTACTAATTTGCTTGGGTCTGTTGCAATCAGCTGTTGAACATGATTGAGATAGTCCGTCTCAGTCCGTCTGTCTCCCACCGTCGCTTCTACCACCTGACCTTGCGCCACATCAAAACTGGCAATTAACGTTTGCGTCCCCTGGCGAATATACTCAAATTCTCGTCGTTCTCGTTTGCCAGGTCACATCGGTTTTGTCGTAGCCTTTCGTTCTGTCGCTTGAATGCCCGTCATCTCGTCTAAAGAAACGGTTCTCTCTCCTTGTTTTGCCCGCTCAATTGCACTCAAGTAGACCTCACAAATGTCTTTGACCTTCTCGTCGAATTGGGGGTCAGGGGGATTCAATCACTACTGCGACTGCTGCGGCTTTAAGTCTGCTTCGTCCATTAATCGCCCGACATGACGTGGGGAAATACTCTCCACAATGCCTTGCTTCATCATTTCATCTGCCAGTTCTCTGGAGGTCCAATGACTGATGGGGCGTCCATAATTCTCAGGACTCTCACATGCAATCGCAAACAGTTGCAGAACCTGCTCTAAGCTGAACGTTGCAGGACTGCCAGAGCGGGGAGCATCGGCTAATCGTTCCAGCACAGGAATATCCTTCTGACTCAAGTCTAGCCATCGGTTTCGCCATAGTCTTGCCATGTCTCGACTGATGCTGAGTTGCCGCCCAATGTCTCGATGATTGATTCCTTCGTTTGCCAGGAGAATAATGCTGGCTCTTAAGGCAATATGATGGGGAGTGCTATGTCACTTGACCACCTGTTGCAGTTGTGTTTGCTCTGCTTCCGTTAGTTGTAAGCGTATTGGAGCCAGTCTAGACATGGTCTTAACCTCATTGGTTAACCCTACCTAAATGGTAGCTCTACTTCAGCTAGGGTCTACTAGAACGAAACTTTAGATTCTAGGCGTATGGGTACTTGAGCAATCTCAAAACCTCAGTTTTCATTAAGATCCCTCTCATTTAAGGCTTGTAGACTTTTGTAAAGAGACAAAACCCCACTTGACAATTTGGTTTGTAAATCAATTTCTCTTTTAGCTAATCGGTAAATTCGTTACTTGAATCAAATTTCAAACCCCGTAAAGAGCGTTAATTAATGGGAAGCCATTTCATGTATTGTTCCTTCACTAAAACGATTAATGCATCTTCCACGTTCTCATCGCTGGTTGAGCTGGTCCGATTTCGGGTCAGATATAATGCGGCTCAAACTGCATTTTCATTTTTGATTGATGGTGAGAATGAGACTGTTGATTTAACGTATGCAGAGCTTGATCGAAAAGCACGGGCGATCGCGGCTCACCTTCAGCAACTAAGTGTAGTTGGGGAGCGGGCACTAATTCTTTACCCACCGGGGTTGAGTTACATCACCACCTTTTTCGGATGTTTGTACGCTGGAGTGGTAGCAGTGCCTGCTTATCTGCCGCACAATGCTCGAACTCTTCCCCGGATTATGGCAATCGCTAAAGATGCTCAGGCGAGTTTAATTCTCACTCCAGAGGCTACCTTTGCTAAGATGCAGGACTTCTGGAGCCAGGTAAACGCTTCAAAGATGGTTCAATGGTTGGCAACAGATGCAGTCTCGCTTGCCTTAGCAAATGACTGGCAGGAGATTGAACTACATCGTGACACATTGGCATTGTTGCAGTACACATCAGGCTCTACGTCCGTTCCCAAAGGGGTGATGTTGACGCATGGTAATTTATTGCATAATCTCTCTTTGATCTCTGCCAGCTTTCAAACTCATTCTCAGAGCCAGGGTGTTATCTGGTTGCTGCCATATCATGACATGGGACTGATTGGTGGAATCCTGCAACCGATTTATACTGGGTTTCCGGTCACACTGATGCCACCTGTGACCTTTTTGCAGCGTCCGCTCCGCTGGCTTCAGGCAATTTCTAAATGGAAAGCGACAATTAGCGGCGGACCAAACTTCGCCTATGAATTGTGCATTCATAAAACAACCTCGGAGCAGCGACTGGAGTTGGATCTCAGCAGTTGGGGTGTTGCGTTTAATGGAGCTGAACCCATTCAGGCAGAAACCCTTGATCGATTTGTAGAAGCGTTTGCTCCTTCTGGCTTTCGTCGGGAGGCGTTCTATCCCTGTTATGGATTGGCGGAAGCGACGCTGATCGTTAGCGGGGGACAGAAGACTGAACGCCCCATCACACAAACATTTCAGAAAGCAGCTTTAACGCAGAATCGGGCGATCGTCTCCAACAAAGCAGATGGTCAGACATTAGTAAGTTGTGGTCGTACCTTACCCACTCAATCGGTTGTCATAGTTGATCCTGAAACCCTTAAGCGCTGTCAACCAGAGCAAATCGGTGAGATCTGGGTAGCAGGAAACAGTGTGGCTCAGGGGTACTGGAATCAACCCGAGCAAACTGATTTGACCTTTCAGTCTCAGATGGCTGATCCAGAAAGCATCGGCAACCTGCAATCTTATTTAAGAACTGGGGATCTGGGTTTTTGTACGACGGTGAGTTGTTTGTTACGGGGCGATCGAAGGATTTGATGATCATTCGGGGACGCAATTACTACCCGCAGGATATTGAGTGGACGGTCGATCGCAGCCACTCTTCATTGCAATTCGGTTGCAGCGCTGCTTTTGCAGTTGAAGCGATGGGTGAAGAGCGGTTGGTCGTTGTCCGAGAGATGGGTCGTCACGATCGCGATCCAGTTCTCTTAGATGAAATCATTACGTCCATTCGCCAGAGAGTGGTGGAACAGTATGACCTCGAAGTATATGGAGTTATTCTCGTCCAGATTGGCAGTATTCCAAAAACGTCCAGCGGCAAGATTCAGCACTTTGCCTGCCGGGAGGCATTTCTGACGCAGCAATTGTCAATCATTCAGCAGTCCATTCAATCGTTTCAATCACTCTCAGAGCAGGGGCGATCGTCGAACTCGGATCATCCAGTCAATCATTCCATTTCTGCTCCAGCTTTTTACGCGAGAAGTCGAGTCGAGACATTCAATCTTGGTTAGTATCGCGAGTTGCTGAGGCGTTAAGAATTTCAACGGGTGAGATCGATATCCAGCAACCACTGGCGGCTTATGGATTAGGCTCATTGGCGGCGGTCAGTCTTGCGGGGAATTAGAAGACTGGTTGGAGCGTCGCCTGTCTCCCACACTCGTTTATGAATATCCAACGATCGCAGCACTGTCTCAAGCGTTGGCGACTGATCCTACTGCTACAGATGCATTTGCAATACGAACGTTAGAATGTAACAGTAACCGAATTCAATCTACAACCGAATCAATCGACGATATTGCCATCATCGGGATAGGCTGTCGATTTCCCAATGTCGATAGCTCACAAGCATTTTGGCAGTTGATTCAAACTGGAGAAGATGCGATTCAAAGGATTCCAGACGATCGCTGGGAGTCTCAGTTTGAAGCATTAGCATCCAGTCAGATTAGCAGTGACCAGGGTGGTTTTTTAGATCAAATCGATGGGTTTGATTCGCAGTTCTTTGGGATTTCCCCTCGCGAGGCTGATCGGATGGACCCACAACATCGGTTGTTGTTGGAAGTGGCATGGGAGGCGCTAGAAAATGCGGGACATGAGACCGCAACGTTATCGGGAAGCGAAACTGGTGTATTTATTGGCATCAGCAGTCAGGACTATGCCCAGTTGCAAGCCCATACCGCTGAGGTTGATGCCTATGCTGCAACGGGCAATGCTCATAGTATTGCGGCAAATCGTCTGTCCTATTTATTGAACGTTCAAGGCCCAAGCATGGCGGTTGATACCGCGTGTTCGTCGTCGTTGGTTGCCGTGCATCTGGCGTGTCAGAGTTTGCGATCTGGGGAGTGCGACTTAGCGCTGGCAGGTGGGGTCAATCTGTTGCTGTCAGCAACGCTGTCGATCGCGCTTTCAAAAGCAGGCATGCTATCTCCCGATGGACGTTGCAAAACATTTGATGCTACAGCGGATGGCTATGGGCGCGGAGAAGGGTGTGGTGTGGTGGTACTCAAACCGCTGAAACAGGCTCTAGCAGCAGGAGATAATGTTCTGGCAGTCATCAAAGGATCAGCGGTCAATCAGGATGGTTTAAGCAATGGCCTGACGGCTCCTAATGGAACAGCACAGCAGCGGGTGATTCAAAAAGCCTTGCAAAAGGCAGGTATCAACCCGGATCAGGTTAGTTATGTTGAAGCGCACGGAACGGGCACATCTTTGGGTGATCCAATCGAGCTGAGTGCGTTGAAATCAGTGTTAATGCAGGGGCGATCGCTGGATCAACCATGTGCGATCGGCTCTGTCAAAACCAACATTGGGCATTTAGAAGCCGCCGCAGGAATTGCAGGATTGATCAAAACCGTCCTTGCCCTTCAACATAGTCAGATTCCACCCCATCTGCATTTGAAACAGTTGAATCCCCAAATTTCCCTGGAGGGTTCACCCTTTTATTCCCACAACTGCTTCCCTTGGACGGGCGATCGACGCTTTGCAGGAGTCAGTTCGTTTGGGTTTGGTGGTACGAACGCCCATGTTGTATTAGCAGCCGCTCCTGTGACCGCAAGGGAGAGAGAACAACCGCAACGCTGTGAAACAACCATGCCGTCTGCTCAACTATTGCCCTTATCTGCCCGCAGTTCTATGGCATTGCAGGCAGTTGCTCAACGGTATCGATCGTTTTTGCTGTCTGAATCTGCCAAAAATTCTGCATTATCAGACATTTGTTATACCGCCAGCAGACATCGCAGTCATCATCCTTACCGTCTTGCGATCGTGGGTCATTCACAGACAGAAATGGTGGACAATTTGGATGCTTTTCTGCAAACCGCTAGCTCAGTTGAAACACCCACCCCACACCCCACACCCCACGTCCCACATCCCATCACGTTCGTCTTCTCCGGTCAGGGACCGCAATGGTGGGCGATGGGTAGGGAATTGCTGGAGCGGGAACCTGTGTTTCAATCGGCGTTACAGCAGTGTGATGCTTTGTTCTATGACTGTGCAGGCTGGTCTTTGCTCCGTCAATTAACCGCTGATGAATCCACTTCTCGATTGCAGGACACTGCGATCGCTCAGCCCGTTTTGTTTGCTCTGCAAATTGCGCTGGCAGCCCTCTGGCAATCCTGGGGCGTTGTGCCAGATGCGGTGATGGGTCACAGCATGGGCGAAGTGGCAGCCGCGTATATTGCTGGGGCGTTGAGTTTGCCGGATGCGGTGCAGGTGATTTTCCACCGTAGTCGGCTGTTACAACAGTTGACGGGAAAGGGCAGGATGGCAGCGGTGGCGCTCTCTCTAACGGATGCCCAAGAGTGGGTCACTGCCTATTCTGGTCAATTGTCGATCGCGGCTGTCAATAGCCCAACATCAATTGTTTTCTCAGGAAATGCTGCTGCACTGGAACGTGTTGTGCAAACTCTAGAACAGCAGAACATTACCTGCCAATTTTTGCCTGTTAACTATGCCTTTCATAGCTGGCAGGTTGATCCACTTCAGGCAGCGTTAGTTGATTCCCTACAATCCATTCAGCCACGTTCTACGACTCTGCCCTTGTTCTCGACGGTGACGGGCCAACGAATAGATGGACAAACGCTAGACGCGGCCTATTGGAGCCGTAATTTACGAGCGCCCGTGTTGTTCAACGATGTGATCGAAACGCTTATACAAACCAACCATCTATCTTTTGTAGAAATTAGTCCTCACCCGGTTTTGAGAACTGCGATCGCGCAATGCCTTCACCATCACAAACAAACAGGCACGATTCTGCCCAGTTTGCGGCGAGGTCAACCGGAACAAGCCACACTGCTGCAATCCCTCGCTGCGCTTTACAATCTGGGGCATGCTGTTGAATGGCACCGCTTATATCTGGAGGGTCGGCGCGTTTCTCTTCCCACTTATCCCTGGCAGCGGCAGCGACACTGGTTTTCACCATCGAGTAGACCTCTAATCCCATTGACGAGGTTAAGTCCGTCAGAACAACCAGAGACTCAAAAATACAGCCCTTGGACGCCGAATCTTCAGGTAAGAATCCATCAGCGCGGCACGAATTATTGTCGTTGCCAGTGGGCGATCGGTTGAAAATGCTGGAGTCCTATTTTCAACAACGAGTTAGCTGCATTTTGGGAATGGGAACCAAATTGTCCCTCAACGAACCCCTGTGCAATGTGGGTCTAGATTCATTGATGGTCGTTGAACTCAAGCACAGTATTGAGAAGGATCTGGATCTCAGCCTAAGTATGACCGAGTTTCTCCACTGTCCAAATATTGCCCACTTAGCAAGTCGGGTGTTGGCTCTGATGCCATCTGAATCTAACCTCACGATCCGTTGGGAGGAAGGGGTGCTATGACCGTTGATGATTTGCTGGCAGAGTTACACCAGCAGCAGGTGCAGCTTTGGGTTGAAGACGGCCAATTGCGATATCGTGCGCCTCAGGGTGCTTTGACAACGAACCTGCGCAATGCCCTTGTACAGCAAAAGCAAGAAATTATGGCACGGTTGCAATCGCTTCAACGATCGCCGCAGCTCACGCCTGCTCCGGCCCAACTGCATCAACCGTTTCCTTTAAATGACATCCAGCAAGCTTACTGGCTTGGCCGCCAGGGAACCTTTGAGATTGGCAATGTCTCCACTCATGTTTATCTCGAAATTGACTGTAAAGACCTGGATTTGTCACGGCTCAATCATGCCTGGACAAAGGTAATCGAACGCCATGCAATGTTGCGGGCGATCGTCCTTGCGAATGGTCAGCAGCAAATTCTCGAAACGGTTCCTCCCTATGAAATGGCGATTTTGGATTTGCGTGCTGACAATGAATCTGCGATCGCGGCTCAATTAGCTGCTCTCCGTCAGCACATGTCTCATCAGGTACGCCAACCGGATCAGTATCCCCTGTTTGAGATTTGCGCCAGCCGTTTGAACGATCGCACGACTCGATTACACATCAGTGTGGATGGTTTAATTGCCGATGGGCGCAGTCTGTTTCTATTGTTTCAGGATTGGGCGGAATGCTATCGGAATCCTACTCTGTCTTTGCCACCGTTGCCGCTTTCCTTTCGAGACTATGTGTTGGCAGAAACAGCGCTCCAGGAGTCGCCAGCGACACAGGCAGCAATGGCTTATTGGCGTGCTCGTCTGCCGAATTTGCCCCCTGCCCCAGAACTGCCGCAGGCAAAAATCCTGGTACTGTAACCCATCCCCGGTTTGTGCGGCAAAGCGATCGCTTGGAATCAGACACCTGGAGCCGACTCAAAGCTTGTGCCAAAGCGAAGGGCTTGACTCCCTCCGGGGTCTTATTAGCGGCCTACGCACAGGTTTTGGCTACCTGGAGCAAAAGCGCCCAATTCACGCTGAATGTTACCCTTTCTAATCGTCTGCCGCTGCATCCTCAGATTAGCGAATTGGTGGGTGTGTTTTCCTCCATTAATTTGTTAGAGGTGGACTATACGACCCCTGACTCTTTTGCCGATCGAGCGTTACGACTGCAACAACAACTTTGGCGAGATTTAGACCATCACCAGTTAAGCGGTATTCGAGTGCTGCGGGAGTTGGCTCACTTGCGACAGACGGGTGTGAGCGCTCAGATGCCTGTAGTGTTTACCAGTACGCTGCTGGATTTATCCCACCTGGGATGGATGGGGAGATCGTTTACTGGATTACACAAACGCCCCAGGTCTGGCTCGACTGTCAGGTTTACGAGCAGCATGGAGCACTCGTTTTCAGTTGGGATGCGGTAGAAGATTTGTTTCCGACAGGACTTCTGCAAGCGATGTTTGCTGCTTATCAGACATTATTGCGACAATTGGCAGATGACCCCGAATCCTGGCAGAAATCCTACTTATCCTTGCTTCCGGTTGAACAACTGCAAGCATTTGTGGAAAGCAATGCAACGATCGCGATCGTCCCAGACGAATTACTGCATACCCAATTCAATCACCAAGCATCTCAGCAACCAGAACAAGTAGCCGTGATTACCAGCGATCGCACCCTGACCTATGGGGAACTCTTCTGTCGATCACAAAACGTTGGACACTGGTTGCGGCAACGGGGGCATGTCCAAATCAGCTGGTTGCCGTCGTAATGGAAAAAGGTTGGGAGCAGATTGTTGCTGTCTTAGGAGTGATGCAATCGGGTGCTGCCTACTTGCCGATCGATTCAGCTTTACCCGCAGAGCGTCTCCATTATCTATTGAATGATGCGGAAGTTAGCTTAGTGCTAACTCAGTCACACCTGCGGGATACATTGGATTTGCAGGATACCCTTCATTGCTTGACCATTGATTCCAATAACCTCTGGGAAACACCAAACAACAATCTCGAACCGATTCAAAGTCCAGATGACCTTGCCTATGTGATTTATACATCCGGCTCAACGGGAACTCCCAAAGGTGTGATGATTGCCCACCGAGGAGCTGTGAATGCGATCGCTACTACCAATCAACACTTCAACGTCACTGCTGGTGATCGCGTGCTGGGGCTGACAGCGTTACATCACGATATGTCTGTTTACGACATTTTTGGGGTCTTGGGCGCGGGGGCGCGATCGTTCTTCCAGATGCAATATTCCAGCGTGACCCAGTTCACTGGGTGGAGTTGATGAATCGGCATCGGGTAAGCATCTGGAATTCGGTTCCAGCCATGATGGAGATAGTGCTGGAATCGATTTTTGGACGCAACGTGCAAAACCAGACCGGGCACGCGCAGACTGGTTTACCACGATCGCTGCGGTTGGCGTTTCTCGGCGGTGATTGGATTCCGCTATCGTTACCAGAACGTCTTCGTTCGCTGGTAGAAACAGTTCAAATTGTTAGTGTCGGTGGTCCTACAGAAACCACACTCTGGAATATCTGGTACCCGATTGAACACGTCGATCCAACGTGGAAAAGCATTCCCTATGGTCGCCCGATCGCCAATACTCATTATCACGTTCTGAATGAGAAGCTCGAACCCTGTCCAGTTTGGGTTCCTGGCCAGCTTTACTGTGCTGGAGTTGGATTATCAAAAGGCTACTGGCGCGACCCAGAGAAAACCAGTAGCCGATTTATTGACCATCCCCAAATGGGACGGCTTTATGCAACTGGAGATTTAGGGCGCTATCTTCCAGATGGCACGTTGGAATTTCTAGGCAGATGCGATTTTCAGATCAAAATTAATGGTTTGCGAATCGAACCAGGCGAAATTGAAGCGGTGTTGGGCAAACATTCTCTGGTGCAGTCAGCCGTTGTCATTGTACAGGAGCGGTTAGAAAAAAATCGTTGGTTGCTTACATTGTTTCAAGTAATCCAACCATTGCGTCTCAATCAACAGATTGGGAGGAACAATTGCGTCACTATTTATCTCGCCAATTGCCTGCTCATATGATCCCTTCCAGCTTTGTGATGCTGGAGCACTTGCCGCTGACTACCAATGGCAAAGTCGATCGACAGTTACTTGCCAAGCTAGAACAGTCGTCCGCAAACCCGGTTCACACGGATGACAATCCTCGCAACCCAATTGAAACTCAACTGGCCGTAATTTGGGCAGATTTGCTTGGTTTGGAGCAGGTAAGCATTCATGCTAACTTTTTCAGTTAGGCGGCAACTCGCTACTGGCGGTACAACTGGTCAATCGAATCGCTCGTGCTTTTCAGATTGAATTACCGTTGAATCAACTGTTTGAATTCCCCACAATCGCGGCGTTGTCTCCCATGCTGGAGCAGTCGCAACGCGATGCAATCACTGGGGTTTCTCGTCCTGAACTGAACCTGGCATCAGAAGCCGTACTGGATGAAGAAATTCGTCTAAGGGAGAGTTCGATATGTTCCGTTACCCAACCGCAAACCATTCTGTTAACGGGTGCAACTGGCTATCTGGGAGCCTTTTTACTACACGAACTGCTGCATCAAACGAAGGCAACCATTTACTGTTTGGTTCGCTCCAACACGATCGCATCTGGAAAAGCTCGATTGCAATCGACATTGGAGTTTTACTCACTCTGGGACGAAGCATTGAGCGATCGGATCATTCCCCTTCTGGGAGATTTATCGCAGCCGCTGTTGGGGCTGTCGGTGGAACACTTTAGAGAATTGGCGACCAAAATTGATTGCATCTATCACAATGGGGCACAGGTCAACTTTACCTATCCCTACCCAGCGTTGAAAGCCGCTAACGTTCTGGGTACCCAAGAAATCCTGAGATTGGCAGCGCAACAAAAACGAAACCCGTTCACTTTGTCTCAACCACCCATGTATTCTCTGCAAATCCAACTGCAGAGACTCAAACTATTTGGGAAACAATGACGCCTGATCGCACAGATCATTTATATACAGGTTACGTTCAAAGTAAGTGGGTTGCAGAGCAGTTAATTGCAATTGCCCGCGATCGCGGCCTACCAATTTCGATTTACCGACCGTCATTTATCATGGGGCATCAAAAAACTGGAGCAGGAAATACTCAAGACTTATTATTCCGTCTAATTAAAGGCTGCATTCAACTTGGAGTGGCTCCAGATATAAAACTGTCATTTAACATTGTTCCGGTTGATTACGTTAGTCAAGCGATCGTCTATCTTTCGACCAAGACGGAATCATCAGGAACTACGTTCCATTTGGTCAACTCTGCTCAACCTGCAATCAGTTGGGACCAGATTTTACAATGGCTCCAGGCACTAGACTATCGTATTCAGACGCTCGCCTTTCCAGAATGGCTATCTACACTTCAAACAATAGGTGAACAGCTTTCAAGCAATGCGCTTTACCCCCTCTTGCCCATGTTTTTAGAAGCCAGCAAAAATCCTTCAGCTGCTTTGCTTAATTTAAGCCAAACGATTCAGTTTGATTGTCAAAATACTCGTTCTGGTTTAGCTGATAGTCCACTGTATTGTCCGTTAATTGACATCAACTGGCTGAGTAAATTTCTTTCATTCTTTAGCGATCGTGACCTTATCATGGTTGACCCTTAACCTACCTTGTATCACCCACCAATTACCATCTACTATGCGACTTAAACCTGGAGAATCCGCAAAACCATTTTTCGTTAAAGATGTTCACGGCCAGTCAATTGCACTACAGGATTATGCAGGCAAAAAATTACTGCTGGCTTTTTCCGCCATGCTGCCTGTCCACTGTGCAACCTGCGTGTTCATCAACTGATCCAGTCCTATTCCACCTTGCAAACAAATGGAGTTGATATTCTCGCGTTTTTTGAATCACCAAAAGAAAAGATTCTGCAATACGTTGGCAAACAGGATGCACCATTTCCCATTGTTGCCGATCCACAACTGAAAACTTACAAACTTTATGGGGTGGAATCATCCGTGTTAGGGATGATTCGGGGATTGTTGCGGCTTTCAGAATTTTCGGAAGCTGCCAATAAGGACCTCATGTTTTTAATCCCCACAACGACATTGCCTTACTTCCAGCAGATTTTCTGATCAACCCTGATTTGACGATTCACACCGCCTATTACGGTCGCGATATTGGAGATCACCTGGACATTTCAGCCATCTATACGTTTGCCGATTCGCAAACAACCGTTTAGAAAAAGACTTGGCAGTGACAGATGCCCGTTTCACTCCTACCCCTAACTATCTATCACCTACCACCCACCCCCTACTTACACCTTCATGCTTAAGAGCCAAACCGTTCCATCAGACACGGCTGCAAATCGATCGCTCTTCGCTCAAATAGGGCGTATTTCATACAATTACCGCTGGATTGTGGTCGCAGTCTGGAGCGCACTGCTAGTCCTCAGTTTGCTTTTAGCTCCCCGATTAGACAGCGTTCTGAAAGGGTTGGGCGTTGTGTACCAGCAGGGAGCAGCGGGACAAGCAGAACAGTTACTTAAACGGGAAATCAACCTGGAAACCAACGCTCTGGTGACGATTTTTCAGAGTCCTTCTGCTGGAGATACGTTGGAGTCGTATAGACCGGAAATTGAGCAAACCCTGGATGAGATTCGGCGGTTGGATGGAGTGAAGGCAATCGCCCGCGCTAGCAGTCATCCTGAATACCGCACTGCTGACGGGCGAACGGAATATAGCACGATCAGCCTGACGGTGGAGGATACTCAAGCATCTCCGGTAATTGCGCAAATCGAGCAGCGTTTACAGCAACATTCAACTTCAGCCTTGCAAATGTTTCTAACAGGAGAACCTGTTATCGATCGGGATGGTCAACGTCTGACACAACAAGATTTACGGCGCGTTGAACTGTTGGCGGTTCCCCTGACTCTGGCTGCACTCCTATTTGTGTTTGGTTCGGTTATTGCAGCCGCTCTACCGATCGTGATGGGAGTGATGGCAGTTTCCATCACCGCTGGATTGCTAGCAATCATTACTTTGCAGTTTGACATTTCGGTGCTGGCGTTGAATCTGACAACAATGCTAGGGTTGGGCTTGGGCATCGATTACTCTCTATTAATTGTTAGTCGCTTCCGGGAAGAACTGCAACCGGATTCTCTGGAGCAAACCGTTGTTAGCACCGTTGATACTGCTGGACGAGCTGTATTCTTTTCAGGGCTGACGGTGGGGATTGGA
This sequence comes from Kovacikia ellensis JS3, assembly GCA_034541955.1. Classification (GTDB taxonomy): domain Bacteria; phylum Cyanobacteriota; class Cyanobacteriia; order Leptolyngbyales; family Leptolyngbyaceae; genus Kovacikia. The sequence continues at coordinate 429,410 of JAVYJL010000002.1, read as the reverse complement.
CTCTTGAGTTTGCTATGTTTTCCAGTGTTGCTATTACGCTCTCTCAGTATTGCGGGTGCGATCGTTGTGTTTGTTTCGGTTGCAACTGCACTCACGCTAGTGCCTGCTCTGTTGGGGCTTGTCGGTCCAGGAATCAACCGTTGGCGGATTCTTCCACCGCCGTTACTACAAGCAGGTATTTGGGGAACAATTGCCCGCAACACCATGAAGCACAGCGTCGCAGCAATCGCATTTGTAACGGTGCTGATCCTGGTGTTAAGTTCACCGTTTCAACACGCTCGCTTTGGCTTGGGAGATTACAGCATCTTGCCGCAGAATGTTCCATCGCGGCAGGGTGTTGAGGTTTTGCAGCGGGCATTTGGCGTTGGGGAAACCGTCCCGATTTTGCTGGCCGTAAGTTCTACCACACCTGAAGAATCCATTCTTTCCAATACCTATGTGGCAACCTTGTTTCAACTGGTCAATGACTTGAAAACCGATCCGCGAGTTGCCGATGTTTACAGCTTGTTTAATCTCGAACCTAAGTTGAATCTGCCAACCTATCAGCAACTCTATCAGCAGCCAACACAACTCCCACCTGCTTTGGCAACAGCAGTCAAAAATCTAAGCAGTCCCTCGACCACGTTGATCATCGTCAAAAGCCGGACAGGTAGCAACAACGCCGATTCCAAAGCCCTGGTAGAAAAACTGCGAGGGTTGTCGTTACCGGGGCTGCGTCTGCAAGTGGGCGGCGCGATCGCCCGTCAACTGGAAACGATTCAGGTCGTTACTCAACGTTTCCCGCTGGTGCTGGCCATCATGTTGACTGTCACCTTTATCGTTCTTTGCCTATTGTTGAGTTCAGTCGTGCTGCCGCTTAAAGCGATCGTGATGAACCTGCTTTCGATGGGCGCATCCTTTGGCTTGCTGGTGTTTGTATTTCAGGAAGGGCATTTGCACAACTGGCTGAACTTTACTCCGTTGGGCTACCTCGATGCGCTGATTGCAGTGACGATGTTTTGCGTCTTGTTTGGGTTGAGCATGGACTATGAGGTATTTCTACTGTGCCGGATAAAGGAAGCGTACGATCACTCCCATAACAATTACCTTAGCGTTGTAGAAGGAGTCGAGCGCACAGGTAGCATTATTACCAGCGCTGCACTTTTACTGATTCTGGTTATGGGATCATTTGCTTTGACGGATATTGTCACCGTAAAAGCGCTAGGACTAGGGATTGCATTAGGCGTATTAATTGATGCCACGCTGGTCCGCACACTCCTTGTTCCCGCAACGATGCGATTAATGGGACGCTGGAACTGGTGGTCGCCCAAATTTCTCAGGCTCGATCGCTTCCAATTCAAGGTTAAGTAAAAGTTGTGGAGCGCTAAAAATTCTATCCTCGCTGCAAGCAGACGAGGCATTACGGAATTTTCCCTTCGGGACGCACTTCCGGCTCATTACAAACGCTGCAAGCAGACAGGGAATTGGCCCCATAGAGATTAAGGGGTTTCAATTCCACTGAAGTGTAAATCAAGTTGCCTCTAAATCTATGTTTCAAAACCATTCATCTTTGACAAGTTCTGATACAGTAACAGTACGTTAGAACTCCTCAACATGCTGATTGGGTGCGAACGGGTTTAGATTGGTGAGCAAGTACCAGGTAGTGGACTAGACCTGTGGAAATGGAGGAAACTTAAAGAGTCTTTTGTCTAGCGATTGTGAGATGGTACTTGAATCGGTTCTTTGCCCAAGTTGTGGGAGTAATGACGTGGTCAAACATGGACAATCGGGCGAGGACAAGCAACGCTATAGATGTCGTAACTCCGAGTGCTCTCGTTGCACGTTTATTCGAGAGTATGCCTACCGTGGGTATCTGCCCGAAGTTAAGCAACAGATTGCGGATATGGCCATCAACGGCAGGAGAAGTTGTGACACCGCGCGGGTACTCAAAATTAGTCGCACTACAGTGACGGAAACGTTAAAAAAGATCGTCATCTCAGACCCGTCAATATATCGCTCCGGCTTTTCACACCGTTGGTAAATGTCATACTCAGACGATTGAGCGCAAGCATTTAACGTTACGCACAAGAATCAAACGCTTAGCTCGCAAAACGATTTGTTTTTCTAAGTCGATCTGGTTGCACGATATTGTCATTGGTTTGTTCATCAACCGTTATGAGTTTGGGGTAGATGTCTGAACCCGATCCACAGGTTTAGTCTACTACCGTACCGCCAGTGCCAGAGACTGAAGCATTGCGAGTATCTGCGTCACAATCAAAACACGATGGGGATTGCGACAATCAATCAAAACCCCGTCAAAGGGGCTAACACAAAGCTTGGAATCTGCCCAACAAATCCAACGGTGCCCAGCAGTAATGCAGAATTGGTTAACTTGTATACAAGCCAAACGGTTGCAATTTGAGTCATCCAGGTGCCAATGAGGGATAGCCCTTGCCCACCAAAGAACAAGCGGTAGTTTCTCGACCTCAAGGCCGGTAAATTAAAAGTCATGGAGATAATTTTGATGTTTTCAATAACAGATGATATGGACCTGAAAGCTTAGCTATCAGCACAATGCTCCTAGCTATACATCAAGCGAAAAAGGAACTCGATCTTTCAGGAGACAGAAAGCCAAACGGTTTCCGATGTGGCGATCGTCAATCCATCTCGAAACATTGTTCTATAACTAAAGAAAAATACCAGGATTGATGCGATACACTGGTGGGGATCTCTTACGGAGACGGCAATGGCACGGACAAATGGAAGCAAAACAGAGCAGGCAACCAAAGACTTGCCTGTAGTTACAGATCTGGAAGATGGGGAAACAACGGAAACGCTGCCTGATACATTAGCCGCCAATCAGGATGCAGCTAACCCGGATGCAGATGGTCAAGACATCGATGGCATTCTAAATTCACTCAAATCATTACTGAGTAGTGTAGAAAAACTTCAAAAAGTTCGACAGGAAGTGGGTGACATCAAGTCATTGTTGCTGAGAATGCTTGATGGAGAAGTGGTCACGGGAGATGAATTAGAACAACTCAAAACAGGAGTTGGCGGTCTTTTCCGTCTTGTTCGTGCCCATAGTGACCATCAAGCGGCATTAACAAAAGCGCAGTCTGCACGAAATCTTCTGGATCAGGTATTGAAATAGCTTGGGCGTGCTTTACTCACCCGCCTGTGATTAAAGGTTCGGGGCTAACGGCACGATGGGACTCTGTTGAAACAGGTTAAAGAACGATCGCAGTCTTCCTTGAAAGGATGTCTGAAAAGTGGCAAATCAGTTAGCAACGGGTAGAAAACGGATGAATCGGATGGTAATGTCCAAGCTGAAACTGTCAACCAGCCGTTCCATCCGTTAACTAATCCGCTGCTAATTACACGTCTCAGACATCCTCTTGCTTAATCAATTCAGTTCGTTTGAAAAGGTTTGTAATGGCAGCGGTAAACGATTCCTGGCGTAGTAAGCCTATAAATACTTAAGCAGAATTAGTTATTGCTCAAACAGAATCAAAAAATGCTTAAATGGAAATAATAAACGCTTAAGCGGAAACAGAAAACGTTTAAGCAAAACTTATATGTGTTAAAGCAAAATCAGTAAACGCTTAAGCAGTATCAAGAAACGCTTGGGCGAAACTAACGATCGTTTGAACAGAACTAGAAGATGTTTAAGCGGTAATAAGAATTGTTTGAATAGAATCAAGTAATGCCCCAATGGAGCTGATGAACGTTAAAGCTGCATGGAAACCTTAGCGAGGTCAGGGATCAGGGGTCAGGAGTCAGGAAGGAACAGCGGGTGGCAGTGAGTTTCAGCTATGCAAAATATTCTGACCTTGATAGTTACGGCTTTATAGTCAGGGGATTTAGGAATTGGTGCATCAATCTTCTATTAGAAAAAGTGGTTGATGGGATGTACAGTCCTCCCACCAACCACTTTTAATTAACCCATTACAATCAGTTGGGCAAATAATTCATCCCAGGTTAGGGAAACTTAGAAGCCGTTGCACCAATCAGGAAGGCTGCGTAAGTAAGGACGTAACCAACCGTAAAGTGGGTTAGACCGACCAACTAACCTTGAAGGATCGATAGAGCAACTGGCTTATCTTTCCAGCGCAGCTGGTTTGCTAAAGGAGTTCGTTCGTGCGCCCAGACAAGCGTTTCGATCAACTCCTGCCAGTAGCCTCTCCACGAAATCAGGAACATGAATCCGGTATCCCAAACCAGATGCCCAAACAGGAACATCCAGTTCCATACGGAGATGTTGTTTACGCCAAATGGGTTATAGCCATCAATAACCGGACCCGAATAGAGCCACAGATAATCTCGGAACCAACCCGTCAGGTAGGTAGAACTCTCATTAAATTGAGAAACATTCCCTTGCCAGATACCTAAATGTTTCCAGTGCCAATAGAAGGTGACCCAGCCAAGCAAGTTCAGCATCGAATACAGCCAGGTAGAAAGACTGTTCCCAAGCCGACGTTTGGCAAGTACCGCCGCGACCAAGACTGTCACAAGGGAATGTAAAACCAAAGGCCGCTTTATCAGAAAATAGCTTCGTACCGCGTGCATCCAATGCGCCCTTCACACAGACCAGAGTCGTGACATGTAAACCGAGGGCGATCGCGAGATGATGGTGAGCCATATCTGTTAACCAGAGAGACTCGGTTTGAGGATGAAACCCTCTCAGGAATGTCAGAATTGCGGTGCCTGCACCATCAAGCGAGAAGGCAAGAGCAGAAGAAGCGACTAAATTTCCAGTTTGAGTTTAGTTATTCTTCAAGCCTTCAAATTCATCTAAAAGGGATAATAAGTTGTAAAAAAATGTAGCGTGCCACCCAAGCTATTCACAACTACAAGTTCCTCTATTGTATCTAATTAGATTAGCAGCAAATGTAACTAAACCATCCAGCTCAACAAGTCTAAAAATATAAGGATAAAAACCTATTGTTTGGGCTTGTATCGGGTCAATTTGCTCAGTGGCATCAAGGAGCGCGATCGCAGGAATAGACTTTCCATGTTCCTTACCAATCTGTAAGACATGATGGATTAGTGAAGCTCCCTCTCCGTCAGGTAACTGAGTGTTGCTAATCAAAAGATCAGGAAGAATGCAGTTTAATGCTCTCACAGCCTCGCTGCTTGATGAGGCAATAATGACTTTTGCGCCTACCAATCCGAAAACAAATGCAACCAGAAAGGCAACATCGGCTTCACTTTCTACTAATAGCACCCAAACATTATTCAAAGAATCATTAATAGATTCTAAGGAGCTATCGTTAACAATATCTACCACCTCAAGACCACTCTTTACTCTTTGAAAGACAACTGACAATAAATACTTAGTAAAGACGTAAATACTTTTCGAAAGTAACATTTTAGGTATTTTTAGAATTTTTGTCAAGCAGTTTGAAGTGTATCAATTCTCTCCATTAAAAAAGCTTTCCCATGGCACTTATCCGTAATCCAAAACGGAGTTTTAGTAAGTGTTTTAATAAGCATTGTGCAAGCCCCATTTAATCTGTATTTCTAAGCAAGAATCATTCAATAAAAGTTGTTGGCTTAATCTAGCCGAATCTATCTAGCCGTGCAACCACCATTGTAGGGAATACATTCTTAAAGAAGAACGTAAAATACTTTGCATTAAAGTGTTAAGCGCTTTCCCATAGCCGTTCTATATGGCGAATTGGCAATTTAGCTTCGGCTCATAAGTTGGAGAAACTAATGTATGAAGGATCTACACCAAAGTTTTTATTGTTAAATTTAAGGGTAATCCAATAAGCGCCTACTTGTAATCTTTTCTTCAACAAGCTAGTCTTTAAGAAGGAAACTCCTAACCTGCACACCCCCATAAACATCTAGAACCAACTGTAGTATCTGACTCAAGACGAACATTTAACGCTTCAAAGCAGTAGCACTATCCCTTTTCTTTTCAACTTTAAACAGAAATGATTTATGGACGTGAACTTTTAATTAGAGGTGGGAAATTTTTTATAGGAGGATCCTATCGATATTCTAGAGCGATCGTAGCGGCAACTAATTCTTATCGCAGCTCAAACACGTCTATAAAGAAAATAATTACTTTGAGTTTATCTATGAGTTTTCTTTAAAGATCAGTTCATGACTGTTGGTTGAAAGTAGCGTCACTATTACTTCAAGATTGCCTTAAAGAAAAGACTAAAGTTGAGAGTATTTAATGAACGTCGAGACATTTTCTGAACTAGTCAAAGGTCTGCATAGCCGTGTTTCCCAAATGTTCGGTCATACAGATAATCCCTCTTCCTTGGCACCCCAGCTTGCCTCTTCTGTCTTTAAGGAAATGGGTGTGGCCTTGGAAGAGTTACAGGTGGCAGCAGAAGAATTGCGGCAGCAAAATGAAGCCTTAGCAGAAGCCCTGTCCGTTGTTGCTTTAGAAAGAAAGCGCTATCAGGATTTGTTTCAGTTTGCGTCACAAGCATATCTCGTCACCAGTTTAGAGGGAACAATTAAAGAAGCAAATTGATGGCTGCTCAAATGTTGGAAGTACCTACCCAACATTTAGAAGGCAAATCACTGCTTCTGTTTATTGAGCAGGATGCCCATCAGTCTTTCTCGGCAGAACTAACTCGACGACAACAGCAGGATTATTTTCAGGAGTGGGAACTTACTATTAAGTCTCGCAATGGAAGAATGATTGATGTAGCATGTGCAATCTCTGTAAACCACGATCGTCATGGCGATCCAATTAGTTTTGCTGGGCACTTCGAGACATTACTGAGCGCAAACACTTAGTGAGTTTAGAGAAGGAGCACCACCTACAGAGTGGACCTGAAGATGCTTCATTACTGCAAAATCAACCTGTTCATCAATACGAACCGGGAGAACTGATTCCTCTCCAGCCGCAAGCTCTATGGTATGTGAACCGAGGGCTTGTTAAGCTGACGACGTTAACAGAGCAGAATAAGGACGTATTGATTGGGTTAATCGGTCCGGGAATGCCGTTTGGTCATTATCTGACCTCTCTCTCGCTTTTTGAAGCAACAGCATTGTCCGATGTAGAGCTGGCATCAATCTCTATAGCCGAAATTGTCGCGTCACCTCATTTGACCAAACTATTTTTGCGAAAGCAAGTCAACGGCTTCGGCAAACTGAGGCACTACTGGCAATCTCAGGAGAACGACAGCTCGAAGCTCGGTTGGTTAGATTGCTCCATTTACTCAAGGAAGAGATTGGCCAGCCGATCGATGAAGGTACTCGCTTGACTGTACGTCTCACCCATGAAGATCTCGCCAGTTCGTGTTGCACTACCCGCGTAACAATCAGCAACCTTCTCGGCAAGCTTCAGCAGCAGGGAAAGATTTCATTTCATCAGAAACATTTAGTAATCATGCACGACATCGATCGATAGACACAGCCCGATTCTTCTCATGTAGCGTGATCCTCATTCCGATTTCGCAACTAACCTGGAACTGCTAAGTGGATAGACACAATTAAACGAAACTGCTGACTGCTAAAAGCTAAGTAGCTATCAGCGGTCAGCAGTCAGTGATTCTAGAGCCTACTTTAAAGTTCTCAATTTCTGGTTGAGGCAGTACTTAGAACTGAGTATTAACCTTCTCTCAGTCCTCAGTCCTCAGTACCTTTAAAGCACGTCCTAAGTTTATTGATGTAGCTCTACTTGTAAGTTCTGAGCATTAATGGAAGTCGTTAATGGAAAATGATTGGATCGTCTAAATCCTTACAAAAGTTGAATTGTGCCGGTTCGCTTTCTTGACCGTCGCTAAATTCTGCTTTGATCCATTGAGTACAGCTTTGAGTATTAGTGGATGGATCCCAAACCATCTTCTCTTGCGCACCAGGTGCAATACCTTCACCAATATCAAAGTATCCCCATTTGTGTTTGTCTTCCGATACAAATAGCTTTTGAAGCTTCGCATCAGAATCATTTTTACCCAGAAATACCACTGCTCTGCAGAGGCCGGGGCAACTTTTGTGAACAAACCAAGAGTAGCGATCATCAATCCGAAGAGCAGCCGACGGTTAAACTTCATATGCATTCCTATTAAAAGGATAGGTAGAAAGGCAGGAATTCTACTCAGGCTTAGCCTGATATTTAATAGAAAGCCCACATTCAAACCGTTCCTAACAGTCTTAGGAGTGCCTATTGCGTATTAACGCTTTGAGACATTAAGACAACTGTCTCCGGGTTCACGCACCTATCATGATGCTTCCTTGCTTGTTCTGCGACGTCTGCTCTTAGTCGGTGCTTTAGCTGTGTTATCAACCGACTCCTTACTTTGTTGGGTTGCCCTTGTTCGACTTCCAGTTTTTGTTTTGGCTACGGTTGTTGTCTTTGCTCGTCCTCGACCAGAACGTTTTGGAGTAGATGCTGAATTGGAATCGGCAGATGCTGTTTCCGATGCTGCTGATTTTGCTCTACGACGTGGCTTTTTAACATCAGATGCCGTTGATTCCGATTTTGTTTCTGAAGCTGAGGTATCCTTTGCGTCTTCACTCTGAGTGTTCTTTGCTCTTCGAGTTCTAGTTTTCGTACCCGATCTCTTGCCTGAGGGCACGTAGTTCTTCAGCGTAAGAGTACTGATTTTGATTCCCTGATCTGTCAGCATCTTTGCCAGGTCTGCGTAACTATATCCCTTTGTTAGGGCATCCCTAATGGAATCCTTTAAATGTCCTACAGCCTCACGTAGGGATAGATCTTCTTTTGGTTTTTCAGGCAATTCTTTCAAAAGGTCAATGCCTGATCAACCTTATCTTGTTTAACGATCGTTGCTCGAGTTGCTTTTCCGTTTGTTGCCGCCATCTCTAAATCCTTAAGCTTTAATTCAGTTGTTGTGATTCATTCTATACGTATACGTTGAATAACAGGTACATCTTTTTTGCTGTAGTTAAAAATTTACGGGAGAACTGGGAATAATTTCATTGCCTTATCTGTAGTTCTAACAATTCATTCACCCACTTGTGAAAGACTCTACTACTTTATTTGCAAAAACCTACCCGTTGATATTTAAGGCATCCACTGGTTGAGATGGGGGAACAGTCATCGTTTAGCACTAGCGTCAGTCCTTATAGGATTGCTCATATGCTCCCATCAAAGCCTTTTCTAACTCCACCTGCCGCAACTTGCCCTCCGCAGGAATATCATCTTTGCTGTTCTGATCCTAGGTAGAAATAGTCGCAATAAACGTTTGCGAATTGATTATGGCGCTTGATCTCCCACCCCGAGATACAGGCTCCAGTCAAAACAGCAAAGCAAAAATCACTATTTTGTATGACTGCATGGCTTAGATTAGCATTGGTCAGGTTTGCTTCTCTAAACGATGTTCCACACAAGCGGAGTCAGAAGCTTTGGGGCAGCATCTTGTTCCCTCCATTCCAATAATTCTCCTGCTTGCCAGTTTTCTCTTGTTCATACGCTGACTGGGCATCCTGCGGCATACGCTCTGGCAATCAGTTCAGACGGGCAAACGTTGGTCAGTGGCGGAAGCGATAAGGCAATTAAGATTTGGGATTTAAAGACGGGACATCTGAGAAAAACCCTTCAAAGCGATTCGGGTGAAATCAACGCAGTGGCGATCGCGCCCAATGGCAAGACTGTCATAAGTGGTAGTGCAGAACTCGTCTTAAGGTATGGAATTTGGAAACTGGGAATTTACAGGCAGAGGCGCATGCCACCACTTCTCAGCTGACGTTTGCCGATGTTCCAGTCGCCTTGAGTCACGATCGCATTTTCGGCAGCACTGGTAAGCACTTAAAAGTCTGGAATCTGCAAACGGCTAAACTAGAAGCGGCTCTGGAGATGGGATGGATCAGTCATATGGCTGTCACACCAGATGGCAAGCTTTTGGCTGGCCTCGCTCACGATTTAGATCCAGATAAAGTGCAAATCAAAATATGGCAGCGCCCATGAGAATTCAGAGGAAATTGCTTCTCAAATTTCCTCCGAAAAAGGCCGAAACCTACCCTGAAAAGAAAGTAGTTAAGAGATTAACTATTAGGTGTAGAACGCTACAAACTGCTTTTGAGTCATTCTTTATGATTCACCCATGTTGCCAAAACACTCTCTAAATTTGATGTTTTGATGACATGATTCGTTGAGATGGATCGATCGTCAGCTCTGGTCCGTTGAGTCCGATTTAGAGCCATAACTACCAAGCATTAACGGTTTCAAGGGCAAGCAATCTTGCAGGATCTATTGGTTTAGTCCCTGCAATTTTACGCTGCTAGATTATGTCTTGAGTACCCATTAATCGGAGGATTAAATGTCTTACCACGGCGATATTTCTTCAAGCGAAGACTCTGTTGGAGTTGCGGTCGTTAATTACAAAATGCCACGACTGCATACCAAGGCAGAGGTCATCGAAAACTGTAAAAAGATTGCCTCAATGATTGACGGCATGAAGCTGGGTCTACCAGGAATGGATCTGGTTATCTTTCCAGAATATTCCACTCACGGCATTATGTACGATGCCAAGGAAATGATGGAAACCGCTGCAACCGTTCCGGGTGAGGAAACAGCGATTTTGCTGAAGCCTGCATCAGAAACAAGGTCTGGGGAGTCTTTTCACTGACGGGTGAACGGCATGAAGATCATCCCGATAAAGTCCCCTACAATACGCTGATTTTGATGAACGACCAAGGTGAAATCGTTCAGAAATATCGCAAAATCATGCCCTGGACGCCGATCGAGGGTTGGTATCCTGGTAACTGCACCTACGTTTCAGATGGACCAAAGGGGCTTAAAATCAGTTTAATTATTTGCGATGACGGTAACTATCCCGAAATCTGGCGGGATTGTGTCATGCGCGGTGCTGAATTGGTGGTCCGATGCCAGGGATATATGTATCCCGCCAAAGAGCAACAAATCCTTGTTGCGAAGGCAATGGCGTGGATGAACAACACCTATGTTGCCGTTGCAAACGCGGCTGGTTTCGATGGCGTTTACAGCTACTTTGGCCATTCCGCGATCGTTGGGTTTGATGGTCGTACGTTGGGAGAGTGTGGCGAGGAAGAAAACGGCATTCAATACGCAGCGCTTTCTAAGTTTGCCATTCGTGACTTCCGCAAGAATGCCCAATCTCAAAACCATCTGTTCAAGCTGCTGCATCGTGGTTACACAGGCATGATTAACTCCGGCGATGGCAACGAAGGCATGGCAGAGTGTCCTTACGAATTCTATCGGGAATGGATCCTCAACCCGAAGAAGACGAAGGAAAAGGTCGAGTCTCTTACCCGTCCAACCGTTGGCACAGCGGAGTGTCCGATCGAAGGGTTGCCAACCCAGGTCGCGACTCCTGTGGAGAAGCCGCAGCCTGAAAAGGTCCCTGTTTCAACAAGCGCCTAATCATTCCTGAATAGGACTGCGCTAGGTTATGTAAATGCCCTGTAATCGGTAATGGGCAAATGATAATCGGTAATGGGTAATGGGTAATCGGTTGAACGTGCCATTACCGATTATCATTTGCCCGTGTAAGTCTTGAGCCTATGAGTAAACCCTTGATGGCTCAAGGTATCGAGAGTAGGGAGTGGTGAATCGGAGCCAGGCGATTGAAAACGGTTGTAAGAATTTATATTTCAAAAGAATAGATGGTTCGGATGCGCTATTTCTCAGCTAATTTTTCAGAAATAATTCCAACAAATTATTAACTTTATCGTCTGACGTGTCACTGTGACCGCGTTCTGCTGGAAAACCTTCAGCGGCAGAAACGGTAGCTGAACATTTGGTAAAAATTCTCTAACTGATTCACCGATCGGGTATGCTGAGTCCACGACTTGGTTCTGCCGGGAAACATCCGTCAGAGGAAACAGGGAAAGTGTAGTGTAATTCTACCGCTGTCCCGCAGCTGTAAAAGGATTGGGGATTTGAGATTGAAGATTTGAGGTGATTACCACTCAATCTGCAACTTAAAATCTGCAGCCTCAAGCCAGAACGCCTGCCAGTCGCCATACCATCGTCTTATCTGCGAGGTACAGGATGAAGACACGATATCGGAAATGGATCAGCCTGGGATTGATGGCTGGCTTGAGTTGCTATCTGTTGCTTGGTTCTGCAGCACCCGCTCAGGCAATGCATATTGCGGAAGGATTTTTGCCTATACAATGGGCTGCATTTTGGTGGGCTATATCGCTGCCGTTTTTTCTATTAGGACTGCGATCGCTCACCCGCATTACAAAGCAAAAACCTGAACTGAAACTGCTTCTGGCCCTAGCTGGCGCATTTACCTTTGTCTTGTCAGCACTCAAGATTCCATCGGTAACGGGCAGTTGCTCCCATCCAACCGGAACCGGACTCGGCACAATTCTGTTTGGGCCGCTTACGATGACGGTACTGGGCAGTATGGTTTTGCTGTTTCAGGCTGTTTTATTGGCGCATGGCGGTATTACGACGTTGGGAGCAAACGTCTTTTCAATGGCGATCGTTGGTCCCCTGGTTGCCTATGGAGTCTATAACGTCGTAATGAAAACAGGTAGGCAGAAGCTTGCGGTTTTTCTTGCAGCCACGCTGGAAGACCTACTCACCTATTTAACGACTGCTGTACAGCTAGCATTGGCATTCCCCGCTGTGCAGGGAGGTTTCATCGCATCATTCGTTAAATTTGTAGGTATTTTTGCAATCACCCAATTACCGCTAGCACTCAGTGAAGGGCTTCTGACCGTGTTGGTCTGGAACTGGCTGCAAAAGTATGGACAGCAGGAACTGCAAACGCTCAAGCTTTTGCAACAGGGCCTAAACGATGCGTAAATTATCCAATAGTTGGCTATTAATCGTTGGGGTAGTGGTTCTGTCTTTGGGGCCGCTGCTTGTCCTTCAGGGCAGAAAATTTGGCGCAACCGATGGCAACAATTCAACAGCCATACAGGAAATTAGACCCGATTATGAACCCTGGTTTGAACCTCTGATCAAAGATTCTGGCCCTGAAGTGCAAACGTTTCTGTTTGCGGCTCAAGCTGGGATTGGGGCGGGGTGATGGGTTACATTTTAGGGCTGTATAAAGGGCGATCGGAGAAGAAAGAACGGGGTGAGAAATGAATATCCTGAGGCTCAACTATTTAAGCCTCAGCATCAAAAGCCTATGACTCTGCGAAAAGCTCATGACCCTGCAAATTGATACCTTTGCCTACACAAACCGACTGCGGCAACTCCCCCACAACACAAACTATTGTTTGCGATCGTCCTGCTCCTGATTACCTACTTCGCCCATGCGCCCGTTCAGATTCTGATAGCTCTTTGGATCAGCGGTTGGACCGTGGTTTATGCAAACATTCCTGCTGTGGTCTACTTACGTCTGCTTTCGATCACAGTGGGCTTCTGGTTGGCTAGCTTGCCCGCATTCGTGGTGAATGGAATCGATTTGTCTCATTTATCATCAGTTCAAGCTGACATCTGGCATGGATTTACCTGGAATAATTACTGCATTTATCTGAGCTATCACGGATTGCAGCAAGCGATCGAACTGGCCATACGGGCGATCGCGGCAACCGCCTGTATTTACTTCGTGATACTTACCGTTCCCTTCGTCGAGATTCTGGCTGTCCTCCGTCGCATCGGTTGCCCCATCTTACTCACCGATTTGCTGATGCTGATGTACCGCTTTATATTTGTGCTGCTGCGTACCGCCGGTGAACTTTGGACGGCTCAGCAAGTTCGTGGAGGTTATCGCACCCGCAAACTCTGGATGAAAAGTCTGGGGTTACTGGTCGGACAGCTACTCTGGCGCACGCTAGAGAATTATCGCCAGATCTTATTGACGCTGGAATCTCGTGGCTTTACAGGTGAGTTTCGTGTTTGTCACTCGCGCCGCTACCAATCCAACCAACGTTACAGTTTAGAGGCACTGTTTGGCTGTGCCGTATTAATAGCGCTGACGGGGGCGCAATATGCTGCTGGCGTTTGAGCAGGTAGACTACACCTATCCCACTAATCCCCAACCTGCGCTTCAGAGTCTGACACTTCGCATTCCTGCTGGAAAGCGCTGTGCCTTGATTGGACAAAATGGCTGCGGTAAGACCACGCTGTTTCTACTGGCAAACGGTCTTTATAAACCACAGAACGGAACCGTGTATTGGCAGGGTTCTCCGCTGCGGTACGATCGCGCCTCACTGATGGATTTGCGCCAAAAGGTGGGATTGGTGTTCCAGGACCCGGAGCAGCAGTTAGTCGCCTCTACTGTTGAGGAAGATCTCTCCTATGGGTTGTGCAATTTGGGATTACCAGAATCTGAGGTCAGAAAGCGCGTTAATGATGCGATCACCGCCTTTAACCTGTCTGATTTAGCAGCAACTCCGGTGCATCACTTGAGCTTAGGCCAGAAAAAGCGCGTTTCTTTGGCAGACGTGATGGTGCTCCAGCCCGAACTCTTGCTATTAGACGAACCAACGGCCTACCTCGATCGACTTCATACCCGCGATCTAATGGCAAAGCTATGTCAGATTCAAGCAATGGGAACCACGATCGTCATGGCAACCCACGACTTAGATCTGGCCTACTGCTGGGCAGACCGGATTTTTATTCTAGATAAGGGAACGTTGGTTTTGGAAGGCTCGCCTCAAGACGTATTTGCCCAGCGGAAAATTTTGGAAGGGCTGCAACTGGGAGTGCCTTTACTCTTTGATGTATTAGGGAAAGTAACAGACGTTTTATGTAACGACTTTAACCAAAGAGATTACTCAGGAATGAACGAGCGGTTGAATTCTTTGCGCGATCAAATTTTGGATTCATTCAGATTATGAACGAGGCAGGAAACTAGCCTCAGCGGCGTTTGCTTCAGCCTCAGTGGTTGTCTTAAAGTCAGGAGAAATCGACCTGTGGTAGAGTGTCACAGAAAATTTTCTTGAGATCCAATGAAACTGCAAAGCAACCAGACTGAGTAGGGCCAACAGCATAATGCCTGTGATAATTCCGTAAGCTCTGAGATGCCACCAAAGGCGCTGTCCTCCCACCGCGACAGCTTGCAATGGATAATCAGGAGACGTTGACTTCACATCTTGAGAAGCGGAAACATCAAGCGCGATCGACATATACATTTTCCTCCTATAAAACTTTACTGAGTTATAATACAGTAAGTCGATAAAATTACATTAGATTAGGCTTACATAGACAAATCGTTTGCGTCAAGATGAAGGCTGATGCAGCTACTAGTGCCATAGCTAGCTCTCTAAAGTAATCAGAACTTACGTGCCAACTTTTCAGATCCCCGACTTTTGGGAGAAGATTGGCGCTATTTGCTTAATTCTGTTGTAGAAGTCGGGGATCTTTGCGCAAATCCTATTAATCCCATTCTGGATGGGCCGCTCACGGTTGCTGGCGGATAATTTCAATAGCATCTTTCAACCAGGTCAAGTAAGCCTGCTCCCGACGGGTCACCAGTTCTAGAACGAGTCGCTGCATCATCTGCTCCCGTGAAGCTGAGGCATCGTCAAGGGGCGGCATTTGGATCGCTTCACAGTCTGACAGTTTTTCCTGTCGGGCCGCCAGTTCTTGTTCTAGGAGCGAAATGATGGCTTCATTTGAAAGTTGGGACGCAAAGTGAAGCTGAACCAGCAAGGGTTCGCGCACGATCGGGAGCGGTTGATGCGTTTGTAGCCAGCGGAGCAGTTCAGCCTTGCCTGCCTCTGTTACTCGATAAACTTTTCGGTTGGGGCGATCGTGTTGAATTTCAACGGTGCAATGCACCCAGTCTTGGGCCTCCAGTCGATCAAGCGTTCGGTAGATTTGGGCCTGATCTGCTGGCCACAAATGGGCAATGCATTCATCAAAGCACGTTGTTTTCAGGTCGTAACCCGTCATCTCCTGCTGCTGGAGAAGACCCAGAATGACATGCGCTAAAGACATAGAGCGGTTTTCCCTACCTGACCCGTAGAAGTTTAACTATTTGCTATATATGATCCCATGCTATTATATGACTAATCACATATTGGACCCGACAAATTCAGAGGTGAGCGATGACTGGGCAAGCTGAAACAGTTGTGCAAATCCAAACGACGCGATCGGTAGCTGGAACAATCAATAGCGTTGAGACGCTGGAGGGAGGCGGGTTTGTTGTTCGTCGTCCCTTCCCTAAAAGCACATTTTCGGACTTTGACCCCTTTCTTCTGCTGGACGAACTGGGTCCGATTCATCTAAAACCTGGAGAAGCAAAAGGAGCGCCCGATCATCCCCATCGTGGGTTTGAAACAGTGAGCTACATTCTGGCAGGCGAACTTGAACATAAGGATTCCCAGGGACATGCCGGAAAGCTTGGTCCGGGCGACGTTCAGTGGATGACCGCAGGGGCAGGCGTGGTTCACTCCGAAATGCCATCCCAGAAATTTATCCGATCGGGTGGGCAGATGCACGGCATTCAGCTATGGGTTAATCTTCCTCAGCGTGACAAGATGATTCATCCCCGCTATCAGGAAATTCCAGCAACTCAAATTCCTGTGGCGCAAACTCAAGACGGAGCGGTAACGGTAAAGGTCATTGCTGGAGAGGCATTGGGGGTTAAAGCCGTGATTGAAACCCAAACTCCTATCCTGTATCTGCATTTCACGCTCCAGCCCGGTGCCACGATCGTGCAGCTAGTACCAAAGGAATACAATGCCTTCGCCTATCTGCTGGATGGAGAAGGATTGTTTGGTACAGAGCGGAGCGGGCTGCGGATGGGCAAATGGTGCTGTTTGCGCAGGACGGGGAAGATGTGGCGATCGCAAATCCGGTTGATGCCAAACAACCGCTCGACCTGCTGTTGATTGCAGGCGTACCGCTTAATGAACCTGTTGTGCGCTACGGTCCTTTTGTAATGAACACGGAAACCGAAATTATTCAAGCCATTGACGATTACCGCAATGGAAGGATGGGAACGATTAATGTCTAACTTACTCTTGCAACGAATTCGCCAACACCAAGATTTGCGCGACTTACGAAATAAGCTGCTTCATCTTCATAAGCAATTGCTGGAAAACGAGCGCATTCACTACGAACAAGTGCGCGGGCGTGTGTCAAGTGGAGAATTGCTGCAGCTTGTGATTGAGCATGAGCAGTTTTCCTGGCTGCATCGCATTTCCGAACTCGTTGTGCGGATTGATGAAATGCTGCAAGGCGATGAGCCGATCGAGGCCAAGGATGCAGAGGCGTTGATTGCATATGCCCGCATGCTGCTTAACCCTTCTAAGGAAGGTGATCCGTTTGAGCGGAAATACTATACTGCACTTCAGCGAGATCCAAATGCCGTCTTCGCCCATGCAGACATTTCAGACCTGCTGGCGTCGTTTGCATAAACAGGTGCTCGTCGTATTTCATTCGTTGTGTAACGATCGTGGATGCTCCGATCACCCGTTCTAATCTGATTGCCAGGCTCCGCGAGTCCGATGAGTGGGATTTTATCGTCATCGGAGGTGGAGCAACCGGGTTAGGAACGGCGGTTGAGGCAGCGACACGAGGCTTTCGCACGCTACTGCTAGAGAAATATGACTTTGCCAAGGGAACCTCCAGCCGATCGACCAAGCTGGTACACGGTGGGGTGCGTTATCTCGCGCAGGGAAACATTGGTCTGGTGCAAGAAGCTTTGCACGAACGGGGTTTACTGCGTCGAAACGCGCCTCACCTGGTACGGATTTAGCCTTTGTCGTGCCAGGGTATGCCTGGTGGTCCCAGCTCTTTTATGGAACTGGCTTAAAATTTACGACTTTCTAGCGGGTCGCTTAAGCCTCGGGCACAGTCGGTTTCTGAATCAGCACGACACGTTGGAACGATTACCAACGTTAAACCCCAACCATCTCAGGGAGGGGTTCTTTACCATGATGGGCAATTTGATGATGCCCGTCTAGCCATTACTCTGCTGCGGACCTTGCTGGATCAGGAAGGCGTCGCGCTGAACTACCTGCCGATCGTTGACCTGATTAAACAAGGGAAACAGGTAATAGGGGTTCGTGCCCGTGATGCAGAAACAGGAGAAACACTTGAGCTGAACGGAAAGGTGATTGTCAATGCGACGGGTGTATTTGTGGATGAAATACGACGCATGGATGAGCCGACTGCCGCAGCAATGTTGTCTCCTAGCCAGGGGGTGCACCTTGTTGTAGATAAGCGGTTTCTGCCAAATAGCACCGCCATGATGATTCCCAGAACGGAGGATGGACGGGTGCTGTTCGCAGTTCCCTGGCATGGCAAGGTTGTCATTGGAACGACGGATACTCCCGTTGAACAACCGTCCTACGAACCGCGACCGCTGAATACAGAATTAGATTTCATCCTTCGCACCGCCGCTCGCTATCTCAACCCTGCTCCGAGCGATCGCGATGTATTAAGCATATTTGTGGGCCAACGTCCTCTAGTAAAGCAGGAAGGAACGGCATCAACCGCTACCCTTTCTCGCGAACACGTGATTCAGAGTTCCGCTTCTGGGTTGTTAACAATAACCGGCGGTAAGTGGACAACCTATCGCAAGATGGGAGAAGATCTGGTTGATCGCGCTGTTCAACAGTTCAACCTTCCCTCCGTTCCATCCATAACCGCTAACTTGCATCTCCACGGTTGGGCACAAATCCCTGATTTAGAACTGCTCACCGTGTATGGCAGTGATGCAGTACACATTCTGCAATTACCAGGGACGAATCAATTACTCCATCCCCAATTGCCCTATTTGGAGGCGGAAGTGCGTTGGGCCGCACGTTATGAACTGGCACGCACTGTAGAAGATGTGCTGGCGCGACGAACGCGATCGTTGTTCCTAAATGCACAGGCCAGTATAGAGGCAGCCCCTACAGTTGCGGCTATCCTGGCGAAGGAACTGGGACAAGACGAAGTTTGGCAGCACCAGCAACTTCAAAATTACCGTACCCTCGCCACTGGTTATCTATTGAAATAAGTGCCTAAGAATAGGTCATCACGTCCCCTTCATTAGGCTCTAAATTCATAACCTCAATCAACAACATTAGAGGTATGACAGTACTGCTACAGGTTAGAACAATCAAACTGCTGAGAATACTGCAATAATTGGTTTTTAATACTCAGCACTCAGTCCTCATCACTCAGCACTTCGCTATAGATTTCGCTATAGATATAGTAGGAGGATGCAGCAAGAACTCCAATCTAAAGTAGATAGTCATGCAAACCAAGCTTGGTAACGTTAATCTTTACGTTCAGGACATAGAACGTGCAAGACAGTTCTATATCAATGTTCTTGGGCTTGTCGAGGATCAACAGCGCTCTGCCCCTCCCGCGTTTATCCTATTGGATGCTGGAAGCTGTACACTCAGCTTGCAGGACTCATTGGCACCGGGGCAGTTCTCGGAAAATCAGACAGTGTAGAACTTGGATTTGCCGTGGAAGATGTTGCAGCCGTTCGAGAGCGGTTAAAGGATCAGGCGATCGCCGTAAGTGATATTCAACAAATGGGATGGGGTGAAGGTTTTGACACAATTGATCCCGATGGTCATCGTCTTACTATCTACCGAATGAGAGACAAGCTTTAGAGACTGTCTGAAAAATGGCAAATCAGTTAGCGACGTATAGAAGACGGATGAATCGAATGGTAATGCCAGGC
Organism: Kovacikia ellensis JS3; assembly: GCA_034541955.1. Classification (GTDB taxonomy): domain Bacteria; phylum Cyanobacteriota; class Cyanobacteriia; order Leptolyngbyales; family Leptolyngbyaceae; genus Kovacikia. The sequence goes on along the minus strand of JAVYJL010000002.1, from coordinate 409,917 downwards.
TGAAACTGCCAACTATCCGTTCCATTCGTTACTAATCCGCTGCTAATCATACGTCTCAGACATCAATATTACACAAAACTTTATTGAAATCTACTCATAAAGATAGATAGGACAATAGGTACGGTTTCTATATATTGAGCAGGAAATTACGCTCGCGTCCATTAGAATCATCATTGCATCTTCTGCAAATGGTGTTAGACCTATTTGCATCAATAGTGGTGCTTGTCTCCTTCATATGCGCCATTAGTATAGAGAACCTTTCTGATATAAACCCTATCTCTCATCAAAAATGTGGAGAAACACTGAGAGTTTCGTCAAAGAAATCCTAGGAAAGCAGGAATCTACATCAATGGCAATCAGCCCTGGGATCTTCACGTTCACGATAGTCGGTTCTACGATCGACTCCTTGCCCAAGGAGACCTTGGTTTGGGTGAGTCCTACATGGATGGATGGTGGGACTGTGAACACATCGATGAAATGGTTGCCAAAGCCTTAAACACGAGAATTATTGGCGACGTTATTAGAAACAACAGTTTCAACTTCTATGTAGAAGCATTGAAAGCACGCGTGTTTAATCGTCAAAATCGATTAAGAAGCTTTGAGGTTGGTGAAGCCCACTATGACTTAGGCAACGATCTGTTCCAGTTAATGCTGGACGATCGCATGGTTTATTCATGTGCCTATTGGAAAGGGGCAAGTAGCTTAGAGGAAGCTCAGCGGAACAAATTAGACCTGGTATGCAAAAACTTCAGCTTCGTCCAGGAATGCGAGTTCTTGAGATTGGATGCGGCTGGGGTAGTTTTATGAAATTTGCGGCTGAGAACTATGGAGTAACCTGTACTGGTATTACCGTTTCTAAACAGCAGGTTGAGCTAGGAAAAGTGCTATGTGAAGGTTTACCAGTCGATTTTTTGCTGCAAGACTACCGGGATATTGAAGGAGAATTTGATGCGGTCGTATCGATCGCAATGTTTGAGGCTGTAGGGTATAAAAATCACTCGACATTTATGCAGGTTGTTCACCGTTGCCTAAAAGGGAATGGGCTATTTCTCCTGCATACCATTGGCGGCAATTGCTCAATCAACTATGCTGGGCAGTGGATTAACAAATACATCTTTCCAAATGGGGTGAACCCTTCCATTGCTCAGATCGGCCGAGCCATTGAGAATCTGTTCGTAATGGAAGACTGGCATAATTTTGGGAGTGATTACGATCGAACCTTGTTGCAATGGTACGAGAACTTCAACACGAATTGGGTGAAGCTAAAAGATAAGTACGGAGAGAGGTTCTACCGTATGTGGACGTTTTATCTTTTAACGTGTGCTGGATTTTTTAGAGCAAGAGACCTTCAACTTTGGCAAATTCTAATGTCCAAACATGGCGTTCCAGGTGGCGTTGAGTCTATCAGATAGTACAGAACGTTGCGGAACCATGCTCTCAACTTTCTTGATCGCTATTTTGCAGAGAATGAGGGGTGATGCGGTTAAATTTAATGATGCGATTCACCCTCACAAACCGTTAATTCACCATCGAGGTGCATGACTTTCCAGTGAGTTTGTTCGCCTTCGCGCCAAAAACGCAGACTTACAGTTGCATCATCAACCCTCAAGTTGCTCAATTCCACATCGGGCAACCAATCGGGTAAAACAGGCTGAACGGAGAGCGATCGCCCCGGTGCGGTTGCTTCCAGTCCTAACATGGCGCGAATCAGTAGAAAGATTGATCCGGCTGCCCAGGCTTGCGGCACGTTCGCATCCGGGTAGGGTACCGGAAAGCGATTCGGTTGACGTTCTATCCCACCGAACAGTTCGGGCATTCGTCCAAATTCAAAATAGCTGGCAGCCGCAAAAATGCCTTCCGCAATTCGGTTTGCTTCCTGATGATAGCCATATCGCTTCAAGCCCATTGCGATCGCGGAATTATCGTGGGGCCACACGCTTCCCAACTGATAGCTGATTGGATTGTAAGCAGGATTTTGACTGGATAAAGTACGAATGCCCCAACCGCACCAAAGATCCGGTTGGAACAATCGCTTCACTAGACGGTTCGCCCGATCGTTTGGCACAATTCCTGCCCATAACAAATGGCCGGGGTTGGACGAAATCGAACGAATTTGTTGCTTCTTGTTATCCAAACCCAGACAATAAAATCCCTCATCTTCCATCCAGAAACGAGCGTTGAACCGCTGATAAAGATCGTCTGCTTTTGCCTCAGCGTCTCTGCCTGTTTAGGCTCTCCCAAAATGTCATAAATCGTCGCTGCATCCCTCCATGCGTTATAAACATATCCCTGCACCTCACAAAGCGCGATCGGGGTCTCCACCTGCGTGCCATCGGGATACACCATTGAGTCGCCTGAATCTTTCCAACCCTGGTTGCGTAAACCGACGGAAGAACGGGTCTGATATTCAACGAAGCCATCCTGGTCAAAATCGCCATACTTCTCGATCCAGGCAAGGGCTTTCTCTAAGGGAGAACGGCACTCCTCCAGCAAACTCTTATTGTGGCTCCACTGATACGCCTCCAGCAGAGTGACAATCCAAAGAATGGTGGTGTCGATCGTGCCGTAGTAAGGCGTGTAAGGTAATTGCTTGAGTTGCGTCAATTCATCCCGCCGCAGTTCGTGCAGCATCTTTCCTGGTTGGGCATCCCGCCAGTCATCCACTTCAGTTGCCTGCAGTTGGGCCAATCGCAGTAACGTTCCATAGGCAAACTCGTGATACACCGCCATTGTTTGCATGCTGACGACAACAGAATCGCGCCCAAACACAGCAACAAACCAGGGAATTCCTGCCGCTGGCATCCAGAAGTCGTGCCCGTTTGCTTCGACTTTAATCCGTAATGCCGCCATGTCCACCAGCGCTTGCTGATAGTAAGCAGCAATCTCTGCGTTGGACGATCGCAGTTTCGTTGCCTGAGCCAGAAAATCATTGCTAATTTGCTTTGCCTCCGTATCATGCTTCACAGCGCAGGTTTGTTTAGGATGGATAATCTCTTCTCCGACGATCGCCGCAAAGTTAATACAGGTATGCCAGAACTGCCCGGGGTCGAGCACCACATCGAAGAACAAGCGCCCATTCGCATAGCGAGGCTGGGAACTGGAATGCTGCGGTTGGGTAATCAGTCCACGATGGAAAGACTCATTACAGTATGTTGTTGTCAGTTTGCCATCCTGCCAAACAGTTTCAGTTTCGCCTCGCGATAGAATCTGCTGTGCTTTTACTTCAAAAATGTCGGCAAAATCAGAGCGAATTGCCAGCATGAGTTGAAATTGAACCCGTTCTGAATAATGATTTGTAATGTCAATATCTTCGTGCATTCCCCGACGATATCACGACGGATACCTATCATCAGATGGCCTTGTGGAACCGTGCCGTTGACTGTCCGAAATTCCGGATTGGTGAATTGGTACAAAGCGCTGTGATGATTAATGGGGCTAGACGCAAGAAGAAGTAAGCGATCGCGATTAATCGATACCTCGTAGTAGGAAATCAATCGCGTATCTGCAACAAAAAATCCCTGCGCTACATTGTCATCTATCCAGCCATAGGAATCAGTCACTAAAAACGTGGAACCATCATTAATGGTGATCTGACCTGAATTCACCGAAACTTTCGTAGGCATAGATATTGGCGTTTGGTTTATGGAATATGAGTTATCAGTTATGGTTTTAATTGATCAAATGAGGAGATTAACTCATCGTTGTTAGCGAAATTCTTCCTCAGATTAGTTCGGTAGGTCATCAACAGTCTCTACCTTATGGCTTAAAAACAGATTCACCCGATCGAACTAGGTTTTAAAACACGCCCTAGGCTTACTGCACAGCAATTTCATTATTCTCTTCTACAAGTCAAATTGGATGCTTTGTTACTAATTCGAGTCGCATAACTAAATTTGCTGAAAGGGCGGAAGTGTGCCCCGAAGGAAAATTCCGTAATGCCACGTCTGCTTGCAGCGAGGATAGTAATTTTAGCGCTCCGCAACTTTTACTTACGTCTACCTGTTTACCAGGATCACGAGATAAAATTGCAGCGCTATCGGTAAATAGAAATTGCCGAAACGGATGGTTTTCTAATAGCACTTAGTTGTGACGTAAGATACAACGCTTTTATCAAAATTTATAACGTAAGGCAAAACTTGTCATCAAAAATACCTTATTTACAAACGAACGCAACTTAAATAACACACAAGTGACACATATAGCAGTCCTAAATCAGTTGTGAGATTGAGAGGCTTTGTGAGAAAGGATTTCGTTGGAACCCTTTCTCACAATCCATTTAGGATCGCTATAGGTAGCTACTATTACCAAGCATCCTGATGAAGCGCCCAAAGATGTGTTGTTATATATCGTTAAAACTAGCTTTATGGTGTAACGTACAACATTTTTGTGGTTGCCAGAAGACAAAAATACAGGTAGGATGATCGTAGCTTTATGCAATCTTTAACATTTCAAGTAATTTGCTTGTATGCTTTTTTACATCGACAGAGGCTGTGTTACTTAGACAGGGACGTTGCAGACATGATTTTTGGGTTAACAGGAGCAAATAGGTTTGGAGTTCGCTTTTGTTATTCATCCAAGATCCCAGTCCTAAAAGCTTTAATCAGAAATAGAATTCACGATTACACATCCTACAAACATGGAGTTGACTACGTGTTTGAATGGATAGACCCCAGTAAGAGAAAGGGCTATATGACTGGCCAGGGAAGGGGTATAGAAGTGGAGATTATATTACTTTGAAAATCGATGATGTAACCGAACACTATCAGATTGAAAAATAGATTACTATGAAAACCCTTCTTATTTGTGGATAGCATTACTAGTAAGGGTAATATCATCAAAATGATTCGGATCTTTTCTGAGTCAAAATTCGTTCTGCACGGGTTAGAAGCCGTAATAGCTCCAACCGTATTCCTATCTCAAATAATAAGGTTGAACAGTGCAACCAAATAGATGTGGCAGGTTTATAGCTGGGATTTGGAAATCAACAATAATGCTCTGGCACCCGATGAAGAAATCCTTACAGCTATTAAAAGCCTACTCTAGTCATCCAGGTTCTCCCTAATCTCCGCATGTTTCATGCCAACTGTGGAATAAATGAATAGTCGCACCAGCCGCAGATAGGACGATAACCAATCTGCTGATAAATGTGGTTAGAAGTGGAATTGGCCAAATCCGTAAATAGAAAGCAACGATCGCATCCTTGGTCCAAAATTTCTGGCTTAACGCCGCAACACACGCAGTCGCATATCCCTTACGTCTATACTCCGGTGGCGTATATACTGGGCCAATTCGAGCAGCCACAGGTAACGATCGGCTTCCACTCGCCCACGATACTGGAACACCATCCTCCCACAAATGAATACTTTGCCGCTTCAAACCACTATCCACCATCCTTTCAGGAGTTTCGCTCACAATTTCACCGACCTCTGCACTAAAGGCCTTAAACCAATCCAGCAGCAAGGGACGATCGGCTTCTGTAGCAAGTCTTAGATGACCTTCCGCAGTCGCAACAGGTTCAACTTGGGTTAACTGGTGGATTCGCATTGACATTACCTGTCGGTAAGATTCTCCGGTTAACATTTGCCAGATCTGCAAAAATGCTTCTACCTCTGTCACCAGTCCACTCACTCCCGGTAACGGTCCCCTTCGTTTTGCAAATCCTGTGCAATCAACTTGAGCGCGTGTAAATCCACGGCTTGCGATAACACTAATTTATAAGGAGGCGTTCGGATAGCAACAGCCAAAATCTTGTTATCGGTTTTGGAAACTTCTTCTGAGTTATGTGAGTCGCAGACCGCCAGATAGGAAGAATCTGGATAACGATCGGGATGCTGCAACAGCGTGTGCAAGATACCAAGCATCAGGTTATGCTCCGCTTCGTGCTGAAGCAAATAATCTTGAACGTAATAGCAAAATTCCTGGATGCTATCAAAGCGACGTACCTGCATCATTCATTTGTTCCATTGCAGTGGAGCGAGAGACAAAAGGTAGATTCTGCCGTAATTATTGTCCTAGCAATGCATTTTATCGAGAAAACATTGGAAACAAAATTTGTGAAGACCACTCCGTTTAAAACGGATTGACGATCAAGGAAAAATATAATCCTTTCTCCTGCAAATTGTTCTTTTCTCCAGAAACGTCAATCAGAGGAATTCCCCAATCAAACCGAGCAGTAATACGATCGCTAATTTGCAGTCGTAACCCAATTCCAATGGAAGCCAGCGTCTGAGGATCGGGATCGGAAAACCCCGACAGATTCCAACCATGACCAATATCAAAAAGGGTGCAACCTGCAAAGACCATTAATTCCCGGTAGCCGCAGAATCGGAATACGAACTTCGGCTGAGGCGAAAATACCGTTATCTGTCAGCAACGCATCCTGGCGATAACCCCGGACGCTATCGATTCCTCCGAGCGAAAATTGCTCAAATGGCAACAGCGCTCGGTCCGCCAACTGAGCATCTGCCCGAAGCAGCAACAGGGTATCAGGAGCCAGTAGCCTTACCCATTGCCCCTGCCCGCGCCATGCAAAAGCGACTATCCGGCGGATCCGGGTTAATCGTGGCATTCAAGGCGTTGACGCCAACACTAAACTGAGAGCGCAATGCAACAACTTCAACACTGCTGCGCCAGGTCGCCTCTTGAAAAATCGCAGCGCTGTCATGTGGGTTTCCCCGTTTTCGTTTGCCCCTACTGCTGGGAAGGGAATTTCTCCATCCAGTAACGTGGCTCGACTTCGCTGTTGCGTGCCGGTCAATCCCACCGCAATTTCGTGCGTTGGCGTTTGCACGATCGGCTGGCGAAAGCTCAATTCAAAATAGCGAGATCGTGACTCAATATCTAGAATATCGAAGGGTTTCTCCACAACCCGGTTGAAAGAGATGCCCGTACTAAAGCGAATCGTCGCGTTGCGAGGAGAGACAGGAATGGTATAGCTAAAGTCAAAAGCATTGCTGCCTTCCGTATGAGAATAGGAACCCACCAAACTATCCCCAAAACCAAGCAGATTACCCTCGCTGAGCTGAATCTGCTGTTGAAAGGTTCCCACACTGGGCACCCGCCCGTTATTGAGCAGAAGTTGAGCATTGAAGGTTTCTGCCTCGGTGACTCGTATCTCTAACAGGCTCTCCCCACCCGTGAACCGGCAGATAGCTCGGCTGAAATTGACTGGATTAGCGGGTTTAGCTGTAGCAATTGGAGCGCTTCTAGGAGCCTGTTTCGGTTTAACGGTTTTTCGGTGGCAATCCCCAGACGTGACTTGATGTAGCTCGGTTTTAAGCGGCGTGTTCCTGTCACTTGAATGTCTTCGGCCCGCCTTCCACGACCCGAATTTCAATCACTCCCGCTTGCAGACGTTGGGGCGGAATGTAGGCACCAGAGGTAATGTAGCCGTTGTCAATATAAAGCTGAGTGACCGCAGAGCGTGCCTGAAAAAGTTCTGCGATCGTGATTGGACGTCCGGTATAAGACGACGTTACTTTGTCGAAGTCTGCCTGACTGAATACCGTACTGCCCGTAACCTTAAACTGCTTAACGGTAATCGTCTCGGGAATGTCGCCTGGAGGTGTTCCGTCGGATGGGGAAGGGCTGGAGGGGGCAGGCAGAAGCTGTTCAGGGGGAGGCAGAGGAGCAGGTGCGGGAGGTTCCGGCTGCGGTTGGGTGGAAGGCGGTTGGGGTTCAGTGCGTTGAAGCGGACTATCTAGTCTGGGAACGTCGCGTCGGGTATCTGGTAATTGAGTGGGCGGAACGACCTGAGCCTGGAGGATGGGTAACCAGCGCGAGGCTAAGTGAGAGTAAACTGACCCTTATAGACTCACCAGTGATAATTAAACGATTCATCCTATCCGCCCTGACTCACTTGAGGATTCTAGCCATTACTAGCAAAACGCGCCTACTATTCTTCCCCGGTCTTCAGCACTCAGTTCTCAGTAGTGACCGATCGAAAAATGTCAACTTTACATCGAGGTTTACCAGAAGCAGTGAAACGAGAATAACTAAAACTCCTTGCATTAATTCTTTTTGCACAATATTTTAACGGGTTAATTGTAGCCTCAATTTCTAAAGTTATTGACAACTCAATAAATCGTTCCAATAGTCGTGTTGCAAAAGGACTCATCGATCGAAGAAACACAACAAAAAAACTGTAGGGACGTTACATAGCGCGTCCTTACAGATCCGTGGGTTGGGAAACTGATGCCTTTTAGGAGGGCAGCGGTTGAAATGTGTAGGTAGGCGACTGCGATGGTTTTTGAATTTTATCCTTAATGGCAGCAATATCAATGTAGCTATCTGCAACATTGATGAGGCTATCGCTTGTCATCGAGCGCAAGCTCACCACCTCAACTCTTGCTCCCCGATAGGATATAGCATTGACAGCATAGGCAAGATCGCCATCACCACTAACCAGTATTGCGGTGTCGTAGTAATCCGATAGCGTCATCATATCCACTGCAATTTCCACATCCAGGTTGGCTTTCTTCGAACCATCTGGAAGCTGAACCAAATCTTTTGTCACCCCCGATAGCCGTTTCGACGCATCCACAACAAAAATCCTTGCTGCTTTTCATTGATGCGATCGACCCCTGTATAAAAGAATGCACGCAACAGACGATCGCCCCCAATTGGGCAGCAAAGCAATTTTGTGTAATCAATTTCAACACCAAGCTGCAATGCGGCATAAAAAAGGTTTGAGCCATCAATAAAAATAGCAACACGTCCCCACTGGACGGTATCTTGCATGGGATTGTCGTCACTCATATGCGAAATCATATTGCTCTCCCTCCGACGATCGGAATGTAAGGGATGCGACTTCTGAAAGGTGTCTTGGTTAATTGCACGCTTTTCAGGTGCTTCTAAAATTGGCTTGGTTGCGACCATTCGGAGATCCTCAGACTTTAAGGTTAGGTGGTTTTGGTCTAGTTAGCAGTAGCCAGTGATATCTTCCCCACACTCGTTGACTAAATAGGCTAGAGACTTGAAGCGCAACTCTACAAGTTGGTTATAGAAAGGATTGAGTTTGCATAGGGGAAGGATGTAAATAACGGTGTAGCTGAAGAGTTTAACTTTCCGCTCAAATGGGCATTGGGCAGGAATCAGTTTACAGATCGATCGCGCCATTTCAGAGTTGCGGATTTCGATAGATTCCAGCCGTTGATAAATGGGGCGTAGCGCAGCAGTAGCCAAATGGTTAAAGGTGGAGCGATTCATAGATAGGGTGTCGTAGCGAAGAAATTAAGGGGAAGAGGAAAATGTCCCCATTCCTCATCCCCTAGCCTTAACTCAAGGAGCTACGTTGCTTCTGTTGGGAACCTTTATAGCTTGCTCCTAACCTTAGAACCGAAATGTGGAGAAATCGTGGAGACAGGATAGTACGGATCTAATTGCAAGGATGAATTTTGTGAGAGCGTTATAGGCAGCGGATTCGAGAAGCTCGAACCTCCCCGATAGTAGGGGTAAATATTTGTGAATCCCCTTCATGCTTAACAAAAACCCTAGAAAATTAGGCGTTCCACCCTAGTACTTCTGCAATTTGAGCAGGTAACTTCATTGCCTTAAAGGGTTTAACGATAATCGCTGCGACCTCTAAATTGGCAAACTTCTGCTGTTCGCGTGCTTGGGCTTTTGCAGTCATCAAAATCACTGGAATGGCCTGAGTTACCGGGTTTTCTTGTAACGCCTTAAGGGTTGAAATACCATCCAGATCGGGCATCATCACGTCCAGCAAAATGGCATCGGGCTGTTCTGCTGCCGCTTTCACCAGTCCCTCATCGCCCGACGTTGCGGTTGAGACTTGCCACCCTCCCACAGCTTTGAGGGTCAATTCAGCAACCGCTAAAATTTCCTGATCATCAATGATGAGCACTCGTTTGGGCGTCATGGGGTTCCTCCCTTTCTTATCCTGGGTGATGCGGCTAAGCAAGTCCGCCATGCGTCGTTCAAATTCGTGGGGAGTGACCCGTCCCTTCGTTAAAAATAAAGTCTGTCCGAGCTTTAGTCGATCGCGATCGCCATGCACGATCATCAGGTAGGGGCGTTCATCTGCCAGTTCATCGGTTGTTTATAGTTAAGCCTAGCTCGCAATGCAAATTATTTAATTGCAGTTTTAAAGTATCAACAAAAATCAACAAATTTAAGATTCGTTATCTTCTGTTAAAATTTGCCATTAAATTAACAGAGGGATCAAACCATGCAATCCTGGGTCTATCACTTAAGTCTGCAAGAATCTCATTCCAGGACGCAATAAAAGAGCGGCGGAGCAATAATGAGCCAGATTAAAACCAAAGTCAAACGTCGTCCTGCAAAGAGGTTGTGATCACCCAGCAATTTGTTCCAGGCTGCCGTGCAGCGTAGCAACCAAAGAGAAATTCACATGCAACCGTCAATTCAAACTAGATGAATCCAACAGTCAGGGCTTGTCTTATGGATTCGAAGCCCCAGATGTAGTCAAATAAAAGGCCTGATATATCAAATGTTAGGTAACACTCAACAGGTCTATTAAGGTCAACGTCACAAAGAATTGGTATCAGATATACTCAAAAACTTATTGGGCTGCTCATCTAGCTTGCTGTATTGAACCACCAAATTTGCTGAAGCAAGCTAAGCCTTCTGGTTTAAACTCATCCGGTTTCCGATGTCCTGCAACCGGGTAAACTGCTGCACAAGGAATGGCACCTGATCAAGACTCGCTAAATATTTCCAAAGATAGGAAACGATTGCATAAATCTCACCAGATTGGATTCCTGGCAGAGCGATCGTCCGAATTAAAACGGCAATCGCTAGACCAATGAGAAATAGTTCCATCACTCCCCAATTAAACGCCTCAGCATTAGAGAGCTTGATCCGCCACTGGGAGAGAATCTGGTAGTGCCTCTGCACGCTCTCAGGCTGGCAGCGTGTTAATACGTCTGCTTCATGTTCAAGTTGATTGTTGAGTTCTTGGTTTAAATGACCGGATCTAGTTGCGTAAAATCGGTTGATAACGAACAGCGGCAAGAACAAAATGAGACAGTACAATCCAATCTGCACGTCGTACACAAACAGCATAACCAACGCGCCAACAAATCCGAAAACAGCTGTAATGATACTGGGGATATCTCGCTCAAAGAAATCCACAAACTCCCGCGACAGAGCAGATCGAGCAATAATCTGTGACGTTGGCACACTATGTTTGTGTTGCTCTAAAACAACAGAAGTGGCGAGGCTGCTATAAATATAGGTAAACGTGCGAGTGTCATAAACCTGCCGGGCGACTCCTATTAGTGTGTGTGCAAGCCAGGTAGCGAACAGAGGAATAAGACTTGTATATTGGCTTTTAAGTAGCCCATCAATCGCGATCCCCGTAACAAGGGGTAGAGTAGCTCAAACAGATTCTCAAGTGATGTCAGACCATAGGTCAACAGAATAGACCGAGGATGTGCCAGAAACAAACTTTTTAGCTTTAAATCCAACCCTTAAACTTCCTCCATTTGAAGCGGTTCTATAGCAGGTGCTTCTTTCGCTAATGGTTCCCAGCATTCTAAAAATGCTGCATTTGCAACATTGCCAATCAGATTCAAGATCGTATGAAAACTATCCATTAATCGATCGACCCCTGCTAAGATTGCGACTCCTTCGATCGGCAATCCTGCTGCTGTTAGAACAGTTGTCATCATCACAATTCCTGCACCTGGAACACCTGCGGTACTAAACGAAACAAGTAACGTACTCAGTCCAATTGCTAGCAGTAAGCTACTAGTTATGGGTACATCATATAGCTGAGCAACAAATAATGCGTTAATTGCTTGACCAATTGCCATTCCATCTCGTTTCAACGCGGTGCCAAGCGGAATGGCAAAACTCGCGATCGTAGGAGACAGTCCATAGGTTTCTGCATTCTGTAGCGCAACCGGGAGTGCTGCATTTGAACTTGCGGTACCGAATGCAAGGGATAAACTGGGAAAAAACTTTGAAAGAATTGGATCGGTTTTCCTTTGAAGGCTCTAACAATAGGCCATAAATTATGGCCATTAACCCGATCGCAAATACGACCCCAATCATGTAGGTTAGCAATCGCGTGAGAATTGAGAACCCCTGCACTGCAATGACGGAACTAATCAACGCAAACACACCGAGCGGCGCAAGATACAAAATGAAAAATAAGATTTTTTCACTAATCGCGTAAACACTCTCTACAAAAGCAACAAATGGTTTTGCTTTCTCACCAGCCTGTTGAATGCCAACCCCAATCAATGCGCCAGCTAAAATTGTTTGCAATAAATTTCCACTACTGAGTGCTTCTAACGGATTCACTGGAATTAAGCTAATCAGCCAATTGATTAAATCTGGGGCTGTAGCTGTTTCTTTAACTAATTCTAACGACAACCCTTCAACGCCAACCCCGGACGCATGAGCATAGCTGTTGCCATGCCTAACCCCACCGCGATCGCTCCTGTAACCAAGTAACTAAACAACAATTTCGCTGTGTAACGTCCAACCTGGGCCGCATTCTGGACACGGGTTAGCCCCATTACCAGGGAGGAAAAGACGATCGGAACGACGACAAACTGAATCAGTCGAAGAAACGCCTGACCAAGCGGTGCTAATGCATAATGTTCTAGCGGTGCAACCCAGGTTGGAAATGCTTCATGTAACAGTGCTCCAAAACCAATTCCCAGTCCCAGAGCTAGCAGAATAATCGTTGAAAGGTTCATTGAGCTTACGCATAAAGGTCGGTTGCCCATCAAAATCAAGAATGGGCTTAATTCAAAATTCCTAACCCTCTATGATATTCAATAGAACCGCGTCAAAAGCGTGCTCTGCGTTACAACCACAGGACAGTGTTGGTCGATCGAGCTAGGACGTGCCTTAAAAGGACTAAGGACTGAGGGCTGAGGACTGAGTATTAATCTCCTTTCAGCACTCAGCACGCGGTAAAGTGCGAGCTAGCCATAGGATTATGACGCCTTTCGCTCACGCTTTTGCCCAGAATTTGAGGGAGAATCCTTTGTAATAACGCTGATATAGCCATCCCCTCCATGTAGGCCAGTCGAACAGAGCTAAGATTGGCAACGCCCTGTTCTCGCAACTGGGTCATCAATTCCCCTTTGTAATCAGCTCTTTTCGCATATTGCGCCACAGCAATTCACCATTCCGAACGAGCGGCAATGGTGGCGGATGAACAAACCGTTGGAACCACGGGAATCGATAACCTAGCCAATCAAGCGCATAACTCCAGAAAATAATCGTAGCAACCAGCAGAATACCATCGGGTATTGAATGATAATCGTCAGCCATGCCGTTTTGCGCTGCATCGGCAATGAGCACGATAACCAATAAATCCGTTACCCCGACTGCTCCAGCCTGCCTTTTGAGCACTAAACGGAGAATAAAGAAGAGAGCGAGATAGATAGCCGACCCGCGAATAAAAATCTCCAGAACTGGAGTGTCCAGGAAAAGCATTTTTGCCCAATCAATACTAGTGGGGTCGTTCATAGGCTAATATCGTCTGCAAGTACTGCATTCATTAGGGGACATCTTAAGTGACCGTTTCTTCTAGCTAAAGTTAGAACCAGTTATAGCTAGAGACTGAAATAGAAGACTGAAAGTTTGTTTGCATCTAAATTAGGATGAGTGCCGCTTTAACGCCCTTAATTTCCGGTTGAGGTAATGCTGCGTGCTGAGCTTAACGCCTGCTACTTATTTTAGGCTCGTACTTAATAGTTCACAGCAATATCATTCCATTAAACTGTAAACCAGGCCATGCCCTTATGAGCGATCGCCATCGGAACCGTATGCGGTCCATCGAATTCCCGATAAAATACGTCATACCCTGCTCGTTGCAACTGTGGCACAATACGACGACTACAGCGCTCAATTGGCAAGACAGGATCGCGCTACCCATGCGAAACGAAGATTCGAGGTTGGTCCACATGGTCCGTTGGTGCCATAAATCCAGGTGAGAAAGCAAGAATATGGGTGAACAAATCCCCATTAGTAATGCCAACCGAAAGGGCATAAGATGCCCCATCTGAGAAGCCCTCGATCGCAAGTTTGCTGGGGTTAATGGCATAGTGAGAGAATGTTTGCGCGAGTGCCCGATCAATGAACGTAATATCAGGACCATAACGGCTAGCAATGACATCCCAGGTTTGTCCCCGGGAGTCTATAGCTAATACAACGATTGTAAATTCATCTGCTAATTTCTGAATTATTCTTAGCCCACCTTCCGCATTACCACCTGCACCGTGAAGCATAAGAAGCAGAGATGCGGGATGATCCAATCGATAGCTTCGAGGTACATAGAGCAGCTCATCACGCTTGCTGTCAAGCTTTAGTCGATGTAGACCAACAGATCCAAATTCTGTTGGTGGTGTTGGACGCGAGTATAACCGTCCCGCTGCGGCTGAGTCTGGTTGTTTTAATATTTTCATAGATATAATCAATTTTGGTAGTACCAAAGTCGTAAGGATTTTGGAGCTGTTAGTGATGGCGGCTATCGCGCGCATCACTACCTTTTAGGTCCACCTCAATTTCCACACTTAATAAATTTCAATCAAAACGTTTGAAATTGAAGTACTCGTTATAGAAATGGTGTAAACAATAGAGAATAAGAAAAACCAAGTATCCATTACGGTTATGAATTTATATAGCGATCCTGTTTGGATTGCGAGAAGAGACGCCTGCGAAATCCCTTCTCACAAAGCATCTCAATCTCACGACTAATTTAGAACCACTATACAATTGCGTATTTGACGATGGCCCGCTTGAGTTCTAAATTTACGAACTCTATCTCTAAGTCTAAATTGTCGAGAAAAATCACCGCCTACCAGAGGATATAAGAGTTACAAAAACAGGCTGTATTGGGAAAAACTTACGAAAAATCCCATTATAGGATTGGGAAGCTTTTACAAGATTGCTTACTTAAAAACCGATCCCGATCGCCACAATCTATTTTCACGATTTTGAGGTGAAGTCGCAGGAAATAATAAGCTACAACGACAATTAAGCGAAGAAGGACAGCGGCAATCTAAGAAAGCATACTTAGGGTAGAGAAAAACCCTCGGTTTTCAAGCTACCTTTTCTACAAGAATGAGGGCTTGTTAATATCGACACTAACTAAGCAATCCATTAATAGAAAAATATTGTTGGAAAAATAAGATAGTTTTAATCGACCGACTCCCAGATCAACATTAAAGGAATAAGTAGGGAAACTAGAAAACGACTCAAACAGCTACAAGGAATAACGCTACCGTGAATAACATGGAATCGCACTCACCCGATCTAAATAGGGCAACGAAGAGTAATTCTAGCCATCAGGCACCTGACTTTCATGATGAATTAAGTCTGTCAGATGTCGTTGAAGTGTTGGGTAAGAAAGCGTTGCAGTTGGGGTTGATTCCCAGCTTTGTAGTGCGGCACTTTCCCGATAGCAGTCAGTTTTATATCCCGGATGAGCAAGGTGAGCCTTTAACACCAGAAGAAGCCTACCTACAGCTAAAAGCATTGATTGAACGGCCAACTCATTAAACACTTTGGAGTGTACCTGCATCTTGCCTTTTGATTATGACCTTTTAGTAATAGGAGCGGGGTCTGGGGGTTAGCGGCGGCGGAGCGATCGGCCTCCTATGGTGCAAGAGTGGCGATCGCAGAGCAGTTTCACCCTGGCGGAGCCTGTGTAAATTATGGTTCTGTTCGAATCAAAGATGGAACAAGAATTGTCGATGATTATGTGTGGCAGCATGATGATAAAGCATTGCCTGACAACCATGAATTAGTCATCTACGAATTGCTCGTTTCCGACTTTTTCATAGCGAAGGAACCAATCAACGGGGACATTACAAGAACGTCATTGAGAAGTTGGATTATCTGTCTGGCTTAGGCATTAATGCAATTGAACTGATGCCTGTTGTTGAAACGCCTGGCGATTATAATTGGGGCTATATTCCCAGCTATTTCTTCGCGCTCCAGCCTATGGATCTACCAATGAGCTGAAGCATCTGATTAATGAATGCCACGCCAGAGGCATTCGCGTGATTCTAGATCAACTCTACAACCATTCTTCTGAAGAAAGCCCTTTGCTGCAAATCGATCGTGACTACTGGTATTACCACGATCGCCATCATCCAGATGCAAAGCCAAGCGATTACTGGGGACCAGAGTTTAACTATGAATACAAGGATGAAGCCCTTAATATTCGTCCAACCTGGAAATTTATGGGCGATGTGATCCGTTTTGGATTCAGGAATATCACATTGATGGGATTCGCTATGATGCCTTGAAGGAATTGGATAGTTTTGACTTTCTTTATTGGGCAATTGACAAAGCCAGACAAGCCGCAGGATCAAAGCCTTTTACAACATTGGGGACACATTCCTGAAAAACCCGCTTTAATTAGCCCAAATGGACCAATGGATGGGTGCTGGCATGATAATTTCTACCACGTCATGAAAGCCCATCTGCTTGGAGAGACATTTGATTTAAACCAGATCAAGCAGGTGATCGACCCCACGCAGCAGGACTATCCCAAGGGGTTGACAAAGGCTGTCAGCTACTTGTGCAATCATGATCAAAAGCGTCTCTTACTGGAATTGGGCGATCGCGGAATTTTTGACGATGCCGCCTTCAAACGGGCGAAGCTAGGGGCAGTTCTGTTAATGACTGCTGTGGGCGTGCCGCTGATCTGGATGGGTGAGGAATTTGGAGACTGCACGCCAATTAATGCGAATGAAAAAGATCAACAGCTTGGATGGTCATTATTGCAGAACGATCGCAATCGCGATCTATTTGAGTACTACAAGCGGCTAATCGACCTACGGAAACACAATCCGGCACTTCAAACCGCCAACATTGAATTTTTCTACGAGAATCTACAAGATAACGTTTTTGCCTATGTGCGCTGGAACGAGAAAGGAGCAAGGGTTGTCATCGTTGCTGATTTCTCCGATCGTTCGTTTGAAAAGTACCAGATTTCATGGTTTCCCGTAAACGGAACTTGGCATGAATGGACAAAAATTACACGATCAAGGCGCAGAATGATCAATTAACAATTGATCTAGATGGGTTTGAAGCTCAGGTATTTGTTTGGCAGTAACTTGTACTAGCCCTAATGCTGATAAGCCATTGGATGTAGGGTACGTTGGGTGTGATTACGATGCTCAATTGGTTGAACAGGATAGGTTGTGTAATAGCAATCTATCTTAAGGCAACTGTTTCTGATTCCCTGGTAAATATTACGGCTATTTGTGCTTAGACATACGAGGCACAGTTGCTGTTTTCTCCAAAATTAGTTAGAGAAACAGTCCTGTCTGAAGGTAGAAATACCAAAGGGTACTGAGCTTTAATCTTGTAATTACGCCAAATTACACAATTATCTATTGATGATTATTTGAGGAGCGGTTATGGCTCCCGCGCAGTCGTTAACCACTCCGATTCACTTGTCTATTGATTCTGAAACAAATCTTTCAGATTAAATAATTTTTGGAATCGCTGAAACAGGGTGACAAATTAAAAATTAGGCGATGGGCAATGGCAATCGTTATAGAAATTGCCCATCGCCCATTATTTATCACCTTACTAACTAAACTTGGAATGACATTGTTGAAGAGATAGCCTTTTAATTTGTCAAGAAACGAATGAGTGACCGCATGAACCGTTACGACGTAATTATTATTGGGGCAGGACATAGTGATTACTAATTTATTGAATAAAAATTATGACGATAGCAATTATTGTCCATGGTGGCGCAAAAACGATTTCTGAGAATAAAACCCTCGCCAATAAAAAGGATGTTTAGCCGCTGTTCGAGCGGGCTGGGATATTTTGCAACAGGGCGGTGATGCGAAAGATGCGGTAGAGGCTGCCATTCGTGTCCTGGAAAGCGACGCCACGTTTAATGCCAGCATCGGAGCAACGCTTGATAGCGAGGGAGAAGTTTATCTGGATGCCGGGATGATGGAAAGTAGTGCGCTGCGATGGGGAGGAGTCGCCGCAGTGCAGCGTGTCGCCCATCCCATTTCTGTGGCCCGAAAAATTTTGGAAGACAAGCCCCATCTTCTCGTTGCTGACGGAGCAGAACGGTTTGCTGAAGAGAATGGCTGCGAGATGTGCAACCCTGAAAGCTTGATTAGCAATGAACAACGAAAGGTGTGGGAATCAGAACGGATGCCAGAGGACCGCTCTGCAACGGTTGGCTGTGTAGCGTTGGACATTTATGGCAACCTGGTAGCTGGAACCTCAACGGGAGGATTGGAGAACCAGCCACCAGGATGCGTTGGCGATACGGCGCTGGTCGGCTGCGGCCTCTACGCTGATGGTCGGGGTGCTTGCTCTACGACAGGCGATGGAGAATCGGTGATTCCGGTTGTGCTGGCGAAGACCGCAGTAGACTTTCTGTCAGGTGGTGCCGCTAGCGCCGATGGTTCCGTTTCCCGCCATCCCGAAGAAGCCGCTCGGAAAGTGATTGACCTATTGAAACAGCGGGTTCCCGGAGAAGCAGGGTGCATTTTGCTCGATCGCAACGGGCGGATTGGTTGGGCATACAATTCTCAAGATATGGCGGTTGCTTATATGACTGAAGATTTGCCGCAACCGGCTGTGTTTACCTGCAAGGAAGAAGAATCTCCAATGGTAGAAGCAGGTTAAGCGCAACTTTCGCATTGGTTTAAGAGCGATCGCTTAGGGATGGGAATTAAATGAGTTCGACATTTGGTGGGGATGGGTTTTGCCGTCGAATTATTGCAGGGTACGGATCGGTATGTTAAACCCGTCCCTACAGTTTGCGAATCGTCAAATCCCCGTTCTTTGGGGAATTGGCTGTTTAGCAATTGCAATCGTAAATACAGCACAACTTAAAAATCGTCATCATTAATTGGGAGTTGAGTATGGATTGTAATGGACTCTCGCAACAATATGCAGCAGGCGAACGAAATTTTAGCGGATTAGATTTAGCTGGCGCTAGACTTGGTTGTGCGAACCTCGTTCAGGCTAATTTCTCGCATGCAGATTTAAGTCGAGCATCATTGAATGGAGCCGATCTTAGAAAGGCTAATTTGAGCGGCGCTAATTTACACGGAGCGGATCTTTGTAATGCAGATTTAAGTGGGGCAGATTTAACAAATACCGATTTTGAAGCTGCTATTTTGTTGAAAGTAAATTTGACTGGTGCAAACTTGACTGGCGCTAACTTCCGATGGGCTGCTTTAACCTGTGCCACCCCCGCAATATAGATTTAAGCCGCTGCATCATTAGCAGAACAGTTTTACCGGATGGTTATCCATCCGACGGTATTCGTGTTCCTACGATACAAACTGCTCTTGTAACCTCTGACAGACGAAATTCTGTTTCAGCATCTTAGGCTTGAGTTATGTTCATCCACTCAAGCTAACGGCGTTCAAAAAGCAGCGTTTCAAGTATGGCTGTTGAAAGATTTTTACTCTTTTATCAACACGATTTGCCCATCGTTTTTAGAGCTTTCAACAGAATTTCAAACAGCAAACACACAGTAGGAGTAACCCCATGTCTCAAGCACAGGAATTACAACCCCTCAACAACAGTCTCCTCCGGGTCATGAATCCGAGATGACCCCAAAACCCAAAACAGAAGGTTCCTACTACCGGGGCAGCGGCAAGCTTCAGGGGCAAACAGCGTTAATTACAGGTGGAGACAGCGGTATCGGTCGATCAGTGGCCGTGTTCTTTGCTAAGGAAGGCGCAGATGTGGCGATCGTCTTCAACGAAGAACAGAAGGATGCTGACGAAACCAAAAAAATGGTAGAAGCAGAGGGCAAACGCTGCCTGATGATCAAAGGAGACATTGGAGACGAACAGTTTTGTCAGCAAGCAGTACAAAAAACGGTGAGCGAGTTTGGGCACTTGGATATTTTGATCAACAATGCCGCAGAGCAGCATCCCCAGCCCAGTATCGAGCAAATTAGCGCTGAGCAATTAGAGCGCACCTTCCGTACCAACATCTTCGGGATGTTTTTCATGACGAAAGCAGCATTACCCCAATTAAAAGAGGGAAGCGCGATCGTCAACACTACTTCGGTAACAGCCTACCAGGGCAATCCCCAGTTGCTCGACTACTCCTCTACAAAAGGGGCGATCGTCGCGTTTACCCGATCGTTGTCCAAATCGTTGATTGAGAAAGGCATTCGAGTGAATGGGGTAGCCCCGGTCCTATCT
Organism: Kovacikia ellensis JS3; assembly: GCA_034541955.1. Classification (GTDB taxonomy): domain Bacteria; phylum Cyanobacteriota; class Cyanobacteriia; order Leptolyngbyales; family Leptolyngbyaceae; genus Kovacikia. The sequence continues at coordinate 389,758 of JAVYJL010000002.1, read as the reverse complement.
GGACTCCTTTGATTCCGTCCACTTTTCCAGAAGATGAAGTCAAGAGTTTTGGGGCTGAGGTGCCGATGCAACGTGCCGGACAACCCGAGGAAGTTGCACCGTGCTATGTGTTCCTGGCTTCCAGAGACTCGTCCTATATGTCGGGTCAAATCCTTCATCCCAATGGGGACAAGTAGTGGGTGGTTAAGGATTGATGACAGCGTCTGCCTGGAGTCCACTGCGTAAATCCTTCGCGATCGCTGGATTGCTTCCATCATCTCCAATATTGGTGGATGGATGGAAGACACGGCGAGAGCCTGGTTAATGACATCCCCACGACCTCGCCGCTGTTGGTCACATCAATGCAAACAGCGGCGAGTTTACCTGTGCTTTTTTGGGGCTACCCGCAGGCGCAACCGCAGATATTTTCGATCGACGGCGGCGGCTAATCTTCGATCATCTACGTCAGTATGAACGGTTTAAAGCGCCCCTACGGAATCTGCCGCGGTTTTAATTCAGATTGGCATCACAATTCAGATAACATCGTCGTAGCAACACCCTATCAAAATTATCTGCTCAAGGATTGAAATAGTTGTGCTAATTCCTTGGAAGCTGGTGTTTACTCTATACAATTGCTAAAAGCAACTTGAACCTAAATTAAATCAATCAAGTCTAATCTTGACCAACTCTTGAAATCCTCCCATGTCAACTAAAAAGCTGAATGTTCGTCGGTTACATCGCTTTCTCGCACCAATTATGGTGTTGCCTCTGCTCATCACACTCACGACTGGGGTGCTTTTTCAGTTTGCCGAGTTGACCGATCAAGAACGCCAATTCAATTGGTTGTTGGGCATTCATAAGGGGCACTTTGGCCCACTTGACCTATCGGTAATTTATCCATTCCTGAATGCTCTGGGATTATTGTTTCTAATCATTACTGGTTTTGCCATGTGGCTACAGGTGCAGCAAAGAGCAGATAAGGCCACTTGATGAGAGCGATGCTGCAATAGATAAAGGGTAGTGTTTCAGATTGGTTGTTTTCGTTTGTGGAGACGTCGCATGTAACGTCTCCACGGAATATCACCTACAGGTCAAGAACATCACCCACAAACTACAACCTCAACTCATTTGCTACCTGAGAAAATGCTGAGTTCAAGCTGAGAGGTATTTGGGGCTAAACTCAGAAAATTCCTGGTTCCGCTTCAGAAACGTTTCAGTGCTAATTGAGATGCTTCTTTCAGTGAGCCAGTTGGGTTCACCTGAAAAAATTTGTGTCACGTTTCATATTCCTCAGGAGTAACCCATGAAGTTAGCGTCTCTGGTTACAGGTATTGCGATGGTTGGACTGGTTACGGTTGGAGATATATCCCTAAAAGCAATTAATCCCTCAGTTGGAAAAATTGCAAGTGCAGCCGAAGTCAAGCAATCTGGCCCTTCAGTTCAGGAAAAAATTGCTATGATTACGAAGAACAAGGGGCAGATTGGCAGCGGGGACCAATTAAGACGATTTTTCTACGGTGATTTAGAGCCGATCGCGGTTCAACCGGGTGGCGCAGGCATGGTCGTCAATTTGTACAACAAAGCAAATGATGTCACCTTTGCATATTGCGCAACCTACGATGTCGTTGTTGCAGTAAAAGAGGGAGAGTAACTACGTTCCTTGCAAGCGAAGTAAAATAAAGCAACAATTTGTCCATCCAAAAGCAGAAAACAGAGGTCGAAAACAGGTTGGCCTCTGTTTTTGAATGCCGATTTGGGATCATGGATTAAATAACATCAACATTCTGGTCGTACGTGCAAAGCATCGGCAGATGGTTGTGATTGAGATGCAACGCTTTTTGCCCGAATGCTTCACCCCTACCAAATCTTGAACTTATTGAATCCTTATTCCTTAAGTGATTGTCTCCAAACAGCAGGGTCTGTAACTTTGCTGGAAGATACTATAGCGATTGGTTAGCTAAGCCGTGTATCAATCCCGATTAATATGCTTCCATAGCCTCATCAAATGGCTGATTTAACTCCTTTGGAAGCTGCACTTTGAATCACAATAGGTCCGGTTGGATAACGACTTGATTCGGATGCTTCTAATGTGACAAATAAGCCAGAAATACCCGCTTCATAGAAGTCAGCAGGCATCCAGAATTTTTCTAGAACCTTGCCTTGGGGATTGGTTTTAATGTACCACAAGGAATCTTTTCACCATCTGCGATCGCCCACAGTCGATAAACGTGATTGGCGGCGGGAGGCGTTAGATTTTGCACAACCAGTATTCCCTGACGCTGCTCCAAGTTTACTACAAAGCTGCCCGCAGCCATATCTGATGCCTTGACTGGCTTGAGGGAAAAAAGTTGTGTTTGGGGTTGTTGCAAGAGAGTATTGATATCCTGGGCAATCTGGTGCTCTTTTCGTAACTGATAGTTTTCAACGCTCAAATATAGGATCACTAACGCTGCCACACTTCCCATAACGGTGTGCCAGGGAACCCGAAAGCGATTGGGTCGGGAAATTGGTTTTGGGGTCGTGGCAACCGCCAAAATAGTCGATCGCAGGTGAGCGGGAGGCTCAACGCTGTTTAAGTCATGCGTTACGCGATCTAACGTGGCTTGCAGTTGAGCAACGTCTGCTGCCAGGGTTGGATTATCGTGCAACAGTTGTTCAAAAGCGGCAACTTCAGTAGGGTCGAGGTCGCCTATGACATAACCTGCTGCTAAAGTTTCAAGGCTTCTGGTTGCTTTGTCTTTAGGCTAGCTAATAGCTCAGCATCCGTTAAGGTTGTCATTGATAATGGCGATCGGGAGAACTCCGAATCCATAGGTTCAGAGAAGTTAACCAGGACTGCTCTCCTTGTAAGAATACTCGCTGCATCCTGCAAAGGAGATGGCAATCGTTGTTTCATGGCGTATCTTGAGCATAGGTGAAACGTCCTCCTATCTCTAAAACGATTGATGAAGCAAATTGGATGAGCATCGGTCGGTTTGCTTTAGAGAAAGGTCTTTTGGAGCGTATTTGGGAAATTTAAATTCAAAATGAATGTTGGGTCGCTTTAGGAATAGAGACGAATAAGTAGCCCAGTCAGACTCTGTTCAGAAATGAGTTGCAATATGTGGTAGTGCTGAATAGTAATGGTCAAGAACGAAGAGAGGCATTGTAATGATGCACAAAATACCAAATTGCCCCAATGTGGTTACTCAACTTCTTGGAGAAGGACAAGGTTTGACGCACCAAGCGCCCGACCCGCTGCCGCAAGGTATTGTTGAAGCGCTCAATATAGCTGGTTTTGCCAGTGTCCTTGCCCACCGCTCGATGTCGTTTGCTCGGTAGGATCTGCTCATACGCCTCCCAAAAATCGGTGTAGCAAATCGCGCACTGGCGGTACACCGCTGGTAGGGATTGCCAAAGTCCCTTTGCGCCTTGTCGAGAGCGATTACCCACGAAGACTCCAACAATCTCACGGCTATCGGCATCAATCGCCAACCAGATCCATTGCTTGTTCGCTTTAGAGCCAACAAACGACCACATCTCGTCGAGTTGAATGGTCAACCGACCCGGTTTTTTTGGGTGACTTCGATGGTTTTGGGAGTCTGGTAACATTTCTGATTGACGTACAGTTGTAGCCATCGCTCAGACACACCTGTGACTCGCGCAATCGCTGCTAGTGCCAAGCGTTCAAGCAACAACTTATCAATCAATTGACGAGTTGCCGCCTCAATCGGTTGTCGGGTTGCATCCGCTACAAACTGCCGCCCACAGGCTCGACACTTGAATCGTGGTTTGCCGTAATGAGTATGCCCGTATTTGATAATTTGAGTCGATTGGCACTTGGGACAGTTCATTGAATCGCTTGCAATGGTTAGAAATTCTGGCTTACCAGTTTACCATTACTATGCATTACTACCTTCTTTGATACCGCAGATATGTATTCGCTTGGTGAGAGTGAAGCCGTTTTAGGGCGTGCATTGAAGCAGCTTGCTAAACGGGAACAAGTGGTCATTGCTACTAAGGTGTTTAATCCAATGAGCGATGACCCCAACGATCGCGGTCTATCACGCAAACATATTTTTACCAGCATTGATGCTTCCCTGCAACGGTTACAAACCGATTATGTAGACCTCTACCAGATTCATCGCTGGGACGATGAAACGCCGATCGAGGAAACTCTGGAAGCCTTAAATGACCTGGTAAAAGCAGGCAAAGTTCGGTATATTGGGGCATCCAGTATGTATGCCTGGCAGTTTGCCAAAGCGTTGTATCTGGCAGATTTGCATGGCTGGACACGCTTTGTCTCAATGCAAAACCACTACAACCTGGTATACCGGGAAGAAGAGCGAGAAATGTTGCCCTTGTGTCGAGCGGAAGGGATTGGCGTGATTCCCTGGAGTCCTTTAGCGCGAGGGTTCCTGGCAGGCAATCGACAGAAGGAAACAAAAGGAGAAACCATTCGAGCAAAGACTGATGATTTTGCCCATCAGCTTTATTACGAAGATTCCGACTTTCAGGTGGTCGATCGTGTGGTTGAGTTAGCGCAGCAGCGCGGTGTGGCTCCGGCTCAAATTGCGCTGGCGTGGCTGCTGCACCAACCAGGAGTCACGGCTCCCATTATTGGTGCAAGTAAAATGAATCATCTAGAAGATGCCCTGGCTGCTCTGGAAATTGAGTTAACTCAAGCCGAGTGTGAACGGTTGGAGAAGCCTTACAAACCTCACCCAGTACTAGGACATGGCTAAAATTTGACTAATGCTGCAAATTTCCAAGACAGTCACAATTCCAGAACATGAAATTGAGTTGAGTGCGGTACGTTCCCAAGGGGCGGGCGGCCAAAACGTGAATAAGGTGGCGACGGCCATTCATTTACGGTTTGATATTTTGGCATCCTCTTTGCCAGAACGGTACAAAGAGCGACTGTTAAAACTGAATGATCAGCGTATTACCAAAGATGGGGTAATCGTGATTAAGGCGCAGGAACATCGCAGTCAGGAACAAAACCGGGAAGAGGCATTACAGCGATTGCAAGAATTGATTAAAAGCGCGATGGTTGTGCCCAAACCGCGTAAACTCACCAAGCCAACTCGCAGTTCACAAAGGAAACGCGTAGAAAGCAAACTTAGACGAAGTCAGATCAAAGCCATGCGGGGCAACGTTATGGATGAGTAATCCAGCTTTGTTCGCCTATGCTACAAATCTAAACCACTTAAAGCTGTTGCAAATAGGTGAGGCGGTAGTTGGAGTGTTTCAGCAACTCGTTCTGGTTGGTTTCGCATACCGCCAATATAAACGGTGCCCAGTCCCAGAGATTCGGCAGCGATCGTTGCATTCTGGGCTGCCAAAGCGGCATCAATCGTTGCTGTAACAAACATTTCCAGGTAGTCTAACCCTTCAGCAGGTAGACCCTGGGCACGGCAAGCTGATGGAGACGGGCAAGATCAGCCAGCCATATCAGGAATAATGGGCATTGACGAATGTGTGCCTGATTGCCTGCCAGTTGAGCCAGAGTATCTTTTCTCACGGGGTCTTTAACCGCAACTACACTCCAGGTTTGGAGATTAGAGGATGTTGACGCAGATTGGGCAGCAGCAACCAGGATTTCGAGAGTTTGAGGCGGCAACACATCGGGTAGATAGGCACGCACCGATCGATGAGCCAATAAAACCGCTAATGTGTCGTTCCAACGTTGTTCCGGGTTGAATGGGCTACTTCCATAACGGTCTTGAAGCAGATTAGTTGGGCTGGGTGGGGTCATGGGTGCCATAGTAAGGGGACTAACAGAGGTATGGTAAAACAGCACGCCTCGTCTCGGCATCGATCGTACGTCTCATCATATTAGGTTCGTCGGATTTCAACACTAGCCGCTTAAACGCTTCAAACCGATCGCACCATTTGTGGTTGGTCTGCATTGGTGACCTAGCGATTCACCCAGTTTGTTTGAAAACTAAATATTTGGGGAATAAAAAATAATCCGAGCCTAGTAGGCTAGAAAAGCCGACTTTTTGGTTAAAGTACTCAATCTATGCAAAAGACTCGCGCCTTCGCAATCCTTGCCCCTGTCCCGGAGAAGCACCTGATCTCCGGATTGGAGGCGATTACCGCTCAATTCGATGCTGCGGATCTGCCGCCTGACCATTTGCCTAAAGTCGCTTTTGGCAGCATGGATTTTGAAGTATTTGGGGAAATTGAAAAGCTGCGGGGAGGTAAGGCGATCGACGTTTTTATTTATGCCTCTCAAGCTAAAGGAGACCAACCTCTAAACCCAGAGGTAACTTGGCGAGGATTGTATGTCGGCTACGTTGGTTCTCGTCGCGGTCGCTATCCAGGTAACTCGATTTATCGCCCTAAATCGACAGCCACCGATTCTCCAACCTGGGCTGTATTTTGGGAATTGCAAGAGTTAGAACAACTTAAAACACCGATCGCGATCGGTCGTCTACGTGGGAAGAATAAGAAAACAAACTACCAGGCACGGTTCATTCCAGAAGGTCCTGTTCTGATTGAATATCCTGCAATCCGGTAGTCGTCGGGCTTCCAATTATAGAGAAAACCAGCCATAAAGGTCAAAACTCATCATCTCCATCGTCTCGCTTTAGAGCTTTAGAGGATTTTGAGTCTGCTAGTTTTGGTTCTAGCAAGGTTAGTTATTACGGATTAGGGTAAATGGTTGCTGATTTTCTACCTTCGTCTGTTTTTGAAATTCGAGACCAGGAGGCGATCGCGCTCCTTCAGCAAATTCAGCGTCGGGTCGTACAGGTGCCATTTCAGCAAGGTACCACTGCAATTGCGACAGCCTATGCTCACTCCACTCCAAATGGAATCTCTGGCTCATCTAATGCTGCGCCAATTGTTTTGCTTCATGGGTTTGATAGTTCCTTACTGGAGTTTCGACGGTTACTTCCATTTCTTGCAGATAGTTGCGAAACCTGGACGATCGATCTATTTGGTGCTGGATTTACAGAATACCTTTCTACCCTTGCTGTTAACCCGCAAACGATTCGACAACATCTTTTAGCGTGATCACAACCTGGATTGCTCAGCCTGTGATTTTGGTTGGGGCATCTTTAGGTGGGGCAGTAGCGATCGATGTTGCATTGCATTATCCCAACTGTGTGCGTTCACTTGTTTTAATTGATAGTGTTGGGTTTTCTGGCAGTTTTCCAGTAGGGCAATTTTTACCCAATCCGTTAATTGAACTGGGCGCAGATTGGCTGTATTTCCGCAAGCATGCTGCTACAAGTCTTGCTTCCGTCTTGCCAATGGTGGATCCAACCCTCGTGGATGCATTACGATGTTCCCTGGTTCATCAGGAGATGCCAGGGTGGAAAACGGCGATTTCATCCTTTACCCAAAGCGGTGGTTATGCAGATATAACGAATCGCATTTCTGAGGTCAGCCATCCCACGTTGATCCTATGGGGAGAAAGGGATGACTCAGATCTTGCAGCATTCTCGATAAGCCCGATTGGGCAGCGGTTTGAGGACAACTTCAAACCCTCGTTGGGTCGCAATTTTGGCACGGCTTTGGATGGATTTGAGCAACTGGAACCAGACAATCGAGGGGAACAATACCTCTAAGGCTAAATCACAGGCTGCTTTCCAATCGAGAATGGGTGGCAAAGACCATTGGTCAATCCAATGCACCAAAAGATAAGCAATCAGTGACAGAATCAGCCAACGATAGACACCAAGTTTGGTTGATTGCCCAAAGCGATGTAACCCAAAGCGATGTTTGATGGTTTTGAAAAAGCCCTCGATGGCCCAGCGTTTGCGTCCAAGGCGCACGAGATAAACCCCAGCGTAGGGATGAGTGGAGACGACAAAGCGCAATTCTCGCTTGCCTTGAGAGCGTTTGAGCCAGAACCAGGAGACCGTCAGCGGGTAGGAGTTGCCCTCTAAATAGACTTGCTGTCCCCGCTTGCCAGTGCGATACAGTTGCTTGAGAGCGCGACCATCGACCATTTTTCGGTTGCAACGCATCCCTACCACCGCTCGCCAAGAGCGCTTTCGCACGGCATTGAGAAACTCTACGGTGCCAAACTCTGTGTCTGCCTGCACTATCACCACCCGCCCTTGACTCAACTCGGTGGGGACCGTTGCCAGTAGCTTGCACGCCAGTTGTACCGGACTGGCATCGCCCTTACCGCGCCAGACCCGAAAGCTCCAGGGCACTCGCCACTCACCGAGCACCAAATACAACACAACCAGGTGTAAGCCACGTTTGCCGTTGAGCACTCGCACCCACGGGTCGGGCGTATCGGGGTCTTCAGTGGGGGTGCTGAGATGGAAAAATTTGCCGCATTTCGGCAGACTGGTCAGGTCAAGCAACACCCGCAGCGGCACCCCCCGAGGCGGTCGATGTCGGTCGATTTGCCCCAACACAGCTTGGCGGGTCGTCCGAATCACTCCACGAGTAGACCAGCCGTAATGATTGAGAAAGCGACTCAACGAACTCGCAGATTTGACCGACGTATGTTGAGGCAAGGGATGTCCTTGAGCTTCAAGAAATAGCCCCAACAGAGCGTTCAGGCTGGCTTTTGGTACACACTAGGCAGCAGACAAAGCAGGCTATACACTAGCCCTTGGGCGTGTTCAACGATGGTTTCCATAACCGTCCGATGATTTTTCTTACGCCCTTTCTTTCAGCTTTTTGCTCCTTTGGCAACCCCTTGTTGAGACTGGTGCAAGATCTGAGTTAATCCATTTGGACGCAACATATCCGTCACGACAGCATCGACTTCATTCGTTGCGGGATCAAATCGATACACATAACTGCCAGGTTGTTCCTGTACTCCGCCGTAGCCTTGATTCGGCTCTGTAATGCCGTAGGGAGGATCGGTAAACCAGATGGTGCCATCGCTCTTAACCACTAAATCATTCGGACTATTCAACCGTTTGCCCTGGTAGCGATCGCACAACACGCGCCACTGCCCATCATGGTCCTGACGAATAATGGCGCGTAGGCCGCCTGAGCAGGAAACCAGCCGTCCTTCCAGGTCAAGATAATTCCCATTCTGGTAATCCAAGGGATTGCGTAAAACCCTCACTCCGTCTTCCGCACTCCAGCGTAATAAGCGGTTGTTGTGAGCATCACTAAAAACGATGCTGTCATCTTCTGGAAAATAAACAGGCTCCTCGGTGTGCACAAAACCACTCGTCAGCTTTTGTAGGCAAGCTTCTGTACGAATCAAGGCCCGCATTCTGTCATCATAAATCTCAATCGTGATTGGTAATGTCTCGATCGCTTCAACCATAGCTCCTTTCTCATTACCCGACTATCAGTGCATCGAGTGAAAAAGCCCCTGGCCCCAAAACTGCGATCGCAATCAACATGAGGCAGTACATAAATGCTTTCTCCCAACTGGGCGGTTCGCCTATACCGTCTGGTCCTACATATTGTCCCTCTGGTATTAAATAAGGGTCACGGGCAACGAAAGGTAAGCCATCTTTGATTTCCAGAAAAGCGGCGAACGCCATTGATAGAAGAATTGCCGCACTGGCCAAGGGCGTCAACAGTCCCAGAACTAGACAAATACCCCTGCAAGCATTGACAGCGCAGACAGAAAGCAAAGGAATTTCGGCATTTTCAGGGCTGCTGACCATTGCTGCAAGTGGGTTATTTTGGGATAACCGTGTAGTACAAATAACACACCGGTTCCTACACGCAGAAGCAGCAGCACAAATCCCACAAGTCCCGCAGGGAAACCTGTATAGAGATCGCTCAGCAAACTCAACCCCGGTACGATGGAGAGATTGCTGCTGATAAGTAATAAAACCGTCGCACAATTAACCATAAATCTGTAGAGTACTGTTAATTTTTCTTGAAGGTCAAGGTTCTTTTAGGAAGCCGATCGTGGCACATACGCGCAATCTACAATCTCGTTACATACTTATCGGAACTACTTAGGTTTTGTCAAATAAATAGTGCTGATATTGAGGTGGGGTTCCTTGAATTCAATGGAGGAACACAAAAATAAAATAGACGTGAAATCACCTTTTGTCACTTGAGATAAGCCATCTTTCAGTCATAGGCTAGAGCCTGCTGAAAATGGCTCAGTTTAACCTTAATTCAAATTCTGACGAGAACGATGATTCTGACAAGACAGAATCAATCTGGTTCAGTTAGGACGAGTGCTGCCATTAGGATTAGAGTTCACTGTTACCAGCGATATCTTATGAACAGCAGTTGCTCCTACACGGCAGGACATCTTAAACCTGGGCGCGATCGTTCTACTGCGAACCTATTGAACTACTTTTTGGAACGGGAGATTCGTCAGGGAGAACGGAACCGTCCAATGGAGCAGGAAACTACAAATAAACACATAAATGAGCACAATAAATTAGTCGGCAGGTGAGAATTGTGCACGAGCAACGTGAACCATCAGACTACAAAGAAGATATATCCGAGTCATCAACAGCTCATCCTATTGCCACGGGTGCAGGTACTTCAGGTGGCGGTATTGCTGGCGCTGCCTTGGTAAGTCGATCGGCGGTAATATTGGGGAGGAATTGCAGGTGCGATCGCAGGGGGTACCGCAGGAAACGCGATGGTTCTCTGGCTAAATTATGAGACAATTGCTTAGTTTCACGAGGGATTTCTTGACAATCCAGCAGGTCAAATGCATGCTCTCCGATCGCGGCTTTGACCTTATCTTCTAAACGTGAACAACCTACAGTTGGGGTAGAAAGTGCAGTTTGCCTTATCTATAACTTGCTGAATCGCTCTCCTAAAATAAACTTCAAATGCGTTTTATATGAAGAGCGATCGAGATGAGCGAAGTAAGCCACTCACTGCGAAACCTGGATAACCTTATTGAGTTTAGAGTTCAGGCCATTCGGGTTGATCGAGATTGGTGGCCCTGTCGCTGTGGGTGTGACTTCTGCTGTCGTCATCTCGCCCATCCACCTGAATTAAGTCCAGCGGAATGGGAAAGAGTGAATGCTGCTGTGGCAGGCCTTCCCACTTCCATCCAGGCATCGGTTGAGCAAAGAATTGATGCACTACTGTAACAGATTGCACAGCAGACGTTGAATTCGGCCGTAGTATGTCCCTACCTCAATGAACAGGAGGGAGCTTGCCTGATCTATGATTCCCGTCCGATCGCCTGCCGGACTTACGGTTTCTTTGTAGCCCGTGACCATGATCAGTACTGCGAGCAAATTGAAACTGAGGTTAAAAATCGCAGAGACGATGCAATTGTGTGGGGCAATGCAGAGGCCATCTGCAGCGATATTAAGCAGATCAGCGGTACGCCTATCCCATTTGAGATGCATTATGGCGAATCGCCAAACCATCAGAAATGAGGACGGTGAGCACTTGCTGCTCAATTTATGCGAGCTAAGAATCCTTCTCCTAACTGAATGTTGATTCGCTTTCTATCCTGCATCGTGAAGAGAATTAAACTGCCAGGTTGACGCCTATCTACCTAAAGGCTTATATCCTTTAGTTGATTAAACGTTTATCCCTGCTGAGGTGTCTAACTAATACACTCACATGGATACTTAAGTATGAATTGTAAAATTGCAGCAGCATTAGTTGCACTTCCAGTTGGAGCGCTCTCTTTCCTCCCTCAATCTGCTTCAGCCGCAGAAATACAGGTTTCATCGACCAGAAGCCAACCCCTTGTAGTAGCTCAACGGTACGACGATCGCCGCGATTTTGACCAACGTACTCGTGCTCGCCGTGAGGAATTTCGCCGTAACGAGTTTCGTCGGGATGAGCACCGCAGAGTTTGGATTCCGGGTCATTGGGAATCTGGCTTTTTGGGTATTGGCCGCAAGTGGGTCGCAGGCCACTGGGAGACTCGTTAAACCATTGGAGTCGGCTACTATTGACAAACTCTGTTTGAATAACCCTTTCCGCCCCCTATGGAGGGATTATCTGAGGCACTTGCTCAGGAAGTGGCTCCCTTGGGCATTAAGGTGACGATCGTTGGTTTCCGGCGCGTTTCGGACGAGTTTTAATGGTCAAGGATTAGTAACCCCTACACATCCGATTGACGACTATGCTGACACGAGCGGCAAGTTCCTTCAGTGGATATCAGACATGGATGGAAAGCAACCGGGAGACCCCAATAAAGCCGCTGCTGCCATGATTCAAATCGTAGAAAGCACCAATCCCCTTTACGCTTAGCGTTGGGAGCCGATGCGATCGGAGCAATCAACGAAAAACTTAAGACCGTCAAAGCAGAACTGGATGCCTGGAAAGATATTTCGTTAAACACTGCATTTGAGGGAGTTGAGATTGGAGCGATCGGTGGATAGCTATTGTAGTGGACCTAAAAAGGTAATGATGCGGGTGTTGACCATCACTTCAACTGGTTCTCATACTCAGCACTCGGCACTCAGCACTTTGCCATACCATTTTTGCTCAAATAGGCGGACCCAAATAAACCAACTGGCTGATTGCGAAGGTCAACAACAGTCAACCTCCAGCAATCAGCCAGTTTATTTACGTGTCTCTATCTACAGCGATCCTGTTTGGATTGTGAGAAAGAATTTCTGCGAAATCCTTTCTCACAAAGCCTCTCAACCCCCAATTGATTTGGGATTGGTTACAGCAGTTAGAACGACCAGGTTGGTGTGCGTCCGTTGTAGCTGATTACAAACAGAATGTCTGAGATAGCGCCCCTTCAAACAGATTGCGCACATCTTCAGTGTTAGGAAGCGCCAGTTCCCAGTTTCCGAAGGGCGATCGCCCAATCAGCGGAGTCCAGCTAGGCGCATTGCCTAGGCGTGTACTGATGATGCCATCGGGATTTGGGGTCGCTGTACCTGTAATTGGATTTTTTGTCTCCTGTTCCGTAAATTTCAGTTGAGCCTGAACCGTATTAGCCGACGTTCCATCCTTAAGGATGAAGTAGACAGCAATTTGACCAATTGATAGACCTTCCACGTTGGGCGCAAAATCATCTCTTGAAGTTGTAAAGCGAATGGTCATGGGTGTTGCCGTCTGACCAGGATTATTCAAGTCATACCATTCATCAGCAAACTCATTACGAATGCTGTAGGCACGATCAGCGCTGATCCTGCGGTCAAGCTGTTGAATCACCTGCTGGCGGTAGTCCAAACTGCTCAAGGCAGTGTACTCAATGGTAAAGATTACATCTGCAATCGTGCGGTAGTCGAAAGGATTCGCCGCCTTGGGCATTTCTAGGTTCCAGAAGGTGTCAACTCCCATGAATGCTGTTGCCTGCTGCAAGAAGTAGCTGTAGACCTGACGCAACACACCACTCATCCATTCGTAGAGTTCAGCATTGGTGAATTTCCGTGCAAGGAAGTCAACGGTAGCTTGGGCGTTTGCATTCTGTATGACTGCGATCTGGCGTTCCTGATCTGCAATATTGAGATGATCTTTAGCTAGTTGCATCTGTTGATCGCTAATGGCAACATCCTGTTTAGCCAGACCTAACTGAAAATTCCAATCCCGTGTCCGCTGTTCAATACTGGCGCGTAGGGAATGCTCCTGAGTACTGGCTTCAATGCCACTAGCAACTGTCGCCTCAAACGATCGCAAACCCACAAGTCCAGCGATGATACTGGCACTGGCATACCCGGCACTGGCCCCTGAACCCAAAAAACCTCCACTACTAGCCGTAGTTATGGCTTGCAGCGCAGTGATGGGTCCATCCAGATTCGCCATCACAATCCGGACTTCATTTGCCTGTTGGTAATCGTTGAGCAATTGCTTTTCCCACTCGTTCATTCCCGCGTTGAGAAACCCTTGGTAGCTATCGACCTGAAACGCGGCTCGTTGCTGTTGCCGATTTGCCAGAACTACGCCGTCTGCAGCTTCGGTTACTCGTAGCGTCTGAAGCTGTGCCGTGGCTTGAGACAAGCCCAAATCTTGATTGGCTTTGAACAGGTTGTAGGCCTCGTTATCGCGCTTTTCCATGGCAGAAAGATAAGCGGCTTCAACTTGCTGACTGATATTGACCAATTGCTTAGCGTGTTCAATCAGGACTGAGTAGCGGTAAGGGGTAGGATGCAGGACCGGGTTAATTGAAACCTGACTGGCTTGCACTCCCGATTCAATCTGCCGTTTGAGTCCTGCAATATTACGACCGCTCCGAAGTTTAGCAAGATTCGTTTGGGCATGAAGTTTGAGTCCAGTGAGCACAGGGTTAGGGGAAAGCCCCGGAATGTTAGGCGGCTGCATCTCTGGTATTTCCAACAAATCTAGTGCCTGTAGATAGAGCGATCGCGCTCGTGGCAGAGATTCATTTGCATCACGGGTAAATTCGGCATCGGCAAACTCCAGGAAGCAGCGCACCAGGGACATCACCACAAACCGGGTATAGGAATCATTGCGCACCCCCGCAATCACGTGGGGATTAAGCGATTCTGCCAACCAGAAAACATTGCGCTGGTGGGTCTGTACCGGATTGGCGGTGAAGTTTTGCTCTAGCACCAAACCGTAATAGATTTTGCGCTGTGAAACGGGAAGGTCATAGGCATAGACAACCCGAAACCAATCGATCGCTGACAGGAATTGACCAGACTTCTGGAGTTGCAGCGCCAACGCAATCGGAACAAAGTAAAAGATTTCTCTCAAGATGGCTGGAATTTGCGGCAGTGGATTTCCCGCGCCGATCGCCCGATCAATCAGTACTGTGCTTAGCCCTCCTAGCTCTCGCAAATCAAACGGGGTGCGTTGCTCAGTCATCACAAATGGATTGGATAATTGGGTACCATCCGGATCCAGGCCCTCCGGTAGTGGAATCTTTCTTGCCACATAGTCCTTTTGAGGTCTTTCAGGTAAATTGCGGTAAGGTTTCGAGCCTCCTCCGGTGTCAGTTCTGAGGATTTCCGTAATGTGTCGAGCAATTTGCGAAAGGCAGGAGTTTGGTCTTCCTTTTCGGGGACTGAGCCTAAGGGGGTGGCAACAGGACGGAGGTTGGGCAACAAGATGTTCTCCGGATAGAGAAAGACCTGCATCGCGGCATTCCAGGTGCCGTAGGAACGAATCCATTCTAATTCCTCATCAAAATCTGCCTGGGGTTCTTTGGCTTGATCCCGTGTCCAGGGCAACTGCAAGCGCCCAGTCCGTAGATCAATCAACAAATCTTGCAGGGTTTGAATTGCCTGGTCAATGCGTGTAATTTTCTGGAAACCGCTGGTTTTAATATCAATCAAAAGCGTTTGAGTGAGTACGTCTGCCGCATCTGGAAGGGGTTGAAGACTCTCGATCGCCGCAACTAGAACATCGCGCAATTCTGGTAAAGTATCTTCCTCAACCGCATCGATGACGGCCCGATGAGCCTGCTTAAGCGCTGATCGCTGATCAATCCGTGCCTTCAAAACGTCCTGCCAACTCTGGCGTATCTGAGGATTCACACGCCATTCGGGAGAGACTGCGGGAAGCGCGGTTTGCCCTGGTTCGGCGATATGAAAATCATCGGGACCGATCGCGATTTGAGCAGCCTGTTCCTCTTTGCGCCATGCCGCCGCACTGCGAAGTTTTTGCACCTGCACCAGGATTGAATAGACATCATTCCATTCCACGTCCAAAATTGATTCAGCAGCCAGCTACGCAGATTGATCAGGTGAACAAAGGCGGACACTGTCAGTTGCTTTTGTTCCAGTTGCGGTTGAATATCGGCTCCAGCCAGTCGTTGCGTATCTAACGTGACGAGATCGGCGATCGGTCCTAACGTATCACTGACAATCAAATTGAATCCTGCCAGAGAGGCTGGTTGCGCTTCGCGTTGCGCCTTGATTGCGGCAAGCTGCTGATTCAGCCAGTTGTTCCGGTATTGCCAGAGAGTAAAGGCAGCACTGTCCGATCGTAGATTTGCGGCACCAATCACATCGGGGTCAATAATGGGAAACTCAGCCGCAGCATCCTGTTTAAGCCAGCTTGATTTGAGAAACTGAAGCTGCAACTCTAGCAATTTAGGATTCGAAACGGGTTTTCGCAAGGGATTGCGGGTTGTATCGACCAGTCCAAACAACCCTTCCAGATCAGCCTCGGTAAATTTTCCGGGCTGCAGCAAAAACTGTAATAGAGGATTTGTTTCGGGCTGGGGTTGAGGCGTAGGTGAGGGTAAGGGCAGTTGGATTGGGGCAATCAAGGTGGGATTCGGATCAGGTAATGGCTTAGATGTGATTTCAAATCCCAAACGTTCTGCCAGCGCTTGACGGGTTTGATCATCTGCCAGCCGAGCCGATCGCAGTTCCTCAAACGAAGTGCCAATGCGATTGAGTAACGCTTCATAAGCGGCTTGGCGATAATCGGATTCTGCCTGCCGTAGAACTGCCTGTAGAAAAGCGCCTGCCGGATCGGTTCTGGTTTTTAATAATCCGTGTTTGATCATGTATTGACGCAGCACCTCAATGCAGATCCGAATCTGATGAACTTGCTGAGTTTTTACCGTTTCATCTGCCCCAACAAACTCTGCAAGGGCTGAAAAAGCTCTGCGGTTAGATCCTCAATTTGCAGAAAACGATTTTGGGGAACGTTTTTCAGTCGTCGTACGATGAAGTCAATTAAACTGCTGAAATACTCTTGAGCCGTCGGATCTTTGGGCGGATATTGCAATATAACCGCAACATTAATCACTTGCTCATTGACATTTCCAGAGCCGTCAAAGCAACGTACATGGATAGTATGCGGACCCGCCGGACCGGGAATTAAAATATTCTGAACATTCCAACGAGACCAGTCATTGGGGGATTGCGGCACTGCCAGTTTAAAGGGTGGGTTCGCCCCTAATGGATCAACACACCAGTCAACTTTTTGTACTCCACTACGATCGTCAGCCGCCGTTCCTTCCAGTCGAGGCAGAATGGCACCAGTGGCGTCTGTACCGGGCAGGGAAACAATTTTCTCTTTTCCCAATTCTGGCACAGTAATTTGCAGCGTTGGCAGCGTTTTCTCCACGTGATGAAGGTCCGTTGCGCGGTTGCGGTGTTACCACCCCCATCGGTAGCCCGGACTAAAATTGTTTGTGGAATCGCCTTAAACAGAGGCAGGGTGATAGTGGCTGCCCAGTTTGGCAAAGAAGCTGTCGAGAGCGAGGT
The DNA here is from genome assembly GCA_034541955.1 of Kovacikia ellensis JS3. Classification (GTDB taxonomy): domain Bacteria; phylum Cyanobacteriota; class Cyanobacteriia; order Leptolyngbyales; family Leptolyngbyaceae; genus Kovacikia. The sequence goes on along the minus strand of JAVYJL010000002.1, from coordinate 372,776 downwards.
GAAGTTTGTGCCATCCAGACTGTACTCTACCTTTGCCACTCCACTCAGGTTATCCGTTGCTGTTCCCTGAAGGGTAACGGTAAAAACTCCATTTGTTTCTACAATTGCAGTTCCATTGCTAGCAGGCTGGGTAATCATCACAACGGGTGGAATCGGATCGGTATTTTGAACCGTTACAGTAACGGTGTCGGTTACAGTAATAGGATTGTTTCCTACAAGCTGTCTGGCGGTCAATCGAGCAGTAATCGTTAATGGACCACTTGTAGAAATTTTGTTGCTGGTGCAGGTCCATTTACCCGTACCCGATGCGCAGATGAAGCCGGAGTTACCAAATTTCACGTCTACGATCGGTGACGTATAGCCAACCATCGAAATACTACCGCTTGCCGTAAGCGTAACCCCACCAGGGCGTGAAAAACAACATTAGGAGCAGGGGATTGAATCGAAATAGATAATTCCTTTTCGGGGGTATCACCACCATCAGACGGCGGCAGTGAAGTAATCTGAGTAGAATCAAACGGTAATGAATCGCGATCGTGAATTTGAGCACGTTCAAGATTGATAATTTCAGTCGTTTGCGTTTCCATTTTTGTCTCCTTGTTTTTCTTGTGCTTAGTTTCTTGATTTCCTGCATGAGGAAAACACCCTCATACTTGCGAGCTTTCTAATCGCAGTTCACCATCACTGCAATAGATTACTTGTTGTTAGATCTGTCAATCTTTTGAAAGCTTCCTGTCTTGAAGCTTGTTATAGTAAGGTACTGCTTGTTTGACAGTTCCGTTTTCGTTAAACTCAAGCACCTTAAAGTGACCGCTTTCTTGAGTTAGACGAGCCTTAAACATGTCACCCTGCTTATTAAACACAGCGGCCTCACCCTTCTTGCCATAGAAAATCGTCCCGCCTCCCTCCGATAGAGGAATATCATGTCTGAGGGCAACCCAGTTACTGCGTGTTGCGCGAAATGCATCATTTGCAAGTTCCTGGAAGACATGCACTCTTTTATCTGCTGGTGCCGCTGCTGCATACGCCTTGATTTCTTCACCCACTGCGGCCCCACTGATCTTTTCGCCCGGTGGAACTACAAGCGATTTAAGCTTTGGAATTCCACCTGAAGCTAAAGTCTTTAAAACTTCTGCATCGATAAATTTAGCTGCACCCTGGCCTACTTCAGATACCCGTTAGCTTATCTAGGGTCGATTTAGGTCCGGTTCCCCTGGTGGGGAGGTGCTCCTTTTCCACTAGATGCACCTCCGGTACGAAAACTCTGGATACTGGATTTGCTGGAATGAGATGGTTTTAGCTTGCCGCGTACTTGATGTAAGCTACTCTCCTTAGTACAGGACAAAAGCTTGCAAAAGTTCAACAGAGAAGGGTTTCATGAGAATTACCACATTCTTTAACCATGAAACCCCTATGAATCAGGTTACTTTACTTCGCCAAACCTTGCAGCCTCATCTCGGTTGGCATGGCGCACGAGTGACATTTTTGGCACTGTTTCTGATTGCCTTGTTTCGCGTCAAGACGGTCAACTTCAGCCAACTGGCAATCGGGTTTATGGGGCAAGCTAAAAGCGAATCGAACTACAAACGCTTGCAACGATTCTTCAAGGACTTTGAGTTAGACTACCGTGCTTTGGCAAAATTGGTGGTCAATCTGATGGGCATCCCGCAACCGTGGGTCCTCTCGCTCGACCGGACAACCTGGGAGTTGGGCGGCACTGTCCACAACATTCTGATGTTGGGGATTGTCCATCAAGGCGTGACCTTTCCCTTGCTGTGGTGGATGTTAGACAAGAAGGGCAATTCTAACACCGATGAACGCATTGACTTGCTTGACGAGTTTTTTGCGGTATTTCCCACAGCCCAGGTGGACTATCTCACTGCTGATCGAGAGTTCGTCGGAGTTGACTGGTTTGAGTATCTGCTCAAACAGGTTCACCGGGAGTTATCGATTCGCATCCGTGAGAGCGACAAGCTGTTTGACGGGCAAAAAGACCTCAAAGCCAAGGTGGTCTTCAGTGCACTGCAAGTTGGAGAGCATCAAGCCCTGCGGCATCCCAGGCGGTTATGGGGGCACTGGGTTTCTGTAGCTGCATTGCGGTTTGAAGATGGCAAGTTGCTCGTAGTTGTCAGCGCTTCCAAGCCTCGAGAGACGATCGTCCGCTATGCTGCAAGATGGTCAATTGAAACCCTCTTTGGCATCTTCAAAACCCGTGGCTTCTGTTTAGAATCAACCCATCTGTGTGATCCAGAGCGGCTCTCTCGTCTAATTGCCTTGTTGACAATTGCCTTGTGTTGGGCGTTTCGCACCGGAGAATGGTTAGCTGAACAAAAACCGATTGTGCTCAAAAACATGGACGCAAGCTCAAGAGTATTTTTCGCTGTGGCTTCGATTACTTGCGGCGAATTTTCTTGAATCTAGAGCAGTATATCAATGAGTTCTCTCATAGCCTAAATTTTTTGTCCTGTACTTAGGCAATCGACATGCTTTAAATACACACGGGAGGCGAAAGTGTGTTAAAACCAATGCCGTAATCATGGTGTGAAGACAATGCAAAATACTTCCCCGTTCGCCTTTTCCTTTCAGCGCTCCGCTTCTAAGGATAGGCAACCTATGATTTGGCGGCGCTTTTCGAAGTTGACAAAATTCCGCCGATTCTTCCGGCCACGCTTGGTTCAGGCTCTTGCGTTGATTGGCATTGCTGGGGCGATCGTGTTGACGTTCTCGTTTTCTGCATCAAATTATTGGCAGAGCGATGAAGCCAAGCAAAGGAACGATACTCAGCAAACTCAAGCACTGACACAGCCAGGTTCATCCCTGTTCCTGGCAAATGGACGACCCCAACTGTCTCCCTTGCCTGCGCCCGAAGAAACGTGGAATTGTGAGGTTGCGGTCATCGGGGATCGCTCGGTGGGATAGCTGCTGCCTCCCATGCCATGAAATCTGGAGCAGTGACCTGCTTGATTGAGCTAACCCCTGGCTGGGTGGTCAAATCAGTTCGCAAGGGGTATCGGCGATCGACGAATCACGCACCATGTGGGCAGATGCAGCCTTTTCTGAAAGCTGGATCGCGTTCAAAAACCTCATCCTCCAGCAAACCGTTAAATTACCCAGTTGGTCTGATTCCCCCGGCTTCGACGAGTTGCCGATATAAACAGTTGCTGGGTAGGACGCCTCTGTTTTCCACCTCCAGCAGGCGCGATCGCCGCCCAACAATTGCTGGCGTCTGCAGTAAAAAACGCGCCCGGCAGTCGCTGGAGCACGAGTACAGCTTTTAAGGGAGCAACCTTCGACTCTACCGGCAAAGTAATCACCGCAATTCATGCAGTACATCGCATCCCGCGCCAACCTGACTACACGCCCAAGGGGCTGTTCTCACGAGAATTACAGCACTGGTATGCGTGGGAGTCGAATGACGTGTTTCGAAAAATTCCGTTGACGATTCAGGCTCCTCCGGGTAAGCGTTTACTGGTTATTGATGCAACCGATACGGGAGAATTGGTTGGTTGGGCAAAGATCCCTCACCGCACAGGTTCTGAGTCTCGCGCGACTACTGAAGAACTGCACGCTTTGAAAGATAATCCAGCCTGCACAGAAGCCTTTACCTATCCGTTTGCCCTTGCAATTCATGACGATCGCAAGGCCAGCTTGAAAGAGTTGAAGCAGCTAAAACCAGACTATTCCCGCAAGGAACATCAGCGAGAGTATTCGTTGAAGCAGTATCCAATGTTTCAGGGATGGCACAACTTTTTCAACTATCGGCGCATTGTTAGCACGACGGGCAACAATCCATTTCAGGGAACGCCCGCTCCTGGTGATATCACCGTCGTAAACTGGAACCACGGCAATGACTGGAACTGGATGAATCCGTCATTGCTATTAACCGAGAAACAGTTGAATTCCTCTGGACAGCGCCACGACTGGTCCGGGGAATGGCTATCACAGCCCTCAGAAGTGGACAGGAACATGCACTCCTCTTTGCCCAATGGCTGATTGAAACGCAGGCACGGTCGCAATTCCCATTGATGCTGCTGTCGGGTTCGGATTCGCCAATGGGGACTGAGTCGGGGCTTAGCATGGTCCCTTACATCCGAGAAGGGCGACGCATTCTGGGCCGCAAGGCTTACGGACAGCGTGAATTTATGCTGCGCGAGGCTGACTTACGTTCAGACTTGTCCGGAGGACGCGATTTCTCCCGAAGCGCGATCGCCATTACCCACTACGCCATCGACATTCATGGCTGTCGAGAACGCAATTGGCTACCGTCAGGGGAAGCAACCGCAGCATCCGTTAAAGAATATCTGGTTCGACCCACCCAGATACCTCTTGAAAGCTTGATACCTCAGGGAGTCGAGAATTTACTCATGGGTGGTAAGGCGATCGCGGTATCCCATATTGCCAACGCAGTAACGCGAACCCATTACAGCGAATGGAGTATTGGAGCAGCAGCCGGAGCAACGGCTGGATGGCTGAGCAGTTATCATGCGGCACTGACTCCCGCCGAAATTGTCCCAAAACGGCTTATGCCAGCCCTACAGCAACACTTGATAGGCCAGGGCTTGCGCTTAGACTGGTAGTAAGTCCAGCTTGGCGAGGGTTTCTCAAGCCTTGACGGCCACCCATATCAGCTTCTAATTGCCCAGGATCGAGAATTAAATAATATGATCAACTTAACCCTTTACGTGCACGGGCGCGGCATTCGGCAGAGATCTCTGGAACATTGGCAAGGGCTTTCTACCGAATGCCACGCCCCTACGCAAAAATTACACCTCAATAAATCCCCGATCCTAAGAGGTTGGCTCTTGGCTACAAGCTAAACCTTAAGCTGCACCAGTTAAAATTCTAAAGCTCGATAGATAGCAGGCAGTTCGGTACCAGAAACGTTAAGCTCAAATAAACCTTCAAGCCTCTTGCTCTTCATTCGAGTTGACAAAAACTCATTGAGGGCAAGCAGGTAAGTCTCTCGCTTCCTCCTATCCCCTGTACCTGAATATTCAGTAGAGACACCAGTTCCCGCAGATCATCAAGATCCAATTCGTTCGAAACAGTTCCTCTCTTTGTTGCCATTTTACTATAGCCATATCTTAATTAGGAGTTTACACGGAGCAGCATTACAGGACTACAGCTTACCCTGAATGAGAAAGCAAGACTAGTGGGAAAGCGAATCTCGAGGTAAGATAAATAACTAGCCCTGTCCAAATGTAATAATTTTGACAAGGATAATTTATTTCTCGGCAGATCTACTACCTCAGGCTGATGTTTAATGTATTAATTATGTGGTCTCGTTAAAAACACTTATATGGGTGATGCTACAGTTGGCTATTTTTGCTATGCACCTTGACGACGTCTATCGCTACTTTCAGAATCCGCCAGCCACCTATCTCAATCAAGAACTCGCAGTATGCTACGTTCTGTCAGTCTTGTTGAGAGGAGATTCCTATGGCACTGAGCTAATTCAACTGCTCGAGAGGGAGTATCCTACCTATCGCCTCTCAGACACAGTACTTTACAGTGCTCTGAAATTTCTTGAAGATGAAGGCTTAGTTACAGGGTATTGGAAGAAAGTTGAAGGACGCGGACGACCCCGACGTATGCTGCAAATTTTTCCGAGAAACGAGGCCAGTCTGAGGAGTTGGCTCAGCTTTGGAGAGGGTATGTGCAAACATATACTAATTCAGCTCCAGCTGAGTAATTCGGTTTGCACTCTCAACATTCGGTTAATCTGCCTCAAAGCGACTGTTCTTTTTCGAGCTGTAACCAAATTTTGAATGGTGAGGTTAAGCAATTCGAAGTCAACAGGCTTCCGAAGGAAATCCGTTGCTCCAACAGCTAATCCCTTAATTCGGCATACCTCCAGATGAGCGGTGATAAGAACAACTGGGATAGAGCTTAGTAGCGGATCACGCCGAATTTTGCGCGTCAAGTCGTATCCATCTATACCCGGCATCATTACATCAAGCAGCACCAAATCTGGTGGAGTCTCCTGCATTTTTCTAACGCTAAACTCGGTGTGTTTGCGACATCAACAGAATATCCCTTGGACTCCAAAAAGGTCTGAAGCATGAAGGTAATATCTTCAAAGTCATCAACAACCAGGATGTGATAGGCGCTTGTTGACGATCTCATAGGCAGGTTCCTTGTGTCTACTCCTGACGCTCAGTTCATACCTTATCCTTTGGCGGTGGCACAATTCCTAGTTTGTTAAGCTCCTTATCAAGTTCCTTCAGGAGTTCAAAATCCTCGTCAGGCAAAAGCTGGCGGTTACCGCCCGATTGAATCTCATGGCTAGCGTCCTTCTCAAGGAACGCAAACGCCTGTCGAAACTGATTAGGGGTCGCTTCGATCGGTGCTTTGAAGTGGCAAGGAATGATTTGGTGAAAGTCCCAACTTGCAACTTTATCTGCCCAATCGATCGTAACTTTGGGTGCCCGATTGAGAATCAAGGTTTGCAAGATCGGTGCAACAAACAGTCGCCCATTGCTACATAACGCATCGAACGATCGCATCCAATCGTTTCTCCACCGAAATGGAAACAAGCCAAAGAATGCTTTCTTTGAACGATCAGGCGCTTTGAACGCATCTCGAAACGCCTGTCCCCACCCAATAACGCCTAACACCTTTGGACGGAAATAAAGCGCTAGCAAAGACGTTCGCTGCCATCCTTTGCGGCGTATTGCTGGGGTATCTTCCACAACATCAAAGGCGGAGTCTCTGGCATGAAACAGTAAGGGGTAGGCATCTAGTTGGACGATCGCAGGGGGTCTTCGGGGACCGACAGCACCATATCGGTAACGAATAGGGTCCGCGATCGTCTATGCAGGAAAGCAACTTCTGCAAAAGGGCCTGGTCCAAGCTTAATAGGACCCAAAATGGCATAGTCAAATTCATCGGCAAAGGGAGCTTGAGCGCTATCTGGGGAAGTACATGAGTCCGTTTTGCCGGAAAACCAAGCCAGCTTAGCGGAAGGTTCAGCGGAAAACTCCACTGACCGGGAGCAACAAAGATTTGTGCCGTTGGAAAGCGTCTGGCGAAAGGACCTACAAAAACCTTGTGCTCCAGCCCTGAAATGGTTGGCAGAATAATATATCGAACATCACCATGAGCGGTGGTTAATTCATTTAGTAGCCGCAGACACTCCGGGGTGGGCGCGATCGGTGCATAAACAAGCAGCCCACCTTTCTCAAGTTTTACAACCGTCATACGGATGGGTACTGCAACATAGAGAATGCCCTGCAACTGGTCAAACATCCAAATGGAGTCCTTAACCACTTCCTGACGAATTGTTCTTCGTTTGCTGTAGGGGTAAAGGGGAACCAGTGGCCAAAAATTCCATGCAAAGTCCCTGGGGAATTTGTAGAAGGAGGCAGAGACGCTCCGGGGCCAGAATTAGGACGCTGAGAGACAGAGGGTTCCATCATTGAAGCCTGTTGCAATTTCAAAACTGAAGCGTTAGAGGAGAAGTAATTTCTCCAAAAAATAACAGAGGCACGATTCGATCGTACCTCTGCCTTGCCCACTTGCCGCTTGAAGAAGGGTTAACCGATATAGGAGGGGTCAGGTGTCACGGATGAAAGCATTACACTTAGCTCATTTCAGATAAGCTGACAGTCCTAACAATTGTGGCAACAGCTATAACTCTAAATCCGCTTCTCAAAGTATTGGGTGATCATTTGCTCTTCTCCAGCCCGTGAAATGATGGTTTGACGGGTGCGGTAGTTGGAGCCAATGAGTTTGATTTCTTCCTCAAATGAAGAGCCGCCATATTCCGTTCGTAAGCGCATGGTTTTCTCGTCCGGGAAGTAAAAGCTGGCCGTTACAGGCTGGGTAGTGGCAAAGCCACGATCGCGGTAAAGCGTATTGCCTAAGGCCCCAAACACGGTTTCTCCGGTTAGCTGCTTACGAACGGGGCCACGGTAGGTGCTTTCCCAGGTCGTTCTGGCTCCGCAGGTAAGACTGGTTCCTTCGGGCAAGTGGTGTAGTCGCTCTAACTCAAGCAGTTCAGCACTTCCCCGTTCCAGAAACCGAACTGTTAAATAACTAACTACCTCTTGAATGTCGTCGTCCTTCAAGGTGTAATAGCGTCGCTCAGACCGCCAATCACCCTCTGACTGCCGGAAAAACCTCTCTACGAGGGCTTCCTGAGATAGTTGAGCACTTTGCATGGAAAACGTCATGGAACTTAAACCTCACTCTGGGTTCACCCACAAGATAGACATCAAGTCAAGCGAATGACCACTTTCTTTACATTTTGTTTCGTTTCTTTATGTTAAGCCATCATTCCAGATTGGGCAATGATCAATATCCATTCCACCGATGTTTGAAGAATATTTGCTAGAAATGTCTGGGATTGGTTACACAGACCTGATTAAATTTCAGGGATTTCGAAAACCATTCGGCAAACCTTGATATTTGTATCCTGGCTTGCTTTAGAGTGGAAAAGCAGTATCTCAAGATGGAATTTTTTGGAGACGAGATCAGCCTATGGACTCCATTCAGCAGTTTCAGGAATTTTTTGAGTACTGTGTCGGAAATTGGGCAACCGAGCGCACCTATCACTACCTGACCAATCAGGAAGTAGAGCGATCGCATACGGTATTCACGGTTAAACCCATTCCGCTTGACGTTAAAGGGAACGTTCTGTCTGACAACCAGTATCCTCTCGAAGCAGATTTAAACGTCTTACCCGGCTTTCACCTCGCATTTGATACCGTTTCAGAAAAAGGGGAGAAGGTTTCCCAAGCATTAAACATGCTGTTCGTAACGAAGCAGCAGGACGCAGGGGTTTTAGAGGGAGATTATCTGCGCGATCGAGCCTACGAGGAAGCGAAACCGATGATTGCCCAGTTTCGCTTTAATCCAACCAATCGGGAACTGTTGATGACAACGACCTACACGCACGTTATCGCTGTAGACTCCATTACGCTCATCAATCCCAAGTTGCGTATCCGTAAGATTGTCACCTATCAGCGGCCTGAACCAGGGCAACCAATGGAAAATGTAGTTCTGGTCGGTTTTGGCGTCGAACAGAAGCAGTAGAACTGTAGCCATCCGAGATGACAAAATTATCAATTCCTGAAGGTTACGATCGCTTCTTGCAGTCCATCAAAGAGCAAGTTCGCAGGGCGCAGACGCGGGCCGCTCTGGCCGTGAACCGGGAATTGGTGTTGCTCTACTGGCAAATCGGTAAGGAGATTTTGGAGCGACGGCAGCAGCAGGGTTGGGGCGCGAAGATCATTGAACAACTCGCAAAAGATTTGCGAAACGAATTTCCAGATGTGAAGGGGTTCTCTCGATCAAATCTGCTTTACATGCGGGCCTTTGCCGACGCATACCCAGATGAACAATTTGTCCAGCAGCTTGCTGGACAAATTCCCTGGTTTCACAACTGCATTTTGCTGGACAAGGTAAAAGATCCAGCAGAGCGCTTATGGTATATCCAGCAAACGATCCAGGAAGGCTGGAGCCGCAATGTGCTGACTCTCAAAATTGAGAGTGGGCTATACAAGCGACAGGGAGAGGCTGTGACAAACTTTGAGCAAGTACTGCCCCAACCCCAGTCTGATTTGGCCCAGCAGCTTATTAAAGATCCCTACCACTTTGACTTTCTGACGCTTGACCAGGAACGACTGGAGCGGAATCTGGAACGGGCGTTGATCGACCACATTCGCGATTTTTGCTGGAGTTGGGGGTTGGGTTTGCGTTTTTAGGAAGCCAGTATCCAATCGAGGTGAGCAGTAAGGAATACCGATTAGACCTTTTGTTTTACCATGTCCAACTCCACTGTTACGTTGTGATTGAACTGAAGATGGGAGAGTTTGAGCCGGAGTTTTCTGGCAAGATGAATTTCTATGTAACAGCCGTGGACAACCTGTTGAAATCTGACCGGGATGAACCAACGATCGGAATCATTTTGTGTAAATCGAAGGATAAAACAACGGTCGAATATGCGCTTCAGGGAATGCAAAAACCGATCGGTGTATCAACCTATCAACTGCGCGGAGAATTACCAGAGCCGCTAGCTGGCCGTTTACCAACCGTTGAGCAGTTAGAGAATGAATTAAATACCGTGTCAGCAGATGTTGACTCTGAACCATAAAAAGTGCTGAAACACAAACCAATCAAGCTTTTGCAGCCGAGGTGGTAAGATAACTGGAATATTAAAAAGCATTGTTTCAATCGCAGATGTCTTTTGAGCAAAGTTATTCCACTCCCGTTTGGCTGGATACCCCCTCTTCAACCGACAGTGCCTTTAACCGTGGTCTAGAGTACCTGCGTGCGGTTCAGCGATTGGCGTTAGAACCAGAAATGGTTGATGTGCTCGATAATTTGCGCGATCGCATCACTATTTGCTCCTGGGTCGGTGAGAATATTCACAGCGTTAATGCCAGACTCAACTGTTGTCTACAGGCCTGTCACGATTGCTTTCGTCCCCACGAGCGCCGTTATATCCAGATCTTCGCTGCTCCTTTAGCGCAACCGTTCCATTTAGATGGTCTTTGCAACATCCAAATCCAACCCATTACTATTTTGGTTGATGTGGGCCGTGCCCATCCCCACGATTGGTTGGCGATCGTCGCCCACGAGTATGCCCACGCTCATCTCGGAAATGCAGGCCACCATGCTCTCTTCGCCACAGTTCTTTCCCATTTGTGTCTTGGTTTAGGGTTAGAACCACTCCACTGGGAGTACGGTATTGAAGCACAACTGCGCCACTGGCCTCCCTATGTACCAAACTCTGATCCCCTCGCTTTTTGGCGTGGACAAAGCTGAGGAAGGACAGGGTGTGAGGCGCAGTTTGCTGTTGTGCCTGTTTGGGAACTGTAAGCCTATAATTCCGTCTATTGCCTAGATCTGATACCAATTTGAATTGATAACGTGACAGATGTACGAAGAGGGCGATGGGCAATAACATGTTCTGTAACCCAATTGCCTCTTGCCTGTTCTCCATCTGCCACGTTGTTTCTTCAAGTCGGTATGAGAAAGGGGCGATCGACATTTCTGGAAACGCTCAAACGATTCAGTTGAGGTAATTTAATGACGGCAACCCAATTTGATCTCAAAGACAAACGCATTCTGGTGACAGGCGGATCAGGCTTTCTGGGGCGTCAGGTGATTCATCAACTTCACCAAGCTGGAGCGAATCCAAACAAGATTACAGTCACCCGATCGCGAGACTGCGATTTGCGAAAGATGGAAAACTGCCAGCGTGCAGTAGATCAACAAGACGTGGTTATTCACCTGGCCGCCCACGTGGGGGAATTGGGTTAAACCGGGAAAAGCCAGCGGAATTGTTCTACGATAACCTGATGATGGGCACCCAACTGATTCATGCAGCCTATGAGGCAGGCGTTAAAAAGTTTGTCTGTGTTGGCACCATCTGCGCTTATCCTAAATTCACCCCCGTTCCCTTTAAAGAAGACGATCTTTGGAATGGATATCCAGAGGAAACCAATGCGCCCTATGGAATTGCAAAGAAGGCGCTTCTCGTTCAGCTACAGTCCTACCGTCAGCAATACGGTTTTGATGGAATCTATCTCCTGCCAGTCAACCTTTATGGCCCGGAGGACAATTTTGATCCCGGAAGTTCCCATGTAATTCCTGCACTAATTCTCAAAATCCATGAAGCGCTACAGCGAGGAGAAAAGCAAATTCCAGTTTGGGGCGATGGTACTCCAAGTCGGGAGTTTCTGTATGTAGAGGATGCAGCCAGGGGAATTGTTATGGGTGCTCAATTCCACAGCGATCCTGAACCGGTTAACTTGGGCACTGGTTCCGAAATCTCAATTAAAGATCTTGTCGGCCATCTGTGAGTTGATGGATTTTGATGGTGACATTCTTTGGCAAACAGATAAACCTAATGGGCAACCCCGCCGCTGTTTGGATACCACAAGGGCACGTGCGTTTGGATTTCGTTCTTCTGTCAATCTCAGACAGGGTTTAATGAACACCATTCGTTGGTATCGGCTTCAGGGTAACTGAACCGCTTTTAAGCCAGCTTCTTTAGGCTATCATCTCCGTTTCAGGTTCACTCTTATAGCAAAGTGCTGAGGACTAAGTGCTGAGTGTGAAAGTTAGTCATTGCAACGCTCTCAATAGTTTGATTGTCCTAGCATATAGCAGTACTGCTATATTTCTTCTGTATCTGTGTTTTGAAGATGTCGATCGCTCATATTGAGGTATTGCTTAATGCGCCTCGCTATCTGGCGATCGACATCTTCACTACTTGATCCCAGAGATTCACTGCTTATTGAATGACAATATGTGATTGATTTTTCTTTTCGATGGTCTTCGCAGGTGATTCTAATAACTTTCTATCTTGACTGCTTTTCCAAATTCACGTCCAATTGCTCATCTGCATTCTAGATGATTCAAGTAACTGAAGAATTCGGTGCAGTTGCGCCTTGATTTGGTGCGGTTGATTAGCAAGAACGTACCCCAAATCATAAATTGCTTTTTCCAGCAAATAGGCTCCTAGCAATATCTGTAGTTCTTGACGGGTTTTAGGAAGAAAAGAATCTTCGCTTGCTGTTTTTAGGTAGGAATTGAGGAAGACAGCGCTCACCCATCTGTACCAAAATTGTCCCCACTGCTCCATTAGGGGAAGGGTTTCAGCACGAACCATACCATCCTCGACTTCGCTTTGGAGTCCTTTTTCAAGCGCAAAGTAAAACGATTGCAGCATTCCGGCAACATCTCGCAGGGGCGATCGCTTCATGCGTCGTTCCCCTAAGCTGCGAGCAGGATCTCCCTCAAAGTCAATGATGATGAAATCTTTTCCGGTATAGAGCACCTGTCCCAAATGGTAGTCCCCGTGATAACGGGTGCGCATAGCGGTAATTTTCTGATTCAAGACTAACTGGAAGCACCCTAAAACGTCCTCCTGGCTATTCAAAACCTTCTGAGCTAGGGTTTGGAGATCGGGCGTCAACAAATTGAGACGACTTTTCAGGAGCCAGAAGACCTGCCCTGTTAAGTTACGGGAGTACTGGTAAATCGATCGCTGATAGAACGATGTAAACGCCTCCGGGGCAAAGGCTGGCCGTTCTGGATCGGACGCTAGCGTGATATGAAGTTCCGCTGTGCGCTCTCCAAGCCGCTGAATGGTTATCAGGTAAGAGCCAATCACTTCCCTGGCCAAATCGGACGGTTCGCTTTCCTGTAATTCAAGCAGGGGTACGGACGGAACCGGCACTTCTGTTGTAGACGCTTGCTGCAATAAGACATGTTCAAAATAGTCGCGCAGGCTATCTAACGTGTAGTCCCAACTGTTACGAGCATCCGGAATGTATTCTTGCAAAATTCCCACCGTCATTCCGGTCGAAGTACGGCTCTGTCCTTCCGACAGGCGGCGATATTCTAAGGTTCCAGCAATGGACGTGATGGCTTGAAAGTGTTTTTCGTCAAGGAAACGCCGGATTTCCAGATCGGGGTTAATGCCTTCCTCTAATTTGCGGAAGAGTTTCAGAAGCAGATGGGGTTGCGAAGAGGTTTTACCTGGAGCCGTATCGCTGTACAACACAGAGGTATTGTTATGTTCTCCCTTTAGAAGCGTTGGCTCAGGGTGCAGGGATTCTCCAGTTAATTGAGAAAATAACTCTGCTGTATCTCCAATCAGTGCCCCAACTTTACCCTGATGAATCCGATTATTGGCAATATCGTCTAGCAATGCAGTTAGAAACGATTTGTCTGCGATCGCGCTAAATATTACACCTGCTTCGTCTCTACCCTGTATTTGGAGACGGGCAACCACAAATTGCGGCATCTCCGTTAGCAGTTGGGCCGCTTGCTCGCCCTCTGCATAGCCCAGGAACAGGAAATACGTTTCCGAATCCCCTGGGTGTAGTCCACGTGAAGCCATAGCATTTGGGCTTCGGAATCTTTGTCTTCCGTCGTCTTGTAGGGAAGGGCGACTGCTTCTGTGATTTGGGCAGACTGCACTGTTCGAGTTCTGCCACCAAACCAGTGCTGCGTATGCAGGTAGTCCGGCAGGATCGTTTCCAATGCCTCTTTACCTCCCGCTGAAACGCAAAGCGCTGAGCACTAACGGTTAGCATCGGCAGTTCTGCTGGAGCTTTTGATGGTGTTGTGGAAGTATTGATCGCGGTAGTTTTAACGGGTTTGAGAACAAACCAGTAGAATCCGTAGGGACTGAGGCTGAGGAAGTAGGGCGCTTCTAAGATAGCTGGAAATTCCGTCCGGCCAAAAATCTCGATCGGCATTGCCCCATTAAATGCAGAAAGATCCAGTTCTACGGTCTGCACAAAACGGGAAAGGTTTGCGACCACGAGAATGTGCTCATCGCCGTAGGTGCGGGTAAACGCAAGCACCTTGCGGTTCTCAGGATGCAGAAGCTCAAAGGTGCCTTTACCAAGGGCTTCAAACCGTTTGCGGGTGGCCATTAACCGTCGCATCGAATACCAGAGAGAATTGAGATTTGCCCGCTGTGCTTCGACATTGACTGCGGCGTAGTGGTATTCCGATTCAACAATGACGGGGAGGTAAAGCCGCTGAGAACTGGCGCGACTAAACCCAGCGTTGCGATCGGCGCTCCACTGCATGGGCGTTCGTACCCCATTGCGATCGCCCAAATAAATATTGTCTCCCATGCCAATTTCGTCGCCGTAATACAGCACCGGAGTTCCGGGCAACGCTAGCAACAAGCTGTTAAGCAACTCAATTTGGCGGCGATCGTTACCCAATAGGGGGCCAATCGACGGCGAATGCCCAAGTTTAGGCGCATTTCCGGGTCCTGTGCATACACCCGATACATATAGTCGCGATCTTCATCACTGACCATTTCTAACGTCAGCTCATCGTGATTTCGCAGAAATAGCCCCCATTGGCAATTATCAGGAATCGCAGGCGTTTGCTGAAGAATATCGGAAATGGGAAAACTGTCCTCCATCCGCAGCGACATAAACAGACGCGGCATCAACGGGAAATGGAAGTTCATATGGCATTCATCGCCACTGCCGTAATATTGGGCCGCATCTTCAGGCCACTGATTTGCCTCTGCTAGCAGCATCCGATTTGGAAACTTCTCATCTACATGCTTTCGAAGCTGCTTTAGAAACTCATGCGTTTCGGGGAGATTCTCACAGTTGGTTCCTTCCCGCTCGTACAGATAGGGAACGGCGTCCATGCGAAGCCCGTCTACCCCCATTGCCAGCCAGAAATCCAGCACGTCAAACACGGCTTGACGTACCGCCGGATTGTCATAGTTCAGGTCGGGCTGATGCGAATAAAAGCGATGCCAGTAGTACGCTTTTGCAACGGGATCCCAGGCCCAGTTTGAGGATTCAAAATCCTGAAAAATGATGCGTGCTTCCCGATATTTTTCTGGGGTGTCGCTCCAAACATAGAAATCGCGTTCGGGACTGCCCTTGGGCGATCGACGTGCTCGTTGAAACCAGGGATGCTGGTCGGACGTATGATTCACAATCAACTCGATAATGACCCGAATTCCCCGCTGGTGCGCCGCTTCAAGAAGATTCTTAAAGTCATCCAGGGTGCCATAGATGGGGTTGATATTTTTATAGTCGGCAATATCGTAGCCATCATCTTTGAGGGGCGAGGGAAAGAACGGCAGTACCCAGATGGCAGTGACTCCCAAATCTTGCAGGTAGTCTAGCTTTTCGGTCAGCCCCGAAAGTCGCCAATGCCATCTCCATCACTATCGGCAAAGGCGCGTACAGGCACTTCGTAAATAATGGCGTTCTTAAACCATAGGGGATCATTGTCTAGTAGCGAGTGTTGCATGTTAAAAATCGTCCAATTTCCTCGTGCTCTGTACAGCAAATGTCGGGATTCGGTGATTAAAATCAGGGTGATTTCTTTGGTTAAATTTCTCTGGAATGCCTGATTGTTCTGTGACTGCTTCCGTATCAGACTATAAGGATAGTAATAAAGTTGCCAATTGCCTTCAGGTAGAAAATTGAAAACTAGATATCGAGTTTGAATTATTCAACTTTTCTATCTTTAGCAGCATGCTGATTTATTGCTTACACGTTAGGTTGGCTTTGCGTTAAAAAGTAAATATTTAAAGAGAAATCGTTATTGCAATGACGTTTCAGCGAGCCAGCGGAATTCTACTACATCCAACCTCTTTGCCCAGTCAGTTCGGAATTGGTGATCTAGGGCGATCGGCCTATGAATTTGTGGATTTTTTAGAGCGTAGCAGTCAAACCTTGTGGCAAATTTTACCGTTGGGGCCAACTGGTTATGAACATTCTCCCTACACAATGAACTTCAGTGCCTTCGCGGGAAATCCGCTGCTGATTAGTTTAGAGCAACTGGCCGACGATGGGTTGCTGGATTCAACTGAATTAACGCGGCTAACAGATGAAAATCCGGAACGGGTCAATTTTGATCGAGTCATTCCTTATAAAACGCAGTTTCTCAAACAAGCGTTTGATCGCTTTTGCAAATCGCTCACAGGCGACCGTCAAGCTACGTTTGAGCAGTTCTGTCAGGAGCAAGCCTACTGGCTAGATGACTACGCGCTGTTTATGGCGCTTCTAGACGAAAACGAGGGCACAAGTTGGAATACGTGGGAACGAACGATCGCCCGTCGAGAACCCGTTGTGCTTAAAGCTCAAACCGAACGGCTGCAGAACCCGATTCTGTTCCATAAGTTCTTGCAGTTCAAATTCTTTGAGCAATGGACGCGGTTACGGGCCTATGCCAACCAGAAACATATTCAAATTATTGGGGATGTTTCAATTTACGTTTGCCACAACAGCGCTGATGTATGGGCTGATCCAGACATTTTCAAGCTAAATCCCGAAACTCTAGAACCTGCCTTTATTGCAGGGGTTCCGCCTGACTATTTCAGCGCAACCGGGCAACTCTGGGGCAATCCGTATACGACTGGAGCCGATTGCAAGAAACAGGCTTTGATTGGTGGATTCGACGATTCAAAGCAACTTTACAGTACGTGGATATTGTTAGAATTGACCACTTTCGTGGATTTGAGGCCTACTGGCAAGTTCCAGCAGGCGAAGAAACCGCCATCAACGGGGAATGGGTTAAAGCACCAGGAACGCTATTTTTGAAACCCTGGGGACTAAGCTTAGAGGATTACCCGTTTTAGCGGAAGACCTGGGAATTATTACGCCTGAAGTGGAGGCGTTGCGCAATCACTTTGATTTCCCAGGAATGCGAATTTTGCAGTTTGCGTTTAGTAACAATTCTGCAAATATTCACTTGCCGCATCATTATGTCAAAAACTGTGTCGTTTATCCGGGTACTCATGATAATGACACTGCGATCGGCTGGTGGCAGCAAGCATCTCCAGGAGAAAAGCAGTTTCTGGCAAGCTATTTAGGCTATAAAACACCAGAGACGATCGAGGAAATAAACTGGGTTTTAATCCGCACAGCTCTGACTTCTGTAGCCGATTTAGCAATTATACCGTTACAGGATATTCTAGGACTTGGTAGCCAAGCCAGAATGAACGACCCCAGCCAGTATGCAGGGAATTGGCGTTGGCGTTACTCCGCAGTGATTTGTTGACTCCAGCACTAAGTGATCGTTTATTGAAGTTAACTCAAATCAGCGACCGACAGGTGCATTAAATGCAGTGCGTCAAGTAATCAATCGTGTAACCTCATTCCTGAGGTAGAAGGTGAAAAAGCTAAAGACCAGACTTGATTTAAGCATCAACCTAAATATTGTATAGATGACTACATCGAATACTTTTACTCAAAGCTTTTCAATCGAAGTAATGCTTCACCTGAAAGGGTTTCTGCGATCGATAACGAGTGTTCCAGCCAGAGACAGATAATTGTATCGCTGGTAACTGTTAACCTTCAGATATCATTGTTGTTCCGTCTTTTTCAATTAGAGGATGTTTCAAAAGAGGTAAATCAGTCAGCAACGGATAGAAAACAGATGAATCGGATGGTAATTTCAAGCTAAAAATGTCAACTGTCCGTTCCATCCGTTACTAATCCGATGCTAATTATACTTCTTAGAAATCCTCTTAGACAGAATCAATCTCAAATGCAATGAATGGAAATAATTAAAAGGAGATAATTATGCCTGAGAAAAATCAAGAAACATCGTCCACCAAAGGTGGCATGAAACAACCTGAAGTAGATCAGACTCCCGCTTCTGAAGGAGCTGGACGTTACAGCGGAGACACCTCTGGCCAAGAAAACAAATCTCAAGAAGGGCAAAAGCAAGCAGCCAAAGCAGCTCTGATCAAGCGACTGGTTCACATTAAAACCTCCTATTCCGCCAACAACTGTGAATTCGGCGGTACGTAATCTGACCATAGTTATAGGGACGTTATTTTTAACGTCCCTAATTTTGATGCTGGTAGCTATAAACTTGCCTGATCGATTTGAGGCTTTTAGAAACCTATAATCTACGAATTGCTCAAAGTGCAACTGGAAAGTACTTCAACACCTCACCAACTTTTACGGTCTCGTCAAACTGAATAGCTTGATCGGTAATTGTGTCCTTCCAGGAGGACGCAACATTTGAAGGAAGCTGGAGATAGGTATCAGCCCAAATGTCCTCGCCTAATGGGTATTTCCCTGGTTGAATGACGCTTGTAAGAAATCGGGGAGTTACGGCAACGAGGGTTGTGTCTTCGAAACGCCTTGCAAAAGCGACAATGTGTTCCTTAAACTTACCACCCACCTCTAGAGGAAAATAGTCTCCTTGATTAAACACATCCAGGTATCTCGTTCTCGCTTTTAAAGTTTGAATGGTCAAAAACAGCTTAATCCGCCCATCTTCTTTATTAGACAGCAACTCTCCTATCAGCTTTAATACATCGGTATTGATTCCCTGATGAAGGGTCTTGAGATAGGATTGGCGTTGCTCAAAATCAACCGGACGTCGATTATCTGGGTCAACCAAGCTAAACTCCCAAAGTTCAGTTCCCTGATAGAAGTCTGGAATGCCGGGAGATGCTATCTTTAACAGCGTTTGAGATAAAGAGTTAAAAATGCCGTAGTAAGCAACGTGCTTCTGAAATGGCAGAAACGTTTGCAGGAATCGATTTTGATCAGATGGATCAAAAATAGATGTCACGAAACGAGTGCAAGCGTCTTCATAGGCTTGATTCGGGCGCAACCAGGCTGTGTAAACCTTTGCCTCTCGAATCGCTTTGACCACATAGTCCTTAACCCGATCGCGAAAGCTCTCAATCTCACTCTGGTCAAACGGAAACGCTCCAACTAGCGTTTGATAGATGAGATACTCATCATTGCGATCGGGCATCGCAAAATTCTTGTTCTTCGTTTTATAAGACCGATTGAGTTCCATCCAGGTACGAACCTGCTCATGCCACTCATCAGGAATTTCTGAAAGAACGTTGAGCCGCGCTCTCACATCCTCACCGCGCTTGGTGTCGTGGGTTGCGGTTGCGCTCATGGCGTAAGACCATCGCGCTTTCCGGGCCTGATTGAAGGCGTGAAATTCGGGCAACGTAATGCCAAAATGCCCAGGTTCACCCCCACTTCATTTAAGGCGAGCAATCGGTTGTAGACATACAATGCAGTATCTTCAACCCCTTTTGCCATTAGGGGGCCTGTATACTGCTGCATTCTCATCACCCAATAGAGCCACTGTTCCTTTTCCGTCTCCGTCAAGGACGTGTCATAATCCAACGACAACAATTTCTCGATAAAGTTCAGTTCGTTTGGCAGCAGTGGAGTACCATCTTTCGATGTTTGGATGACATTTTGAATATAGGCACGATCGCTCTCAGAAATTCCTTTGGGGTGATGTATGTACGGTAGATGGGAAAGCGGGTTAACACTTCAGCGATCGCTCGCTTTAGACCATTGATCGTAAAGTCATTACTGTATCGATATCGGGCAGAAATATGCTTTAGAAGAACGGTTAGGTTATCAATATCACCTGCCAGATTCTTATCAATAATCAAGTGTTTCTTTTCAGCAGCAATATCTTCGAATGATGCTCTAAACCCGGTTAAATCCGCATAAATCTGATTAAACAGTTCCTCATTCTCAGTTTTGCAGAAAATCCCGTTCAGGTAATTCATGTAATCATAGCCCGAGGTTCCCTGCATATCCCAGTTCTCAGGGAGTTCCTCGCCCAACTGCAAGATCTTCTCAACGGTGATGTATGTATCTCCTGTCCGCTCCCTCAATCGCTCTATGTACTGAGTTGGGTTGTAGAGACCATCAATATGGTCAACCCTTAAACCAGTAAATATTCCTTCGTCAACACACTTAAAGATGAGTGAATGGGTATTATTAAATACCCGTTGTTCCTCGACCTTCATTGATATTAGCTCGTTAACCGTGAAGAAGCGACGGTAGTTGATCTCTTCAGCCCCCACTTTCCAGTAAGAGAGACGGAAGAACTGTTCAGAGAGAAGTTTGTCAAGGAAATCGAAGCTTTCTGAATTTCCCTTTTCACCGTTAAAGAGTTTCAGATTGTCATCAATAAATTGTTTTATATCAGCATTGCTGCTGTAAATTTCCCACAATAATCCCTTCACAAACTCTACCTGATCTTGGCGCTGTTTGCCAACCACGTCAGACGAAATGTTTTTGGTAATGTAAAGAACGCCAAGCAGCTTAACGAAGTCGGGATGGCGTCTTCCCAACGTCCGAGCTAATTTACCCAGGTTCTGCACTAAAAACGTGTCGTAGGATTCGAGATTAAGCGGAATGCACAAGCTGTAGTAATTAACGCTTAACCCGTTCTCGTCAAACTTTAATTGAATTTCCCCATTTTCTAAACAGGATCCATAAAAGTCTCCCAGCAGTGGGGTTAATATCGCGTCCTGACTCGTCTCGAAGGGGGAATTCCAGGCAATGTCGAAATAATCAGCGTAGATGGAGCTTGGTCCATTCTCTAGAACATCCATCAACCATTTATTCTGGCTGTCATAGGCCATGTGGTTTGGCACAATGTCCTGTAGCCATCCTAGTTGATGTCGTTTCAACTCCTGAACCAGTGCGTCAAACGATTCTTGAGTACCTAATTCTGGATTGAGTTGAGTTGGATCGACAACATCATAGCCGTGAGTGCTGCCTGCTCTTGCCTTAAAGATTGGTGATGCATAGAGATCAGAAATTCCTAATTCTGACAAATAGGCAGCGATCGCTTTTGCTGCATCAAAGCCAAACTCAGAACTAAATTGAATCCGATAGGTTGCAGTTGGGATCCGCATGGTGGGTGATAGGTGGTAGGTAATAGGTAGTAGGTGATAGATGATAGGTGGTAGATACAGTTTTCTACCGATTGATGAATGATTCCCTGCGAACCCGTTTTTGTTTATTCAATATCTAATTAGGTGATGCTTCATAAAGTACAAAGCTTTGCGATCGCGCTGTCAACTTGTGGGTTGAATCCAGTTTTTCCGGTGCTGTGGAACCCGGTCCCATCCATCGCTCATCCGCAGAGTCTAGAATCTTTCTCCAACTGTTACCTGGAAGCTCTGGTTGAAATGTTACATCTTGTTCGCTAAAGTTCATCAAGCAGAATAGCTGCTCTTTGTCACTCCATCTGCGCCACCACACCAACTTATCGTCCTCATCAAAGCCTGTTTCTAGACATGCTCGAGCGCGCTTAATTAGAACTGAATGTGTATTGCGTAGCTGGATCAGGTGTTGATGAAATAACCAGAGCGATTTATGATTACCCTCTTTGCGTTTCTCCCAATTCAGCTTACACCGCTCAAATGTTTCCAACGCTTCGGGATCGGGGGTTCTCCATCGTAATGGAAAGCTTCAAATTCCTGCTTGCGTCCTTTTCGTACAGCCTGAATTAACTCTGGATCGGAGTGACTAACAAAATAGGTAAATGGCGCTTCTTCTCCATATTCTTCACCCATAAACAGAAGCGGAATATAGGGAGAAAGGAGCACCGCCCCTGCCGCCAGTTTCAATGATTCAAAGGAAATAAGCTGGAATAAGCGCTCTCCCAACATCTGGTTGCCAATCTGGTCGTGATTCTGAATACAGACGACGAACTGCGTGAGTGGACAATCAAGGGCACTACTGCCATGAAATCGCTGACGATGGGGAGAATATTTCCAGTCATAAACAAAGGTATCCCGATACGCTTTTGCCAGATGTTCACACGTCCCAAAATCCTGGTAGTAACCAATATCAGATCCAGTTAATAACGCATGTAAGGCATGGTGAAAATCATCGCTCCATTGAGCGTCCAGCCCATATCCCCCTTTGTCGGGCGATCGAATAATTCGAGGATTATTCAAATCACTTTCAGCAATCAGATATCGTCTACGCCCATCCTGTTGTGAAAGCTCTGCCACATTCTCAGCTAATTCCTCCAAGAAGTGCTTTGCGCCTAGATCGTAAATTGCTTGAATCGCATCGAGACGAAGGGCATCAATGTGGTAGTCCTGCAACCAGTGCAGTGCATTCTGAATAAAGAAACTGCGCACATCTGGACTATGAGCATCATCAAAGTTGATTGCGCTGCCCCACGGAGTTCGGTAGGTTTCGGTAAAGTAAGGCCCAAAGTGGCTCATGTAGTTTCCTTCTGGGCCAAAATGGTTGTAAACCACATCCAGAACGACTGCAATTCCTTCTTTGTGGCAAGCCTCGACCAGTTTCTTTAGTCCCTGCGGACCACCGTAGGAGTTTTGCACAGCGAATGGGTAGACTCCGTCGTAGCCCCAGTTGCGATATGCACTGCCCTCTCCAGCAGGTTGGCTGCCAGGAAATTGGGCAATCGGCATGATTTCGATCGCGGTGATTCCTAACTCGCGCAAGTCTGGCAGTCGGGGAATGATTGCTTCAAAGGTTCCTTCGGGAGTGAATGTACCGACGTGCAATTCGTAGATGATCATGTTGTCTAGGGGAACACCCGACCAACCCTGATCGTTCCAGACGAAATGCTGATCGATTACCTGTGAAGGTCCATGAACTCCCTCTGGCTGAGCATAGGAAGCAGGATCGGGTCTGGTTTCACCCCCATTTAACTGGTATAAGTATCGCGTTCCTGGTTCGATCTCATCTGCTGTGACCTGCCAATAACCCCATTCCTTCTGCTGCATTGGAATAGTTCGCGGTTGCGGTGTGAGAATTTGTAATGACACAGTTTCCGCATTCGGTGCCCAAACCGTAAATTCACATCGACGATCGCCCAAGTAGTATGCACCAAGTCTCATAGAACGTTCCAAATAAACGGTATTAAAAAGTACGGATTAAGTGAAATCAGTGTGAAATCAATGATTGAATCGTAGGCAAGTGCAAACCGCGACTCACCCCTACAAACAGCCATCAACGTTATTCAATTGTGGTTCCTAAACAACCCGTCTATCCTGCACGGCGCAACAAGAGCAGCGATCGCGCAACGACAGGAACTGCTTGGCTTCCGGTAAAAATCCGTTCTTCTTGAACAAAGCGTGGCTCTTTCGTATCAATTACCACTGCCCACTGTCTAGGTTGCAGAAAATCTGGCAAAGTAAACTCGATCGTTTCGTAATGAGCATTAAAGAAAACTAGAAACGTATCATCACTCAACCGTTCCCCTTGCGGACCGGGACTGGGAATTTCATCCCCATTCAGAAGAACAGCCAGGGATTTGATGTATCCGCTTTGCCATTGTTCATCGGTCATTCCGCTGCCATTGGAGTTAAACCAGCCGATATCACTGACCCCTGAACCGTGGATTGCACGGCCTTGAAACCACTTGCGCCGACGGAGCACCGGATGTTGACGCCGGAAAAAGATCAACTCTCGGGTAAAGTCAACAAGGTCTTCATTACCTTTAGACAATTCCCAGCACATCCAGGAAAGCTCATTATCCTGGCAGTATGTATTGTTGTTTCCTCCATGCGAGCACCCCATTTCATCCCCACTGAGCAGCATCGGAATGCCCTGAGACAGCATCAAGGTCGCCAGGAAGTTTCGCCGCTGCCGCTCTCGTAACTGCAACACGTCAGGATCATCCGTTTCTCCCTCTACACCGCAGTTCCAGGATCGGTTATGGCTCTCACCATCCCGGTTGTCCTCTCCATTTGCCTCGTTGTGCTTCTCGTTATAGCTAACCAAATCATTCAGGGTAAACCCATCGTGGCAGGTAACAAAGTTAATGCTGGCGTTGGGTCGCCGTCCATTTAAGGCATACAGATCAGGACTACCAACGAAACGGTGAGCAAATTCTCCCAGTGTTTCATCTTCACCCCGCCAAAAATCTCGCACAGTATCCCGGTATCTGCCGTTCCACTCCGACCAAAGTACTGGAAAATTTCCTACCTGATATCCGCCGTCTCCAATATCCCAAGGCTCTGCAATCAGTTTGACGTCTGCCAGGACTGGATCCTGGTGAATAATGTCAAAGAATGCAGCCAGACTGTTCACTTCATACAGTTCGCGTGCTAGCGCAGACGCTAAATCAAAGCGGAAACCGTCCACGTGCATCTCCAACACCCAATAGCGGAGACTGTCCATAATTAGTTTCAGGACTTGAGGATGCCCCACATAAAGGGAATTACCACATCCTGTGAAATCCATGTAGTAGCGACGATGGTCATCTACCAGACGATAATAAATGCTGTTATCAATTCCCCGTAGCGATAGCGTTGGTCCTAAATGATTTCCCTCCCCGGTGTGGTTATAAACCACATCCAAAATGACTTCAATACCAGCACGGTGAAGGGCTTTTACCATCTCCTTAAACTCTGTTACCTGCTCCCTAGGGAACCGCTAGCACTGTAGCCTGAATAGGGCGCAAAGTAATTAATGGAGTCATACCCCAATAGTTCCTCAATCCTTTATCAATCAAATGTCCAGGTTGGGAGAGGAAGTGATGTACAGGCATCAACTCAACGGCCGTAATTCCTAGCCTTTGAAGGTGCTCGATTGCACAAGGATGGGCCAGCCCAGCATAGGTTCCACGCAATTCTTCTGGAATATCTGGATGGAGCTTAGTAAAGCCTTTGACGTGAGTTTCGTAGATGATTGTCTCATGCCAGGGAGTGCGTAGAAGTTGATCGCCTTCCCAGTCAAAGGATTCATCAACGACTACAGCTTTGGGAATCAAATGAGCATCATCCAGTTCTGAAAATGAAAGATCCTGTTCGGGGTCATCCCAGGAGTAACCAAATAGCTCTGGGCCATTTCCAATTTCGCCATTAATTGCCTTAGCGTATGGATCAATCAGCAGTTTATTTGAATTGAAACGGTGTCCCTCTTCTGGTGCATAGGGACCATGTACCCGAAACCCATAACGCTGTCCTGGCCCCACTCCTGGCAAGTATCCATGCCATACAAAGTTGCTAACCTCAGTCAGAGATACTCTTGTTTCCTGATCGTTTCTATCAAACAAGCAGAGTTCGACACCTGTTGCGTTCTCTGAGAACAAAGCGAAGTTAGTACCTTTACCATCCCAATGGGAGCCAAGAGGATAAACGTTGCCGGGCCAAAGCGCTAAGAACATAGGTTTAGTCGCAAAAAGAAGTGAGACATTAACAAGCACAACAAAGAATCACGTCTTGCTTGCAACACAAGCAGAACCACGTTTATCAGATGAACAATATAAGCTTCACCTGTATCATATGGCAACTTATCACTTCTTAATTTTGTTCGCTGTCTACCTAAAAGTAGATCTCGATCCTGCCTATCATCTGCCTGTATGCTGAGATTTTCTGAAGGGACTCCGTCTCCGCACTTACAGCCTATTTAAGAGCCTGATTTCAGGTTTAGAGGAGGTCAATGATTTCAATGGAGTCAAATCAAGATGCTGAAATCAATCGTCTTCCCTGATGGAATTAGGCCAACCCTAATAATAGATTTGGGAGCTAAAGGTACTGCTGAGTCCCTAGCTCCCACTAGCAAATCTTCAATTTGAAACGTTTAATTTAGACGATCGTTTAACCCAAGTTTAGGTGATCGTTCAGCTGAAATCGCTTAGGAATAAGGATTAAATAAGTTCGAGATTTGGTAGGGGCGAAGCATTCGGGCAAAAAGCGTTGCAACTCAATCACAGCCATCTGCCGAATGCTTCGCCCGTACAGCCGGAATGCGCGATGTAATTTAATCCACGATCCTTAGCTGAAAAAGTTGTCTTACAGTTAAACAACCAATTGAATGATGCATTGCTGAAAACCCAAATTGATTGTTTTATGGGTTTCTTAGCTTTTCTAGTTCAGGATTTTTATCGGCTCTGTGCTTCTGTAACGGGATTGTTGTCCCTGCAATTCAACAGGTTTCTGTTCATCTGCAATCTCGACAACCCAACCCATGTATGTTTGTTTACCTGTAGAAAAGGTAATTGCGGAAGCGTCATTCGAAAGAGGAGGGAGTATAGAGCGTTCAGGGTAGGTTACTATCAAACTCATGAAATTGCTGCCGGACCTATGCATACAAGATTAGTATGCTTAATCGCCAGTCCAGAGCCCCATCGTAACAACCCTGATTTCTTAACTTATAGAAACAAAGAGATATGCGTGTTTATACTTAGTTACTTTTCGTGACCAAATTAACATCTCTTTGTTTTGGTCTACTGACAGCCCAAAGAGAACAGCAGAAGACAAATAAGCGGTAAAGTCCCTTTAATGCCACTCCCAGAATTGCATTAGTCGCTGCTCCATACAGATGAAATAGGCAGCGGTGTAGGAACGTTCCTTTAGGCGCAAATAGTTGTCTAATGATCATATGAACCGAGGTTTAACTTATGCGACTGAAACTGCTTATTGGTTTAATGTTCGGGATTCTTCCGTTATCCATTGCTTTACCCCTGAATTCATTTGCACAATCAAAACAGTCGATCGTTGTCCAAGCACAGCAAACCCCATCTGGGGCGCAAAAGGTAGTCATCGCCCGGATTTGGCACGGGAGGACAAAGACTGCAAAAGCTGATGAATATTACAAATATCTCAAAGATGCAGGAATTACGAAGATTCAATCCATTCCTGGAAATAGGGGAGTACAGGTATTACGGCGATCGCAGGGTGACGTTACGGAGTTCACCGTCATTTCCTATTGGGATTCCCTTGATGCAATCCGTAAATTCGCTGGGAATGACATTGAAAAACTCATAACTTACCGCGTGATCCGGAGTACTTGCTGGAGCTAGAACCCAGAGTCAAGCACTACGAGGTGATTCTTGATGAACGGCAACAGAATTAGATGCCTTTCATCCTCTAATTACTAGCAGATGCAGGAGGTGCTTCCGTTGGAGCAGGAATGGGTTCCACTGGAACAGGGGCTACTGGAACAGGTTTTGTAGTGGACCTGCTTCTACTGGAGCTGGGGCAGCTTCTACTGGAGCAGGTTCTGGTGCTGGTGGAGGGGCAATATTTTCAACAGGAGGGACAGAAGGAGAAACGGGGGTAGAAGGTGCGGAAGGGGCAGGTTTTTCTGGGGTAACTGTGGTTGCACTTGCAGGAGTACGCTTGCGCTCTTCCTCGACGCGCTGTTGCTGTTCCTGTTCTGCCTGACGTTCACGTTCTCGCCGTCGATCGACTTCTCGCCTGCGCCGCTCCTCATTTTGTCTTTGAAAGCTGGAGCCTTCTTCCTCATAGGTGACGGTAACCCTTGAGCGAACGCCGCCTTCAGGTATACTTTGAGGGTCATACCGCCATTTACTCATGGTCTCCAGCGTTTCCCGATCCACATTGGGATTGCCGCTTGATTTCAGCAGTTGAACCTTGACACTGCCATCAGGCATAATCTGTCTGCGAACAACAGGCGCTAATTCATTCCCGCGATACTTCGGCTGAGGGCAACTGACGCAGACGGGCTTTTTGGGTTTTGCGGGGGAGCTGTGCGGGTTGCCGTGCTGCCCGGATTGCCATTGGGAATGCCGCTAGGCTTGCCTTTTGGATCGTCATCCGGCTTCCCTAGAGGGTTAAACCCAGTCGGTCGATTGGCATTGCCAAATCCATTTCCCAATCCAAATGGTTTGGGTAGTGGACTAGACCTGTGGATCGGGTTCAGACATCTACCCCAAACTCATAACGGTTGATGAACAAACCAATGACAATATCGTGCAACCAGATCGACTTAGAAAAACAAATCGTTTTGCGAGCTAAGCGTTTGATTCTTGTGCGTAACGTTAAATGCTTGCGCTCAATCGTCTGAGTATGACATTTACCAACGGTGTGAAAAGCCGGAGCGATATGCCGTTCATAAGCTCCCCAGGCATCAGTGTAGAACTGCATAATGCCAACTGGTTCTAACAGTGCTTTGAGTTGGAGAAAGGCACTATCTCGGTGGGTAGAAAGCACATACGCTAACACTTCGCCTGTGTCATGGCCAATCGCGTGCCATAACCATCGTTGCTGTTGCTTGGAACCCACAAAACTCCACATTTCGTCTGCCTCCGCCTCCAAATCCTGCCACTGGCATAGGTCAACGATGGTTTGAGTCGCTTCAAGTGCTGCCAGACGTTGCTCATTGACGGGTCTGAGATGACGATCTTTTTTTAACGTTTCCGTCACTGTAGTGCGACTAATTTTGACTACCCGCGCGGTGTCACAACTTCTCCTGCGCGATCGTTGGGTCGTCCGATTCTGCAACGCACTGATTTGACGATTCGACCAGGCGAATTTGTCGCCCTGTTGGGGCTGAACGGTGCTGGAAAATCGACCTTGCTGCGATCTCTTGTCGGTCTGGTGCCAATTCAAACAGGCGAAATTAGGGTCAATAATGTCATGGTTGCCGCTGGTAGGTTCAGGCGAAGGCGGCAAGGCGTTGCCATGCTGTTTCAAGGTGGGGATTGATTCGGCAGTTGTCGGCAGTTGAGAATGTCCTGTGTGGTTGCCTGGGTCAACGCCCCACCTGGCAAACCTTGTTTGGGTTTAGACGACGCGATCGCCAGCGGGCCTTAGACTTATTGAATCGTCTCGGTTTAGCAGATTTTGCCAATCACCCTGTTGGACAGTTAAGCGGAGGGCAGCAACAGCGGGTTGCGATCGCCCGCGCACTCATTCAATCACCGGCAATTCTGCTGGTTGATGAACCGATCGCTGGGCTAGATGTTATGGCGACTCACCAGGTCATGGAGATTCTGAAACAACTCCAGCAGGAAGGTATCACTATTCTTGCCGTGCTGCATCATCTGGAACTGGCAACAACTTACTGCGATCGGGGCCATTATCTTGAAGGCAGGACACGTAATTTATGACGGAGCCTGCCAGAATTTACACCCTTACTTCACTTAAATGCTGCACCAGATATCGTCGTCGCTACGAATGTCTCCTACTAAACGCCTGGCAAGTCTACTCATTCTGCCAGGGCTAATCTTGCTTTATAGTTGGGCATTCCAGGGATTGAAGATTAATTTCACGGTGATTCGCACCAGTCTGCCCTATATGACGGATTTTCTGTCGCGGCTATTGCCTCCCGATTGGAGTGTGCTGGATGTAGCAGTTAAAGCACTGATTGAGACGGTGCAGATGTCGCTGATAGGCACAACAATCGGTGCAGTTCTATCCATTCCCATTGCGATTGCCTCTGCCCATAATCTTGCTCCCGGTAGGAGACAGCGATTGGCAAATCTATCACAGAATTTGGTGCGATCGGTGCCATCGATCGTTCTTGGGTTGTTTTTTGTATCCGCAATCGGGTTAGGCGCTGCCGCAGGCACCTTGCCGTTGGCATTTATACGAGCGGCTATCTCGCCAAGTTCTACGAAACTGCGATCAAATCAATCGATACAAAGTCGATCGGAGCACTGCAAGTAACGGGCGCTTCCTGGCTGCAAATCGTCCAATATGGAGTTCTCCCCAAGTTTTGCCCCTGGGACTGGGTTACACCCTGTATATGTTTGAGTACAATATTCGGTCAGCGTCTGTATTAGGAGTTGTTGGGGCTGGCGGAATCGGTTTTGAGCTGGTTAACTATATTCGAGGGTTTGAATATCCCCTAAAGCGACAACAATGATGCTGGTTTTATTGGTGGTAGTAACCGCGATCGATGCGATTAGCAGCCACTTTCGGAAATGGTTAGAGACCAGTCATGACAATGAATGATGTTCCCGCCAATTCAATCCATCTTTATACACGGGCAGCGTGGCGAGACTGGTTAGCGCAACATCATACCCGCAATGAAGGCGTTTGGTTAATCACGTACAAAAAGAAACTGGTAAACCACGATTTGAATACAATGAAGCAGTTGAGGAAGCATTGTGCTTTGGCTGGATAGACAGTAAACCCAATAAGCTAGATGACGAACGATCGATGCTGTGGTTTGCACCCAGAAAATCGAAAACTGGATGGTCAAAACTCAACAAAGAGCGGGTTGAGAGATTAATTGCACAGGGGTTGATGACACCCGCTGGACTAGCGAAGGTTGAAGCAGCAAAACAGGACGGTTCGTGGAATGCATTAGATGCGATCGAAGCATTGGAAATCCCACCAGATTTAGCAGAGGCATTGGCAACCTATTCGCAAGCAACGCGGAACTTTGATGCCTTTCCGCGCTCTGCCAAACGAGGAATTTTGGAGTGGATTAGTTCAGCCAAGAAACCCGAGGCCCGCGCCAAACGTATTGCGGAAGCCGCCCAATTGGCATCCCAAAATATCCGCGCGAATCAGTGGCGATCGTAGAAGAATTACTTCGGTTGAATCACCATCTCATCAAGATTGAGCAAACGATTGCTGCCTTTTGAGCGATTGAAAATGATAAATACGTCATTACTGCCTTCGCGCAGCCAAAGGTTATTGATGGATATGGTTCTCCAATCGCTCCAACCATCGGTTTTGAAATATCTGATTACTAACGATGCTCGTACCAACGAAGATATAGCGGGATGCATCTCCATCTGCTGCACTGTAACGGAGCGTGAGTTGGTAATTTCCAGGACAGGGAACATTGACTTTAAACATAACCCACTGGTCATTCTGATTCCAGTCGGTTATATATCCATTCCCAAAATAACCGCTATTTGATGTACCAACGTTTAAGGAATGACGTGTACTATTTTCAGCTTGATATGTTGTTTTCTGAATATTAACGGCGAGGGCTGCATTAATAGCATCCATTGCTGAGCTTTGTCGGGCAGCGTCAGCCCGATCGAATGGACCAGCCCAACTCAACCCAAGCTGATTATCAGAATTGCGATTCTTTAACCAGATGGAATCTCCATTCTTCAAAATAAATTTCCGGTAGGCTTGTTTATTTGTAACCTGATAGAGAGAGTACAAATTACGAATAAAAATTCCCTTAAACTGCGGGCCATCATCTCCACAATCTGCTGGTTCACATGACTCTCGCAGGATCCCGTTGGGTGCCAGCGTAGCGATTGCTGCATCTGCGATCGCTTGAGCCTGGATCAGCAAAGACTCGTCATTTGTACTTTTGTATAGATCAACCAGTCCATCCAAGATAACTCCGTGGTTATACGTCCAGAGTGTCTTTCCATTATTTTTACAATGGTCATCCAGCCCATCGTTGACTAGGTTTTGCTGATTGAGCAGCCCGCTATTTTTGAACCAGGTCCACCCTCGTTTCGCCCAGTTTAAGTAGCTGTCCGATCCACTGTCATTAGGAGTTCTCAGATGAAGCTTAGCAGCGACGGATAGAAATAATTCGTTTGTAATGGCATTCTTATACTGACGCCTTTTATGCCACCAAACTCCACCACCACAGGTTGAGTCCCAACCCTGTGTCATGTCTTTAAAGATTGTCTTTGCCATATCCAAATATCGACGTTCACCGGTTGTGTCGTAGGCTTTAATCCAAGTGAGCGCCCACCACCCTTCGTCATCGTAAAACCAGGGATTAAGGAAATTACTTGCCTTCTGTTTTTCAAAGGTTTGAAAGATATTGGTTTGGTAAGCAATTCGATCGGTCAATCGGGAAGCTTCAATGGTTGTTCCCAACGCATTTGCAGAGTTCCACCACTGGGTTGTATCCCAAAGGCCCGTTGACACATTATAAAAAAGCTGTAGCGCTGCCATTCCAGCGACTGCACTGGAAGGACAAATTCCATATCTCATTGATTAATGCTGTTTAAGGTAATACTGCTAAAGTTGCAGATTTTAGATTGTAGATTGGGAAGGTTTTACAACAAGCTTTGCAGAAACACCTATCCTAAACGCAGTTCTATTTATCAGGCAATTCATCCAGGTGTTTGACAGTTCATTCGGCGTTGCTTCTAACGATATCTGTGGAAGCACAGAGGGATCCTGAGGTTGAGAGAGATTAGATAGTAGAAGAACGAGAAACTCGCTACCGTTTCTCAAGCTCCAGAAGGAGAACAGCTATGGGCTTTCAATTTCCTACTACCTGGCAAGAGCTAGAACGCTTTCGGGTGTAATTCATGCATTACTCTGGGTTGAAGGGTCTTTATCCATGGAGGTTGCAAAGGGTATCTGCAATTGATCGATAAAATCTGCTGTTTGTATGAAAATCTAGTTGCTTTAAAGTCAATTCCTGAAATCAGTCATTACCAGGTATTTTTGCAAAACGAGCCTACACCGATTGGATTGGCGATCGCAGCCTAACACGAAACAGAATAGGGCATGTGTGAAGCCCAGAATCTGCTTTGAAGCGTCCAAATTCTGTTTTAAGAATGGGAATTACATCTGTCGCCACAATTGTTAGGACAGTCAGCTTACCTGAAATAATCTAAATATCAGGCTTTCATCCCTGACACCTAACACCTGACCCCTGCTATAAATAAGTCCGACGTACGAAGCATGTTTCATGCGCTGTTTCTTTGTCATGCTCTATACAAGAGGAAGAAACAAAGTCTCTCTTTGAAGAAGGAAGGCAAAACTTAGAGCTTCTCTCTATGCTCTCGGTATGACTAGGTCAAGCATCGGCAAGTGGTTCAAGGAAAACCGTTCCCTTGGATTGACATTTGCAAATGTGAGGTTAGTTACTTTCTTGAAAGAGAAACCGTTAGTGAAATCAGTTTCTCACAAGTTAACCATTCACCATTGTTTGTTTCGGCTAAAAGCAGTTATTCAACAAAGAAATTTATGAAACTCCACAAACTGATTTCTGCAAGTGTTGGTATTTTCAGCCTTGCCGCCCTTTCTACGACCCTTCCAACGTTGGCTCAAGGCAATTCGACGCAGGGAGGATCAATGCCAGGGGATCAATGCCAGGGGGATCGATGCAGGGAGAACCGATGCAGGGCGGTACTATGCAGCACAGTTCTCCCTCTAGCACTCGTTCTTCAATGGCTGTCGATCGGCAGTTCATCATCCAAGCAGCTCAAAGCGATCAAACCGAGATTAGAACAAGCCAACTGGCCCTGCAAAAATCGAGAAATTCGCAAGTAAGGCAGTTTGCGCAAGAAATGATTCAGCAACATACCGAATCATCCAACAAGCTAAAGCCTCTGGCTGCACAAAAGGGAGTCACTCTACCCACTTCTCTGGGTGCAGAAAATCAAGCCCTGCTAACCCAACTGTCAAAACTTTCAGGGACCCAATTTGATCGCGCCTATATGAGTGGGCAGGTAAAAGCACACTCGAAGACGCGGGGCATCTATCAAAAAGAACTTCAGCAGGGCCGTGATTCAGAGATAAAAGCCTTTGCCAATCAAGTTCTGCCGCTCGTTGCTGAACACCTCCGTATGGCACAGAACATGGTTGCTGGACGCTAACTGGCATCTCTACTGGCTAATCGTTGAATTTAAATAGAACGTTCAGGTGCCCCTCTAGTTGGAGGGGCACTTTGCAGCAATGAAATCTGCATATCACCCTACCAGGTGATTTTGTCTCAGTTTGTTAATATATACAGTCATAAAGGGAAATTTTTTGGATTAAGGAGGGCTGTGGGTTGGCATTCGCACCACAATAAGGTTGGTGTAGCTGAGGAATTCAAACATGTGCTCTCTCACCCATCAATTCTTAAAGTTTGCTAAGAGTGTGTCGCTACACCCAATTCTTGTAGTGCCATTTATTGTGCAGATTTCTGTAGCAGTGGGGTTGACTGGGTGGCTGTCTATTCAAAATGGACAGCCACCCAGTCAACGAGGTTGCTGTTCAGTTGCGGAGTGAAATCACCTCCCGTATCAATCAATAACTCAGAACCTACGTGACAACCCCTCACCAAATTAATCAACTGAATGCAAACGCTGTGCGCGTTGGGGAAGTACGAGTTGGAGATGCATTAGCATTAGAGCGTCATCTCTGGTATCAACTAGAGACGTTTGACTCCGTAACGGCTGTATATATTAGCTCTGAGAACCGAGAGCATGTCGCGGTGGAGCGGTCTGATAATGGTAGCTTTCAAGTAAAAGTGTCAGGGGATTCTACAGGGCACGAGGTACGAATTTATGCAGCAGATCGGCCTGGTCACCGCACTAAACTTTTAAGACCGAAACCAAACTATGATCCTCGAACTCGCCCCTGGTACACCTCAGCGCTCGAACGAACAAACGAGGAGTTAGAAAGTCGTGTCGAGCAGCGCACTACGGAACTCAAAAGGCTAAAGAGGCCGCAGACGCGGCAAACCTGGCCAAAAGCCAGTTTCTCTCTAACATGAGTCACGAACTCCGAACTCCGCTTAACATCATTCTTGGGTTTAGCCAGTTGCTGTTGCGAAGTTGATCGCTTGACCCACAGCAACAGGATTATTTGGACACCATTAATCGCAGCGGAGAAGATCTGCTGGTTTTAATTAATGACGTGCTGGAAATGTCCAAGATTGAGGCAGGCATAGCGGTTCTGAATGACGTTAATTTTGATCTTTACAATTTGCTCGATCGACTCCAGCAAATGTTTTTCCTTAAAGCACGAGTTAAGAGACTGCAGTTGATTTTTGAGCGATCAAAAACCGTTCCTCAGTACATCCACAGCGATGAAAGCAAGTTACGTCAGATACTGATCAACCTTCTGGGAAACGCAATTAAATTTACTGAAACGGGATGGATTAACCTACGGGTGGGAACCGAACAGAGAGAAAGCGAAGACATAGAGAAGCAGAGTGATACAGCCGCTGCTCTCCAGTCCTCCCATCCCATTTCCGACTCCTCACCCGTGACGCTTTTCTTTGAGATCGAGGATACCGGCTGTGGTATTGCCCCGACCGACCTTGACTGTTTATTTGAACCCTTCGTTTAAACAGATGCAGGACAAAAATCTTTGGAGGGTACAGGTTTGGGATTGCCTATTAGTCAGCGCTTCGTACAGCTAATGGGAGGAGAATTAACCGCCAGTAGCGTGGTGGGCAACGGCTCAGTTTTTGCATTTCAGATCCAAACCTATGCCATTTCATCTAATGATGTACCCATGCCAGAATCGAGCCGTCAGGTTATTGGCTTAGAAGAAGGGCAGCCAGCATTTCGCATTCTAGTTGCAGAAGACATCTTGGAAAATCGGCGGCTCCTAGTGGAACTGTTGACTCCAGTAGGGTTTGAGGTAAAAGAAGCCGTGGATGGGCAAGCCGCGATCGAGGTATGGAAAGTCTGGTCTCCCCACCTGATCTGGATGGACATTCGAATGCCAGTGCTCAATGGATTCGAGGCCACTCGCCAGATTAAAGCCGCAGGAGATCCAGCGCCAGTCATTATTGCATTAACCGGAAGTGCGTTTGAGGAAGATCGAATCACAGCGCTATTGATCGGCTGTGATGATTTTGTACGAAAGCCATTTCGTACCTCCACTATCTTTGAAAAGATGGCAGAGCATTTAGGAGTCCGTTATCTATTCGCAGATGCTGTCAACCACTCGAAGATGGAAGAAATCACTCCTCTTGATATTTCTTCTTCACTCACGGTTGAAGCCGTACTAGTAATGCCCGTAGATTGGATCAAACAACTGCATCAAGCGGCACTGGAAGCCAATACAAAGCACATTCTAGTACTCATTGAGCAGATTCCAGAATCAGAGAATGATCTGATTTGGACATTAATTCAGCTTGTTGATCGTCCTAACTTCAAGGAGATTGTTGCAGCCACCAAACTGGCTATGTTGCAACAATCTCTTAGCGCCGGTACTGGTGAAAGCCATAACCTAAAGATCGAGACTAATCAACTTGACAGGACCGGTACTGACCTTTGATTTTACAGTTAAAAAACCGCCCAGCCGAGTCTGATGCTTGTAACCCTTTCCAAGTTGCAGCATCGACATTTTCGTACTGGTAGATCGAGCCACTCTTAAACTCGATTTGTAGCACGTTACGATCGGGATCGTACCCAACGGCGTTTGCCATTCCAGATTTAATCGGATGCATATCAATAGTTTGTTTGACACCAGGTAGTTGATTAAAATCAACGGTTTCTGTCAGTGAAGGTATGTCAGAAGCAACGATCGCGTTCAATTGTTGAAGCCCTTCGTAAGCAGCGATCGGAGCCGGAATTTCAATCACATCCAGGCTATCTCCCCGATCGATTACCAGCTCCAAATAATCATCATCGTGACTGATTGCGATCAGGTTGCTCAAATCAATTTTAGATAGTCGCATAATTTGGATAATCCTTAAAACTTCCAGCGTCAACTTCTCGAATAAGTCACTGATGGCACCACCAAAGTTAATTTGTAGTCGATTCAATCCTTCAATCACGGATTCCATTTTCTGCTGATTTGGCGCAGGATCCGATGGTGGTTCAGGTGCGGACGGTGGTGGGCGATCGTGGCCGTTTTGCCATTGCGAGGGCCTGCGCCTGTCGTAGGGCTGCTTGAAGTTGGGTCGTGGTTTCGGCAATTTGTTCGGTTTGTTTTTGTACTTTCGCTTCGAGCGACTGAATTTGGAATTCATACCCTTGCTTGGTCGATTCCCATTCTTTCTCTAGCAAATCCGCCTTGATTTTGGCATCCTGGTTCGCATCACGAATGCCTTCCTCGCGGGCTTTCTTAATTGCTTCATCCAGCTCATGTGGGATGGCAGCAACCTTACGTTGGTACTCCTCCAGTAAGGTTTGATTGGTTGCCAGAGTGCGTTCTCGTTCCGCCCAATCTTTTTCCTTCGCTTGCCGCGTTTCTTGAAGTTCCCGTTCGATTTGACGTTTCGTTTCTTCATAGTCATCCGTTGCAATTTTGCGCGATCGCTCATTGGCGTATTGATAATCTGCTTCCTGGCACGAACGTTCGCGTTGCAGGAGTTCGCCGCTATCGTTAGCGCTCAACTCAAATTCTTCCTGCTCTCGCTGCCAGAGTTTGCGCGTTTCGGTAATTTCCTTTTCCAAAATTTCGCGATCGCTCGTTAACCGCTGTTCCAACAACCGCAGATTTTCCTGATGTTCTTGCGTTAGGAGGTAAAGGGCATCGGCAACTACTCTCGTTTTCCGCAGGTCTCCCAAATTTTGGGTTTCAGCCGCGATCGCCCGTTTCAGATCATCCAATTTTGCAGTTTCGCTGGTTAGCCGGGTGGAAAGTCCAGTGATGATAGTGCCAAATTCAACTGCAAATCAGCCAGCCCCGGATAATGCCGTCGGCACTGTATTGCGACACGACTTCCAGGACGCTTCGATTTTGCTCCTTCTCTGCCTCCTCTTCGCGGGTGGCAACTCGGGACGCCAGGGT
This sequence comes from Kovacikia ellensis JS3, assembly GCA_034541955.1. GTDB lineage: Bacteria > Cyanobacteriota > Cyanobacteriia > Leptolyngbyales > Leptolyngbyaceae > Kovacikia. Next base: position 335,389 of record JAVYJL010000002.1, on the reverse strand, counting down.
TTGTCGGTTTGCCAGGATTTGTTGAAACTCATCGATAATTCTCGCTTTACGATTCGTTGCCGCTGCCTGAGCCATAATCGTCATCTTTAAGCTGCTAGAGTTTACTGCTAGAGTGTTATTGGAATGCAAACTGTAGTTTACAGTTCATATGTACTAAAAATACCATCATTTCTCTGCTTGTGCAATACATAGAGACAAATTTTGTAATCTGTAGTTATCATTAGTATATGGATGAATTTGCTCAAAAGTCCGCGATCGCCGTCTGCAAGAGAAACTGAGCCAGGAGGAACTGGCTAATAAAGTCGGCATCTCCCGCAACTACCTGTCCCAAATTGAGCGAGGTCAGGCTACCAATCTCTCCTGGCAACTAATGGAGCGACTGACCGCCGTTTTGGGACTTAAAGAAAACTCCGTGGGAACCCTAAATCAGACAGCCGATATCCCGCCGAGTCTGGCTCAGTTTGCCAAAGCTGCTGCCTTACCTCCCGATGATGTGTTGATGTTGGCTCGGTTGAGATACCGGGGACAGCAACCCACCACTCCGGAGAAGTGGGAACTGCTTTACAACGTGATCAAGATGACCGCAGGGAACTAGAGGATGGGAGACAGGGGATGGGGGACAAGGGAACAGGGAATACCGTCATCCCGGGCAGGCATTCCTGTCTCGCTATGGTGCGCTTCAGAGGGAACAGGACGTTTTACGGTACGTCGAATTTTTGAGGCAGGAGGCGGGGTTGAGCAATACCCTCCCATCGATTTATCGCTAATTTATCGGCACTTTGGAATGCCGACACCGCGACGTGCGCCATTAGATGAACAGCAAGGCATTCTGGTGGACAGCCGCACGGGGATTATTTTGATCAAAGAAGATGATCCGCTGGTGCGGCAACGATTTACGGAAGGGCACGAGCTAATGGAGCTACTGTTTGACGCACAGGAGCAGGCCAGCACAGGAAGCTTTCTGCCAAACTGGAGCGTTGATCGTAAGGAACGGCTGTGCGACCAAGGGGCCGCAGATTTATTAATGCCGCAGACTTCGTTCGTACCCCAGTTAAATGAACTGGGATTGTCTTTAAGTACAGGACGATCGCTGGCAGCACTGTACCAAACGTCCCTGCTGGCAACCCTGGTTCGTATGGTGCAGCATGGTGCAGGAGAACATGCCTTAGTGATGTGGCATCAGGCATTGACCCAACGAGAATCTGCTCAAACAGCACCGTCGCGGGTAGCCAACACCAAAAAGAAATTGCGAATTTGGTGGAGTATTCGCACAAATGACTGGCAGGGCGGCTTTATTCCCAACCATAAATCGATCGCCCCTGATTCGCTGATTGCCAGGACGCATCTCAAGGGGCGGCCCGATAGTGGCACTGAAACGATTCATCTTGGCTGGGGCGAAATCCAGTGTCAGCTTGAAGCAATGCCGATGCAGTTAGGCGATAAGTCCTGCGTTCTGTCGCTGCTTCACCGATAGTAAAGTGCTGAGTGTTGAGGACTGAGTGCTGAGTATGGAAAGGTTAAACCTCCGAGGTTTGCGTACAAGTGATTCCTCTTCAATCCTTTCGTAACCTCTGACTCCTGCTCCCCAGATCTTGCTAAGCTTCTAATGGAAGGCGAATAACAAACGTCGTTCCCTGGTTCACTTTGCTGTTAGCGGTAATGGTGCCACCGTGGGCCTCAATGATTCGTTTACCAATTGCTAACCCCAGACCTGAACCACTCTCTTTTCGGGATGCACTCGTTGTGTAAAACTGTTCAAAAATTCGAGGCAAATCGTTTTCGTTAATTCCAATTCCTTGATCTTGAATATGAATCTGGGCATAGTGTTTCTTTCGAATTCCAATAATGTGAATTTGGGAGTTAGACGCAGAGTACTTAATCGCATTATCTAATATGTTCAATAACGCCTGCAACAATCGTTCTGGATCACCATTAATGTGAAGATCCGCCACATCAATTTGAATCGATATTCCTTTAGCCTGCATTCGTAATTCAATCGCTCTCACGGCACGGCTAATTAAGCTTTTAGAGAAATTGCTTGTATTTCTAATTGAGTAACGCCAGCTTCTAGGCGTCCCAAATCCAGCAAATCACGAATTAAACTCGACAACCGCTTTGTTTCATCTTTGATGGTCTGAAAGAAGCGATCGCGCAGTTCTATCTCCTCAACTGCCCCGCTTTCTAGCGCTTCTACAGTCACCTGCACATTACTAACAGGGGTGCGCAGTTCATGGGAGACATTCGCCAGAAAAGCACGCCGTTCCTCATCTAACGAGGCTAGCCGTTCACTCATGCGGCTTAACTCTATGGCTAACTGGTCTAGTTCAATGCTTTGTCGAATGGTCAGTCGATCGCCAAAGTGCCCACTTCCAACGCGAATGGCAAAGTTTCGCATCGCTTCGATCGGTTTAGAAAGACTGCGGGCAAAGCGATCGCTAATGAGCGCACACAAAAGAATTGTAAGTCCTAACGTTCCTAAAACAGTCCAGATAACCCTAGCAAACTGCCGCTGAAACTGCTCCAGGGAGATAGACATCCGCAACGCCCCCAAAAGCTGCCCATTGCGGACGATAGGTTTTGCAATATAGAGACGATCGTTCGTCGATAAAACTCCTTTCGCAATCCCCTTCGCAGAATGACCTTGCAGTGCTGCCTCTATACCCGGTATTTGCAACCAGTTCTTAACCCGTTGATCGGTTTGAGGATCAGACGTCGCCAGCAGCGAACCTTTTGGATCAAATACCCGAAGCGTTACGGTTGCAGGAGCACCATACCGCTGCACAATTAATTGAATCCTTTGATTGTCCTTTTCCTCCAGCACATCTGCCATACTCTCGCTGAGTGCTGCTGTCCAGTTTTCTAAGTCTGCCTGACGCGTCTGCATGAAATACATGTAGAACGTCCAGAGGATATAACCGGACATTAGCGAGGTTCCCAGAATGCTGAGAAGCAGGTAAGTCGCCAGGAGCTTTGTATGAATTGAATTCCATCGAATACAGGGTAACCGTCTGACTACCAACGAACCACTAAAAACGGTTTCATACTCCTTCTAGGGCTACTCTCCATTGTGGCGGCGAAGCACGGCTTTTATTCGCGCTAGCAGTTCCCGAGTATTGAATGGTTTCGTAACGTAATCGTCCGCTCCTGCCTCTAGGCCTCGCACCTTGTCAATGTCCTGGTCTTTTGCAGTTAGCATTACAATAGGTACGTCAGAAAATGCTCGAATCCGCCAACAAACCTCCATACCGTCAACTTCTGGCAGCATCAAATCTAGCAGGATAATATCGGGTACCTGTTTATGAAACTGTTTAATTGCGCTGTGTCCATCGGATGCGGTAGTCACTTCGTAGCCCTCTTTTCGCAATGCATAGGAGAGACTTTCACAGAGAGGAGCTTCATCATCTACCAGCAAAACATGTGGCATAGGGGGTAGCCAGTTGTGCAATCTGTAACATCCTTTACAGTAAGTTATCCATAAGCTTAATTCTTCGACATCTACCTCAAGTAGTGATCTTCTTCTACTGCACTCGGATAATAACGTCTGGACCAATCAATCATTTGAACTGGAACGAGTAGAGCGGAAAATCTGTAACCCGATCAAGGACATTTGCCCATGTTGTGCATCGAGGATTTGCTGATGCTGGAACCGTTTCAACAGCTTCCCAGGGAGCGATTGGAATGGCTATGCGATCGTGCTCAAACCCTGACGCTTAAAACAGGGGAAGTGTTGGTACACGAAGGGGATCCGCATCGCGGATTATTTATTCTCGCTAGCGGTCAAGTGGTTGTTACTCGTCGCAGTGAGGGAGTTGAAATCCCAGTCGGACGACACGACGCTCCCGCCTTTTTCGGCGAAGTGCAAGTACTGACAGACGAACGTTACCCAATAACGCTGCGGGCAATCACAGACAGCAATCTTTACGAGATTGAGGGGGTGACTTTCGTAAATTGCTGCACGAGTGTCGCGAGTTTGAGCGTATGGTGTTCCGTATAGTTGGACGACGGCTGCGTGGATTGGAGTCTTTCATTCGGGGACGAGAAAAGATGGCCGCGTTAGGAACCTTAGCAGCGGGACTCGCCCATGAGTTGAACAATCCCGCCGCTGCGCTAGTTCGTGCATTGCGGGAAATGCCAGCGGCCATTTTGGAACTGCAACGAATGAATCTGATTTATGGGCAGCGTCAGGTTGAGCCAGAACATACTCAACAGTGGCTACAAACTCGGGATGAGGGCTATGATGCAATCCTCAACGATCGCATTGATCCAGTCAGCCTGAGCGATCGGGAAGAGATCTTGCTGAACTGGTTAGAAGACTACGGCGTAACTGAAGCGTGGAAACTGTCTGAACCATTGGCCGCAGGCGGCGTTGAAACCAAAACCCTGGATGAACTGATGCAGCGTTGGCGAGATGATCCAACCGAACTGCGAGAAATGGGGCTGCATTGGTTAGCTCTCTCCTTTGAAGTGATGGGGATGATCAAACATGGTTTGCGGGGAGCCGAACGAATTTCAGATCTGGTGCAAGCCATGAAATCCTATTCCTATCTCGATCAGGGAGTTCAACAGGAAGTGGATATTCATCAAGGGCTAGAAGATACGCTGCGATTGTTTGCGCACAAACTCAATCAGGGAATTCAGGTTCAACGTCATTACAGCGAACAGCTTCCAAGAGTGCTTGCCTATGGGAGTGAACTGAATCAGGTATGGACGAACCTGATCGATAACGCGATCGACGCGATGAACGGCAAAGGCACACTTGAGATTGCAACCCGTCAGAAAGGCAACTTGATTCGCGTGGACATCGTTGATTCTGGCAGCGGCATCCCTCCCGAAATTCAGTCGCGGATTTTTGAACCATTTTTACCACCAAACCGGTGGGCCAGGGTTCAGGATTAGGATTGGAAACGGTGCGACGGGTTGTGGAGAACCGTCACCAGGGTACGCTCTTTGTTGAATCAAAGTCAGGAAGAACCTGTTTTACGGTTTGCTTACCGTTGACTCAATAAGACGTTCTTTCAAGGGAAGATTTGGGTAATACCTCGGGATTATCATCAATTGAGAGCAGGAATTGAATCAAATCGGTTTGATCCTGTGCTGTAAATCCCGCTTTTCGATCAACCCAGTATTCGTGCCCACTACCATCGACCTGAGTTGCTTGTAGACCTGTGTTTGCTCGATTCGCCGAGATAGCAGCCTGTCGAAGGGTGCGATCGACTAACGTTCTTAAACTAGCTGCCGGGTCAGGCGCAATGGTTTGCATCCAGGTACCTGCAAGACCCATTTGCTCTGGCTTTGCAACCGTATAGTGACCATCCGTTTCTTGCTGTAACGCCTCCGCACTGGCTGCCACCCTCCATCATGTAAATAGGGCGCACTCACATAAAGACCAATCAAATTCGGGACTTTGTAACCTCCTCCTGGGTTGTCGATCGCATACGCTAAGTCACGCACTCGTTTAGGCGTAATGTCTGTAGAAACCTGAATCACAGGCGGATCAACCGGCAACGGTACAGAAACACTATTGGGATACGTTTCAGGCGACACGAAGATCCGAGGAAACTTTACGAGTGCAGATGCTCGTGATGGTTGAGATCGAATCTTATCTATTGGAATAACATCATGGTTTGTGAAATATCGTCCACTGTGGCATTGAGCACAGTTCGCCTTTTCAAACACGGTAGCGCCCCGTTGGAGTGTTTCCCGATCGGCTGTCTGCTTATAAGGAGGTGGAGCAAGCGCATTTTGATAAGCTGACATCCCGTTTAGCTGCTCTCCAACAGGAAACCCTGGAGAACTTGCCAGAAATCCATCCAACGCAAAAACGGATCCCTTTGGATAACCCGGCATTTTTATCACCTGATTGATTGCGGGTGTTCCAGGTGTGGGATCATTTTTCTCTAAAAACTCTGACGGTTTCGCGCCTTCTGGTAAGCGAAATTTTGAGGCAGCCGAGTTTTGCAGGATCGTTCCCAAATACGTCTCCTTATCAATACCAAGCAGATATTGACTGCCATAGGAGCCTGTCGTGGGGTCTGAATTGGTCGCGTGAACATTGTTGTTCAACGTCGTTAACCCGTGAAACCAACCCACTGACGAAAACCCGCTCCATCCATAGGGATAAGAATCAAACGTATAGGATGACGGAATCTGTGCAGGATTGTTGACATTGTCTCCGCTGGAATCGAAGTTTCCAGGTGACCAAGCTAATAGTTGGGCATCCACCGCATCCTCTAACGCTTTGGAATCCGGTAGTTGAGCTTTCTGCCCAACGGCATTGATATAGGTGTGGTTGCCCGGAGGAATGGTTGTTGGATTAACTCCGGTTTGACGAAACATAGCAGCAGAGTTCGTCGCAAATGCTTGGAGCAATCCGGTATCCACATCGACATTCGGTGCCCCTTCAATGATTTGGCCAGCCTCCTTATCCAAGGTGGCATGACACACCGCGCACGTTAACCCAACTCGGATTTTGCCCCGCGTTTGTGAATCTGCACGCCTAATGGAATGAGCGAGTTGGCAGGAACATCTAACCCTGTATTTAGAAGGGTGCCAGCCGTAAATAGGTGACCACCAACCGTTACATCCTGATCGAGCGGAATTTGCAAATTCGTTGTGTGTTTGCCGCCCAGCGCCGCGATCGCCTTGCCCATGGTCAGCAAATTAATCGGTCCACTAATCGCGCCAACAACATCTGTGAAGAAGTATTCGTTTCCAAACGTTTCCCGGTAGAACGCATCACGACCAAGATTAATCAGGTCCTGAGTAATTGTGATCGCGCCATTTTCAGGCGCAAGTTTGGCTCGCCCATCTTCCGTTTGCAGCAGTTGTTCGGTGGTTGCCTTATCGATCGTGTATCCCAGCACATCACAGGAGCCAATTTCTTGTGGTGCTGGCTGGGTTGATGGTGTATAGGTTTTGCTCAACAGGGGCGCTCTTGTCGGCAAAGAAAATTCAATAAGATAGCCAAGCAGCCCTGCGGCTATTACCATAATTAGAATGACAATCAATGAGCGCCATCGGTTAGGCTTCATGATGATTCCAGAAAACCACTAATCAAATCAAAATACCGAGTTCCCATTGCAGCGCTCCGTCTCCTTAAAGAAATTAAGCTCAAAAAATGTCCAATTAACGTAGCAGAGATGCCTTCTACCTTCTACTAACGAAGTCTAGAAATCCACTATCGAAGGAGTGACATGATGTTAAATTAAGGCGTTCAGAGATTGGAAGGGAAAGGATTTTGGAGAGAATCTCTTGTGAGTCCTTCCAGTTTCAATAAGACATACAAAAAAGCTCCCAATAGGAGCTTAAAGTCTTGGTGTGAGGTCCAACAGATGTTGAACCCGATTGAAAAGGTGTATACATGTTACACAATTCTTTTCAGAAACCGAACTTTCCTTTGGTGAGAGATAGAAGTAAATCTTCTTTGTAAACAGAACAACGTGATTTCATGTGCTCTCCCTAGAGCCTGCCTTAAAGTCTACTTATTCAATCCCTATTCCCAAGATCGAGGATTTATTAAGGTGTAATTCCCTGTGTAGGGGCGTGGCGTTCGGTAAAAAGCCCTTACCATCTCTGCCGAATGCCGCGCCCGTACAGGTAAAGGGTTACAGTTGATCAGGTTATTTAATTGATGATCCTAAGCGTTGAGGACTTAGCATTAATCCCCTCACCACTCAGCACTCAGTCCTCAGTCCTCATCAAACTTCTTAACTTCAGGTGACTGTGGAAACTGCAAACCATAAAAAATAAAGCCCCTAGTACAAGGGACTTTACTTGAAGCAACTCGTGCAGAGCAGCAATCTGCTCGTTGCTTAAACTTTTAGCGGTAAATGAAATGACCAGGAACCCAGTACCGATAACCAATCCGATTCAATTCAAAGTGGCCAGTGTCATCGGACCCGGTGCGGTTAATACACCGATTTGGGATAAGGAATCGGCTCAGGACATTCGTCGATATGCCTAAACTGATTATGCTGAGGCGATGACGCGATTTCAGAAAATGTTTGTGGCTCAGGGGAAACAGGGATATTCTCCTGACACCATTGGACGGTTTGTGCGAGAAGTGTTTGAGAAACGTCATCCCAAAACCCGGTATGCTCTGGTTTCATTCGCATGGAGTTGTCGTCGCCGTTCCAGTTCACACATTACCACCTGATGGGGAACAAGATGTCCTGCCAATCCCATCACACCCAGGTCTTCCCGAATCGCCGTTGGTTCGCAGGGCTGGGTTAACCAATCCATTAATTCTGCCTGTCCTGCGTCTGTAATCGAATAAATTTTTAGCGCTATGGACTCAGACAAAGGTTGTATTCCGTGTATGAAGGAATGTAATGGACCTTTTCCGTATTATTGCCCAGAAGGGTACGTACTACTGAGTACTCACTTTTGCTTTCTAAGTGCTGTTACTGTTATTTTTATCACTTCACCACTTCAGGGAAAACAGATTAGCAGGAGAGTAAACTTCAAGGAGTAGGCTAGATCCTAGATTATATAGCTGTAAGTACTTCTCTGATTCGATGTTCAGGTAAACACATAGCTTATAGATTACAGATTAAACCTATCAACATTCTTTTCGCCTTATCGAATTTCTGTATAAAGAAAAACACTAATTTGGGAGTTTTCCTAAATTCAGGCCGTAGATCTACGCAGCCATGCTAATAAACTTTCAGTGAAGTTTGATTCCCTCAGTAAATTTACTCGATAATTTTTGCTGGTAAAATTTCGCTGGTTTAAAGAACTTATGAAAGCTATTGTTTCATCAAGTCATGTTTCCTTGTGTTTGCTTAAGTAAGTTTTCAGATTCTTTACGAAGTTGTCCTTGAACTTACTAAGCGGTTACTGATTCTGATTATTAAAAGGACAAAACAACCGCATTACTGCGGAGACAGTATTTTCCAACCTTTGGTCAGTAAGGCTCTTTGCGGCAATCCTGCTTAATTTGTGAATGGCACCCTAAGGGTGCTATTTGAAGGTTAAGGACTCAGGGTTGAGCGTTGAGTGATGGATGTTCTGTGTTGGATACAAAGTGCTGAGTGCGTGTTAAGCGCTAATCCCAAGTTGGACAACCCAAGGAATTTTACTGAGGATTATTGGATGAAGGAAATTCTGAAATTGATCGTTGAGAAACAGCAGGTTTTTGCTCAACTGCCGTTGTTCAAGTTCCTTTGTGACAGCAATGTTGACCCACGGGAAAGACTTGCATTTGCTCCCTGTTTTGCACCATTTGTTATGGGTTTTGGGGAGTTAAATAGAGCCGTTTTTCGAGAAGAGAGCAATGATCCAATCCAATTAATGATTAATCAACACAGTCGAGAAGACGATAGCCACTGGATATGGTTCTTGGAGGATTTGCAAAAGCTTAGCTTCGATCTATCCATGAACTTCTCCGATGCGTTGAAATTCCTTTGGAGTGATGAAACCTATGTATCTCGTCACATGATTTATGAGCCTATCGGTACACCTACCGGGCAAGTCCCATTCAGAAATTGGTAGTCATTGAAGCTGTGGAAGCAACTGCTGATATCTTTTGTCAGCAACTGCACAGGCTGCTCGGGATTTACAGGAGATTACAAACAAAGAATATCGGTATTTTGGTAACCTCCATCTTGTGATCGATACGGGGCACAGTTTGCATTTGTCTGAAACCCAGCATTTTATTGAAACCCTTGAATTGGCTGAGGATATCAGACAAGAGGCTGTAGAGTATGTTGACAAAGTATTTCAGCTTTTCACCGATTTCTTTAGCGTGATTCTTGAGCAGGCAAAAACGACAACCGCTACACCATCAGAAGAATCTCCTTCCATTAGCGCTTCTGGTTTTCCAGCTAACTCCAAATGGGTTCAGAAGCAATCTGTTCAGTTGTTGATTGCACAAAAAGAAAACGCCCTTGTACCAGCATCCACCGGAAAACGTCTCGGAGCTTATCTTCTGGAGGCTGGGTTGCTATCTCACGATCGTCTGGAATTCGCTTTGAACAAACAGAAAGAGACCGATAAGCGTTTAGGGAAGTGGTATCTGAACAAGGTTGGGTGAGCCAACAAACGATTGAGTATCTGATGGAAAAGGTTGTCTTACCAGAAAGAGAACAGGTTTTGGAGCGATCGTTTTCGCTTGTCAGTTAGCGGTTCATCAATTCCTTCAGAATACTTCCTCCAGTTGAAAAGAGTGTTGGTGAAGTCCAACAAGCAAACGATGTTCGACTTCATAGCTTCAACCCTGTTATTAGATGCAGAGTTGTTCTCATTTATCCATTTAGTGCATTAGGAGAATTCAAACTATGGCAACAATTCAAACTGAGCATCTCAACGTTTCTCTGCCCAATAATTCCCTGTTTGAAGAACCTTCCCAGAATTTTGCGTCCTATCCCGCTGCAACCTCGCCAGCAATGGCCCTAAATCAGATGATCTGGGAACCTGGATTGCCCAATCTATTTACGTGGCCGCTTCATTGGGGATTGCAGATTTATTGGAACAGGGTGCAATGTCTGTTGAAGAGCTAGCTCAAGCGACCCAAGTTCAGTCAGCCAATCTCTATCGAATACTGCGGACTCTTGCCAGTGTTGGAGTTTTCACTGAAATTGCCCCTCGCCAGTTTGCACTGACCGATATGGCCCATTATCTTCGGAGTGATGTTCCCGGTTCTCTACGGGCAGTTTCAATGATGCTCAGTGACGAATGGCATTGGAATTCCTGGGGTGATATTTTGCATGTTGTCAAAACAGGGCAAGCACCCATGCAACATCTTTATCAGGTTGACAGCACGTTCGACTATCTGGATCGTCACCCCGAATCCAGAAACACGTACAACAAGGCGATGAACGGCTGGTCAAAAATTTGCCATTCGGCGGTAGTAGATGCCTATGACTTCTCTGGCATTAAACAGATTACAGATGTTGCAGGAGGATACGGTTCTCTTGTCTCTGCCATTCTGAAAGCAAACCCAGAAGTTCAAGGAGTCCTGTTCGATCAACCCCACGTAGTTGCTGATGCAAAAGCCTTTCTAGAAAAAGCAGGGATAAGCGATCGCTGTGATGCAATTGGCGGTAACTTTTTTGAATCCATTCCAGCGGGCAGTGATGCTTACATCATGTCGCATATTCTCCATGACTGGAGTGATGAGGAGTGTGTGCAAATTCTCAAAACGTACGTCAAGGTATTGCTGATAACGGCAAATTGCTCGTCGTTGAAATGGTTGTCCCAAACAGTAATGATTTCAGTTTCAGTAAGTGGATGGACATCGACATGATGATCATGTATCCAGCAGGCCGGGAACGGACTGAAGTAGAGTTCCGTGAATTGTTCCGTGCGGCTGGTTTTCAATTAACGCGAATTGTCCACACAGCAGCTCCCGTGAGCGTGATAGAGGGTGTGGTTGAGGGATGAGATAATACGGAGTTTGTTAGCAGCGTGAACGCCTTTAACCTTTAGGCTCTCCTACCCTGTCGTTTTATCCGCGTGTGTCATCTCTTACATTGGTATTTCGACAACAAACTCCGTTCCCTGGTCTGGGGTGGAATGGCAATCTATTCGCCCCAGATGCTTCTCTACAACTATTTGGTAACTGATGGATAGGCCCAAACCAGTTCCACTACCAACGGGTTTGGTCGTAAAGAACGGATCAAAAATCTTCTTTCGCACTTCTTCGGGCATGCCGGGTCCGTTATCAGCAATTCGAATGACGGCCCACTGGTTATCAATGGTTGTGGTGCGAATTGTGATGGAGGGAGATGATAAGGCCTTGTTCATACTGTCCACTGTCCATTGCCCACTGTCCATTGCCTGGTCTAACGCATCGATCGCGTTACTCAAAATATTCATGAACACCTGGTTTAGCTGTCCGGCATAGCACTCAATTTTGGGTAAGTCACTGTAATCACGAATAACCTCAATAGCGGGGCTACCAGGTTTTGCTCTGAGGCGATGTTGCAAAATCATGAGCGTGCTGTTAATGCCCTCATGAATATCAACTGGTTTCATTTCAGCTTCATCTAACCGGGAGAAATTGCGTAAGCCGAGAATGATTTGTCGAATGCGATCGCTCCCAACTTTCATTGAAGTGAGAAGTTTTGGCAGGTCATCTGCTAGAAACTCTAAATCAATTCTTTGAATAGCTGATTCAACGGTGGGATTTGGATTAGGATATTCCTGCTGGTAAACTGCAAGCAGTTCAAACAGGGCATTCACATATTCATTCGTGTGAACTAAGTTGCCGTGAATGAAATTTACTGGATTGTTGATTTCGTGCGCAACTCCGGCAACTAACTGACCCAAACTAGACATTTTTTCGGTTTGAATCAACTGAGTTTGGGTGTACTGTAATTCCTTGAATGTCTGCTCCAGATGCTGAGTTTTTGGTTGAGTTCTTGCGTTCTCTCAGCGACTCTCTGCTCCAGCGTGGCGTTGTAGTTCTCTAACTGTTCGTTAGCTGTTGCCAGGTTTTTATAGAGAAGTGCATTTTCCAGAGAAATGGCAGCCTGAGTTGTCAGAAGTTTGAGAACTTGTAAGCGATCGCGCGTAAATGCTCCGCGAGTCACGTTGTTTTCCAGGTAAAGAATGCCAATTAATTTGCCTTGCTTAGAGATTGAAGTACACAGAATTGATTTTGGTTGATGTTCAACGATATACGGATCTGATGCAAAGGTTGTTTCTGCCATTGCATCATCAATAACTAGTGTCTTGAACGTACGTGAAACATAGTTGACGATCGTGTGTGGAATCTCGTGGCAAGACTGGACTGGAATGGATTGTAGCGACGAAATATGTAATGATTCGGCGTCACTGCCTCTGCGGCTAGCCTGAGCCTGAATGATCAAATCATCATCCTGACAAAGAATCAGTACGCCTGTTTGTGCCCCTGCATTTTCAAGCACTACTTGCATTAGCGTGGCCAGCAATTTTTCAAGCTGAATTTCTCTAGAAAGCACTTGAGACGCTTTGAGGACGGTTGAAAAGTCTAGCGCTTCTGTAACGCTGCTGGAGGAAATACTGATGGAATCCACGGTTGTAGTAGCGTGAGTAATCGGCATGGATTCAATCTGACTGGGGATGTCGGAGCCAATTTTCGGTTGTGGGATAGAAGCAAGGAGATTAGAAAAGTGTTGCTCCAGGTCCTTTAGCTTTGCGATTGCGCCCCAGCGTTTGTATGCGTTGTAAGCATTAATGAGATAAACCTGGGCAATCGTTACTTTTCCCAGGAGAGATAAAATTTAGCGGCAAGTTCGTAAGCGAGCGCTTCTTCGTTAAGATACTCATTCTCCTTTGCCAGGGCGATCGCGCGATCGTAAAGCTCCATCGCGCTAACCCTATCACCCAGTACTCGGTGCCGCTCCGCCTCGACTAAATAGTATTTGTGGAAGTAGTTCATTGGCGCATGATGTGCCCATCGCTGTAATTCTTGTTGGTTTTCTGAAACTCGCCTAAGCAACTGTTCCTGGTTAGATGGATTTGTGAAAAATTCCGCTAGAGTGGTCAGCGAATCGTAGAAGCGGAATGCTGGAACGGTAATAAATCCAGTTCCTCCTTTCAAATACTGCTCTACTTGTGTAGCCTGCGCGATCGCTTGAGTAAAATCCCCAAACATATAGCAGAGAATCAATTTATTGAGAAAGAAATAGTGAAGCCCACTGATATCATTTGCTTCTTGCAAGGATTGCAGTACAGCCTCTTCATTTGATGCGTCTCCAGATAAGATACAGGAATTATCCGATTTTCCAAGCAAGTTCAATACTGCTTGCAAATAGATTTGAGAGTAGGTGAGTGACGTTGTTTGCTTTAGATTCATAAGAGCCTGGCAGTAAGCCCTCATTTCGTCTTCTAAAGGCGCAAGTTCGTGCCCAATTAGATAGGAATGGTTGCAGATTTCTTTGGCGCAGTAACCAACAAACTCCAGGTTCCCGGTCTCTAACGCTATCTGGTAACTCTCCAACAGTAATGGCAACGTGTCTCGAACGTGAGACTTTCTATGCACAATGAACGCGCCAAGAACATAGTAGGTTCTAGCTTTAATCTCTTTGGAATTGAATTTTGCGGCTAGATTAAATGCTAACTTACCAAATCGGTCAGCAGCCTCAACATCGTGTAAAGCACTGTTTAATAGCAAACTATAGTTTGCATAGCCAAAGGCAGACAATGGGGTATTCCCATACTGAATTGACAGATCCACCTGCAGTAGGACAATGAGAGGCAGTAAATTAGGTGCTGCAATGTAAACCGCTGGAATTACGCTTGATGCAAGATGGACGATCGCCAATTCCTTGGCGGTAGCCTTCAACGGCAAGTTCATCAAATCCTCATTTGTTTTTCCAGCAACGTGTAGCTGTGTTCTGAAATGCTTGCTGAATGTCAGATTGGCTAGGCTCAGCAGGCAGACTTATACCAAGCTGGTCTAGTGCGTAACGGGCGATCGCGATCGCCTCTAACAGCTTATTCTGTGAAGTATAGGCCTGAATTTTAATTTCATAGATTTTGATGCAGTCCAGCACGGTCTGCACTTCTTGAATGACGGTTTCAGCTAGTTGCTCCATCTGCTCAAAGTCACCCGATAAACAGGTTGCTTCTACCGCTGACTCATAGAGTGCCAACGTAAACTCATATTGCCGCTGCCAACTGTCTACTTTTAACAATTTGATTCCGGTTGTTGCGTATTCTGCTGCGGTTGCATAAACAGTTGCAGCAATGGCTTTCTTGGCAGCCACCAAATTTAGCTGCGACAGCTCATTACGGAGAGCTGGCTCACCGATCAAATTCACCCCAAAATTTAACTGGTTAACAATCTCAAAATCTTCTCCTCTCGTTCTGCAGCAGAGATGCTGTTCAACAAGAGTTGTCCAATCTTTAGGTGGGTCGCAGCTTTCTGATTTTCAGGAATTAGCGAGTAAGCAGCCTGCTGAACCCGATCGTGAAGGAACTTGTAAACCGCCTTTCCGGGTAAAACCAGCCCTGCCTGTAGGGCATCCCACAAAGCAGCAACGGTTTCTACCTGGGGTTTTCCATATACAATTGCCAGCGTTTTAAGATCAAACTGATTCCCGATACATGCAGCAAGCTTCAATACGTCTTGAGTCGGTTCAGGCAGTTTTTGCAGTTGGGCTGCCATAAACTCAACCACGTCCTCAGTTAAGGACAGCGACCTGATTTGATCTATCTCCCATTGCCAGGAACCTGTATCAAAATTAAATGTGATTAGCTTGCTTTCGTACAGTGCTTTCAGAAACTGGTTACTGAAGAAGGGGTTGCCTTTTGTTTTGGTAAACACCAGTTGGGCAAGGGGCATTGCGATCGCGGGTGAGCAATGGAAGGTGTCTGCTATTAAATGATTTAAGTCACCCAATGTGAGGGGGCTAGGGTGATCGTATTTACCACTGACCCACCTTTTTGATCTCGTTTACTGTTTGGATCAACGGATGCACAGAACTGACTTCGTTGTCTCGGTAAGCACCAATCAGAAGCAGAAAAGAGGTTTTAGATTCACCCATTAAGGACTGAATCAGGCCGAGAGACGCAGAATCTGCCCACTGCAAATCATCAATGAAGATGACTAGGGATGGGAAACGCTGGGAAATACTCGAATAAAATTTTGGAAAACCCAATTTAGTCGGTTTTGAGCCGCGATCGGTTCCAGTTCTACAACGGGAGGCTGTTTCCCAATCAACAGTTTTACTTCAGGGATCACGTCAATAATGACTTGACCGTTTTCTCCGACCGCTTCAAGAATCTTTGTCTTCCATCGTTCAATTTGCTGGTTACTCTCCCTTAACAATTGCTCTACCAAATCCCGAAAGGCCTGGACGATCGCAGAAAAGGGGATATTGCGCTGAAATTGGTCGAACTTACCCTTAACGAAATATGCTGACTGCCTAATGTTTTGAGAACGGGTTCCGCGAGCAATGGGTTTATGAATTTCATTCACGAGCGCCGTTTTCCCAATCCCGGAGAACCCCGTGATAAGCATGAGTTCACTGCGCGGGGGTGTTGGGGCAGAGGCTCTCCAACTTCCAACATTTAATTCACTAGACTCTCCCCTCCAGAGACCCGATCGTAGGCAGCAAGTAGGGTTTCAACATCGGAATGCCGCCCATAAAGCTTTTCCGAAATAATGAAACGATCGCAAACATCCCGGCTTCCCAGTTCAAACGAAGAAATAACACCCCGTTCTTTCAACTGCTGTTGACAGTTCTCCAAATCATGCTTTAATCCCGAAGCGCTTTGATAGCGATCTTCAGCATTCTTTGCCATGAGTTTCATGACAATATTTGAGAGAATTTCGGGAATGCTCCCAGTTCCTTGGCCTCTAACTTTATCTGGCGGAATTGGCTGTTTCGCTAAATGGCTGTGAACTAGCTCGATAGCATCCTTGGATTGAAAGGGCAACTGCCCTGTGAGAAGCTCATAGAAAGTGACTCCCAGCGAGTAAAAGTCGGTGCGGTAATCTACTCCTCGGTTCATTCGTCCCGTTTGTTCCGGTGATATATAGGCCAACGTCCCTTCTAAAATGTTTGGGTTGGCTGGTACTTGAGCTTCCCTTGGTAGGAGGGAGGCAATGCTGAAGTCGATGATTTTAATTTGATTGGTTTCAGGATCAATCAGGATGTTGGCAGGTTTGACGTCTTTGTGAATAACGCCATTGCGATACAGCCCATCCAAACCAGAGGTAATCTGAATGGCGATGTTGAGAAAATCCATCAGTCCTCAATCGTGCCTCCCATTCCTCCGCCCCATTGTCCAACTGCATCCTTCAAGGAGATGCCCCAAAATCCTCCATAATAAGGGCATAGCTAGTCTTGTAAGGTTCCAGGCTGTAGGTCTGAATGACTTCTGGCAGATTGAGAGTTTTGGCGATCGTGTACTGATTCCGAAACTGGGCTATTTCAGTGAAGCTAGGATTCTTGTTTTGCAGTAGCTTGATGACGACGGGCTTCTGGTCTGATTCCTGTCTCGCTCGATAGATTAGCGTTCGGGAGCCTGCATAGATTTGACTAAGGATGTGATAGCCTGCCAATCTCTCCGCAGTTGCAGCCATGCCTCGCCCCTCTCTTAATAATTCTCAAGAATAGAGTTCCCGTTTGAGACCTCAAGGTAACGTAGGACTTACTTAAAACGATTTCAGCTGATATAGCGATCCGGGCTGGATTGTGAGAAAAGTTCCCTGCGGAATTCTTCCTCACAAAGCCTCTCTCTATTGATTAAGGACTGCTATAAAGCGATCCCATCTGGACTGCGAAGAAGGTTTTCCTAGAAACCTTCTTTAACAAAGCCCCTTATTTCCACAAGTTATTTAGGACTGCTATATCGTTCTGTAGAATTAAGTGACATAGGGAAACAGATTTGAATTAGCTTTTGAATCCTGAATCTCAGCATCCATGCTGTAGCAATCTATAGCGATCCTGGCTGGATTGTGAGAAAGGATTCCATTGGAAACCTTTCTCACAAAGCCTCTCAATCTCACAACTGATTTAGGACTGTTATAAACAAAAACCCGTTTTGTAATTCAAAATGAGGAGAAAATGGCAGAAAGGCTGGCGGCTAGATCTCCTGGCAGGCTAAAGCTAATTTTGAAGCGAGCCGTAAGAGCTAGAGGCAAATTCTTGCTCCTGCTATTTCTGGTGACGATGTTGTCCTGCTCTGTCATTTCTCCTGCTTTTACGAGAGCGTCTACGGGGGTTGTTGAAGGTTCGCCTAGCAGTCTAGGCCAGCAAAACCTGGTTAACCAGGGCAAAGCACTGTACGTATCAGGGCAACTTACTGAAGCAGTAAAGGTTTTGCAACGCGCCGTTCAAGACTATCAAGCACAGGGAGATAGCTTGGGGCAGGCGTTGGCATTGAGTAACCTCTCGTTGGTTTATCAACAATTGGGCCAATGGTCTGAAGCCACTCAATCCATTAATACCAGCTTGCAACTGCTGGGGTATCAAAATCCAGAGAAGCCACGACGTAGTGGAGAATCTCGCCCGGCAAATTTAAACGTTTTGGCGCAAACTCTCGATATTCAGGGGGCTTACAGTTAGATGTGGGACAGGTGGAGCAGGCTCTAAAAACCTGGCAGCAGTCGGAGGCGATTTATACTCAACTGGAAGACAAGAACGGTATTACTCGTAGCCGTATCAATCAGGCTCAAGCGCTGCAAATTTTGGGGTTTTATCGTCGTGCTTCCGCCCTGCTTATCCAGCTCAATCAAACATTAAAATCCGAGCCAGATTCTATTACCAAAGCAGTTGAGCTGAGATCGCTTGGGGATGCTCTGCAACTTGTCGGGAATCTGGAGCAATCCCGTGAGGCTTTGCAAAGCAGTTTGAGCATTGCTCAACGCTTACAGTCCCCGCAGGATGCTAGTGCAGCTATGGTTAGCTTGGGCAACCTTGCCAGATCGCAGAAAGATAGTAAAAGCGCGATCGCGTTCTATCAGCAGGCAGCGGCTGTTGCCCCTCTCCCACCGCAAAAGTGGAGGCTCAAATCAATCAATTCAGTCTGCTGGTAAACACCGAACAGCTATCAGCCGCGCAAAAATTGGAACCGCGAATAAAGGCTCAGCTTACTGACTTACCTCCCAACCAGGCTAGCATTTATGCACGAATTAACTTTGCCCAGAGCTTGCTCAAGTTAAAGACTGAAAAGAAAGGGAATACCTCACAGGACATCGCTTACAGCTCATCGCTTACAGATTCGGCTCAACTTCTTGCAACAGCCGTTCAGCAATCTAGAGATTTGAAAGACCGTAGGGCGGAAGCTTACGCTTTAGGCAGCCTTGGCTCTGCGTATGAGCAAACTAAACAATGGTCTAATGCCCATGACCTCACTCAGCAGGCGCTCCTTCTGGCCCAAACCGTCAATGCTTCAGATGTTACCTACCGTTGGCAGTGGCAAATGGGTCGGTTGTTGAAGCAACAGGGTGACATACCGGGAGCGATCGCCGCCTACGACTCCGCTGTAGAAACGCTTCAGTCCCTTCGCAGTGATCTGGTTGGTGTTAATCGGGATGTTCAGTTTTCGTTTCGAGAAAGTGTAGAACCCGTTTATCGGGAGAGTGTAGAGCTACTGCTGCAAAGCCAGGGAACTGGAGCAAGCGAACAGAACCTGGACAAAGCCCGACAGCGAATTGAAGCCCTTCAGCTTGCAGAACTTGATAATTTCTTTCGGGAAGCGTGCTTAAACGCTAAACCTGTTTTGCTGGATCAAATCGTAGACCAAAATAACCCTACCGCTGCCATCATCTATCCCATCATTCTGCCTGATCAACTGCAGGTGATTGTCAAGATTCCAAAGCGGCCTTTGCGACATCACGTCGTTCTCAAATCACAGAAAGAAATCGAAGACCATTTAATAGGATTTCGACGGGATTTAATTGAACCAGACACTACTAACGAGGCAAAACAGAAAGCAAAAGAGATCTATAACTGGCTTATTAAGCCCATTGAATCTGAGCTGGAACAGAGTGGAGTTAACACACTAGTGTTTGTGCTGGATGGTGCACTGCGGAGCGTTCCAATGGCAGCGCTCTACGATGGCAACCATTACCTCGTTGAGAAGTATGCAGTGAGTCTAAGTTTGGGCCTACAGTTGCTGCAACCAAAACCCTTAACAGCAGAATCTTTAAAGGTTTTGGCAGCAGGATTAGTTCAACCGCCACCAAACTATCTAAGATTTCCACCGTTGCCTGACATTCAAACGGAGTTTAACTTAATTGCAAAAGCGGGAGTGCTTACTCAACAGTTGTTAAATCAGGAATTTACTAGCAAAGCTCTGGAAGAAAAGGTAAATTCTACTCCCTTCAATGTGGTTCATCTAGCGACTCATGGGCAATTTAGTTCCCAAGCCCAAAATACGTTCATTTTGGCCGCAGATGGTCCCATCAACGTGACCGAAATGGACTATCTGCTGCGCAGTCGAGATCAGAGCCGGGCAGAGGCGATCGAGTTACTGGTATTAAGTGCCTGTCAGACTGCAACGGGAGATAACCGGGCAACGTTGGGTCTTGCAGGGGTTGCCGTTCGGGCAGGAGCACGCAGCACGCTGGCTTCCTGTGGCATATTAACGATCGCTCCACCGCAATTTTTATTGGCGAGTTTTACCGTGAGCTGGCTCATTCAAAGGTAACGAAGGCAGAGGCTTTACGTCGTGCCCAGGTAGCGCTTTTTAAGAACTATCCTAACTACAGTCGCCCCGCGTATTGGGCACCGTTGGTATTGGTTGGCAACTGGCTGTAATTAGCGTTTAGGAACAGCAGAGGGAGAGAATTTAGCAATTCTCTCCCTCTGCTGTCGTGTTCCTGCATATTTTTCTGGCACGGTCGTACAGATTAGTAGCCCCCACTAATCGTCAAGGATAAAAGCCATGTGCTCTCAGGTGATGGTTTGTCCAACCATCTTTGCCAGCTCTAGCTCCGATTCAGATCTACAGATCCGTGTCGCTCGACTAGCCATTTTCATTCAATGGGCACTGCGCCAGAGTAAGTCTAGCCACTACTCAGCGGATCAGGCACAGCAACTGCGTGATCGGGCGCAGGAGGCTCAAAGGTTGCTCTGGGAATTACAGTATCTCGCTCAGTAATTCAGTTGGTTCATTGATTCATTTTTAGCCCCCAAATGAGGAACATGATGAACTTGGAATATCCACGTCAATTAACGCAGGTTAGTTCTACGCTTTTGCAAAGCATTCTAGAAGGGTTGATTGATGGTGTTTTAATTTTGACCCGTAATGGAGAATGGATTTGCAGTAATTCTAGCGCTCATGATATTTGCCAGCAGTTGAACCAGGGAAAACCCCAAAAACCTCAGTTCCGCAGGTTATTTGGAACATCTGCCAGGCATTTATTGAAAATCACAACTTGTACTCCGATGGTCTGCAAACAATTGAGTCAGAGATTCCATTGAGTAAATCCAGACTGTTTCGAGTGCGCGTTCACTGGCTGGAGCTAGATAGCGCTCAACAACCCTATTTACTGGTGACACTAGAAGATTGCTGCCAGTCATCAAAATGGCGGGCGATCGCTGAAGCACAAAAATATGGGTTAACCCCAAAACAAACAGAAGTATGGCTTTTGCGGCGCATCGGCTACAGCTACCGAGAAATTGCAACAGAACTTTGGATTTCTGTGGATACCGTGAAGAAGCACTTGAAGGATATATACGCTAAGGATCGTGAATTAAATAACCTGTAATTCTGGCTTTGCCGTGTAATTCCATTGAGGTAGGAATTCATCAAAGACAATTGTCATGTTGGCTTTGAAGTCTTCAGCCACTTTTCGCCCCGTTTGATACGTCTTGTCAAGAATGGTTGTAAACACATTTAGCCCGGTGCGAGTGGTTGCCGTTGCTATCAGTCCTTGAACAGTCTGGACACTCTCAAAAATCACCCCTTGACACACACGAGAGACATGGGGAAATAAACGATGTTCAATTGGATTGTACTTGGACGTATAAGGGGATAATGAGCGATGCGAATTTCAATGCCTAACTCGTTGACCAGGGTCTGTAAGTCTTGCTTGAAGATGTAATAGCGTGAGCTATTGCTGCCTCCACCGTCGCATAACAGCAAAATTGAGTCTGCTAGAGGATAGCGAGCTTTGCCATAGGTGTTCCACCAGTAGCGAATTGAATCACAGGCAAACTCACTGGTATCGTGGCTAGTGCCAATCTGAATGTAGCCCACGTTATTGCTGATGTCGTAGAGTCCGTGAGGAATGGCAATTCCAGTTGCAAGCGTTGCCCAATCATGGTCAAACACCTCAATTGGCTCTTGAGTGTAGAGTTTTCCATCTCGATGCAACTGACCCATCAATTCTCTTTTTTTGTGTCCATACTCATCACTGGATTGCCTGCGGCTTGATAGGTTTGCTTGAGTCGTTCAATCGTCTCAAATTGCTCGTTGCGATGTTTACTCTCTCCCGTTGCCAAAGTCTTGACCGCTTTGCGTTTACGAAAGTTGTGTTTCTCTAGCAACTGGTCTACCACCGTCACACTCACCTCAATGCCCTCCTCTTTCAGCAATGCGGCAATTTCGTGCCGCTTGAGATTAGTCCATTTCACCGTTTCATCCATCGGTGAACCTGCTGTATGCTGCTCTAACACTCGCAAGAATGCTTCATCTAATCCGGCAATCGTCTCAAACGCTGATTTGCGTCCACCTCCAGGTTGGCGGATTCGTTCCTGTTCAAGAACTGTTTCGTCTTCCAGTTCCACCAGTCCCAACGCCAAGGTTTCGTGATGACATTTGAACAGACGTCGAATATATGCCTGCCCTCCATACCCTAATTTCACGGCTTCAATTGCGGCGTAACGACGACGATCCTTCTCCGACAACGATTGATAGTACCGTTGCATCTGCGCTTCTATTTGGGTAGGGTAGGGCTGCATCAATTCACTCGTTACTCACCTATCTCTCTAGCTTACAGATAGAGATAGTAGAATTACACTTTATTTAATCCTCGATCCTAAGCAAAAAGAGACTCTTGAAATGGATGAGTAATAACGATTCTTCAGCGATCGTTATTACTCATCAAGGAACATTCAAGAGTACACTTCGGGGTAATTGTCAGATCTGGATAGAAATTTAAGAATAAAAGTGGAAAACGGTTCACTGTGAATGCACGCAATTGAAAACGGTTTCACTTAAACAAGAATCACGAAGAAAGAGGCAATTAAGATGTTAAGTCGATTCCAATTTTCAAAACTACCGGTCCAATCCAACAATACCTCGGGCGGTGGAATCCAGCTACGGATTGGATCGACTTCAATTTTTGACTTTACTCAGTTTCAATCTGGAGAATCACGAGTACTTATAGTGCAAGGTTCCTTCAATGGCTCCGAGGTGATCGACCTTTATGACGATCGCCACAGCACTCAGCAGGGCAACTTTGTAGCTAGATCATCGCCCATTCCAAACGTACCTAGCCCCATAAATCTAAACTTTAAATACCATAAGAGTGATTGTCATGGAGACTATACCGTGACGTTTTAAGTTGCCAACGAGTTGAGTTGCCTAAACACAGAATAAGATTCTTAATTAGACAACTCAACAGTGAAGTTATTTAATTGAAGTGTTCATTAAACTTGACCGGAAATAAGGTAAGCTCAGAGATAAATCTGATTTCTGGCAATAAGTGATGTTAAGCTACAGCAGGGTTGAAGGTAAACCCAATGTTTTGCAAAGCCTGACAGGACTCAATCAACCGGAGTTTGAGACCTTGCTCAAGAGCTTTGAGATAGCGTGGCAGGCATATACCGAGCAGGAATATGTTCAAAGACCGCGAGCACGTCGCTATGGAGGAGGACGGCATGCGGAGTTATCGAGCAGTGCGGACAAGCTGTTATTTATCTTGGTGTACTTCCGGTTGTATCCGACTCAAGTGGTGCAAGGATTTTTGTTTGGGCTTGGACAGACGCAAGCGTGCGAATGGATTGACAAATTGAGTCGGATTCTGAATCAAGCGTTGGGCTACGAGAAACAGTTACCAGAAAGGAATCCAGCGCGATTAGAAGCCGTTTTGCGCGAGTGTCCGAGTTGAGAGTTTCTCATTGATGGAACCGAGCGTCCGATTAACCGCCCGCAAGACCCAGACGACCAGCAGGACTATTACAGTGGAAAAAGAAGCGTCACAGTGTGACCAATCATGTCATTAGCGAGCGGAGAGGCAAGGTGATGTTCTTGAGTGACACCTATTGTGGCAGCGTCCATGACAAAGCGATTTGTGATGGTGAGGAGTACCAGTTCCCAGCGGGTAGTAGATTACTGCAAGATCCTGGGTTTCAAGGGTTTGCTCCACCTGGAGTGACGATTCGGCAACCAAAGAAAAAGCCGCGAAATCAATCGCTCAGTGAAGTGGACAAACAAAGGAATCGGGAGATTGCCAAAGAGCGGGTTGAAATCGAGCATCAAATTAGCGGCATTAAGCGCTGCAACATTTTGGTGCATAAATTTCGTAATCGCACCGACTATTTTGTGGATGATGTGATGGAAACAGCGTGTGGACTGCCTAATTTCCGGCTCACCCATCGTCAACTCAACGCTGCCTGAATTTGATAGCCTGAAGGGGATTGCTTCGTTTGAAAATGCCTCCTTATTTCCGGTAAAGTCTATTGACTAGCACTTTGGGTACAGGTGACGCAGGAAATATTCTATTTTCTAATGCCGATCGAACTGGGGCGGTAACTCGATCGGCGACAGTGAACCTGGTGCGGCGGGGGCGGGGGTATCCAAAGTGGGAGTGCCTTGGCTGCCAGCAGCGCCATCTTTTTCTGGGATTCTGCGATCGCCTTGGCGACTGCTGCTGCCGTGGCGGCGGCTGGGTCGGTAGGGTCGTAGGTTTCTAGAGTGACTGATCGAACTACCTGCTGTCCGGTAGAACTGGTCACTTGCAGCGTTACTGTGACACTTCCCGGTTTGGGACTCAGAATTAACGGCACAGCGGCACTGGCAGGTACGCTGCCCGGAGCGGGAAGCAGTTCTACTTTCGTTCCGGCACTGCCGTCTACTGCCCAAGACAGCACTATGTTTGGAATGGGTTGATCAGTCGTTAGCGGAATCAGGTACTTGGGTTGGGCAGTCTGTCCATTGAGCTTGAATGCCAGGATGCGGGGCGGTTTCGGGAGAATTTTGATTAAATCCGTCTTCTTCACTGCTGCGGGCGTACTGCCATCGCTGGTTGCTAAAGCCGTCAGTTCAAATACATAGTCTCCAGGTTTTTGCGCCCTCGTCTGGACGTTCTGGCAGATCAATTGCTGCTTCACCACACAGAACTTCCGTAGTTCGGCGGGAATGCCCTGGCTAAAGTCATACTGCTGGGGTGGACTGACCAACAATCCCTCTGGCGATCGTCCCACTAATTGAACTGCTCGCAGCCGTTCCGGGTTGGTAATGGCCCAATTGAGGCGAATGCTAAATGCTTTCTTGATATCAGCAGCATCTGGGGTTGGGCTGACCACAGGTTTGGGAGCCGGACGGGCAACGGGACGGGCAACCGCAACGGATGTAATCGGTTCTTGATAAATCGGTTGCGTTGCAGCAAAACCAACAATCTTCGGTTGGGGAATGGGAGCGATCGCGACCGGATTTGTTTTGGCAGTAGCAGACGTAGCACCTCGTCTGGTTTTGGGCAGCATTAGCAGTTCAAAGATGTAGGTGCCAGGTTTGCGGGCACTGGTGCGGACATGCCGGCAGGTTAGCAGCGATTGCTTTTGAGTACAGAATGGTTGAAGTACGGCGGGAATGCCGCTGCCAAAGTCATAGGTTTCGGGACGGGTGAGGGGCTTGCCATCGGCGGAGGCCCGGTCACTTTGAGCGCTTGCAGGCGGTTGGGCCACTGATCTGCCAGCCTAAACGCACCGCATCCCCATTTACTGCCGAGTAGGTCGGGTCTTCAGAAAAGAACTGCACAATTTGAGGTGGGGTGGCACTCGGAATAACCACCACCAGAGCAGGTACGCGATCGCTAGAATCCCCAAAATTCCCAGCAGCAACAATGGCACAATTTGCCACCAGGGACGAGCTTCCCACAGGATATAACCGGGCAAGTTGTCAACTGTCAGGGGCAACTGGCGGGAATCCTCCAGATCCACGCTAAAGTTCAGCACCCGTCCACCACCAAAAATGGGTCGTCGCCACCATTTCAGAGGTTGGACCTGCAACCCCACGCCGACCACTTCCTTGGGAGCCAGCTGCACCTGGGTATGCTCCAGCCGATAGTTACAGAGGTTTTGCTCATCCAGGTTTTGAACCCGCAGTAAAACCTCCCGCCGCGTGTTGCCCAGATTATTCAGCCGCACCTGATATAGCCCTGCCTGTTGCTGTACGCGGCCAATAATGGTCCGCAGTTCTGCCTGCAACAGATAAATCGGTGGCACCTGCAAGTAAATCAGATCGAGCAGTACCAGATCGGGATTGTTTTCGGAATACAGCCGCACGGTGGGAATATAGGTTCCTGCCAGGGCATCCAGGGGCGGATTCAGCAGCAGAGAAATAATTCCCTGGTCACCAGGATTCAGGTTGAGGCTGTCGGCGTTTACCACTAATCCCCCACTCTGAATGCCTTGAGGGTAGGTCACACTAAACCAGAGCCTCGGCAAATCAGTACAGACCAGCCGAAAGCGATCGACGCGATCGCTGCGATTATGCACCAATACCTGTACCGCCAGTGCGCCCCCGGTTGGATCAGCGCTGGTTTAGCTGGACTGGTTACGGGTTGCAGCACAAACGTGGGATCGCTGGAATGTACCGCATCCTGGGCTGTGGGTAAAATCTGAATTCGCTGCGGAAATTGAATCGGAGTGTCTTCGGGGTAGTGCTCCTGGGCATCTACCATAATCAGGTAGGGATACAGGCCCGGTAAAGCATTGGTGGGCACTCGAATCGGGAAGACCACCTCACCGCTCTGGTTCGCTCCTAATGCCAACCGTTCCCGCAGAGACAAACACCACTGCTGCAAGCTACCAGAGCGATCCTCAATCGACACATCTATAATGGCGCTCTGTTTGCCCTTGTTATGCACCGTCACGCCAACGCTAAAAACCGACCCAGGTGCGACTACCTCGCGCCCAGAGGAATTAAGAATGACTGCTAATGGTTTACCCGGAGCCAGCGCTTGCAAACTACCTGCACCCAATAATGCGTTATCTATCCCGTTTTGTTCCGGTTGCTCTGGTTCTGGTAGCGAAGCTTGTGTCACACCGTCTTCCTCAGATGGTAGGTGGTAGTTTGTGCTGTGACTATTTCAGCCTTCTGATCGGGTGATGCTGGATCAAATCGCAACACCATAATTTGCTCTGGGCGCAGTCCTAGAGACTCATATGTGCGTCCAGTGCGATCGATAAATTCAACCTCAAATGCTGTCCCATTGACTAATACCTCAACCACTGTCCCGACCTACCCCCGCCACAAATGTACTGTGGCAGATCAACCGTTAAGGCTACCACATCTAATAACTTGACTGTGCTACTTGTCATCTAAATTACCCCACGCATTCCAGAGGATAACAGGTCGTCAGTTTTGGAATCTCCGCACCTCGCTCGATAATCCAGCCACTCCGAAGGATTGTTCAACAATTCGTTTGAGTGACACAACTTTCGCTATGGATTCGCTGACTGTCTCACCTTTATGGAATTGCCAAGTTCCATCATCGCCATCATGACTAACGTAGAGAATTGGTTCAGATTCTAAAATGCTTTGAGTCGTAAATACTGCCACATTAGGTGGGCCGTCGAATTTCAATTACTCATAAATTTATAAACTAAAATTATTGGTTTGGAGTTTCAAATTCCGTTAAAAATTTATGTGCTCTTGTATAGACAGGTTAAGCAGGGAAAGTGATCGCTTTTCACTTTCTCGTAGGAAAGGAAAGCGCTGATAATCCTACCTTTCCCTCAATAGCAGATCGATCGCTTTACTTTCGTACGAGAAAGTCTGACCTGGTGATCATCCCCACCGCTGGTGACTAAGACCTCATCTTTGACCCGCACGACATCAATCGAGTTCAGGGATTCGGATGATTTACCCATCACTTTCCCCTCCAGATCCTGGCCGCTGCGATCACCCGCTGGGTTTAAACTCCACAGCATCGCTCGACCGTCATCGCCAGCGCTTGCCAAATAGCAACCATCGGCAGTAAAAGCCAGCGATCGCACTGCTCTAGCGGGAGTCCATTCATCTAGCAGTTGGCAAGCAGCACTGCCCGTCAAGCAGGGACGCAAATCCCAGATCTTGATCGTTCCCTGGTTATCGCCGCTGGCCAGTAAAAACGGTTTATTGCTAGCAGTGGCAAGACTGAAGATGTAATTGGCTTCACTCCCGCGACCGTTGTTGATCGAACGTAAGCTGTTGGTCTTTAAATCCCACAGCGTTAACTGGTTAAACCGTCCCCGATCGCTAGATGGCTGCCAGTTTCCCCAATCAATCCCAGAGCATTTACAGCAAAACCGACCTGTTTCTCTCGCTGTTTGGTTGGTTCTGTGGAGCCATGGTTGGATTGCAAATTCCACTGCACTACAGAGCCGCTCCCATGCCCGCTAAATAGAGATCGGGAATCTGGGGTGAAGACCAGATCAAACACGCGATCGTCGGGACGATTGGAAAAGGTTTGAAGCGGTTCTCGGTTGCCTGTGAAGGCATTCCAAATCTGAATTTCGCCATTTTCTAATCCTGCTGCAACGCGATCGTTGTTAACGGGGCGATAGCGCACAACTCTCACCGCTTTTCCTGGCTTACCAATGGTGCCTATAGTTTGTTTCAAAAATGGGTTAGAAAACCCTTCCACGCGCCAGTCCAGCATTGATTGATCATCCGAACCGCTTGCCAACTTATCCCCAATGCCGTTAAACCTGACTGAGTTAACGGGAGCGGTATGCCCACACCAGGAATTGTGAGGATTGAGACAAGAACCACCCCAGGCCAACCAGAGCAGCCCAAATAGGCTCAAAACTGTAGCCAGAGCGGAAACACAGGATGGAGAATAAGCTTAATTAATTGCGTGTCGTTGCGAACATCAATCTGGGGTGAAGATGTCACGCCTTTGACTTCAAATAGATATTTGCGATCGAGGCCAAACCAACGACGGCGTTTGTGCACAACCAAATCAAGTTGAGTTGATCCATTGATAGCGAGATCGGCTCGTTCTGGCGTAATCTGAAGTTGACAGGTAGGTTGCTTATCGCCCGGAGTCGCCTCAATCCCTACCTGTTGCGTCAACAAGTTACTCTGATTCTGGAACTGCGCCTGAAACGTTGCGGTTTTTGCTTTCCAGTTTGGTAGCCACGATCGTTGCTGTGGGATCTCCTGCTGTAACGGAGTGCAGCTAAAATTAATGCCACCGCTGGGCAGCACATGCAGAATTCCCTCCGCTCTAGAGGGCGGTTCATTCGTTTTGCTTGCTTCAATGATTAGCGGATAGATCTGGCTAGGAGCCTGAGCTGGAGCAGGAATCTGGCAGAGAAAACTCGTTTTGCTTTACCTTCGGGTTTAATGCGTAACCGTCGTTCTGCCCCTCCGTCAACCAGCCATCGGGAACTCCAGAGCAACGAACAACTGCTTCTGCCGCAAGCTGTCCCGGATTCTCGACCTCAACCGGAATTTCAATTGACTCCTCCGGGTGAGCCTGAAATGCGGGAACAGGTAATTCGATCTTGAAGGGTACAAAAGCAGTTCCCGGTTCTAGCAGGAGACGTAAAATTTGGCGTTCTTCCTGGCGCAGTTCGAGGAAAAACCGCGCACGATCAAATTCATCAAGCCAACAAAACCCGGTTTGGGATTATCTAGAATTTGCACTAAAAACTGAGTGCTGGCACCAGGTGGTTTTTGGTCGAAATGTTGGGTGTCAGTGAGTACCAGTAGGGATTCCCATCTGCTTCCGTTCCCGCTGCCTGAATGTCGATTTCAAAGGTGGCAAACTGATTGCTCTGGTTAACGACACTCACCTCAAACGATACAGGTGGTCCCCTGGTTTATACTTCAGTTCCTTGGTGGAAAGTTGAGTAGCAATGAGTTCTTTTAGCATGGGATGGGGGATGAAGTTATGAGTTTTGAATTATGAGTTTTGAGTTATGGGTTTTGGATTGGTAATTGGTAATTGGTGACGGCAACTACCGATTAATGTGAATAACCAACGTCATCTCATTACCTTCCTTGCCCCTATCACCTATCACCTATCACCTAACCACCCATTCATTTCAAAGCTTAAAAGTCTTCTTGAAGCGATCGCGAATCCAAAACACGGGATTTTGGCTAAATGCTTTTTCATCGTCGAGCAATCCGTGTTGGCGAAGCAGATCTTTACGTTGTTCCAATTCGGTTTTGCGATCGTCTAGAGGCTGGGCAATGCTATCTGCTAGTTGTTGGTTATTTTGTAAAAGTGGCTGAAACTGGATCTGATCAACGACAAAGAGCGTAGTGGATTCCAGTGTACGAACAGTCGCTGTGCGGGGAATACCCAGCAACAACGAGAGTTCGCCAAAAAAGCACCAGCCGTTAGGGTTCGCAATTCCTTTTGCAGCTTCTCCAAGTAAACTTCTACACTACCTGACAGAATGATATAAAAGCTATTGCCAGGTTCATCTTCGTAACAGATAAACTCTCCCGCTGCCAATTGAATTTGTTCACCAGAGTGAATGAGTTTTTCAATTTCGGCATCGCTAAAAGCTTGGAAAAAGGAAACCTTTCGCAGCAAATCGTTTAGCGATTGTGATGGCAATTCCGTTTGCAACCGCGATCGGCGCGATCGTTGAATCAGTGCCGCCACATCGATTCCACCATTGAAACGAGTAGCGGCCATTGCTTTTTAGCGCTATCCGATTCCCGTCGCAGTTGTTGCATCAATTGTTGCGTCGAATGTTCCCGATCGGAAAGGGCATTGGTCATCTGCCGAAAAAGGGCCGCTAATTGCCCTAACTCGTCCGATCGTTTAGCGACCTTTGCCAATTTGCGTAAGTCGGCTTCTTCTGTTGAGTTTGCATTGTACTGATCATGGCTAATGCGTTGCGTCAATCTTGCCATTGGCGTAATGGGTTGCACAACCATACGATTCAATAAGCTATTAATCACCAAAATCACAACAGCAAAGATTGCTGCAAATAGCCCAACCATTAACAATAGCTGCTGATTATAGCTTTGAAAAACCTCTTCACCTTTGATATAAACCGTTTGCACCGCTACGATCTGGTTCAATCGCCAGCCAAATCCGTGATCGGCACCATAGGCAGCGATCTGGCTTTTGGGCGCTATTTTGGGATCACTGTGGCAGCGCAAACAACTCTGTTCTTTCAGTACGAGAGGTCGGGCAACATAGAACAGCTTTTTGCCGGATAGTTCGTGGAATCCAGCCAGTTCTTCTAAGTTAGGATTTTCTTGAAACTTTTCCAATAAAGAGGCTTCAAACTCATTGGCTAGATCGCGTGGATTGGTTGGGTTTACCGTGGCATCTTTGTAGAAATAATCCTTGTATGCTTCCTGTTTTCGCAAATATTCAAACGATTGCCTGGCCGCATAGGAAGGAATGGCTTCGGACGTGAATTTGTTTGTTCCAGAGTCAATACGATCAAGCAACAATGGTTGAACTTGATGATTCGTGTAACTTCGTACCGCATTCACCATTTCCATCAGCATGGTTGCCTGCGCCTCGACCTGCCGTTCGGCTTGTTTGTGAGACACCCTGGCTAGCAACAACCCACTCAATAACGTACTGCAAATAAAAATGATCGCCAGGATCAGAGTGAATTTAAGCCCCAATTTGAGTTTTCTTAGCATGGCTGATTGCCTTGCTGTAACTGGGTTAACTGTCGGCGTCGCCAAGAAAAATGCAGTAGATTAATGCCCATCTCCTGCGCGGACCGGATCGTTTCCCTGGAAAGCGAGTGTGTCATCTAACCCCCAACCCGCAGAGAGAGAACCGATTGTCAACACGATTCCGCCCCAGTTGAAAAGGTGAACAGGATGGTCATTCACAACCGGGAATTGGGCAAATAGAAAGGGATTCGTGCGGAGGAGATGTTCCCGATGAAGTGCGCCCGATAGTTCGCTCAATAGCCCAATTTGTTGGGCAACCTCTTGCACCGTCAATGTAATCTGTTGAATTTGCCTGTTGAGGGCATCGTTCACGGCTATCAGTTCGGTTTGCAGATCGCGTTGAATGTTAGCTTCAGAGTCCTGCGGAAGACTGGCGATCGCACCCTGCAATTGTTGTTTAACCAGGCTTAATTCCGCAATCCCGGCTGCCTCTGCCGAAACTTCTACCAATGCCACAGCCCCGGTAGCCAGGTAGAGTTGTAAGGCTGCTTTTTCATCGCCCGTTAACGCCAGAAATTGCGCATAGGTGAAATGGAGTAAGTCTGCTGGAAAGGATTTAGAAACCGTTGCCGTTAAGGGAATTGGGTCAAGCATGTCCCCTTCCATTGCGGGATACAGGGCAGCCAGAGATTGGGTCAGCGATCTCAGCCGATAAGCGATTTGATCACTGCCATCCGTCGATCGTTCAGTGCGAACCTGAGCAATGCAAACCTGCTGTACCGAACGAGCTTGGGCCTGTTGGCGATAGCGGAGGTCCAGATGGTTAACACCTGGCTTGAGCACGTCAACCGAGGGCAACAGCCGCACTTCGCCCGGTTGCAACAATACGCGACAAAGCTCGACTTCAATTCCATTGGGTAACGCACTGGTTTCGTCAATCCGAAAGGATTCTTGCACCAGATCCCGATCGCCCTGTCCCTGCAAGCGCTCCGGATCGACATAGCGAACCGTGATGTAAACGGTTGCTATGCCTGTTTCAGGAGCAGTTGAGGCCAGTCGGAAAGTGATCGGTTGGGGCACCACGATCGGATTGCCCATGCTGTCGATCGCAATTCCCGGTTGAATTTGCAGCCACCGCTGATCTTGATGTTCAGCAGCAATATCCTTGGGTGGTGCAATCAAACAGACCCCAATCCCCAGACAATCCCCGCCTGGTTGAGCGATTGGTAGTGAATATTCTGACGCTTCCGGTGATAGTCGTGGGCGACTCGCCAACGGTCTGCGGTTAGGAGTAAACCGTCGCTAACTTGGAGCCGTTTAAACGGTTCAATCGGCAGGGTTGGGAGGTGTAGCAGCATAATTGGTACTCCGGAGCTTTCACAAACAGGTCATAGGTACAAAACGCAGGCTTCTCTTGCTCAATTACTTGACGCACCAGCGCTTCATCGATTTGATCGACATAATCAGGGCGCAAATACACTGTGAAATGAAACGGTCGCCCACCGCCCAAAATCGCGTCTTCTCCCAGATTTGCCGTCCCTAACACACAACCACGACTGAAGGATTCGGAAATTTCGATGTGCTTTTCAGCGTCGGGCAAATGTTCATCTAATGGCAACCCCGTTACTAGATGCAAATAAAATCGAAGTCCCTTCCGTGTTCCCCGCCAACGGTAAATGGCGATCGCGCTTCGAATCAGGTGCCGCTGCCGTTCCAGGCTAACCTGGGGCAGCATCGACCACCCCACCCAATGCGCTAAAAAGGCAGAAACGCACTAGGGGATGTGAGGGGATCGAGGTGTGCCCACAGGCTATCCAACGTTTGCACCGCTGGCTCAAATCCCTGTTCAAAGATTTTGAGAAACCGTCCGACAAAATCAACTTCGCTGTAGATAGCGGGCAGGAATTTGGGATACAGACTATGGGGACGGACGTAGAGATTGAACGAAGCGGTTTCCGTTTGCCGCCAACCCGACTTTGGTTCCAGGGAATGCACCGTTAGATGCGCCTGGTAATTTAGCTTCAGCGTTTCGCCCAGTCGGAGAGCGTGTTGCTGTTCAAAGAAATCCGTTGGCAGATAAAACCGTAGCACTGCCTCCATTTGCCGCCCGACCTGGACTTCGGTTCCCTCCATCCCCACCTGACACCATTCCTGAGGGAAGCTTCCTTCCACTTGCATCGTGAGCCGTAAATTGTGAAGACCCAGATTGCGGATCTGCACCACCATTTCACTCGGCTCACCCGGACGCAGCAGCAGACTCATGCTTGGCGTGGCCGAGATCGCCCCCGCACCCACCCACAAACCCGCTTGTAATCTCGGTTCGGCAGGCAACGCCTCCGGAATCTGCATCGGCGTGAGCAATAAACTAACAGCTTGACTAGAGCGGGATTGAGTCATGGAAAGAGGGGATGAGGGATGAGGGATGGAGGATGAGGGGCAGAAAGGGAGGAGGGAGGAGGGATGGGGGATGAAGGATAAAGGATGAAGGATAAAGGATAAAAGGGAGGAGATGAGGGGAAGAAAGTTGACGGCTGGCTAACAATTACCAATTACCAATTGCCCAATTCAAAACTCAAAACTTAAAACTTCTAACTCTCGTAATTTTTATCCTTCATCCTTTATCCTTTATCCTTTTTCAGCTATACCCTTTATCCTTGTTCAGCCGATCAAACTAATCGCGTGACTTGATCGCAACCGATTGTCTGCCCAGGAGCAGATGGCTGAGGGGACCGGGATCGACGATGCCAGTGGAAGAGAGCGATCGGGTCCAGGTGTCTCCCTGGCGATGCAGTTCAAATAGCAGGATGGCTCCCAAGAAGCGGACTCCAACGGTTTGCTGAAACAGGTTCACTATGTCGGAGGGGTAGACGGGCAGCCGAAGTTCCAACCGTTGCGATCAACTCCTCCGGTGAGGGGATTGAGAAAGCGGTAGAGAGCAACCTGCAAGCTGCGAAGAATCACCTGTTGGGCCTGAGGATGATTGTATTCGGGATCGGCCCGACCTCTGCCTGAACCGCAACACCTACATAGGTTGGTTCCTTCAATCGCACCTGGGTTCCTAACAGACGGCGATCGTCCAGGTAGGTCAACACTTGCTCTCTTAAGGGTTGGGTGAGGGCAAGGCGATCGGGATGGATGCCCTCTGCCCGTTGAATGCCCTCTACATTCGCCTGAGGCACAATTAGCAGATCGACGGCACCGGGAGTCATGTCCTCTGTACGAGGCGGACAGCAAGTACGGGCAACGGCACCTTCTCCTGCTTGCAGTGCCAGGGTTTCAAAGTCTTCGGGGGTAACGGCGCGATCGCGGGTACGCAGCATCCGGGGCACTCGAATCACCGCATCTTCCAGGGATTCCGCATCGGCTCCATTGTAGGCCGGGATGTGATTGGTGACGTGGGCAACATAGGGAACAGCGGTTTTGGGGGTGCGCAGGGTGCCCCGCTGCACATTGCCTTTCTGCCCGCCCCCGGTGCGATAAGCAACCATGCGGAGCTGGGAGCCTCGCGGCGGAATGGCACCGTACTGCCGCTCCATTAACTGCACCGCGATCGCTTGACTACCGACTTGTAAAGCGCTCTCCCCATTGATTTGGGTTCTGGCCCGAAACTGTACCTGTTCCCGCAGTTGAGCGGGTTCGCGGATTAACGGCCCAAACTGGAGTTCGCCCGTAAGTGAATCCAGCGTGTAGTGATGATCCTGCGGACCCGAATCGGCAAAATCATTCACTTCCTGCCAGACTTCGGGCAACCCATTCGGCGGCATCACCAGCAAATGCTCCCCTTCCCGCCGGGGCAAAATCGATTGACTCTGAAGCTGAAACGTTTGTCCTGGAGTGCCTTCGCTCTGGCCCAACAGTTCATCCTGAATCAACGCACATTGACTGGCATTGACCGTTCCCCCAATGGCGCGAATGGAAAACCCAACCAGTTGGGGCGATCGATTGTAACCAGACTGCATGCCTTCCGGTGGCGTGTAAACACAGCGCAACCACCGCCCCTGATAGCTGGCAAAATAGCTGGCGGGAAACTGGAGTGGCAAGTGCAATACGACATCCGCTTCCTGAACAGGGTTCAACGCGGGTTCGCCAATGTCCTTAAAGCTAAATCCCCGCGTACTGTCATCCGACTCTTGCAGCAAAATGGGTTGCCAGCGTTCCCCATTCCAGGCTTCCCAGCGGCGAGGTGGGTGATCGGGGTTGATGCCCGTTGAGGTGGCCGCTTCGCCCCGCAGTTTGAGCGCTAAAACATTCCCTGTAATGGGCGAATCTGGATCTAACACGAGGTAAAAACAGTTCCCAGGTTGCGGACGTTCTTCAAAAATCTGTTGCTCCCGTCCGTCCCAACTTCCATCCGATTGTTGAGTCCACAAATTCGTGAGCCGATCGCGCAGAAAGTGGGGAGCCGATTCCGCTGTTTCTGCGGTGAGAAATTGCGTGATCCGGGGTTTGCCGATCGTCAATGTTTGATCGGTACTGAACACGATCGCCTCTTCCGTTTCGGTGCGAATGGTCGCCACTTCAGTTCCCGACGGAATCTGGTAGGTCTGGGGTAGCGCCGCACTCAAATAAAACGTGAGTTCCGTTTGCGCGGGAGCCGCCGCCTGCAAGCGCACACCCAGCATTTCCAGAAACACCACATAGCTGCGTCGGGGTACCTGGTTAAACCGCAGCAGCATCTGATCTGTTAACCAGGCAAACAGTTCGACCAGGGTGATGCCAGGATCACCGGGGTTATAGTTCGTCCACTCTGGGCAGTAGCGGGGAATGCGGAGAATGCATTCGTCTACCAGATCCTTGAAGGTACGATCGTCCAGATCAGACTTGGGCAACTTGGGCAAAAAAATTGAATTCCATTGCTCCGGGTTGTAAGGGGAAATTCAACACTGAACAGGCAACTCATTTGATCGAGCTGTAGCGATCACCCCTTAAAGTGCCCAGAGTTGCTGCGTGAATCACACCTTAGCAGCAGAAATTTAGGGTTCGCCAGAATGCTGAATTTAGTTGAAACCCCAGTGCCAATTCGCTCGCGATCGTGACGACGAAATATATTACAAATTGTTTCGTTTTAAAACGAAACCTTGCGAGATAGGCAATGGATAATGCTCAAACTGTTAATTACCATCATTTGGATAACGGTTACTTTCACTCTGAAGGAGCACCAGTGCGTGGCTTGTTAACGACACAATGCAGCGGCGGTAAGTAACCTTAAACTCAGCACTAGCGGCGTTCGTCTGTCCGCTGCCATGACGTGTTAGCTGGATGCCGCCACAGATCGCCCCCAACACCGTCTCACCGATCACCGCCTGGATGTTTTCGCAACCACCGATCACCTCTCACTACTGCCCTCACCAACCACCTTCTGAGCGCTTTTGCCACGACAAATAACACTCAAACCACTGCCTCAACAGACGATCCTCTGGGTGCTTTCACCATGACAGATAACCTTGAAGGACGAGTGCAAAGTCTGTGAGCGGAGCCAGCTAACGTTCCGCTTCACCCGCCGCTAGTAACCTTTCAATCTTACCGACAATCTTGATCCGGTCGGTGTGCAACGGGATTGTTATGCGTTGCAATCCACTGTTTCGTCTCCTCTCTTCTTTCGCTTGAATGATGAAAGAGAAATAAGGATAAATATTTTTCACCCAATAAATCGGATTGGGAATTTGCCAATAACGTTGGTGCCGATCGAGATGGTTGCTATGGAATGGAGGAAAGTCCCAAATATCGGCTGGCAGTGATCCAAAATAACTTTGATAGAGTTCGATCGTGTAATTATATCGCTGACTGGTTCCGCTATCGCCAGGGTAATGATGGAGCGATTTTTCAAAATCTTGCCACACAACTCTTCCCAATAGGAATGGGTATAGAGTAAATGATAGTGCCAGACGCAATCGATCGCACTCGATGGCGATACCATATCTTCGGCGATCGCGGCTAAAAAAATGTACTTTTTATATTCGCATATCGCTCGTAAGGTATAAATTTCACTCCAATGATATTCCCATGCTAATTTAGCCGACATAGGATAGGGAGAAGTGGGATCGTCTAGCTTAAATTTACAAAGTTTAGCGTAGAGTTCGGCTTCTGTTTCATTCATCAGCAACCACCTCCACAAGAGGGCGCAGGGGGCACTTTAGGAGTGGGATAAATGACTTGAAGTTCGAGATTGAGAAAGTCACTTAATTCCTGACCCAACCACCATAATTCTGATTGAGAAAAGTGGATAGGAAGTGAATATTCAAAACTGCCACAGTACAGATATAGCTTTGGTGGGATGGTAATGGTACTGCCTTTGATCAGCCTTCCATTTGTATCTAAACATTTATCAAATGTATAGCCAGGATTATACGCCAAGATTTCAATTTGCGATCGCAGATGTTCTGATAATTTGATATTGTGCCCCTGTTTGTGATCTTTCAAGTTGTAAACGCGGCGATCATCAATAATTAGATGATAGTTTGTTTTTTCGAGAAAAACGGTTGATCCTGTCAGAAGTGATAATCCTGTCAGAAGTAAGAAAACATATATAAACCAAAGTGATGGGACGTAAATAATAATAATTAAGAAACAAAATAACAATCCAAAAAACACCGGGAAAGAGAAATTTCTATTTGCTTGATGCCAAGTAATTTGTAATCGTTTTTGATCGCGGTATAGGCGAATTTGAGTATGGGCGGGTTTTAATTGATTGAAATTCCCATAGCTGCCATCTTCAGATTTCAGCGCAAGTTGCGCCGCTTTGGCACTATCGAATCGTTTGTCAAGATGGGGATGGGTCATTTTTTCTAACCATCGCTCGAACCGCTTGCTAATCTCGGCATCAAATTTCACCCGTCCATCAACTTGGGGTAACTCTGCAGGATGCGTGCCCGTAAGTAGATAAATTAGTGTCATTCCCAGACTGTATAAATCCGAGGCGGTTGTCGTTTGTCCGCCAAATTGTTCGAGCGGAATATAGCCATAACTACCAACGATTGTAATGGTTCCTTCTTCTTTTTTGCAACCGTTTGCACTGAACCAAAATCAACCAGATAGACATCACCAATACTATTGCCAGAGCGATTTCTAAGCAGAATATTACTAGGCTTAATATCTCGATGAATTATAGGAGGGTGTTGCTGGTGGAGATAGGTCAGTAGATCTAATAACCGATCGGCTAGTTCGATAATTTCAGCCTCGGAGAATTTGTGCCCTCTAGTAATGAGAGTTGCGAGTGAAGGTGCCTCGATATAAGATTGCACCAAAGCAAAACCAGGAGTATCGACTTCATTAACCTCAAAGTAGTCGAGATATTTAGGATTTCAGGATGATCGAGATTTTTAAGCGTGGCAGCTTCGCGCTCGAATAATTTTAGATCGTCCCATTCAAAGCCATCTCCAAATCGCAGCAGTTTAATGATAACTGGCACTTGAGATTGGAGATCTTTCGCCAAAAAAGTTCGTCGTCCAGCTTTTGACTCAATAATTCTTCGATTTGATAACGATTGGTGAGAACGGTATCAGTTGTCATCATGGTTATCCTTCTTCACTAGCGAGTGTTACAGCATTTCTAGAGGAGTGCTCCAGTGGGGGCGTGCTCGTGTAGGCACTGAAGGTTTTAAACGGTATGATCATCATTGACTGCATCCATAGATGCGTCAATATTGGGGAACTGTAGTGAAGTGTAATCAGGTGTAAGGGGGCTACAGAATGCTGTTGTCGTTTTGTCCGTTGCCAAGTAGTAACTGATTATGAGCTGGGATTCTTTTTAGAAACACTTTCCAATCGTCCAGAATACGGATTGACCTCTCTTGAAGCTGAAGTCGTGATGTGTCTTCAAGAAGCTCAATGTCCAACTAAAAGTGAACTGTTAGAAGCGTATATTAAGTCGTACTCGACAATTGAAGAAGAAGCTTTCACCCAAAGGTTGAAGAATATCTATAAAAATTTCAAATTGTGGGCAAAGGACATAAACTTCCACAACTTTATAAACGTTTAAATGAACAGTATCTTCAATACCAGAATAACGATATATTCTTTTCAGAGATCGGTTTTAAATTACATTTATCCAAATTTCCCTAGAGATGGTTTTGGAAAAGCCATTGATAATTTAATCAATTCGGACAATTCAGAACATAAGCAAGTAGATATCCTTCAAACCTTTGCGCCCAATTTGAATGACTATGTTGAACATCTCATTCGATGCCTCCAAAACGGCATTCAGGTCAGAATATTACTAGCTTGGCCTTATTCCGAAGCAGCAAAGCTGCGAGAAGAGGTTTTGAGGAGGTATGCCAATAGCAGCATCGGGGATGAGATTAATATTCAAGACTGTGTAATTGCCAATCTGGAAACGTTAGAAAAAATCATCAGAGTCTCAGACACTTCTAAGTTTATCGAGATTAAGCTATATGATACGCTTCCTTCTCTCGCAATTTATCGAGCTGGTCATTATATGTTGGCAGCACCTTTTCTACATGGATCGCTTGCTATTAATACATTCCAGTTAGAGTTAACGCTAAACCCTGCCAATCAATTTATCACACAGACCTTACAAAAGGACTTTGAGTTAATGTGGCAAGTCGCTCGTCGCTTTCATCCAGATCCAAATCAAAATTGGAGAAATGATCTGAAAATCTTATTTGCGGATCAAAAACTATGATTGAAACCCTCAACGATTATGAGATTTCCTTGATTACGAAGTTTAGATCTCATCCATTGTTTAACCAGATTGATGCGATCGCCTGGCAAGATTTGCTTACAATCCTCATCCAGCGACGCTTTCTATCACTTTCTATCGTCAACTTCTACGAATTTGTGATTGATGCTCTAACTGATAAGCAGATCAAACGAACCGTTAGAGGGATTTTGAATGAGGAATTCCCACGCAATACAAAAGGGATTCCCTTACCTTCTCATCGAGAGCTACTTTTCCAAGATTTGCTCAATCTAGGTGCGACTTCTGAAATGATATTAGTAACATCAGAAACACCTACCACTCAAAGGGTTAGAAATGAGAGCTATCAGCGACTGGTCAGTTGTCTGGGAGAAAAGCATTGTCAGGTAGGGTTAGTTGCATTTCTTCGTTTTTGGGCAGAGGTGCTGGTCTCAGTTGAGTATTCCTGTCTCTGGCAGCGAATTTCTGAACGCCTATCCAACGGACAATCACCACACAAAATTAGATCGGAGTTCTACTATTTTCATATGATCCATGACAGCAGAAATTCAGATGTTGGACAAGAAAGCATTCTAGGCGGATTGACCCATTCTCAAGAACTGGCGATTCATCTAAAGAGACTCATTTCGTCTGAAGACGCTCTAGTTTACTGCCTTAACCTTCAAGAGAATGCATATCAACTTAAATGTCAATTTTACGATCAGTTCATCAACGATCGCTCTGACTTGCATCTTTCACCCATATAAATGTGAGGCGATTAACGCATAACGGCTCAAATCAGCGGTAGCAGATCAGCTTGAACTCAGCACCAGCACTCTCAACTGTCCGCTGCATTTGAATTGTTAGACCGCAAAGTTGCACCATCAGTTTTCAATGCTAACAACATACGCCTGGATTTTGCCCTCAACAAATTGCGACCCAAACCGCTCAGCGATCGCGGTTGCTGCAACATCGGTTGCTTCACCAAGTCGCGAAGCATCACGCGCTTCGATCTCGTTTCGGAGCAGTGTCCCTTGACAGTAGGCAATCGCAGGTACACGAGGAGAATGCGCTCGACTACGCGCTGCGACCGTCACTATTTGCGCTGCTCTGCTGAACTTAGCGCTTGCAAGGTCTTGCTTGATAATCGTTCGGTCATAGTAACCGTGGGGCGTACGTGCTAGAAAGCGCGGCGGATCTTCAGGGAAAGTGGATTCGAGCGCACTTGTCACAGTATCCGCGAATTCGTTTTCTGAAATTCGGTCCCACACACTGAAGATGAAAATGCTGCCTGGTTTGAGCACACGACGCGCTTCCGAAAAGGCTTTGGGCTTATCAGGAAAGAACATGACTCCAAACTGGCATACAACCGCATCAAATTCTTCATCTGGAAATGGCAGGTTCATCGCGTCTGCCTGATGCCACTCGACCGAGCGCTTTGTTCCTACCGCGATGGCTTGGTCGAGCATGGCTTGATTGAGATCGGTCGCGACAATAGAGACACTTTCGCTCAGTTCAGATGCTAATGCACGAGTTACTACGCCAGTTCCGGCAGCAATTTCAAGGACGCGAGAAAGCGATCGTGAACGTAGCCGATTCACTAGGTCTGTAGCGTAAGCCTCAAAAATCAGCGGTACTAGATACTCGTCATATAGTTTTGGAATCGAGCCAGCAAAGTCACTGTCAGATTTAACCATAGTAACTCTCACGATAAATTCTATTGCGGTCTAACTATTATTAGACTGAAATTTTCTGTCTAAGATCTCACAACAGGTAGATAGGCAGAATAATTCGACATAACGCCCAAAATTTAGTACTTATGCCGATTATTTCCGCATAATACGCCGTTTAAGCTGATTAGCAAGAATCTTTCCGCATATTTTCAGCTTCCTTGTGGGGACGATCAGATGCACTATTAAATGTACGTTGTATCTACTTGTCTCCTAGTAATGAAAGACAATCTAGAAACCGTTGATTGGCATCATTTGGATGACCATGACTTTCAAAAGGCCCACCAGCGCGCGGATTGCTAACTATTCGGCAACAAATAGAACGGATAGACCAAACTACGGGTTTCATGGCTGTCTCTGGGGTGGTAGGAGATCGTCAAGTCC
The DNA here is from genome assembly GCA_034541955.1 of Kovacikia ellensis JS3. Taxonomy (GTDB): domain Bacteria; phylum Cyanobacteriota; class Cyanobacteriia; order Leptolyngbyales; family Leptolyngbyaceae; genus Kovacikia. The sequence goes on along the minus strand of JAVYJL010000002.1, from coordinate 293,444 downwards.
ACCCGTCCCCGTACTGGATCTGGATCGGTGCGGACATCATCAACCACAATTCGGGGTTCCCATTTCGTTAGAGCTTCCTGAACATGCAGCCGCAACATGAGTAGAGTTTGTGTATTCATTGGCGCAAACGTCAATTCTGATAGCCGTGAGCCAAAATCAGGACGATAAACGCGTTCTCCCAATTGAGTTTGCAGAATAATTTGAATGGATTCTTCAATGTTGCGAGTGGTTGCGCTCAATTGCAAACTTCCCTGCACAGTTACTCGCAGTGGAAAGGCAATTCCCTGTCCCAAATGTGACTGTTGATGATTTCCTGCTAGCATTCAAGGTTTCTCTCGGTTCAATTGGTAAACGCCAGAATTTGTAGAGTGTTGTCACTTCAATTGAGAAACCCGCGATCGATTCACAAAACTTTGTAAATATGAAATTACTACTTGGCCTAAAGAGTCTCAGGTAGTGCCCTGAAGGAAAGGCAAATCAAACAAGAGCTAGCTTGCGTCGTCGTGTCTCATTGTAGTGATGCACAAAATTCCAAATGGCTGCAATGTGGTTGTCTAACGGTATTGTCAGGTTAACTGGTCTGTAGAATAATCGTACTGATTCAACGTTGATCGCATCTGCTTGCCCATGTATTCTCGTCATCGTTTTCCCGGCGAAATCATCAGTTAGTGTGTGTGGCTTTATTACACGTTCCCTTTGAGCGACCGGGACATCGAGAAAATGATGTTGTACCGAGGGGTCGAGGTGACGTACGAATCGATTCGAGAATGGTGTCAGAAGTTTGGGCAGCAATACGCGAATCAGCTGGGTCATAAACGACCTTACATCACCGGCAAATGGCATCTCGATGAGGTGGTCGTCACCATCAAAGGGCAGCAATACTACTTATGGCGAGCAGTGGATTCAGAAGGAAATGTGCTGGATGTCATGCTACAACGGCATCGAAACACGAAAGCAGCAGAGCGATTCTTCCGCAAACTCCTGAAGAAACAAGGGGTTGTCCCTGGTGTCCTCGTCACGCACATTTGGACTAATCCGAGAACACTTCCACCCAAAGCAGCATGAACTGAGTGCAAAACGATACCGAGAACAGCTACGCCAACGCTTTGAGGAGTGGCGAGAGATCGCTTGCTTGAAAATTGCTGCGTAACATTGAGCAACGCTGAATGTTCAAGGATTATCGTGCTTAAATCTGAACATACCCGCCTAAGTTGACAGTGCCTTATCCCCTGTGAGAATGGCATAACGCTAACTTGCCCGATCGTAGCCCTTGAGATTGGCAATAACTTACCTCAAACCTAAGAATGAAGACAATTTACCTCTTGATAAAAATTTCTAATTCGGTTGGGATTCTTACAGCTTGATAGACGAATCAGCTTTAAGACTCATGGACTAGGATTATCAGATGGTTAAACAATTGATAGGCTTTGGGGTCGAGCAACAAAATTCAATCGCTACAGAGCAGGAAGCAATTGAAGTCCGATTGTTCGCATGGCCTTGTTATCTCTGTTGGGGTGGAAATAGAGATAGATATTGAAAATGAAGTCATCGGAATCTAGCTCCGTCATTCCAGGTAATTTGCATCTTCTTAACTTAAGAATATTAAGTCGATAATGTTCCTTTAATCTAGACCAGTTAGGCTTCAACTAGAGTCTATAAGGAGTATAGGACTTTCAGAGAGATTCTGTTGAATTTGTCTAACTCACTCCCTTCGCCATTCCATGAGAGTAGCTTTTATTAATCAGCCGTGGGTTGACTCCATTGGGGAACCCAAATCTATAGACTCAATGGCTTTGTGGACGTATGAAGTTGCCCGCAGATTAACTGAACATTGCGATGTTGTTGTTTACATCGGTCGTAAACGGTTTTCAAGACGAGTAGAGACTTTTGAGAGAGTTGAATATCGGTGTATCCCTTCATTATTGGATCGTGCTATTGGCAAACTGCTTAGGCCTTTCTCTCAGTTATTTCCAGCAAGACGTCCCCTTGCATCAGCTAGCGTTTATGCGTTTCCCTATGCGGTACAAATAGCGCTAGATTTGAGAAAACAACATTGTGATATTGTCCATATCCATTTTTTTCTCAATTTGTACCCATCATTCGAGCGTTTAATCCTAGTATCAAAATCGTTTTACATACCCATGATGAATGGCTGAACCAGCTTGATATAACGATGCTCAATAAGCGTCTTGCTCAGGTTGATCTGGTAGTTGGCTGTAGCGAATATTTGACTCAAAAGGTCCGCGATCGCTTTCCTGGTTGGCAAATTATTGTAAAACTATTTTCAATGGAGTAGACACCGTTCGCTTCTCTAAACCGATAGATGGTCGATCAAAGACTAGACCCTATCAAAAACTGCTGTTCGTAGGGCGCGTCTCTCCAGAAAAAGGGCTACACGTTCTACTGGATGCCCTTAAAGAAGTTGTCAAGCGTTCTCCAGACGTTCAACTTGATATTATTGGGCCAGAATCTGTTGCTCCTCCAGGTCTTTTTATTAATCTGAGTAACGACCGTAGAGTTCGAGCGTTACGCCAGTTTTATTCAGGTACTCGTTATTTCTCCCAATTGAAAAATCGGCTGTCTGAGGAAATCAAGGAACGAGTATTTTTACAGAACGATTTGTTGAGCAATCGGCTTTAGTTCAGTACTATCTTGATGCAGATTTATTAGTAAATCCTTCGTTTGTTGAATCTTTTGGTATGTGTCTCCTAGAGGCAATGGCTACAGAGCTTCCTGTCATTGCTACTCGAACTGGCGGTATGCCTGAGGTGGTTGAAGATGGTGAGACAGGACTGTTAGTAGAGCCGAATGACGTTATGGCTTTAGCAAGCGCCATTCTCTTTTGTTAAAGGATCAGGAATCGAGGCGATCGATGGGACGTGCTGGGCGGCAACGGGCTAGAAACGTTTTCTTGGGAGCAAACCACGAAGAACTTATTCTTGCTTTATCAAAATGTCTGTTCCGTCCCCGGTCCACCTTCTCTAAAGAGCTAAAGTAATTACCCTTGTTAATCTCAAATTGACGTAAAGCGACTGAAGGCATCTTACGCATGAATTTGAAGAAGATTAACTCCTTGATTAGGGCAATGCAACTGTCGTGGATTGTTTAGCTCAAAAGAATCAACAATAGAACTGAAATGCGCTAGTATCTTTTTCCTTTCCAGCAATACATAAGAATTGCGTAAGGCAGACTTAAAGGCAACATATCAGTTTCATAGACTCCTCTTAACCCGCAGGCAGTAACTTTCATTTGAGGCTGCAAAATTCCGCACTATCACGTCACTCTTCGGAGTCCGAGATTTTCTGCTTAGATGACTTTTTTGTAAGCAAGGCGGCTGTCTACGTCCAATTTCGACATCTCTCGTTCATCACCTGCCAGTAATTCTTCATTTGCGATTCCGCTATTTTGTTGATGCGATCGCACCACTTTTACCGGATGAAATCTAATTCAATTGCTACTTCTTCAGAGCAATTCTGGTTTTGATGTAGGCCAATTCTGTTAGGAACTGGCCTGGTTTTCTTGCGGTAATTCTTTCATTACTTGATTCAGGCGCTCATCAGATGGTGAGCAGTCAGTTGAGTTCATCTATCACGGTTTTCTAGAAATCATGCTCAGTAATTCACCGAACACGGCCAGCGCTCTTAACACGAGCTTAATTAGTCAACCCCTATTTACCACTTCTCCTTTGCAAGCACCGGTTGACTCGCATCTCTCATTGACCAAGAGTTCGACTGGTCACAATGCCCCGATGTACGTTGCTGATGGGACGATCGGCTTAAATTCTGGTACGCAGGAAGATGGCAAGGGTGGTTCAAGAATTTTTATTGTTTCCCCTGGCAGCACTGCTACTATCAGCAACTTTGGAACCGCATTTGATGCTGAAAAAGATTTCATTGGGTTGACAGATGGTTTGAGATACGAGCAGTTGACTATTACCCAGGGAACTGGAACTAACGCCAACGATACGATCGTCCGTAATCCCCAAACAGGCGAAACCCTAGCAATTCTTCAGGGAACCAAGTCCAGTACCGTTGATGACACCAGCTTTGAACGTTTAGACATCAACCAGAACGTGATTCAAGATGGAGTCACGGAACTAGTAGGACGCGCCGTTCTCCCTGCTAGCACCTTTGCTGCTGGTCCCACCTCTGGACAGTTTCTCGCCCTCAACAATGACGGCACCACCAGTCCAGTTAACTCCAATGGGTTACCCGTTCCATTTCCTGGTCCCAATGGTCAACCCGTCCAAGGGTTCTCCGCTATTCTCCCTGGTCCCAAAGTCGGCACCTACCTGGTAATGGTAGATAATGGCTATGGCACAAAAGCTAACTCTCCCGATTCCCTGCTGCGCTTCTATGCGGTAGAACCCGACTTTACGACTGGCAAGGTATCCCCATTGGATGTGCAGACCGGACAACGGTTAGATAGCTTCAACGACAAGAGCTTTGTCCAGCTAAATGATAAGAATGGCAAACTGAGGGGATTTCAGACGATCGTTGCTGATCTCGACACCTACCCCGGTAGCGACAAAGTTCAAGATGGTGGCATTCCCGTTGATCCATCAATTAAGCAAGGTCGTTTGTTGACCGGAGCCGATTTTGACACGGAGTCTTTCCGTCGTGTTGCCGATGGCACTTACTGGGTTGGTGATGAATTTGGTCCGTTCTTGCTGCACTTTGGAGCGGATGGCACATTGCTAGAAGCGCCCATCCCGACTCCCAATCTTCTGCCATTAAATACGTTGAATGGTCAAGATCCGCTCGTTATTGGTCATCGTGGCAATGCGGGTGAACGTCCGGAGCATACTCTGGCAGGTTACCAGCGCGCGATCGAAATTGGAGCTGACTTCATCGAACCAGACCTGGTAGTTACGAAAGATGGCGTGTTGATTGCCCGCCATGAGCCAGATATTACCGGAACGACTGATGTTGCTGACCACCCTGAGTTCGCCGATCGCAAGACAACGAAAATGCTGGATGGTGTACCAGTAACGGGTTGGTTTGCGGAAGATTTCACCTTGGCTGAGATTAAAACTCTCCGAGCTAAGGAACGTCTGGCGTTCCGCGATCATTCATTCGATGGCCAGTTTGAAATTCCAACGCTGGATGAAATCATTGCTTTGGTGAAGAATGTCGAAGCAACGACTGGCAAAAAGATTGGCATCTATCCTGAAACGAAGCACCCCACCTATTTTGCGGAAAAAGGCTACAACACCAGTCAGTTATTGATCGATGATCTCGTAAAAATAACTTCACAGATCCCAATCGCATCTACATTCAGTCGTTTGAAGTCGGCAACCTGAAGGAATTGCATAACACCATCATGCCCAATGCTGGTGTCCACATTCCCCTGATTCAATTGCTCGATGCCGCAGATACTAACCTCGACGGCAGTTTGGCTGAAATCAAACCCTACGATTTTGTGGTCAGCGGTGATACACGCACCTATGCTGATATTCGATCGTCCCAAGGCTTGCAGGAAGTTGCTACCTATGCAGATGGCATCGGTCCCTGGAAGCGGATGATCCTGTCTGTCAAAGGGGTCGATGCGAATGGGGATGGTTTGGCGGATGATGTGAATGGTGACGGTTCTGTAGACGATGCCGACAAAACGCTGACTGCGCCAACCACTCTGATCTCAGATGCTCATAGGGCAGGATTGCTGGTGCATCCCTATACCTTCCGTAACGAGAATCAATATTTGGCATCCGACTACAAGGGGATCCTGAGAAAGAGATTCGCCAGTTTATTGAGTTGGGTGTAGACGGTTTCTTTACCGACTTTGCCGGAACTGGAAAAGCCGCCAAAGACTTTGAAACCCAACCTTATGTGCAATCACCCGACAACCCAGCACTCGCCAACCTTTCTGAAGCGGAGAAGGTTAAAGCTGCAAACCTGCCCCGCTCAAAAGGGTTTGAGGGGACAGCGTTGAGTGCAGATGGCACCAAGCTTTACTCACTGCTGGAAGGTCCACTAACCACTGATTTAGACCAGCGACGACTGCTGATTTATGAGTTTGATCTGAAAACCGAGAAGTATACAGGTAAGGTTTATTCTTACCAACTGGATGGTGCCTTCCCAAATCGAGCGATCGGCGACATGACCGCCATTAATGACCACGAGTTTCTGGTGCTGGAGCGGGACAACGGACAGGGAAATGCCAACAATCCAGCGTTCACCAACCCCGCCCGCTCCAAAAAGGTCTACAAGATCGACATCAACAAAATTGACAGCGCCGGATACGTCGATAAAGAGTTGCTGGCAGATGAGTTGAATATTTCTGATCCAAACGGATTAGGCGGCAATGGAACTCAAAATGGTGTATTTACCTTCCCGTTCAACACGATCGAGGATGTACTGCCGATCGACCCACAGACGTTGCTGATTGTGGATGACAATAACTATCCCTTCAGTTCCGCTCGTACTCCAGGACAGGCAGATAACAACGAGTTCATCAAGATTAAATTGAACAAACCGCTCGATTTGCACACGACTGGTACGTTCACGCTGCCTAATGGCTTAGCAGCAGGCGATACCACCCAGACTTCGAGTGTTCTCTGGACGCACAGCACCATCCCCGGTCAAGTGACCTTCGAGTACTCGACCGATCCAACGTTCAGTAATGCCCAAACTGTAACAACCACCGCAACTAATATCTCTCAACCTGTCAAGGTGCAGATTGATGGCTTGCAATCTGGAACGGATTACTACTACCGGGCAATCAACGCCGTTGGGGAAAGCGCCACTGGCAAACTGCACACCTCGGCTCCATTGGGAACCCATTCTGGTCTGACCTTTGGGATTTCTGGCGATTGGCGAGGTGAATTAAGTCCCTATCCCTCTATCTCCAATGCCGCCAACAGCAATCTAGAATTCTTTCTAGAATTTGGCGACACGATTTATGCAGACTATCCCTCACCAGCAGTTTCCGCAGAACAAGCAACCACGTTGCAGCAGTATCGGGATAAGCATAACGAAGTTTACAGCGGTCGTGCTGGATTAAATGCTTTTGGAAATCTCCGGGCATCGACGTCCATTCTGGCAACGATCGACGATCACGAAGTGGCCAATGACTTTGCAGGAGGCGCACCCATTAGCAGCGATCGAGGTGGCCCCAATGGGACAAATCGCTTCCTAGCAGCGTTTCCAGACGATAATGCCAACAGCCTATTGAATGACAGCACGTTGTTTGAGAATGGGCTACAAGCCTTCCAGGAATACAACCCTATCCGGGATGAGTTCTATGGCGAAACGGGCGATTCTCGTACGGCAGGTGAGCGTAAACTCTACCGTTACAACACCTATGGTAGCGATGCTGCCGTGTTCACGCTGGACCAGCGCTCCTTCCGCGATCAGGAATTGCCCGGGTGACGGATCCATCCAATCCTCAACAGGTTGCAGCTTTTCTAGCCCAGTCCTTCAACCCTATTCGGACGCTGCTTGGACAGGCTCAACTCAACGATTTGAAACAGGACTTACTGCAAGCTGAGCAAAATGGAATTACCTGGAAGTTCATCAATGTTCCAGAGCCGATCGAAAATCTAGGTGTGCTGGGTGCGAGCGATCGCTACGAAGGGTATGCCGCTGAACGAACTGATTTACTTAAGTTTATCAACGATAACAACATCAAAAACGTCGTGTTTGTTTCTGCAGACATTCACGGCACGCTGGTTAACAATCTCACCTACCAGCTTGCACCAGGAAGTCCTCAAATTCCGACCAGCGCTTTTGAGATCACCACCGGGTCTGTTGCCTTCGATGCACCGTTTGGTCCCACAGTCATCGAACTGGCTGACCAAGCGGGACTGTTAACGCCTGAACAGAAAGCACTCTACAATTCCTTGCCCACTGCTGGAAAGGACGCCTTTATTAAGCAAATTGTGGATGCTGGTTTAGCCCCGTTAGGCTACGATCCTCTCGGTCTAAACAACAATCTGCCCCAAGCAAACGGGCTAATCAACGCTAAGCTGCTTCAGGGTGATTATCTGTCTACCCACACCTATGGTTGGACGAAATTTGACATTGATCCTCAGACTCAAAAACTGACGGTCACTACCTACGGCATTCCCTACTATACGGAAGCCGAGGTGAAGGCAAATCCAGGTGCGATCGCTAGTCGCACTCCAACCGTTGTGAGTCAGTTTGAAGTCACGCCTGTCTAAAGCTGAATTACATTTGTAATGACATTCCCTTGATCGTTCATTCAACAGTCAAGGGAATGTTTACTGATGATTGAGGTGAGAATTTTGATAATTTCCTGAGGCTTCCGTCCATAAACTAGCTCTTGCCAACTCCACCAACGTTTGGTGCTCAACGATTCCCCAACCAAATTCGTAACTGCGTTTGCCAGTATCAATCGCAGTCCACAATAACTTATCCGTAATATCTGCGGAAGCAATCGCCTCATGCAATTCCACAAAACTGTACTGTGATCGGAGTCTGGCAGGTCGTGAGCCAATAATCCATACGTTTCTCAGCCCCAGCCGCAAGCATTTTTGGATTACAGTGTTAGCGATCAGCGATCGCAGTACAATTCAACGAGAGACTAAAACCGATATGCCAGTCTGTGCAAGGTGTCAATGTGAGGTCGAGAAGGGTGAGCAAGTTTGCCCCTGGTGTGGAGCCTAGCAGAACCGCTTTGCTAAATATCGAAGATGGCTCCTTCCGGCATTCTCTTTAATCACATTGAGTAGTATTGGCGTTATTTTGACCTTCCCCATGTTGTGGGATGGGCTTTTCCATCTGGGTTTTCGGCAACCCTTTCTGAATTTCGGCAAAGTAGAGCAACTCCTTAAATCTGGAGACTGGAAACAAGCCGATCGCGAAACGAGCGCTTTGCTCAATCGAGCAACTCAAGCAAACAGAAGCCTATATTCTCAAGACCCTGCATGGAGTCAAGCAAAGCGGTTGTCTTGCGCAGATTTGCAAGCTCTCAATCAACTCTGGCTCACCTACAGTAAGGGTCGATTTGGCTTCAGCGTGCAGAAACAAATTTATCAGGCAACGACTGTCTATCATGCTAAGCCTCACCCTTTAGAATCTCCCACAGTTAATTCATCTTCAACAGAAAGGGAAGAAACAGCGCAGTATCAAAATTACAAAGCATCTCAGACAATTTGGCTCTAAAAATAGATAAACAAAGAGCGTTTAGAAACCACATTGGATGGGGTTGGTTTGACAGCAGCACAGGTTCGATCGCGGTTGATGATTCTAGAATTCATTTCAACTTGACTGCTCCAGCAGGGCACTTGCCTTCCTATGGAGTATGGCTATCATCGCCATCTGCTATCTTGCCCCTGTTCTCAACAGATGCATTTGCAAAACGTCAAGAACAATGTGGGTTATAAACTAGTAATATAAAATCCGGCTAATTGATTATCGCTGCGTTGCCTTTATACAAGGATCTCAGCCATTTTTGCAATAAGTGATCAACCGGATTTCATATAGAAGGACAACATTACAGTTTCCCAACAGTCTCACGACGATCGATTTCTAATACTAATTAAAAGCGGCAAGGTGACAGATGAAGGATAGGCGATAGTCGATAGGAATTGCCCCTGTCTCTTGTAGCCCATCTTCAATACTAATGCAGGGTATCAAATTAGATGTTAGTTTCGGATTTATGGCGTTCAAACTTTTTTCAACAGCCCTTTTGTTCTGGTTTGGCGAAGTATTCCTCGCAAGAAAAACCGGATAACTTTATCAATTCCAGCAAATGGCCCATAGATAAACGTGTTTCCTGAAAGAGATGCCTTGAGTCTTAAGCTATCGATGTAGATCCACTCCATCGCAGCAGCAGGGGAGAGCAACTGACAATAATGAAACCCTCTAGCAGAAGCAATGGGATAGTTGATTGGAGTTTTCATAATCGTCGATTGAACTTGATAGCGAGGGACCTCATTGAGCGACAAGTAGCGGTATTTAGGATAGCTCCAGATCCAGAGTGGTCCTGCTGCCACAATCGGAGCAACATCCTCTCCTAGGCTAATAGGCACACCCTGGTGCTCGAAGTAAGAACGGGCTACATCCCCTGCATGTTGCAAAGCCCATTGATAAACAGATTGATTAATTTCGGCTCCACGTGAGGGGCCGTCCGTTTCCTGGAAGCTCGGATCGACAACACCCGCATGTTCCCAAATATTCTGGCGAGAATTCATCTTGGTGCGCAATGAGAAAGCTGCAACCGGAAAAAACCCTGTGTCAAACACCTCAAGCCAATTATAGAGTGCCTGGGTGACGCTGGAAATAGTTAGCTGACAGGGTTGTATGCCATTGCAAGAATTACGAATTTGAGGAATATGAACATGCGGCGTATGGAAAGGATCAACTGTATAGGAACGGTGGAAACTATCGATCGCCTCTAAATCAAATTTCACTGGAGAGGAACTGCTTCCTGCCATAATTTGATTAGCGTCATTTTGAACCCAAGGTGAACAGGGCGTGCATTTAGGATCAGTTCGTGTATTATCATCGGCACGATTGTAACAAGCAGGTTTGAAATTGTTATAGCCTTCTAGCAAAAATGCATCGATCAGCGGCTTTAGTTGATGTTGAGTCTTTTGCGCCGCGTCCGTCAGAAATTGCAGACTACTTTCAAAATTGGTTTTGGTAGTTTTGTCTGAATAAAGTGGTACACCAAATTGCCCACCTGTTTGTGAACAGCATACTCTGCAATAGTAGGTTTTAGATCAAAGTCAGCAACATAGGAAGTGGCTTCACCGGATGCAAATTGCATATGACTTGCACCCTCAATAGTTACCACAGGAAAATTTGCTTTGTCTGTAGATTGAGACGGATTAATCTGTTGATACCAGAATGCGGCGGCAATGCGTGTAATTCGTGCTAGACCGTCTAAAGTACCGCCAATAGTCAAAGTAGGAACAGGATATTGAACGATAGTTTGGCCTCGATCGTCTAAATCTGAGAGATACCATTTACCTAAAAAAGAACCCATTAGGATCTGCCCTTTAGCAGCGTTGGGAAAGCGCTTGAGATACTTCTGGATAGCAATCCCACCGACCGAATGGGCAACGAAGAAAAAGTTATCAGTCGGCGGCATTCCTGCTTGCTGCATTGCCCGAATTGTCTGATTGATGACTAATCCGGTTTCTCGTGGAATAGGAGAGTCACCAATGTACTTTGGAATACCAACCCAGATTGTTAAGTCAGGAGCAGCAGATTGAATTGCTTGGGCAACGGGAACGTACCGCTCCTGGGAATCCCTTCACCTTGAATGAAAATCAGGCCAACCGGTATCCCTTGGTTGTGAACGGGTTTTAAAACAATTGGCACCCCCAACCAGTTGTTGGCGTATATCAATCGAATCGTCAACACAAACACTATTGCTAGACTGATTAAAGTAACTCCAATCCAGAGAAGGTGGGTGGTCCAAACCGTTACCCAGGTGCTGGTATAGATTGCTGCGATCGCAAATCCGCTTAAAATCAGCAACAAAAGAAAAAGTAACTCTGAGAAGAAACTCTTAAAAATCATATTTCTAGAAGACTCGTTAAACGTGACAAAAGGTTACTGAACTTCTGTTGTGACTTGATTGGAAATTGCTCGGAGTTGCTGAATAAAAAGATACTGAGGATAAACAATAGTGAACCTGATATTCCACCAGGAAAATATCTGTGCAAAAACACCCAAGTTCCAGTATGGAAAGCTCCGTTTAACAATTCAATCACTGCCCAACTCCACATTAGAACAGAGCCTAGTTGCTTACTCTGTTCAGCCACAGGAACCGACCCTAGAATCAAAGCAATCATAAGATAGTTAAGGATTGCAAACAGATCTGCACTGATTTCAACCAAAGGAAACCAGGAGAAAGCTTGATGTAATCCTTCTATCATCGAGTTGAGTTTAATATAAAGCTCAGTGTAAGTTTCCTCTATACTGTGAATCACCTGAGCTAATCCTAGAAGCCAGTAGAGTTGAGTAAGTATTACAGATTTGCCTTTGAGTATGAAAAACATTCTCACCACAACAGTGAAAGTAAAATTGAACAATCATGCCAATGCTACGTAGTTAAAACACCATGTGCCAATAAAACAGGCCAGTAATGCCCAGTCCTAGCATCAAAATTACAAAAGCAATAAAATGTTGCCATTGGTTGAAAGACGACTCGGCAAACCAGCCTTCATAGGCTCCACCTGCCCCTACTGCCATTGGCGCAAGCAGCGAAAACCAAGGCACCAGAGCAGCAGGGATCAGCCCTTGAAGCCAAGGAAAGATGGTCGGTGGCCAAGCTGCAACGATCGTGTCACCAAAGAGGACTCGATAGGCGTAGAAATTCAGAACAGCGTTTAGAGCAAATACAATCAGTAAAGACCAAGACAATGGCAGAACTGGGCGCGGCTCATTATCGACCTGTCTGGTAAACTTGGTACGCGGCTCACGCGGACCTATCAGTGCTATCACTACACTGCCAATGACAAGTGCAAGCGTTAGCGCGTTGATGCCAAAGACGGCCATTGTAAAGCATCCCAGTCCCAACGTTTGGAAAGTAAAAAGCATTTGATAAGCTACTGCACGCAACCAGGCGTTATTGAAGCTTGGCACCAAAATTTGCCTGACTTCTGCCGAGTCAGAGGAATTTGAGAGACCGAGCAGGTTCCGAAAAGGTGTCACCTGCCATCCCTCGTACTCATGCATTAAGTTGCCGCTGATTCCTCCTCCAAATACCTGGCAAGCAAGGCCCAAAATCAGCAGAAAAACTCGGTTCAGGTCGTTTCCAACATAGGGAGCGATTCTGTCGGCGTGAATGAAAATGAAATGCATTACCCAGAATCCCAGAGGAATGATGCCCAGTGGATGAGTTCTATCAGATTAAGGACACTCTGTTTTGCCGTTTGCGATTGTCCAATACTTTCTAGAGATGTTTTGGGAGAACCCTTCTGAAAAGCCCAGGTGTATTCAGGATAGATCTTGTCCGGAAGTTCAAGCGGAGATGTCTCTGGAAGAGAAGATAAATCTGAACCTTGTGGAGCAATCATTGTGACCTCTAGAGGAAAAATAAACGATGGGGACTTGAGTTAAAACAATGTGATGGCTTTGGGTGAATTGGGTAAACACCTGACCTCATATTTAGACTGAAAGTTTCTGTCTAAGACTCCATATCGGGTATTTATATATAGCAGTCCCAGATCAGTTGTGAGATTGAGAGGCTTTGTGAGAAAGGATTCCATTGGAATCCTTTCTCACAATCCATTTAGGATCGCTCTATACAAGTTTCTATCTAGATTCCAAGTTAGGGTCTTATGCAGACAAGATTTTGCATAGGGCTCAAATGAGATGGTTAGACAGACGGACTCAGTATAACTACCTGCTCTTAGCGAGATGGCCATGTGTGTAAGATTATTTCGGAATTGATAGAAAAGTTTATCTCCGGCATTTTCACGCAGTCACATCGATCGCCCCTCACCCAAACTGCGTGAACACAACCGAGAGAACACTTTTGTAGGAAAGCGATCGCACACTATTGCAACGATCGCAGGTAGCGCTGGAGTATAATTCGGTGAATGGATTACTCCTGAAAGAGACCCAACCTGGGTATGACTACATCTACCACTCCCATCATCGAATCAGAAACAGAATTCTGCCCGCCTGAGCTTTTCTACCCGCAGATTGCCGGATTGGGAGTGGCGATCGCCAAATACCATCTTGCTCCCAATGATGCGGCGTTCTCTCCATTGCCAATCCATCTCATCACCTGGAATTTAGGAAAACCAGGAGAGTTAACCCGTATCCAAGATGGACACACTCAAACAGCAACGATCGTAAAAGGGGCACAACGCTAACTCCTGCGGATCAACCCCGCCATTGGTGCTGGAACCACACCGTCGATGTTTTACAGCTTCAACTTCAGCCGCAGTTCATTGCCCAAATTGCCGCTGCCTCCGAAATTGATATTAGCCGTATCGAACTCATGAATCGGTTTGGAATTTATGATCCTCAACTCGAATCAATTGGCAAATCCCTATTAATGGAAATGCAATCGGGTGGCTTGGCAGGGCAACTGTATACCGAATCGTTGGTCAACCTGCTGGTGATTCATCTACTCAGACAATACTCTGCCTTTGCACCGCCTCAGGTCACTAGCCAATTCTCTCCTTCCCGCTTCAAGCAAGTAATTGAATATATTCACGATCATCTAGCGCAAAACCTATCGTTAGCAGATTTAGCCCGGATTGCGAATTTGAGTCCATCCCGCTTTGCCTATCTTTTCCGGCAGGAGACTGGTTCATCACCGCATCAGTACGTGATCCAGGCTCGTATTGAGCGGGCAAAACATCTGTTGCGATCGAGAGGCGAGATTTCGATTGGTGACATTGCTCATCAAGTTGGCTTTGCAGCATCTAATTCGGATTCCCATTCACAGTGACTTTACCGCAGGCTCTCCCGAACTGTTTCTCACAAATGTCAATCTCGATGACTTTGCATTCGATAAGCAGGGAAATTTGTATGGCACAACCCATGTCTACAACAGTGTAGTGAAGTTGCTCCCAATGGTCAAATTACGACGATCGCTAGTGCAGAACAAGGAGTTACGGGCAGTACAGCCTTAGCGTTTGGTCGTAGAGAAGGCGGTAGCGCAAGCGCTGACTTGTCAGTTCGCACCAGCATCTATGTCACCACCAATGGCGGCATGTCGTTACCTCTACCTGCTGGGTTAGAAGCCCCTAAGGTTATTCGTCTTGAAGTTGGTGTAGAAGGCTTGATCCAATAACCATATATGCATTTGAAAGCCAGCAGCTAAAGCGTGTTGCTGGTTAATTTCTCCCGCGTAGGCCGTTAGCGCGATCGCCGGGATGTTTCCACCCTGTTCCGGTGACCATTTTCTGACTTGTTGGATTAGAGAATAACCATCCATGTCTGGCATTCCAATATCACACAGCAGCAAATCGGGCAGCGATTGATTGAGAAGGGTCAATGCTTGCATGGCAAAATCCGCTGTCATGACCTGGGCACCGGCGTTGGTCAAGATAAACGATGATAATTCTTGCATGTCTGTTTCATCGTCTACAACTAAAATTTGAATCCCCGTCAAGTCTGTTTTCTTCTCTAGCGGTTTAGTTCGAGAAGAACGCTGCTGCCCGCCACTGTTTAAGGGTAGCCGAATGGTAAAGGTTGCTCCTAAATTAGGTCCTAGACTCTCCGCCCAAACGGTTCCGCCGTGCAGTTCAACCAGTTGACGAACGATCGCCAGTCCTAATCCTAGCCCGCCAAATCGTCGGGTTGTTGTACTGTCCTCCTGACGGAAGTAATCAAACACATTGGGTAAAAACTCAGGACTAATGCCTTTACCTGTATCAGTGACGGTGATTTGAGCGTAGGAAGAGAATTGAGAATTGGGAGTTGGGAATTGAGAATTGGATTTGTTCTGCACTCCTAATTCCTCATTCTGAATCTCAACTTGCTCCGCTCTGACGACCACCCTTCCTCCCTCAAAGGTGAACTTAACGGCATTTGAAAGCAAATTCCAAATTACCTGCTGAAGGCGATTGGCATCACCCAAAACACTTCCAGAAACAGGAGACAGTACGGTTTGAATTTGAATGTGTTTTGCTTCCGCTGCCAGATGTACCGTTTCTAACGCAGCATTGATCGTGGCCGCTAAATTTACAGGCGCAATATTTAAGGTCATTTTCCCCTGCAAAATTCGGGAAACATCCAACAAGTCTTCAATCAGTTGTGCCTGTAATTTGGCGTTGCGCTCGATGGTTTCTAAAGCCTGTTCAGTTTTGGTTGAATCGAGTTGCTTATTGCGTAACAGCCTTGTCCAACCAAGGATCGGATTGAGGGCGATCGGAGTTCATGGGATAGAACGGCTAAAAACTCATCTTTGATTCGGTTTGCGGCTTCTGCTTTAGCACGATCCTGTTGAGCGGCTTGATACAGTTGAGCATTCTCGATCGCAAGAGACGCACGACGGGCCACTTCTTCTGCTAATTGCACATCTGCCGGAGTATATCGTCGTCCAGATTCAGCAGAAACAAAGGAGATGACTCAATAATTCGAGCTTGAGTTCGCAACGGAACACTCATGAAAGAGCTGAAGCCGACCTGCCGCAGAATTTTTAGATGTTCAGGATCTCGGGCTGCTTGTACTAATAGTTCGTCAGGAATGTTTGGCGCAAAATCAAATTGACCCGTTCGCAAACTAAACGCAACCCCACGAGCGGCATTCGGATCTAAGGGGTACTTCTCTCGCAGCTGATAGGCCCATTCCAGTTTGGCTGGATCAATGTGAGCGATCGCAATCTGGTCAATGTGGCCATCTTCCTCAATGATATGGACCGTACACCAATCAGCCAACTTCGGTACAGTTAGCTGGGCAATCTGTTCCAGCGTCGTTTGATAGTCCAGAGAGGATGCCAGGACGGCACTAGCTTCAGAGAGAAATTGTTGGGCTTGCTCTAATTTGACCCGCTCTGTGACATCAACGACATAGGCCAACAGCTCTTTTACCCGGTGGTTCGAATCAACCGTTGGGAGGTAGTAAATGTTGTAATAACCAGGACGACGATCGTCGTGTCCAGGTGCGTTGATTGCAAGGTTCGGCGAGATAACAGGATTCCCTGTGACGTAAATTTGACGAATGACTTCAACAATTTCAGGATCAATGTCACCAAACAGCTCGGTCACCGACTTACCTAAATGATGTTCACGCGGTAATCCATTAATTTCAGCCAGTGCATCGTTAATCGTAATAAATCGCTGCTCAGCATCCAATAACGCGAGTCCGATCGGGGATGTATCAACGATGGTTGCTAATTGCTGCTGTGCAGTTTCTGCCTGCGATCGGGCAATTCGTTCCCGCTCTAGCAGTTGTTCTCGCTCTTGCTCTGCTTGTTTGCGCTCCGTAATGTCAATCAGTACACCAATCATGCGCATTGGCTGTTGGACTGCGTTATAGGTAAATCGTCCTCTCGCTTCTGTCCAATGCAGAGAGCCATCTGGCCAGAGGGTTCGATACTCATGGTGAAACTCGGTTCGCTCCTGCATCGCTTGTTGAATGGTTGCTTCTGTTGCCGGTAAATCGTCTGGATGCACACTCCTGGCCCAGAGTTCATAGCTAGGGGGTATTCGCTGGCTTGTAGACCCATGATGGAAAATTGTCCATCAGACCAGGTGATGGTGTTCATCTGCATATTCCAGTCCCAGGTTCCCATGCGTCCAACCTTGAGTGCCAGTTGCAGATGAGCCTCGCTTTCCCGTAATTCTGCCTCTGCACGCGATCGTTCCACCGCCAACCAGGTTTTTGTAGCGATTCGCTCCATCAATTCCACATCGTCCCTGGTCCACTGGCGAGGAGTGACATGATGCAGAACGAATAATGCAACAAATCGTCCTTCTTTGACTAAAGGAACACAGAGAAGAGATTTTGTTTGAATCGCGTCAAATGCAGCCGCCCCGGCCCCTGCGGTGCGAGGGTCGCGATCAACATCATCAACCACAATAGTTTTGCCCAGCTTTAACTCTGCAATCAGTGTGGGACCGAAGGAATCCATCTGATGGCTGCCCGCCACACTGATCACACCATTGCAGTAATCGCGATCGACAATGACATATTCCTGGGTGGCATCAATTTCACCATAAGTACAGCGCGTGACATCGAAATGCTGTCCTGTGGCGCTAACCACGTGCCACATGATCTCGTGTGAATCTTGAAGGGCACGAACGGTATCATTCAATTCGATCAAAAACTGTTGTTGCCTTTCTTTTTGTTGAAGTTCTTCGAGTACCGCTTCTGCCTGCCGACGAGCTTGAACCTGGGCAGTGACTTCAATTCCATGAATCAAAACACTGTCAATACAATCATTAATGTCTCTCAGTGGCAGAAAGACAAGATTAAAAATCCTTCAACTAAATTGCCATCTCCATTGGGATCCCAACGAGACAAGTATTCATCGCCTCGAACAATGTCTCCAGTTTGATAGACATGATCATGAATCTCAAAATATCCCTGACCCTCCATCTCAGGAAAGGCTTCCCGTGCAGTCTTGCCAATAATTTCTTGAGAACGTCCAGACACGCTGAGAAACTTAGCATTTGCCAGTTCAAAAACGTGATCGGGTCCCGACAGGACGGCAAACATCGTGGGCACCTGCATGAGAATATCTCTTAGTCGCTGGCGCTCATTCTCAGCCAGGCGTCGGGCAGTTTGCTCCTGCTTTAACAGTCGATCGCGATCGGCTTCAATTTGCTTCAGTTCAGTGATATTGGCTGAGACCCCAATCATCCGAATCGCACGTCCAATCTCATCAACATAGACGCGCCCCTGGCTCTTCAACCAGCGGGTCACACCATCTGGACCTATCACTCGGTACTCGTAAGAAAAAAAGGGTCTCCCGCGATTGCTTGCTCAACTGCTTGCAAAAGTGGCTGAACATCATCTGGATGCATCAAGGCATGAAAGGCTTCTGTTGACCCAGTATGAATCCCCCAAATCTCTACTGCATTGGGAGAACACACCACTTGTTGAGTC
Organism: Kovacikia ellensis JS3; assembly: GCA_034541955.1. Lineage (GTDB taxonomy): Bacteria > Cyanobacteriota > Cyanobacteriia > Leptolyngbyales > Leptolyngbyaceae > Kovacikia. Next base: position 274,956 of record JAVYJL010000002.1, on the reverse strand, counting down.
CTCAGATCCATATCCCAGGCAAATATCTGGGCCGATGAAAGGGCAAGCTGTAAGCGTTCTTCCGTTTGCCGCAGGTTCTCCTCAATTTGCTTGAGCCGAGTCACATCCTGGAACATACCAATGCCGATCGCAGGATGCCCATACATCGCTGGCAATATTTCTCCCCAGCAAAGAGTGGGGCGAATGCCACCGGGGGTATACCAGTTCACCTCATAGTTCTCTAACCGTTCTCTCTGAGCGATTAGAACCGCAGGCATTCGCTCGGTTGGAATGCGATCGCCATTTGCGTCTGTGCAGTAATAAGCATCTGCATACTCATCCAACGATTTGTTTTTGGGTAAATCTCCTCCTGCTAGTTCATTTGCAATCCGGTTAGAGAACGTAACTCTTGCCGTTTCCGGTTCAATAAATATGGTTGGTGTTGGCATTAGATCTAGCACCATTTCTAACCATTTCTGCTGGTTTTCTAATGCCTCCCTTTGCTGTTGGAGCAGTGTTTCAGTTTGCTGACGCTCAGTAATATCTTGAAAAATGACAACCGCTGCCAGGATTTGTCCCTGCTTGTCTAAAATTGGGCTTGAATTAACCGCAATAACGGTACGGCTGCCATCTTCGTAGCGTAGCTCCAATTCCTCATTAGCAATGACTTCGCCCATTCTGAGCGACCGTGGCAGGGGGTATTCATCCGGTGCGTAAATTTGTCCATCAGGGCGAAACGCTTGAAACGGAGTAATCGGTGCATAGTCTTCTAGTTCATGGGACTCTTCAAAGTCGTATCCCACAATTTTCTTCGCTTGTTCGTTTGCCAGCACTAGCTTTTCAGACGCTGCTTCAGCAATCAGGATACCTGCTGGCATTTGTTGTAAAACCGCTTTAAATTGGGTTCGTTCCCGTTCTAACTCTTGCAGCAATCGTTCCCGTTCTGCCTCTGCTTGTTTGCGTTCCGTCACATTCCGAAAATAAACAGCGATGCCTGCGGATGAGGGATACGCATTCACTTCCAGCCAACATTGAATCGGCTCCCCAAATTCTTCCCAGGCAACCGGAACTTGTTCTGCGATCGCTCGGTGCATTGCTTGGTAGGCAACGCCCCCACCAATTCCGGAAAAACATCATTCCAGACGTGCTTGCCAATCAATTCTTCTGGCAGTTTGTGCAAAATTTGAGCCGCAGCATGATTGACATAGGTGTAATGCCAATCACGATCGAAGGCAACAAAGGCATCTGTGATGCTCTCTAAAATAGCTGTTACCGGAGAGTCAACGACCTGGGTAACAGCAGGCCGTTCACTGCTAGAATGCTCGGCTTCAAGGCTGCGAGCAAACTGTTCAATTACTTCAGAGCGAGAAATTCCCCGTTTTGGGCTTCTTGATCCAGCGATCGCCATGCTGTCCTGGTTAGAGATACACTCACTCGTTGCTTTGTCTCTGACTTCCAGTTGTTCACAAACTTTCCAGTAGCGTCGCGTTTCATGTAGCCTTCATCCGTATGCGTAAACGGGTTATATCTATTCAAGCGAACTTTCATATAGATAAAAATCTCTCTTAGGATAGACGCTCTAGCCGAAATAAAAACTGTCTCGCTCCAATAGATTTATTGCGAAATAAGAGACTGATGAGAAGAAATTGGGCAGTATTTTAGACGGATGGACACATCATTCCCGACCCTTATTGAGGTTCCTCACAAATTTCTCAACTTGTTCCCCTAATCTGAGAATAAAATTCCGCTTTAAATTTGATTGTGCTCGGGTTGGCGTTGCAGGTATCGATGGAAACAGTTAGGAAGATTAATGATGATCTAACAAGTGCAGGACTAGTCACACGCGATCAACTGCAACAGATTGCCGAAGATGGATTTAGTTGGTACTCAATCTGCGATTGCCCAATCAGTATATTCTAAACGATGAGCAACAGTTTATAGAACGTTTAAGGTTGCGCTATGTCAATATACCGATTGACAACGTTGCAGTAAATTCTGAGCGTTCGCTCAACGTACTCAAGTACATTGATGAGATGCCCAAACCCGCGCTTGTGTATTGCAACAATGCAACATTAGCCGCAGCAATAGTGCTGATGTACATTGTAGGACAGGGAGAAACTCTGCAACGGGCATTTAAACGAGCTGAAAAGCTTGGCTTATTCAAAAGCTATGCTCATCCACTGCCAACTCCATCTACCAATTGATGCCGATCTGAATAAAACTTGCTACACATCAACCCTCTGTGGGGGTGAATGGCCATTCGGCCCTAATCAATCTGCAACGTTCTCAAATCAAATTGATATGATATATGCAGTCCTCAATCAATTGTGCGAATGAGGTGTTTTGTGAGAAAGGTTTAGCACGACCAGAACTTGCCGTCAAAACGTGCTAACTTTCGGTCGTTCGTAAGCAAATTTGAGTCACTTCTTGGATGGCCTGCTCGTTATCGATCACGAGAATTTGCTTGGTCATTGCGCAATCATCATTGGTAATATCCTTTCTCTACTTTTATGACGATCGTCTTTATCGTGCCATCAGAAGCTACCTATTACTCACCATCCTAAGGTATCGAGCAGGGGGAGGGTGATGATGGTGTGTGTGAAGGATGAGGCAACGTTGCAACCAGGTAAACAATACCCTTGGCATCTTTCATCCAGCTTTGGGCTTCGATAATCTCATTGTCATTTTGGTTGCCAGATGTTGGAGGTAGAGTAATAGATAAATTCCTTTCGCCTTCATCCTTGCCCCTTCCGCTTCCCGTTTCTATCTCTCTACGCTCATCTAACGTTACCCAAGGAAGCACAACAGCCTGTCTTCGTAAAGGTTCATACGGACTGAGCGGCATCCCTCCTCGCCCAGTAGCAACAAAGGAATTATTTGCCTCTGAGCCTCTGGCAGAGCAACCCTGAGCAATCAACCGAGACGAATCAACGAAGTCTCCTGGAAGCGGAGTAAGCCCTCGACTGGGATCAACATCGGGAGTATTGATGGTTACAACCCCACTAAGACCAAACTGGGAACTGACTGTAATGTCGCTGAGGGGGTTAATTGGGACCGTTTCTCAATCCCAAATATACTTTGAGCGGTAATGGTTACGCTACCACCATTATCTCTAAAGGCATTTGCAGTAATATCACTATTTTCTGAGGGAACCGCGATAATGAACGGTTTGAAGCGAGCATTGGGTGAAGGTTTGATCGTGATGTTGCCGCCATTGCCATTTCCTTGTTGCTGACCTGCGCTTGCAGAAATGCTGCTACCGTGTCTCAACAGCAGTAACTCTTGCAGTTGCAGGGTGATGTTACCGCCCTGACTATTGGCCGTTGCTGCTGAAATGAGTGCTCCATTATCAAGGGTCAGAGTACCTGCTTGAAGTTGAATATTGCCCCCTCACCCCTTCCCCGACTATCAACCGCAATTCTCGCTCCGTCTCGAATGATTGCAATTTCAGGGTCAATGAGAATGCTGCCACCTTTGCCTGACGAGCCGGGTTCGGTATTGGCGAGTAAACCTGTATTAGCACCGGAAAGTGTGAGACGATCGCGCACATTCAACCGAATATCTCCTGCTTTGCCACTACCCGATGTAGTAGTCAGAAGTTGACCACCACTAGAGGCATCAAACGTATTGCTGTTTACAGTGATGCTGCCACCAGGAGAGACACTACTGGTGGCAGCACTCAAGACGCCTCCATCAAAGACACGCAAGTTACCAGTTGTGACAACAATGTTTCCTCCTAGGCCTGTAGCCCCTTCCTCTGTACTAGCAAATAACCCACTCGATGTAGTGTTGAGTATTATGGCTCCAGGAAAGAGCAAACCCTGCGGACTGCTTCCAGAAACACTAACGGACTCAGGAGCATGAATATGAATATTTCCTGCCCTACCTTGTCCAGCAGCAGCTGTGCTGATTCGAGCACCTTCAATTAAGGTTAACGACCCTGTTGTAATGTTGGTGTCGCCACCCTCCCCTTTGCCGAGAGTATCGCTAAAAATAGCGCTGTTGACCAGAGAAACAGTATCTTGAGCATCAATCATTACATTTCCAGCAGGTCCAGCTTCGCCGTCGGTGCGAGTGAATAGTCCTGCACCGTTTTCTAAAAAGAGAGATCGAGATTTGATTGTAATGCTGCCAGTTCTGTCTGAGGAACCTGTTCTCGTTGATCCAGGTGTAGCAAAAATCTGACTTTTGACAGAAAAACCGCTCCGTTAGCCTCTACAAAGACCCCGCCTGCATTTCCACTTCCATAGGAAGTGGTATTGAGAACAGAATTGTTCGTTAAGGTAAGCGAACCAGCTTGGACGCGAATATTACCAGCATTGCCTCTATCACCCGTTACGGTAAAAATCCGACTCGCTGACTCAAGATTCGCAGCTTCACTAACTTGTATCAGTACATTTCCAGCATTGCCTTGTCCGAAGGTGCTGGAACTCAACTGAGATTCATCGCTGATTGCAAATGATTTTGCATTAATACGGACATTTCCTACATTGCCTTCGGAATCGTTTCCTGCATTATTTTGAATGATCGAATTTTGCTCAACTTTTGCTGTTGCTGCGGCGTTAAGTATGATTTCTCCTGGCCGATTACTGTCTGCCTTTGCTCCATCTTCAATTCCAGCTATAAGAAAGCTTTCTGAAATTTTTAAGTTGTTAGCATTGATTGTTATACTACCGCCTCCACGAGCAACGACGTCGATCTGACTGTTGTTAATCAGCGAAACATCTGACCGAGGAACACCATTGGCAAATTGCAAACTTAAATTGTTGGCTGTAGTATCTAGGGCAACCGTTCCTGGTCCAGCTAATCCCCCAGTTCGACTCGATTATTGGTGGTTTGTATACTTGTGTCATTTAGCAGTATATCCCCTCCAACTAAAGCAAAGTTACTGAAGTTACTATTCTGCTCCGCTGATAAAGACGAAGATTGCATACGGATGTTTTTGGGAACTTCTGTAAATTCCAAACCGATTGGAGCACTCACTGTTAGCAGGGGAGTTGGAGCAGTTGTCTTAAACTGAGTTCCATCCTGAAAATGCATACTGCTAGCAGTTGTTGCCAAAAAAGAACCTCCAATATTTAGTCTGACACCGGGACCAAAAACAATTCCGTTCGGATTAAGCAAGAAGAAGTTAATAGAACTGCTTGTTTGAATAGTGCCGTTGATATTGGAGATGAATGGCTCTCCTAAACCTGTGATACGAACGATAACATTTTGAATCGTTGGAATCGTCAAAAAGGTCGCTACATCGTTATTGGGTAAAGAGAATTGATTTAGGCTATGGAAAAGATTGCCGCCTCTGGTTATCCCGTCTGTAATAATGCAGACACCCGTGCAGGGACTGGTTAGAGATCCGTTGACTCGTGTGCCCAAAGTTCCATCTGGAGTTACTTGAGCTACAGCAAAACTTGTCACAGCAAGCCAAGTCAGAGGAAGACCACTAGCAACTGAAAATAAGTAGCTATATTGTCTCATGGATAAAACCTCTACCTAAGAGGCGATCAATGCGCGATAGCGCTTAAATCAGCGCCTTTTAGCTAAGGCGATAAAATACATTGCAGCCTGTATGTTCTATTTCCGATCTTAAAGTCAATGGGTGTAGGAGTCGTAGAGTTTACAGTTTGCATGTTGTCGATATGTCCGCGACTAACTCTTAGCTGAGCACTAGCACTAAACATCGTGGTTGCTGGGGGACTAAAAACGATCGGTACAGGTTCTGGTCCTCCTGGTCCCCGATACGTCATGGGACCACCATTTGGTCCATAGCCGAAACGTACTGGATCTGAAGCTGAAGCAGCGGGAGTAATTCTTGAAAGCCTATCAAGCTGTATGCTTGACATCGCCGACCTCGGAGTTGCTCTGCGTAATTCTAGTGGATATTCAGACTGAATTTTCTCGGGAAACTCAAGCTTCTCAAGGTTGCCAAAAATCTAGAATCATCGCTCAGGGAAACTGATTCGGCATCGATGTTGAGGTTTCCACGTTTTCCCCTGCCATAGGTATCAGCATTGAGGACGGAACGATTCATTAAGGTTAGCGATCGAGACCGAATGCGAATATCTCCTGCATTACTATTACCAAGAGTTACCGCAAAAATTTCACTGTTTGAAAGATTAACAGCGTCCTCTACCTGAATCGATATGTTGCCAGCTTCTCTTTCCTCAAAGGCACTAGCACTTAGTTCAGTATCATCAGTTAGGCTGAGTGACCTTGCTTTAATACGAATGCCGCCCAGTAATTCTTGCTGATTCTGCCTTTGTAAGAATATTGATCGAAAGGAACTAAAGATCCAATTACGTAATCTCTCTAGCAGAAGTACTGACCAGCTTGAAGTTGAGCTTACTTTGCCAACTTCATCGATAGCGCTAACATCTGTATTATTAGAAATAATGCTTTCTGAAATCTTTACTTCTCCTGTGCTATCAAATGTAATCGCTCCTGTCACTTTGCTATCTGATAGTGCTCTGTTTTCGATACCAGCTAGAAGAAAGCTTTCTGATAGATTCAAGTTGTGAGAATTGATTGTGATGCCACCATTTCCACCAGCGATGACATCAGCATAAGCTTCTTGAGCAGAGACATCCGCTCGCATCACACCTGTAGGAAAACGTAGGCTTAAACGCCTACCATCGATGTCCAATTCCACTGTCCCAGGTTCAGCCAATCCCCCAACTCAATTCGACCATCAGGGCTCCATAATTGTCCTTCAAGATCTATATTGCCTCCTAACAACACCAAGCTTTGGGGTGGGCGTACTCGAAGTCCCTTACGGGATCGGTTTGTAATTGATTGAAACAAAACTTGTTTGAATGTGAAAGCTGAAGGGTTCGCTCTCGATAGTTTTGAAGCATTGGGATCAGAAGCGCTGAAAATACCTTGATCAAGAAATTGAATGGCATCGGCAGTTGTAGTGACAAAGGAACCATCAGTATCCAAACTGGCATCTGGCTCAAAAGTAACTCCGATTGGATTAAGTAGAAATAGGTCCGGTTGAGATTCACCAGATGTGGCAATCGTTCCTGAAATCTCGGAGCGGTTGCTACCCGTTACGCGAACAAAAATATTCCGAATATTCCCGCTGAGATTAACAAAATTAACGGTTTGTCCTTCAGAAACGTTCAATTGTTCGAAGCTATGAAACAGGTTGATTCCTTCTACTGTCCCGCCTGTTACGATAATGCTGCTAGCTTCAGAGTTAACAACCGAATTAGTGGGTAACGTTTCATCTGGAATGATTCCTTGACGAGTAGACGGTGGATTCGTCGCATATTCATTCGCCATCATTTAACCCCCTGCGCAAGAATTGTTGGTTATTTTTGAGGAATCTAAATTCAAGTTCCTTTCAAAGAGATAATGTAAAGTCTTCTGCTATAGCAGTCCTAAGTTCAGTTGTGAGATTGAGAGGCTTTGTGAGAAAGGATTTCGTTGGAACCCTTTCTCACAATCCATTTAGGATCGCTATATGTAATCTGAGGTTTGGTTACTTCTCATAAATCCCCATTTTGACAACTTAGTTGAGCGTTGGATAGTACCCCTCAGGGTACTATTACCCTGAATAATTTTGTCTAAGCAGCAAATTTTTATAAGCAACGTCTTAGAAAAATTCTATAAGCTTGTTAAGCAACAGGTTACAAGCTGCTTCATCTTTTCAGATCACTTGTACTATTAAGATACTGATCTGGAACTGACTGCATGGCAAACTTGCTGTTGATTGAAAGTCCGGGAAAATCTAAAAAGCTAAGCCAGATTTTAGGCCCCGGTTGGTTGGTTAGAGCCAGTATGGGCCACATTCGTGAGCTGGCAAATGACGGTGAGGATGCGTTGGGGTTTGACTTGCTCGATCGCCGGATTGAATGCCGTTATGAACCCAGGGGCGCGAAAGGTAAGAAGGTGCTTTCAGACCTAAGGCAAGCTGTAAAACAAGCCGACGCAGTCTATATCGCGACTGACCCTGATCGGGAGGGCGAAACAATCGGTTGGCATTTGCAGCAGGAATTGCGGCTAAAAAATCCGCGTCGAGTTGTCTACAGCGAAATTACACCGCAGGCTGTTAGAGCTGCGATCGCCCAACCACGATCGTTGGATCAATCATTGATTGCGGCTGGAAGAGCGCGGGATTGCCTCGATAAGCTGGTAGGCTACAAGGGCAGCAAGCATGTGGTGTGGAAACTCAACATCGGTGCAAAGTCAATGGGGCGAGTACAAAGCGCAACATTACACTTGCTGTGTGTGCGAGAGAAGGAAATTCAATCGTTCAAACCACAGGACTACTGGAGCGTGTGGGTTGAATATCAGGAAGGGTTCAGGGCGTTTTATCGGGCCAAATTGAAGTCAAAAGCTGAATCAAAATCGACCTCTGAAGACTCACCCGATGATCCGATGGACGGAACGGGCAGCCAAGAATCTGACCGAATAATCACTCAGGCAGAGGCCGATCAATTAGTGGCGATCGCACGCTCAAATCCTCATCAGGTTGTTGCAGTGGAAGGCAAAACGACTCATCAATCGCCACCTCCCCGTTCATTACCTCCAGTTTGCAACAGGCGGCGGGTGCCAAGTTGCGCTTCAGCCCTGATAAAACCATGAAAGTAGCACAGTCACTTTACGAAGCAGGACACATCACTTACATGCGGACAGACTCAGTAGCACTCGCTGAGCCGTTTCAGGCAGCCGTGCGTGGTTACCTGGAGCAGCACGATCCAACCAACGTGCCCAACAAAACAACCCGCCATCGAGCCGTTAGGGGGCGCAAGAAGCGCATGAGGCAATTCGCTCTACGGATGTGTCGAGATCGCCAGAATCCTTGAGAACTCTAGTTAACGCAGATGAAGCCAAACTCTATGAGTTGATCTGGAACCGGACGGTTGCTTCCCAGTGTTGCCCAGCCCGGTTGCGCAAGACCCGGGTTATAACAAAATCTGCTTCATTGCACTGGGAAGCGAAGGGGCAGGTGGTTGAGTTCCCTGGCTATACCCGTTACTGGAACAACTTAAGCAGCGATACTCAATTACCCCCGTTGCAGCAGGGACAGCCGTTGACGTTGAAGCAGGCCGCTGCTGACAAAAGCAAACCCAACCGCCCCTCGTTATACCGAACCCAAACTGGTGCAGTTAATGGAGCGTAAAGGAATTGGGCGACCGAGTACGTATGCTCCCACAATCAAGACGTTGAAGGAGCGGGAATATGTGCAGGTTGAAAAGGCAAACTCCAACCAACGGCCCTGGGAATGGAATTGGATAGGGCATTGGAACAACTCCTGCCGGAATTGATTCAGCCAGAATTTACGGCAAACATGGAATCCGCATTGGACACGATCGCCCAGGGACAGCAGGATTGGCAGGAATATTTGACCGATTGGAATCGTGTTTATTTTGTGCCTGCCCTGGAGAAAGCGCGTCAGGTTTTGAAGTCAAAGGACATCAAGCTGTAACCTCGCAGGTTGAGCGATCGCCTAAGTCAACACAATCAACATCCCAAGCAAGCCCAACAAAAATCGCCTGTCCAAAATGCGGGAGGCAATGCACAAAATTCCATCAAAATCCAAGAAACTGAAGGCAAACCATTTTCTCAAGTGCATAATGACCGGATGTGACGCGGTAATGTTCTGGAATTCACAGGGAAAGCGGTATGAGCTGCCCTACGCTCAACGAACTCCTGACCCAGACGCATTTACAACTGTGCCTTGTCCTGTGTGTGGAGCATTGCTGGAACGATACACCTACATAAAGGAAGGCAGGGAAAAGTAATGTTACGCTGCTCACTCATAGAGCATCGACGCGGAAAATGTAAGGAGGTCGCGTTTTTTGAGGGAAGGGATGGCTTTTGGTCACCTAAGTTTGGAACACTTAAGCTAGAGGGAGTTGTCATTAACTCTGGATGACGATCTGGGGCAGACTAGCGCTGCTGCACGTCGTTGTGTTTATCGAGTCACTGTTTAACTAACTCATGCGCAGATACTTTTCTAGGAGATCGCCCGATACCCGCGCTCCTGGCTGAATTGGGATTGCGATCGCCTTTTATGCTTTCATTGCAATTGGCATTGCAGAAAGTGGATTAGGTGTGCTGCTACCCTCCATTCTAAAAACGTTTGGTCTTACCCCTGCAACCGTCACATGATTGTTCATTAGCCAGATTACAGGGTACGTAATAGCCGCTTTTAGCAGCAGTTTGATCAGTAGCCGCCTCGGCTTAGCGCCAATGTTGTTTGTAGCTGCTATCACCCTTACAACCGCTCTAATTGCGTACGGGGCAGCTCCAGTCTGGTTTGTCATGGTTGCAGTCGGTACATTGTTGGGGTTAGGAATTGGTTTAATTGACGCAGGCATTAACACCTATATGTAAGCGATCAAAAGATCCAAAATGGATTGGATTGCTGCACGCCTTCTATGGCATCGGAGCGTTGCTGGGACCAGCGATCGCCACCCACTATGCCGAACGGGACAAGCGGATTCGTATCGTTGCCGCCACTTATCAAGGGCAGGCAGGTGTACCCAAAAGTGCGATCACTCAAACTACAGCGCGATCGCCCCTCACGTAGATACTGTTTTGGCAGTCAAGGGGTAGGGCAAAGTTTGGTCGGGTCAAATGACTGGTTTGAATGCAGAACACCGTAGATAACCCGGATCAACTTGTGCGGGACTGCGCCAATGACCTGCATCTTGGTTTTATCGGCTGCCAGCAAGCGATCGCGCGATCGCCTCCTAGATGACGTGCTTAAACTTGGCACAAAAGCGATCGATGGTGTAGGGACACTGCTTGGTAAGTAACCCATTGTTTCTGGGAATCCTATGGTTAAAGTAGGAATTTCCGAAAACCATCAATTATGTCCACCCCACGTCGCGGTGTTATCTACTGTGCTGTCAACTCCATCCATTATCTGGAAGCAGCTTTAATCAGCGCCTTTGCATTGCGGCAGTTTGAGCCGACTTTACCGATCGTCATTCTCACCAACGTTGCCGAAGCAACCCGATTGGACTTAGCCCCTCTCGGCATCAAACTTCAATTCATTCAGGTTCCACCCTACCCCCGTCTGCCCGATGCTAGAGACTCCCGCTACGTCAAAACCAGTCTGGCAGTTCTGAGTGAATTTGAGGAAACCCTCTACCTGGATGCAGACATCCTGCCACTCCACCCCATTACGCCGATTTGGGACTACCTGAACCAGGGCGATATCGCAATGGCAATCCATCCCCTCCCCACCCTGGCACAGACCAATCACGTGGAACCAGAGGAGATGGACTATACCCTGAAGCGCTGTAGTGGAGAAGCCTCTCAATACAACGGTGGTGTCATCCTTTGGCGCAACGTTCCCAAAATCCGAGTGCTGTTTTCCGTCTGGAAGCAGGAGTGGCTGAAGTTTCAGCAGCATGATCAGCTTGCCTTAATCCGAGCGATCGCCACCATGAACTGCCCCGTTGTCGAGTTGCCAAAAATCTACAATTTCCCACGCTCAGAATTCCCCTGGATGGGCAGCAAAACAGCCAGGTGAGACTACTGCACTGGTGGTGTGGGCAGGTGCGGCAAGGCAAATTTCGGCAAATCGCTAACCAACTTTTGCCTGAGACAACCGCCCAGGTTCTTAAATTTGGGCTTGTTCCAGAAGATGCAGCAATCCCCGTTGAGACAGTACGACAGAGCGGGCGATCGCTGATTCCACTTGGCTCTATTTCCTAATAATTTTCTCCAGGTCAATTTAATGCCGACTTCAACGCTACCTCAGCATCTCTGGTTTGAGCCAACGAACACTTGTAATGCCCAATGTCCGCTCTGCCCAACCGGAGCAGGGCAGATGAGCCGTCCTAAAGCCTTCCTGGACTTTGAGTTATATCAACGAGTGATTGATGAGGTTCGACCTCAGACCGTGCGCTTCTGGCATATCGGGGAACCCTTCCTGCATCCCCAGATTTTTGAAATGTTTCGCTACGCGGCAGACCGGGGAGCAATCACCCACGTCAGCACCAACGGCTTTGTGTTCTATAAGCCTGAAAACGTATCCAAGCTGCTGGACTCCGGGCTACACAAGCTAATCCTGTCGTTGGATGGGATTGATGCTGAAACATTCAACCACTACAGAGTGGGCGTTGATTTTACGAAAGTCATTCAAGGGTTAAGGTACTTGCTTCAGCATCGTCCATTTGATCTGGAAATCATCTGGCAGTTTATCGTCATGCGTCATAACGAACACCAGATTGAGCAAGCACGCGCGATCGCCCGTCAGTTGGGCATTCAATTCTCACTAAAAACAGTCAGCTTAGATATGTTGCCTGAGCAAGCTGACCCGGAAAGTTACTTACCCACTGACCAGCAATACAGCCGCTATGAGTGGCAGGATAATGCTTTGACCCTCAAAAGCGTTTCTGGTACCTGCTACTTTGTCAACACAACGTTGATGATCAACGCGGATGGTAGCGTCATTCCGTGTGCCTTTGATGCCCAAGGAATATTGAATTTAGGAGATGCTAAAACGCAAACCATTAGCGAGATTTGGAACGGAGACGTGATGCAAGAACTTCGTCAACGTTTAGAGTATGAGCGCAAGTCTCTAAACCCTTGCAACAAATGCTCTGTTAGTGCGCCAAAATCCATTTCATCTCTTAGCCCTACTGCAATTTGATGCATCCGCTTATCTCCCTTGTGATTCCGGTCTACAATCGGGCGGATTATCTCCCCGCTACGATCGATAGCATCCTTGCTCAAACCTGTTCAGATTTTGAGCTATTGATTTGGGATGACGGCTCCACCGATCGTTCAGTCGAGATTGCTTGCGAATATGCCCAACGTGACAAACGCATCCGTGTGGTTGCCGCCGCCCATCAGAGGCAGGCTCAGGCATTGAAGCGTGCGATCGCCCAAACCACGGGTCCGCATATTGGCATAGTCGATAGCGACGACCTTTTAGCCCCCACTGCCCTGGAAGACACGGTGGCTATTCTCAATGCCAATCCCCAGGTTGGGCTAGTCTACACCGATTACGAAATAATTGATGCCCAGGGAAACAACCGAGGGTTAGGGAACCGCTGCCAAATTCCCTACTCCAAAGAACGCTTGCTGGTTGATTTCATGCTCTTTCACTTTCGCCTGATGCGCCGTTCTATCTATGACCAGGTAGGGGGAATCGATGCAACCTTTGATTGCGCCCAGGATTACGACCTGTGCCTTAAGCTCTCTGAAGTGACTGGAATTTATCATCTACAAAAGCCCCTGTATCTCTACCGTACCCATGCTCAAAGCATCTCCCAACAGCGCCGCATGGAGCAGATACTTTGGGCAAAGCGGGCGATCGAAAACGCCTTGCAGCGCCGGAATATGACTGATGATTACGAACTGGATGTGCAGATTTCAGCGCAGTACACCTTGAAACGGCAAAAGAAACAGTGAGCCAGTTTCCATTTGGGGTATGAGAATCATAAACCATGCCCAAAAACGGGTTTTCAACAAATATTTGTGCAAAGCTATGGTTGAATCCCTTGGTGCACCTGCAATAATTACCGCTTGCGCTTTAGGTGGTTCTGCTGCAGAAGAGGCTGAGAAGGCAGCAAAAAGGCTGCTAACTCAGATATTTAAGGCTCAACAGGGTGAAGGTAAACCACTCACCCCAGATGAGGAAGGTGAAGTTAGGAATATTGACGAGGCTGAAGATTTTTAGACGAACATCCTGATTTACCAGAAGAGGTGGAAAGAGTGAAAGATGGGGAAAGCCTTCCTGAAGGTAGAGATCATATTAATGAAGCACGAGAAAAAGTAAGGATGCTAGACAACTCAATCAAAACGTTAGAACTAGCGAGGCGTTCTCGCAATGCAGCGGCTCAACAGAGAATTGATGAAGCTGTCGATAAAGGACGACGAATCAGACAGCAAATACAAAACATTCTAAAACCTCTCCAAAATTAGGAAATTAGAAATGAACGAAGCTGAAACAATACAGATTCTTGCTCAGGCTCAATCAGCAAGACAAGATCCTAACAACTTTGATACTCATCAGCTAAGGGAACTTAAAAAGCAATTACACAGGCTTGCCGAAGCTAAGGATTGTTCCGCCAAAGCTTTTTTATAGCATGTCTGTCTGATCCAGTATCAAGCTGGAGATATTTAGGGTTGAATAACTTAGGATTCCATTATCAGTTTAACAATGAGGAAGAGGTTTACAGAAAGATTCAGTCTCTGCTTCTTAATGACACTGATAATGATGTACGAAGGTGTGCTGCTTCAGTTCTTGGAACCCGATCTAAATGGTTAGACTCGGCTTTGTTAAAGGCTTTAAACTCTGATCCCGATGAGCTTGTTCGCATTGCAGCCTTCGAATCTCTATTACAGTTAGCAGGTGTTCCAGCTCAAATTGAATTTCGAGAAGCTGAAAGGGCTAAAATTGGAGAGATTAAACCAACTTTTGAAGAAATTGAGCGAATTATTACTGAGTGTAATCGCCCGCCTGTAGGTTGAGTTAATGATAAGAAACCCAACATTATCAACTCTGGAGAGCGAATGATTTATCTTTATAGTTCCGCTCTTATTTATGCAATTACTGATCGTTATAATCTTTAATAAATGTTGGGTTTTTAGACTCAACCCTGACTGCCTGACACATCTTAGTCAATGGAAAGCAAATCAAGGCTTGCAGGTCAAGGAACGAATCCGAGTAAACCAAATCTGGTCATAAAAATCTTGCTCAGCCCGATGCGAGGCAAAACAAGGTTCTGGGTCTTGCGGGAGCAATGGGAGTGGAGACAGGAGTTGCCGTCCTTTATGGACAACGCCCTGAAGCCAGCGCAAACCAATTTTGAGGTAGCTAATGCCGCGCCGCCAGTGGGGGTCAACCTGTTGACGCAACCCAGCAATTTGCACAGATATTCCCTGTGCAGTGGCATAAAGTAGAGCCAGTGCCGCAACCAGATTCAGTGTGCGCTGCATCCTTTACAGTGTGCCCGCTCGCTTGATTGGACAGCAACTCACCTTACATCTCTATCACGACCGGATTGTCGGCTTTGTGGGCAGCACTGAAGTCGTTGAGATCCCTCGAATCCATGTGCATGGCAGTGCTGCAATTCGGCGGGCACGGTGTATCAACTACCGTCATGTGGTCGAAAGCTTACGTCAAAAACCAAGAGCGTTTCTGTATTGCCAATGGCAAGAAGACTTGCTGCCTGATGCGGATTGGTGTGAATTATGGCAGCAGATGCAGCGCTGCACTGAACCTGATACGGCGGTGCGCTGGATGGTTGAAGCACTGTCCATTGCTGCGACCCAAGACCGAGAAGTCGAGGTGGCAGGCTATCTCAAAACCGAACTGGCAGCAGGCACCTTCACCCTCCATCGTCTCCAACACCAGTTCAAACTCATGTTGACCTTACCTGTCCCTGATGTTGCCTCAGTGCAGCACGCACTCTCAAGCTATGACCAACGCTTCCAAACCCAATCCCCAACCGCCACAGAAGCCCGTACCAGACTCTGACGACGGTGCTCAAGCGCCTCAAACTGAGTCACTTCCTGTCCGACTGGCAGGCAATCGAACATCGAGCCATCCAGGAGCACTGGAGCTACGCTCAATTCCTCCTCGCACTGGCCAAAGGGGAGGCAACCCAGCGCGACCAGACTCGCATTGCCCGCACGCTCAAAGAAGCGCCATTGCCCTCCGGCAAAGCCTGGTCTAACTTTGAGTTCTCCCATGTTCCCACGCTCAATCCAGCAGTGGTGATGCAGTTTGCCGAATCGACAACTTGGTTGCACACGGCTTCCAATATTTTGATATTTGGACCGAGTGGAACGGGGAAGACGCACGTCTGCTCTGCCTTGGGGCGTTCAATGGTAGAGTTAGGCAAGCGGGTCAAGTTTCTGCCTGCTACCGCTCTGGTGCAACACCTTCAGCAAGCCAAGCTGCAACTGCAACTCCCGACTTTTCTGGTCAAACTAGATCGCTATAATCTGCTGCTTATTGACGATTTAGGCTATGTCAAAAAATCAGAGGCAGAAACCTCTGTCTTGTTTGAACTGATTGCCCATCGCTATGAGCGGCGCAGTCTTCTGATTACGGCAAATCAGCCGTTTAGTCAGTGGGATAGCATCTTTACCGACTCGATGATGACCGTCGCTGCTATAGATCGCTTAATCCATGACGCGACCATTATCGAGATGCAAGCTGAGAGCTTTCGCAAACAAGCCGCGATCTCACGCACTCAAACAGCGTAAAGCAGCACCCGTAACCGGATCTCATTTTTACTGGATGCTCTGCCATCCGGGCAGCAGTCCCACATCATCGCTGGCTTTCAACGATTCCGTGGGCTGCTTTCGGCTGGCTTTTGGCCTCTGTACTATGCCGATTGAGTCCAATCGCAGTCCATTCCAGTCGTACAGCATCTTTAGTTGTCGTTGTTGACGGTCGCGATCGACACCTTGCTTTTGCTTTTGGTGCGATCTGGTTTCAGCGATTGCAAGTTTAAGCTTGTAGCCCAATGAAGGAGAAAATTGATGCAATCAACCGGCCTATGTAATTGACATTTCACACTTGGGCAAGATCACTCGCCGCGGAGCAACCTTGATCCGCACTGCCTTGGTGGAAGCAGCCTGGGCAATGTTGCGCTACAACGAGTGGGCATCTCAGACTTATGAGCGCATTTGTGGAGGACAGAAGACGCGGAAGAAAACCGCCATCATTGCGGTCACAAGGAAATTGCTCGTGCGGTGTTGGGCAATGCTACGAGACACGCAACCGTGGAATGAGAACCATCAATCCCTGCTTTCAGGTGCAAATTAAGACAAGTTTCGGGTCAGGGTGAGCAAATGAAAATAGAAACAATGATGGAATAAGACTGAAACTAAAAAGAATGTAATGAACTAAATTGTCAAGTGAAGGTTGGAGAGCATGATCTTGAAACCAGGGTCTAATCACTGAGTAGATTGCTCTAATGAATAAGACATGCTCCTTTGCACAGACTCTTGAGACAATCTCAGAGATCGCAGTTTAGTCAAACTAGCATCCCTGGAATTGACACCTCGGATAGTCGGTTAGATCAAGCCTGATGATACTCAGTTCTAAGCATTCGATAACACAAGGATGAACGCTTCTAATTTGAGGTGATAGAGTTCAGGGGGTGACAACGAGGCTACAAAGCAGAGTGGATGAGGGAAATGGCGTAATATGCCACAGCTCTCCGACTCGGAACAGCCGAAGCAGAAACCATTTTGCGGCGATTTACTCGCTCGACCCTGATTCATCCGGTACAACGTGCTTTAGTCGAACTGGGTAAAGTCGTTAAGACCCTGTTCTTATGTCGCTACCTGCAAGAAGAAGCCTTGCGGCGCGAAATCCAAGAAGAATTGAACGTAGTGGAACATTGGAATAGCGCCAACAGTTTCATCTTCTACGGAAAACACAGTGAGATGGCAACGAATCGGATGGAAGAGCAGGAATTATCCATGCTGTGTTTACATCTATTGCAGTTATGTTTGGTCTACATCAATACGTTGATGATTCAACAAGTCTTAGCCCAAACCCACTGGCAAAAACAGTTAAAGTCAGAGGATTTAAGGGCGCTCACTCCTCTGTTCTGGACCCACGTTAATTCTTATGGCACCTTTCGCTTAGACCTCGCAGAACGGTTGCCTCTGGAGGTCGCTTTGAAATAAAACTGTGGCGTGAAAGCTATGCTACATAAGCGCTTCGTCGCTTGCGCGGCGGCTGGCGGCAGCTTCGCTACTTTTACCCCTACTTGGGACATGAGCGCGGCTGATCACTTCCTAGACTATCAAGCCAGTTGCGAACTCGTTCATGTGAAATTCCGTTGCCAGGGATCTGTCCAGTAGTTTGTGTCAGAGCAAAATCTCTTTTGGCAATCGCTCAAAGACCTGTATGGAGTGGAAGTTTCAGCGACACTCATTAGTGAAGTGACTGATGCGGTTATCGATGAGGTCAAAACCTGGCAGGCTCGGTCATTGTCTGAAGTGGGATGCTCAGTACCCGACCCTTAGTAGGAGTTGGAAAAATCATTGGGTGAACATCATTCCCATGTTTAGCTTCCCCCAAGATTCGCAAGGTGATGTATACCACCAACGCCATTGAGTCGTTGAACATGACGTTGAGAAAAGTGACCAAGAATCACCGAGTTTTCCCGAATGACGAAGCGGTGCTGAAGGTGGTGTATCTTGCCATCGGTAATCTATCAAAGAAATGGACGATGCCGATACGAGAGTGGAAACCAGCTCTCAATCGGTTTGCCATTGAGTTTGAGGGCAGATTGCCAAAAGAGATTTTGCTCTGACACAAACTACTGGACAGATCCCGCTCACCCTCCTTCTCCTAGAGCAAAAACTTGGTCAATTATCCTCTACCCTGCACGATCGCATCTGCCAACTAAACCTGACCCAGCTAGAAGCATTGGCAATCGCGCTCCTCCGGTTTGAGTCCATTGCAGACTTGGAGCGTTGGTTAGATGAAAATGGGTAGGGGCGATCGCCCGTAAGATGCTGCGAAAAATCTGCCCTTAGAGACCATTGCTGAGGTGACTGGACTCACAGTCGCCCAACTCCAACAACTCCAAGCCACTCAGTAGCAGGAATAGCGATCGCCCCTCAACATCCGCAAGCATCATCAGCGCGATCGCTCATCTTGCGTCAACTCACCCGCCGTGTAGGCGCTTTACCCGACTCGGCTCGTTCGCTCATCGATACCTTAGCCATTGCCCAATTGGAAGCATTGGGAGAAGCCTTGTTGGATTTTGCCAATTTGTCTGATTTGGAGGCTTGGTTGGGAGAACAAGGAAAATAGGTGATCGTCCCTCTCAAAATTCAGCGATCGCTCCTCCAGTCCGATAACCGCGATTGCGCTTGCTCCAAGTCTTTCCATCGAACAAATCCAGCAACAGGCGATCGCCCCGCTCAAAATTCAGCGATCGCTCCTCCACTCACGAGAACCGCGATCGCGCTTACTATGCTCTTTCCATTGAACAAATCCAATAGCAGGCGATCGCACTGATTTGTAGAAACTGTGAAGTGTCTAGAGGTGCTGAATTTTGTGTCTCAACCTAGCCTATGACGAGGGGCGATCGCACTTCAGCGTAGTATTCGTAGTGCGTGGATGCATCAAGCAAATCACCGCGTTGGGTTAGCCTATTTTGCTAGGCTGAATCGTATAAACTTCCATCTGGCATAACTGTTTGTGCGAATTTGACATCAGTCAAAATAGTATTTTCTAAGACTGCTTGATACAGATTTGCTTGACTCAAGTCACAACTAATTAACTCAGCTTTAGCTAAATTAGCTCCCCGCAGGTTTGCCCTACTGAGATTTACACTTCCCAAAAAAGCTTCCTGCAAAATTGAACCCTGTAAGTCTGCCCCCTAAAAGATGATTGTATAACTCTTGCTCTGCTGAAATTTGTATAGGTAAGAGTAGCTTCAGGAAAGTATACTTCAGTCAAAAAAGCTTCTATAAAATTTGCACTAGAGGCATCTGAGTCGTGCAAGTATACTTCCTGCATGCTTGCATAACTGAGAACAGCACCAACTAATTTAGATTGATTAAGTTCTGTTTTGTAAAGGGTGATATACGACAGAAGACTTTCGCTTAAATCCACCTCATTTAAGTTTAGAGAAATATGTTCTCCAAAATCGATATGTCGAAAATCTCTCACACCGCCTTGATAAAGTTCAAATACCTGCTGATTATTCATCTTCAACCATATGGATTCCAGGATCTATGCTCGACTGAAGGAGTGTTGCTCCATAAATTTTTCACGATGCGAGCAACATCTTGATTCGAGATCGCCCACGTAAGATTATATCCACATTCAGCCGCTGCAATTAATTGAGGCTGCCTTTTTCAATATCCCATCTACGTGCTAGTCCCCTAACCATCGACTCTTGAGAACTTGGTTTTGAATTCGAGAAACAAAATCATTACCCCACTTTGTTTCCCAAACATTTCTAGTTCCAGGAGTGCGTCCATCGAACGTTGTTCCCACGCCTTCGGGCGTAAGTACAAAGAAGTCATTTGGCAAACCTGTTATATAAGTTGCATAGCCATCTCCTAACTCCTCAAACTCATTTGTTCTACTTTTGAATCCTTTACGTGGCACATCGGCAGAATAACATCCATCACAATCATCACAATCATCTTCTTTAAGGAATGGAATAAATGCTGGATAAGAATTCGTCATGGTTTTAAGCTGCTTTGCATTGAGAGAGGTGAGGGTAGCGCCCTGAAGGGCAGGATGGAATAGGGGGTGAACCTAAAGAAGTTTTGAGCGGATGTCAGTGAGTATGACAATGCATACCTGTCCAAGTTGAGAGTCACAAGAGATTAGTTGCAATGGTCAAACTCGTCATGGCAAACAAAATGACAAATGTCGCGACTGTGGTCGTCAGTTTGTGCTCGACCAACATGGAAAGCCATGACCTCAGAGCAGTATGAGTTGATTGAGCGGATGTTGCTCGAGCGCATCCCATTAGCTGGAATTGCCCGTGTTCTGCAAATTTCTGAAGATACAGTGCAACGCTATGTGAACGCCAAAGCTGCCTTAACGGACGCAAAATTATTTGAGTGTGCGATCGAGATCGGTTTAGAGATGTCTCAGTTTTTGCAGGATGTGACTGGAGATATTCATGCCGCGCAGATTCAAGCAGAGATTGAAGGTGGCATCAACAGTGGTGTGACAACAACACCAACCTTCTTTATTAACGGTGTTCGTCATCAGGGTGGTTGGGATTTGGAGAGTTTGTTGGCAAATTGTTTCAGAATGAGCATCTTTTTTGAACGATTAACGCCGGCGAATGCAGCGATGTTGCTGATTGACCATCAGGTTGGCACCATGAATTTTGGCATTACAGATCTTGATGCTTTGCCTTTACATCTCAAGAATCAGGCATTGTGGCTGGCAGAAGCCGCTAAAATTTTTGACCTCCTGGCAGTTTTGACGACGAGCAATCCTGATGGTGCGAACGGACCGTTATTTCCAGAATTGCTGGACGTTCTGCCCGATGCGCCCATCATCGATCGCGTCATCATCAATGCATGGGATGACCCCAGCTTTTTGCAGGCGGTGCAGCAGACGGGGCGCAAGAAGCTGATCATGGCTGGAGTCACAACCGATGTGTGTTTAACCTTTCCCGCGATCGGGGCGGTTAGAGATGGTTTTGATGTCTATGCGGTGATGGATGCCTCTGGTACCGTCAATCAACAAGCCATGTATGCATCCATGTTTCGCATGAGCCAAGCGGGCGTGAAAATTGCCAATACGAATATGGTGATCGCGGAACTCTTGGCAGACTGGTCGAGCAGTTACGGCGTTTCAATGATCGCTCTACCGACGACAGCGCCTATGTCCCCTTTGGTGGCGTGAAACTATCTGGGAACGGCGGACGCTACGGCAGCCATGTGAACTGGGATGAGTACACGCAATGGCGCTGGCTCACGATCTCTGAAAAACCGACACTGGTTTCCTTCTTTGGACATTAAGGAGTTTGGATATTAGGAGAACAATATGGGACGCTTAATTCCTTATACTGATGGTGAGCAATTGCTCGAAGGCTATTTTGCCCTGCCGCAAATCGAGATATTGCTCCAGGCATTCTAATTGCCCCAACCTGGCTGAGCATCACGGACAGTATGCAGCAACGCGCCGATCGCCTCGCGGCTTTAGGATACGCCGCTTTTGTGCTTGATGTGTTTGGGGCAGGTGTTCGTCTGGCTCCACCCAAAACCCCAGGCGATCGTGCAGCCGTTTATGAGCGATCGCCATCACTTCCGCACCCGCCTCAAAGCTGGCTTAGAAGCCTTACAGCAGCAGCCAGAATGCAACACCAGTCAGATTGCTGCCAATGGGCTGTTGCTTCGGTGGCTGTGCCGTGTTGGAACTGGCACGCAGCGGTGCGCCTTGCAAGGGGTAGTCAGCTTTCATGGTGAACTGGATACACCCCTGCCTGCCCAACCGGGTGTCATGCAGGCAAAAATTCTTGGTGCTGCATGGCGACGCTGATCCGATCGTGCCCTTTGAGAAACTGATTGGTTTCGAGACGAAATGCGATCAGTCAATGCCAACTGGGAAGTGGATATCTACAGCGATGCCAAACACAGCTTCACGGGCGAAGGCGCGATCGGCACCATGCCTGAAGCAGGGCTGAATCCCCAGGCAGAGGCGCGATCGTGGCAACGAATGGTGAACTTTTTTGACGAAGTTCTGCCTGGAAGATGAGATAAAGGACAGCAATGGATTTTTTTATGCCCCTTCCCGGTTTCCGTTCGCTCAAGGTCAGGCATCGGGGCGTTCAGTATCAGCGGTTGCCAGCATCGTAGACAAGGCGTGCTTGAACACTGCGTTATCGGTGTCACTCAAATGACGACCAAAGTATGTAGCGATGCCTTGAGCATAGACAGTCCACATTTTGGTAGTGCCCTGAAGGAAAGGCAAATCAAACAAGAGCTAGCTTGCGTCGTCGTGTCTCATTGTAGTGATGCACAAAATTCCAAATGGCTGCAATGGGGTTGTCTAACTTTGGCGAGAACGACAAGCACCTTCTGAGGAATCGGGACACCCGTTGTCTCAAGGTGCAGTTGAATCGTTCGATGTCACTGGTCAACCCACTGTCTTTATCGACACTGCGATGCCGTTTCCTGGGTAGCACTGCACCATCAGCACTGCAATGGCCAGTGTCAATCACCGCCCATTGCCGCTACACAGGTGGCCTTGAACCCCACAACGCTTGAGCCGAAGCGCACTCCGGTCTCCTACCTGGACTCCGACGATTTCTCTCGTTTGAGCATCGAGCGCCAGCCAACCCCATTGCTCATTGCCTTTATCGTTGACAAATGACCATAACTCATCCATCGGCACATTCAGACGCTTGTTTGATTTCTCAGTGACCTCCACCGGTTGGGGGACAACGGCAGCTTTGGCGTTCACATAGCGTTGCACTGTATCTTCAGAAATTTGCAGAACACGGGCAATTCCAGCTAATGGGATGCGCTCGAGCAACATCCGCTCAATCAACTCATACTGCTCTGAGGTCATGGCTTTCCATGTTGGTCGAGCACAAACTGACGACCACAGTCGCGACATTTGTCATTTTGTTTGCCATGACGAGTTTGACCATTGCAACTAATCTCTTGTGACTCTCAACTTGGACAGGTATGCATTGTCATACTCACTGACATCCGCTCAAAACTTCTTTAGGTTCACCCCCTATTCCATCCTGCCCTTCAGGGCGCTACCGAGTCTCAAATTGTGTCAATTGCTTTGAGTTTTCTCTTTTTATCGATTATCCTCGTTCGCTGAAGGATCCTTAAAGTTTGTCTTTTCGCTTCAGCTAAAGTCACCTTGTTAAAGTGGGAACCCTACCAAAATAGTTTCCTAATTATTTCAGAGATTATTATGATTCATCGTACACCTTCGGGACAGGTAATTGGGTCAACTAAGCCCAGATCACAAGTGATTGATCCTGGTTGCTGGCATCCGAAGGAATCGCTTGAACGATCGCAGCATCCCTCAACCCAAGTTGCACAGTTGCCAACGGGTAAACAACCCTACGGGATGCAGCTTGGGCATTACCAATTAGAATCATTGCCAAGTTTTCCCAGAACCCTATTTCAATTTAGAAAATATGATGGCGCGAAAGCATTAACGGCAATATTGCTGGTGCTCGCTACAATCTATTTCCTCTTTGGTTTTCTAGGATTTCTCTGTGACCACACGCCCTGATTAAAGCAGCTATTCCAGTCATCTACGACGATTAAAACAGTGCCTCACGCTGCCTGGTGGCAAATCTGGAAACCGATCGGTGCAACCGTTAATCACATCGCATCCTATGTTGATCTTGCGTTTCGACTGTTTGTGTTTCTCTGTACCTATTGCCTAGCCTGGGCAACCTTCGACCCCAGAAATATCGAAGGCTACGTGATGGGATTTTTAATACCTGTCTGGGGCTTGCCTACATGCTGTCTCCGATCGATGCCATTCCAGATTTCGTTCCCGTCGCAGGTAGCTTGGATGACGCCGTTTTGGGAGTCGGTGTACTGCTGTTAGGGCTATCCTCGCTCTACCGCAATAAACTCAGAGATGTAAAAACCAAAACCATTCTAGAACTCATTGACGATGGCAATAACCAGAAAGCATTACAAATGCTGCTGGAGGATAAGGGCGTTCGGATTAAAGACAAAGAATCTCAGGCTTCTGTCGAAAAATAGTTGCTTTCTTTGTTACAGGATACATAATTGCTCAATTACGTTCACCCATTACTAACCAAGCAGGTGATCCAATGACTCACTCAATCACGGACGACCGTACGATCATCCCTTCCTCTGCTGATCCAGATTCAGCTAACAATCCCCTCAAGGAACAGGCAGATAAGTTGAAGGGAAGTCTGTTTACCAAAGATACCGCTGCAACGTTGGGACAAAGTGTTCGGTTAATTTTCGTGATGTTGAAGGAAGCATTGGTACTTGCGTGGCTAGCACTATGTTGGGGAATTGTGGCGATTAGTTGGCTAGGAAATAAAACCACCCAGACCGGACAGCAATTCAGACAGCAGTTGACAACCTTTCAGGAAACCCATCAGGATCAAACCGCATCCGATATTGCCGCAGAAACCAGTAAGTCTGTGTTAAACACTAGCAAAACTGTGATTGAGCAAATTCTCACAGGGGCTAAGAAGCAAGTTGGGTTGCTGGATGAATAGATATAGCAATTCGACTTGAAAAGGTTCCAAATGTATGGGGGCAAATCTAGATTCGCCCCTACAAACAGATGAATGGCGCTGACCGAAGAGATACAACTACTAAGCCTCCGACTCCTTAAAGGAATCGGAGGCTTTAACCAAGACTGTTTCAGTGTAAGTGCAATTTTCCTGGTGGTAGGGACAGGGCATTGCCCTGTCCCTGAATTAGAGTCTCAGATCTTATTTAATCCACAAGCCTAAGTTATCCCACGTTGGTTGGGGAATTTTGCAAGCAGGATTTCAAGGGCTTCAGCGAGGGTTGCCCATGCCATACCACATGACCATTGTGGATGACATGACCTGTGTCGTACTCGTAGTTGTAGAACGGAATCTTGCCCTGATCGAAATCTGCTTTAATTTCTTGGATTTCCTGAGCCGTATCGAAAGCCATTCCAGTTTGGGAATACCCGCTTCTCCCTGAAGACCGGGTTCGGGTGTATCTGGAGTGCCAGTTGGTACGCGAGCAGCTTGCTTGGCTGCAATTCCCCAACGCGTGCTGTAGTCATTATCTCCCAGTGTGCCTTCTGGCTTCAATATATAAATTTGTTTTAGTGCTCTCGCCCAACTGCCTGTTGCAATGGGAACAACTCTACCTGTTTTGCCAGTAAATGCAGTTCGTACAGCCTCAATAATTGGTTGCTGTTCCGAATTTGCTAACAATGCCTGCATGATCTTACTTTCTGCATCTTCAGGTGTCTTGTCTATCGTATTCAATTGTTCGGTTGCTGCATCTTTACTATACTTCGAGAATCCACCTTGATTTCTGGCTTGTGGCTTCATTGTTAGCCCTAGGCGATCGTGATTCAATGCATTGTCGGCATCAATAAAGTAAGGCTTGCCATCACGCCACAGCACGTTTTCATGGTGCAAGTCAGACAGACCCGCAATAAATGCAAAGACCATTGCTTCCTTCATGCCTGAACTACAGGGCTGAGGGCGATCGAAGGAATCAGCCGTTGCCCCTCTTACAAATTCAATAATAGAACCGTAAGTGGCAGCAGTTTCCATCTTAAAAGTAGTAATAGCCTCCGTTGGATCTAACTCAGCCATCTCATTGACCTTGTTCGCCAAACTACTATCTTCTGTGCCAAAAGTGCCTTCTCCAGAGCTTTATCCTCTGACTTAACGAGAACTTTGAAGTTGGTTTTATCCTCAAACTTGTGCCCACTGGGGCCGATTGGTTTAGTAAAGGTAACAAAGATTGCGCCTAATCCTTCATCGTGTAGGTCACTACCCGTAAGTTTAATTTCATCGATCGTTACTTCTCCCTCTCGTAAGGGGTGAAGCCATCTTCTCAATACTCTATTGATCTCGCAGCAAAATCTGCACCTTCTTCAATTCTGCCAAAAACCCCATCTACCCAGTTATACCAGTTGATAAAGGAGTCGTTGGTTTGGGATTTCGCCTCATGAAACCGCAGTGGATGCATCAGCTTGGCAGCATTCTCGTCTGTTTCAAGCAAGCCAGGTTGTAAATGCTCCTGAGTTGCAGCGGTTCGCAAGATCGCTTTGAGACGAGCTTTAAATGATGCCTCCAGTAGCGTCAGGTTAAGCTGTTTTGTTTCCTTATCGTTCAGATCTTCGTATTGGTTAGCAGCGGTTAATCGTCTAAGAACACCTGCTTTTTCACCAATTTTGCCCCTGGAACAGCCGAGCTATTTTCGAGCATGACATATCCCCAGCCTGTTCATTCCATTGCTTTTCTGGTTGCAGGTTCGGTCTGTTTGGCGCAGTAACGCCAGGTGCTGGCATTGGATAGACTTTGGGTGCAACCCTAGAGTTTCGGATATAGGTTGTGGCATTCCGCTGGTTCCAGTCCCAATTGGCACCGGTTACGTTAACAGCCTTCGTCCAGGTCACATCACCGAGGACTTTCCTGGTCTGTTTTTTTGCTGGTTAGGGTCGATCACAACCTCAGAACCAGGATTAATTTTACCGCCAACAAACGTTCCCCAAACTCCATCATTGCGTAAATGGGCGTTACTATTAGTCGTTGCTGGTTGAAAAGCTCTCTGTACTGTCTCAGACATAGGCTGAGCCTGGAGACTGAGCTGTGGCATGGGAGCCTTTTGAACAGTACTCCCGCATTGCTGAACCACATGGGTCAACTCATGAGCGATTAACTCTTGACCATCCCGACTGGTTGGATTGTAAGTTCCCTTCCTAAAGAAGACATCTTGTTTCGTGGTAAACGCTTTTGCCTGAATAGACTTATTCAGTTGATCTGATTTAGCGTCAGTGTGAACTCTGACACCGCTGAAGTCCGCGCCCATTGCCTGCCCCATCCTTTGTTGCAGGTCTTGATGTAACGCCTGTCCACTACCTCTAGATTCCTGAATGGACGCTTCCAAATCTGTAGATGCTTCCCCCGACATTTTCTTGTCGTTGCAACAGGGGTCGCATCTGCAATTCTTCGCCCTCTTCCTCCACAGCTTCCTGGCGTTGTACTGAAGCTTCCGGTTTCATTTGCAGCTTGTCATCTGGATCTTCTTGGTCTTCCTCCTCTACAGATTCCTGGCGTTGGATCGAAGCTTCGGGCTTCATTTGCAGTTCTTCGTCTTCTTTCTCGGCTGATTCCTGCTGTTGAATTTGAGAGATTGCAGGTTTCATTTGCAGTTCTTCATCTTCTGGCAGGGATTCCCGTTGCAGGGTTTGATTTGGTGAAGATTGCCCTGCTGGTGAGGAATTCAATTGTTCTACAACTTGAGTGGCAACCCGATCGGCTTCCTGCTCATACTTATCTCCAACTGCACCGATCGTCAGTTTTGGTTGAATGAAGGGCTGTGACGGGCGGGTTGATGTAGCATTAGATGCTGGATTTGTAGTTCCAGCAAAGTGATGGCCAAATTGTTTTGCGGCTTCCAACTGAGTTTGCAAATCGGGCAGTTCTTGCTGTTCCCTTTCAACGCTTGCAGTTTGAGCTTGAATGGCGAAGGGGCGTGATTGCGCCTGATTTTGCACACGAGTAGATTCAGAATTATTTGCAGTATCCTTGCGAGCGTGCGATCGCCGACCCATAATTGTTGGTCTCCAATAATGAGATAAAATAAGCCCTTCTGAAGCCAGTATGGCTCATGATCCTGAATCAACAAATCACAAAATATAAATGAATTACTCCGTGATCTCCCTATTGCAATCGAATTCCAAACAACTTGCCCCGTAATTTCCCGATTGCATCGTTTCATTTCCGCCATCCCTACCACCTGGCACCTACCACCTATCACCTTCCCTAAACCCAACCTTTAATCTCCGCATCCGTTAACGGACGTTCTAACTTCGTATACTCACTTCGGGCTGCTTTTAGAATGTGTTCCATCCGAATGGGTTGGTTAGCATCAGCAGCGATAAATGCGGCATTAAGGGCAATGCTGCGGATGTTGCCACCTGTGACATTGAGCTTTGCCAGTTTTGCCTCATCCAGTCCTTCAGTAGGAGTTTGCTTGGGAAACACACGCCGCCAGATCTCGGCCCGTTGGCTGGCATCGGGAAAGGGAAACTGGACAATAAACCGGATGCGACGCAGAAATGCCTGATCGATCGCTCCCTTCAAATTCGTCGTTAAGATTGCTAAACCGCGATAGGCTTCCATCCGCTGGAGCAAGTAACTGACTTCCATATTGGCATAACGATCGTGGGAATCTTTTACGTCCGATCGTTTACCAAACAACGAATCTGCTTCGTCGAACAGCAAAATTACACCACTCACTTCCGCCGCATCAAACACCCGTCCCAGGTTTTCTCAGTTTCACCGATGTACTTACTGACAACTGCACTTAAATCAATTCGATACAGATCGAGTTGCAATGTTTGTGCTAGCACTTCCGCCGCCATTGTTTTTCCCGTGCCGCTGGCACCTGCGAACAAGGCGCTAATTCCTAACCCACGGTTGCTTTTACTGCCAAATCCCCAGTGTTCATACACTTTCGTGCGCTGCTTGAGTTGAGTAGCGACGTCTTGCAAGACCTGACGTTCTGAGTCTGGTAATACCAAATCATGCCACTGCGCCGACGACTCAATCCGCTGCGCCAACTCATCTAAGCGGGGACGCGCTTGGATGCGGCACATCTCCCACAATTGAGCCTGAATAGTTTGAGGAGATGGCTGTTCATTTGATGTAAGACTTTGAAGTTTGAGACTGGCTGCCCGAATTGCCGGAGCACTAAAGTTGAAGTGGGCTACCAAATGTCCAATTTGTCCATTCAGATCAGGCGCAATCTCCCGCAAGGAATTCTCCCAAAGCAATCGCTGTTCCTCTGCTGTGGGGCTGGATACATCAAAGGTAATCAAAGGACGATGTTTCTGGCGGCAACGTGTTTGGTTTAACAGGATAATCGGTGCAGAAATTTGCTCAATAAATTGACCGATCGCCATTTGCTGCTTTGGTTCCTGGATTTCTGCATCATCCCATTCCAGCAGCAATGCAACTCCGTTCAGAAGAGCATCTCGTTCCCATAAACACTTCACCTGATTCAATGCAATTAGGTCGGTGGGCAGCGATTCAACTGAAATTGCGAAAGGGGTCAGGTTGAGTCGGCTACAGGCAGCAGCAGCGATCGCCCGTTGGCTGGTCATATCTTTGCTGCAGAGTTGGAGGGCTAGCAGCAGAGCATCTTCCTGGGATGCTAGATACCACGCATTTGCCATTTGGTCTGCCAAGTGCAGGTGGGAGGGCACCAGAGGTACAGACTTCAGGGCGATCGCGCCTCTTTCTACCAATTGCCGATTTAGGTCACGATTACCTGTTAGATAGTGCAGAATTTGTTCATCAATTCGTAGTGGGCTGGTGGTCAGGACGTTGCCTGCTCCCACTTCAATCAACTGCCAATACCGCAAGGGAGCGTTGGGTGCGAGAGCGCTCCATGAGGCATCTGGTAGGGCGGCTAAGGCAAGGCTAAAGGTTGGATAAGGGCGTTGAGCATCTCCTTGGGCTACGGCACAGAGCGGGGCAATGTCCGCCTCCAGTTCCACACTGGCGCACAACATCAGTAGATCTCGCTCGAAGAAGGAGAGGTTAAAGGTTTGGCAGAGAAAAGTGAGGGGTGAGGGTGAGGAGTGAAGGGTGAGGATGAGGAAGAATCTTGGGGGTTGATGTGGTGTTGGAGGCAGCAGCGAATGTAGTTGATCGCCTGCATGAGTGGGTCTTGAAGCAAAGTGTTCGCGACAGCGCTAGAAGAGGTCATAGGGCAAACACTACGAGTCAAAACTCTTAATTAATTCACTTAAATACGCCTGCGCCTCTTTAGGGGATAGCATCACCGTTTTCCCTTTGTGCAAAATCTCGTACTGTCCACCTCGGTGACCATGTCCAGCAATTAAACCCAGTTGAATGGCTCGGTTTCCCAATTCAGTCAATTGATTCATACTGATGGATTCTAATTCCAAATTCAGGCGTTGTTTGAGCAGTTCTTGGTCGTTCATAGATGGGGCAGTGGGGAGTAGGGAGTAGGAAGTAGGGAGATTGAAATGAGAGAACAATTACCAATTATCGATTACCGATATCCAATTCAAAACTCATGATTCATAATTCATAATTCATAACTCAATCCTCAATTCTTACTTTTGGACCAGAGTACCAGTTAAAGGTGGGGCTATTTGGATCGGTATCGACGCTGAGGAGGCTTTCGGCTCCGTCGATTTGTAGACGGAGAAGGTATTCAGCGGGTTTAACGATATGTAGAGCGATCGCGATCGTATCGGTATCCGATGTGCGGGGATTGGCTTCAAACTGGTAGCCAACAGGATTGTCAATAGACCACTCGTTCATCACCAGAACAACACGCTGTTTCATGCCGACCATGACATCGACTTGTAGGGTCAACAGGGCAGAACGCAGCTCATCGTGTTGTTCGCCAGAAGCGGTAATGTGAATCTGTTTGATGGTAGGACGCAGAACGATCGGAATGGCGTTCGATTCGATTGCTCGATCGCTGTAGTATCCACTGGTGCTGCTAGCGGCAATACGATGAATCACCTGTAGTCCTTGAATGCCTGCACGTAAACAATCGACAGGTAGGGTTGCCAGGGGTAGAATTATTTGCGTTTCGGTTACAGAAGCAGGCGTCATTTCAAATCCATTCATCCGCACCTGGGTTCTCTGGCTCTGGAACTGTTTACCGTAGATATGAAGGGTGGTGGTTGTCACGATCGGCTGTAGCTTGCCAGCTTCAGACGCAACCTGCTCAACCACAGGCTGGTACGGAAAGGGGACTGACCCACCAAAACTGCGTTCGCGCACAGGTAGCGCTTTTTCAGCGATTCTTCGCCTTCGATCGTCACCATTGTGACTTTGTAGGTGATGGAGAGCAGATAAGCCGTTTGAAAGAAGGTAGACCAAGCTTTGGAGAGATCATCCAAAGTCAAATCCACGGGGTTGATG
Organism: Kovacikia ellensis JS3; assembly: GCA_034541955.1. GTDB lineage: Bacteria > Cyanobacteriota > Cyanobacteriia > Leptolyngbyales > Leptolyngbyaceae > Kovacikia. The sequence continues at coordinate 243,904 of JAVYJL010000002.1, read as the reverse complement.
GTTACCTGCTGGAACTGTGCCGCCAAATTGAGTCGGCTAAAAACCGAAAGCTGGAATCAGCGATCGTTTCCTGGATGCTGTCGGTCGTTAAGGAAGGGCGATCGTTAAAGGTACGAATCACGCTTCCGAGTAACCGTTGCGGCTCCAATTCCGTATCATTGCCGTAGAAACTGACCATGTAGTAAAGATCGATCGCGGTTTGGCGCTTCACCGGATTGCCTTTCATCCGCGCCGTTACCGTATCAGAATTTTTGAGGGCAGGATTGCGGGAAACCTGATATAAAAACAAGTTAATTCCGGTTTCAGGAGTGCCTGAACCTATTTGACCGGGCTGCACCGTTGTTACCCGCGCCCCATCTACGTCAACCTGCACTGCTGCTTGTAGAAGCCGTTGCAGGGTTGCTGTCACCGTGGCAATCGCCAGGTAGTTACTCACAGAGTTTTCTCATCGCAAACATCTCCTCAATCTACCCACAATTTCCCCGGTCGTCACGCTAAATGTTCATTTTTAATGATTTTCTATTTAGATGGCGATCATGAATCATCATTTCAGCTTTATTCGTGCAAATGTCTTCGATCAGTTTAAGGAAATTCACAAAGCATAAATAAATGTTGCTTTTAATCGAAGAGATACATGTTTGGAGCCTGAAATCTCGGTCATATCACTCAATCTGTAAAGTTTTTATCATCTGTCGGGTCCCTCATCTAGGTGGGAACACTGCCCTGTGTCAACCAATTTCAATCAGCAATGAGGAAATAGGAACAAAGCAGTAGACGCATAGGAGGCAAACAGATAAATAGTGTGAATGATCCTGGTAGCTGGCCATAGAGATATAGCAGAATCGATGTAAACAGTTCTGATAATCTTGCATTAATGAGTAGCGCATCACACAGGCATTATCACTGCACAGGTTGAGCATTACATTTGCGTGAGATTTGATTATTGTCTCTCGATCATTTTTCAAATGACTCTCTCTTGGTTGAAAATTGGGTTCACCATTCATTCAATTCCACTTCCTTGCTGCTGAAATAGCTGTTAGCCATTTGCAGTAATGGTCTTCCGGCTTGTGCAGGCTAATCACTGCTTTTCCAATTTCTAGTTAAGCTGCTGAATCTCGGTTCTCAACATTCAGAGTTCGAGATTCATTCAAAGGCTGCAACAAATCTTTCATGTTCTGATTGATTTGTATCCATGATGATTCTACAGTGTTCCATTTACAGCGCTTAATTAAGCTTTCAATCTCTACCTTATAGGGAGGACGGTTACTCATGGCTTTAGACTATTTTGCTCCTGGTGTTTACGTTGAGGAGGTAGACCGGGGCAGTCGCCCGATCGAAGGCGTCAGTATGAGCGTCGGCGGATTTGTTGGGTTTACAGAGGATGTCAGGGGCGATGCAGAATTGTTTAAACCCATGCTGGTTACTAATTGGAGCCAATACCTGGAAATGTTTGCCAAACCAGGTTCCGATGGCTTTACCGATTTCAATGCCTATCTTCCCTTCGCAGTGCAGGGCTGGTTCCTGAACGGTGGTGGACGCTGTTGGGTCGTCAGTATTGGCACCAAACTGCCCGGAGCAGAAGCCCCTCGCCGGAAGAAGTTGGGAGTAAATTATTTACCCCTGGTGGCAAGCCATCCTTGATGTTTAATCTGAAGCTGCCCGAGGAAACAGGCGGTGTGCCAGCCCTCCCCGCTGCCAATGGACGGATTATTGTCAGCATTTTGGAAAGTGAGCCAAAACCCCTTGCTGAAGATGCTCCAGAAGGTAGTGAGCCTCCCTCAACTCCGGAGAATTTTTTCTCAGTCGTGGTTAGAACTGGGAATGAGGTACTGGAACGGCACGACCACCTGACGATGAATCCGAATGTGGAAACAGCGGTGGCAGATTATGCCGTAACAGCGCTGGAAGCATCCGAATTCGTGACGATCGCCGACATTTCACAGAGTGGACAGGCACTGTCTCGCCGTCCCGCCAATGGTTCCTATGAAATTGCGCCACCGCCCTATGTTGCTCGTCGGGAACATTTAGCGCGAGATATGCAGGGTGCCCGTAATGACAAAACGGGGATGCAGGGCATTTTGAAGTGGATGAAGTGGCGATGATTGCCTGCCCTGACCTGATGCGAGTGTATCAGGACGGATTGATGGATCTCGACCAGCTCCACGGCATTATGGAAATGATGGTGAGCCTGTGTGAAAACTCCTTCCCTGGCCCTGCTTATCGGATGGCCGTGCTGGATGCGCCTCCTGTCAAGCCGGGTAAAAATGAAAATCGGGCAGTGGCTCCTGAGCAACAAAAGCCCCAGGATGTGTTTAACTGGCTGCGCGACTTCAATCGCCGATCGATGTTTGGAGCGCTCTATTACCCCTGGATTAAGGTTGCCAATCCCGCAACGACGGCAAGCCGATTCTGGTTCCACCCTCCGGTCACATGATGGGCGTTTGGTGCCGTACCGATGAAACCCGTGGCATCTTCAAAGCCCCAGCAAACGATACTCCCCGGGGTGTGATTGGGTTGGCCTACGAAACCAACATGCGGGAACAGGAAATGCTCAACCCGGTTGGGATCAACTGTATTCGTAACTTTGCTAACTATAATCGCGGGTTTAAGATCTGGGGTGCGCGTACCCTGGTTGAGCCAGATAATGTGCAATGGCGCTATATCAGCGTTCGCCGTCTGATTAGCTATGTGGAAAAATCCATTGAGATTGGTACACAATGGGTTGTGTTTGAACCCAATGATCAGGATCTGTGGGCGCGGGTCAGCCGTACCGTCAGCAACTTCTTGGAGCGGCTGTGGCGGGAAGGTGCTTTGTTTGGAGCGTCGGCAGCAGAAGCCTTTTACGTTAAGTGCGATGCCGAACTTAATACCCACGAGACAATGATGCTCGGTCGGCTGTATGTCGAGGTTGGCATTTGTCCCGTCCGTCCGGCAGAATTTGTCATCTTCCGGATTAGCCAGTGGGCACCCAATCAATAACGTAACAAGGCAGGGGTTAGGGACTATTTATCTCTAACCCCTGTGGACTAACCAAATTGCAGCTTAAGGGAAATAGAGGATATGGCTGAATTAAAACCGATCGCGGCGAGTAGTTTTTACTTTGAAATTGATGGTATGACCGACATGCAATTTAGCAAAGTCGGAGGAGTCAAGTTTACCGCTAAAGTCAAAGGACAAGACAAGCCGTTAATGTCTACCAAAGGCGGAAAAACTGTCCGCCAAATTAACTCGGCAGGATTTGAAGGTCTGTTTACGATGGAAGTAACCACACTCATGAGTGGAGACACCGACAGTACCAGCGCCAAAATGTATGCCTGGTTTAAAAATGTCTACCCGCCGCTGAAAAAGGGGAGGGAAAATGGCTAGATAGTAAAAAACAGGTTCAGTCACAGCTTACGACACGGATGGCAAAGAAGTATTTCGTTGGGATCTCAAAGAGGTCTGGCCGTCGGAATACAAGATTGGAGACCTTGATGTCAATGGTAATGACTACATTGAGGAAACCTATACCTAACCTGTGAAAACATGAACCGGATTAAGTAAAGACTCACTGACCATTGGAAACTCCAATGGTGAAAAAGGGTTGGAGAAATTTTTTGTCGCATGAATGGAGATGAGCGATGCCAGAGTTTATTTCAAATGCTAAGTTCTACTTTGAAGCGGATGGGTTAACCGAGTTGCTGGTACAAAAGATCAGCGGGATGCAAATGAAAATGACCGTTGCGGGCGGAGATGCGCCGATCGGTGTCACAAAAGATGGTAAAACACAGACTCAGGCGACGATCGGCGGTGTGGAATGTTCTGAAATTACAGTTCAATGTGTCGCCACTTCTGAGTCCAAGCAATTGCTGGAATGGTACAATAAGTGCCATGCAGAAGCGCTTTCTGGCGGTAAAGCGGAGGGCCGAAAAAGTCGTAAGCTGGGAAAAATTGCGATTTACGACGGTGATGGAAGCGAAAGATTCAATACGAACTAACCGATGTATTTCCGACAAGTTACGCCACTGGGGATTTCACTGCGGGTAGTGGCGATCTTCTAACTGAAACTGTCACGATCGGGTTTACCCACTTCGAACGGAAGAAGTAAAGAGACATTATCTGTAGGATGTGTTAGGCATAGCCGCAACGCATCGAAACGCTGACCAGCATGGGTTGCGCTATCGTGAACCCATCCTACAATTGCAATGGTTTATGTTTAACTTGTCCCACGTACCGAGTGCTGACAAATGGTAGAATCCGCGTTTCCTGAAATCTTAACGAATTCACGCTTCTACTTAGAAATTAAGCTGGATGGCAGTAAAGATTCCGTGGATGGATATTTCATGGAATGTAGTGGCTTTCAAACGACGCAGGAGGTGATTGAAATATGCGAGGTTACACCCCAGCTATGGGGTAAAAATGGCAACAGTAAGGGACGGGTTGTGCGAACAAAAATTCCCGGCAACACAACCTACAGCAACTTAACTTTAAAGCGTGGGTTAACCTGCTCAACCACCCTTTGGAACTGGATTCAGTCCGTCCAAAATAGCGGTTGGGCTGATCAGCGCCGCAATGGTTCTCTGGTTTTGTATAATCAGGCTGCGGAAGAACAATTTCGGCTTGAGTTTAAGGGAGCATGGCCCGTTAGCTATAAAATTTCAGATATCAATGCAGCGGGAAGTGAGCACGAGATCGAAGAAGTTGAAGTGACGATCGAAGAACTGAAGCGGGTGAATGTAACCACAAATGCAAATTGAGTTTGAGTTTGAATTACCAAAGGGCTATCTCGACACCGATGGCAATTTGCACCGAAAAGGAATTATGCGGTTGTCACGAGCGATCGACGAAATTGTACCGCTGCGTGATCCACGGGTAAAATCCAATCCCGCTTATGCAACGGTCATCATTTTGTCACGGGTGATTACCCGTCTCGGTGCACTGGAAGAAGTCTCCCCAATGGTGATTGAAGGGCTATTTGCCTGCGACCTCAATTATTTACAGAAGTTTTACCGTCAAATTAATGAACTTGAAGTGGACGCATAAAATGGCGTTATCCCGGTTGATGTCATTGAGGTGATGGAAATGTTGGCGACAGAATTCGACTTCACCCTCCCCAGGGGATTAATAGATACCAATGGTGACGTTCACCGCAATGGCATCATGCGGTTAGCGACAGCAAAGGATGAAATTGCGATCCAAAAAGATCCTCGGACTCAAACGGGTGATGCCTACAGTGCGTTAGTGATGTTTTCACGGGTGATTACTCGTTTGGGAAGTTTGCCGTCCATTACCCCGGATCTATTAGAAAATTTATTTACACCTGACTTCAGTTATTTACAGGAATTTTATAACCGCATTAATCAACAGGGAACGGCTGAAATTCCAGTTCATTGTCCGGCTTGTAACCACTCCTTCAAGACGGAGTTGACCTTAACGGGGGAATGACTGGCTACCCCTCAGACCAACTCTATGAGGAGGTAGCCTGCATTGCATCAGAGTTTCACTGGTCGTTGGAGGAGATTTTGACCCTGGAACATCGCGATCGCCGCCGTTGGGTGACTGAAATCGGTAAATTGCGCCAACAATAACGTAGCTATGAAATTTAATTTGCCCCCAATATCACTGCCGACAAACTACCGCTCAAGGTGCTGAAGCGCATCCTGCAAGACCCGAACCTGATGGAGAAGTTGAGCGATCGAGTTTATGAACTGCTCCGCAACGACCTCTATCGTCAACGGGAACGGAACAACGGGTATGGGAGACGCTTCTAATGGCAAGTAATGGAAATAAGTCCTTTGGAACCAACTACATCACCACCAATCGCTTTTATGTGGGCTTAGAAACATCTACAGTTTCGGCATCATTCACCGAGTGCCAAGGCCTAGGAGTTACCGTCAAATATGAATCGTTTCATGAGGGCGGCGTCAATGATCAGAAACGGATTCTGTTGGGGCAACCTGAATTTTCTGAAGTCACGCTTAAGCGAGGTATGACGGATGATCTGGTCTTCTGGAATTGGGCCAGTCAGGTGATGAAAACAGATTCGCAAAAGAAGATCGAACGACGCAACGTAAACATCCTGATATTTAATCAAGCGGGCGAAACCATGCAGTGCTGGACACTGATTGGAGCTATCCCCGTTGGGTGGAAAGCTCCTTCCCTGTCAGCGGATGCCCCCTCAATTGCGATCGAAGAACTGACATTAGTTTACGAAGGCATGAAGGTTGCAAAATCAGGCACCGCATCAGCCACCGCCCTCAGTGGTCGGCAAAACGGATATTTTGGTAGCGAATAAATGGCTGCATCCGACTCCCCTCGCCCCCAACCCTTCTCTGAAACCGAGGCATTGCCTGACGAAATGCCTTTGGGTCTAAAACAGCCGTTATTGCCAACCAAACCGCTGGGAGTCAATCAGCAATTTTGGTTCCTCTAGGTGCACGATCGCTCTCTGTCCTCGATCCGTCCATCTTCTCATCTGACCTAATTCAAGCGGATTTTCTCGACAATCCCTTTCAGGATTCACCTTTTTTCCCTCCATTGAATCCCCTCTTGAGGTGAACCCTGCTGCCAATTCGATTACATCAAACATTTCCCCTTCAAAATCTAACACTGCACCTTTCCCGTCTCCCCCATCTTCCTTACTCTCCGCCTCTCACCCCTCATCCCGGAGAGCACACGCTCCTTTCTCTTCATCTGTCGCTCCCCAAAGTCATCACACCACTGAATCATCAGTTCAGGTACAAAGATTTTCTGCCGCAATGTCAGACAATCATCCTGAAACGATTTCTTCTCAGGGGTCGCTGGAGCCAATCGCTGCTTCCGAAAACTTACAATCCAATCTTGAGGAAATCCAGCTACAGCGATCAACTCGACACAATACAGTCGATCAAAATAATTTAAGGCCAAACGATACAAAGTTAAGCAGCAAAGATTACCGAGATTCCCAACAGTTCGAAAAAGTCGGCGGTCCCAATCTAGCTGATTTCGCTACTGTTGATCTGCCTGAAATCCAATCTGAATTGTTGCAACTATCGTCCATAGAACAATTATCTAAAGCGGATGGAAGTGCATCTGACATTCAAAACTCAACAGCATTCACTCAAACAAAAACAACTGAACTTTTATCGAATATAGAACTTAATAATCAAACAACTGAGAATCATAAGGCTCAAACTAAATTTATACAGCCATCGTCTCTAGAACAATTAACTCCAGAAAGGAATGAACCTTCTAGTACTGAGCATTCAACACCAACTATCCAGACTAAACTAACTGAAGCTGGTTTCGCTCAATCTCTTTCATTGGAGACCCAACCTATAGAAGGGTTAAGTAATGCAACCAAAACTCAAAATTCCGAAAACAATCCAATCCAATCAAAAGTAGAATCTCTATTTCTTAATACACACGCTAAGAAGTCGATCAAATCTCAAACCCCTGTTTCAGATGCGAAAACAGCTAACCCATCTGAGGCTGTTATCACTGATTTCGAAACGTCAATTTCCTCCTCACGGCAACTGGATATTTCTGGAGTTGCTGATGTGCTGAAAGCGGCGACGATCCAACCAAAACTTGAGGCACATGCTTCAGAAACTTCTCAAGGATTTGAGGCCGAGTCGTCTGAAGCAGCCCTTAGCTTATTACAAACCTCAGAGCAGCAGCAAGAAACAGAGCAAACAACAGAATCATTATCGCGATCGCCTTTAGAACAAATATCGGAGAGTTTGGACGGTTCCTTAAATCCTTCAATTCAAGCATCGTCAGATAATCCTCAACCTACTCCTACTTCTGAATCAACACAGGGTAAAACTGCTGCTGGTTCAGCAAATCATCCCCGCTTAACAAATCATCTTCAAACTCTACCTGCTTCTGAAACAGCACACAGCAAATCTAGCAGTTCGATTTCATATAACGAAAAGGAGCCATTTGAAACAGCGAGGCCTCCGGATGCGGAGGCCCCGGTAGACGGATCGCTGGTACAGAAACAACCAGACTCAAGCAGTTCGATCGAACATTCCCTAACTTTATTCACGAACCTGCTGGAACTGCATCTACAGAAGATTCACAAATTCAAAAACAAACTGCATCAACGAGTGGAGCAAGGGATGTTGCAGCCCAGGATGCTCCTAAAAGTGTTTTAGGAAAGTTTTTGACTAAAGCAAATCAGTTTATTTCCAGAGCTGTTGATTTGCTCTCCGAGACAGATGGGACGCCCCCAGCCAAACTCCCAGCGGCTGAAGCCAGATTCACTGACTTAGCTTCTTCACAGCTATCAACGGTTGGTTCCGCTGAGACACAAGCGAAGGTAGACCCAATGGATGTGAATTTTGAACATCAATCTACTACAGAAAATACTCAGCGATCAATTCAGGAACCAGAAACTCAACCTGGAACCTTGGAAGAAATTCAGCCTTTTATTCAACCATTAGAAAACCAAACAATCGAGGCATATCCAATTCCAACGGTTGCGAGGTATCCCGAAACTTCTGAGACAGATACAGAAAGCACTCAAGCCTTTCCACAGGTTTCAAATCCCCAGGTGAATTTGAAACCAGAAAATAAGCCTGACATTCAGGCGCATGAATTTCAACCATCCATCCAGAAGTTAGACTCGAAACTAAAATTCAGCCAGCATCCTCAGAAACTTCTTCTGCAACTTCTGGGATTCATTCAGAGAATCTTCAAGGATCTATCCAGAAATCGGAATCAGAAATTCGAGACGCATCAGAAGTTGAAAATGATTCTAAGCTGCTAGGGTCTGGTGTAAAGAATATCAAACCATCCATTCAGAGGTCAGAAGCGGAATCCGTAACACAAACGAAATTGAAATCTGAAACTGCTGCTAAAGAGGTTGGATTGGATGCGATCGCTGCCGACATTCAAACAGTAGCGAGTCAACTATCAGTTCAGAATACAGCGGTTGAACCCGAGAGCAAGGCCACAAAAGTAGAAGCTAACTCTCAAGCAATTGATATTCAAACAGAAAATATCGAATTAATGGTTCAACTATCAAAAACTGAGTCTGTGCTTCAAGCTATGTCAATGACTGAAGCTCTTTCTGCATCAGATGAAGTTTCTACGGTTGCAGCTCAAGTAATGAATATTCCAGTAGACAGCGTACCATTCACTCAAAAATTAGGAACTGGGCCTGAAATTCAAGCAAAACCAGAGTTTGGAATTGATTCTGAATCAGTTGCAAGTGAAACACATGCTCGATTACCTCGCCAAGAGTCAGAGGCGCAACCCGAAATTCAGCAGGAAGCAGAATTTATGGTTACTCCTAGAACTGCTGAGGTTAGTAAGCTTGAACCTAATATTCAAAGAGAAGCTACTGAAGTCCCAACTCAAGCTACTGAAGTTCCTGCTCAAGAGCCAGAGAATGGATTTGAAGTTCAAGCTGAAGCAGAAATTGCAGCCAGTTCTGATTTGACTAAAACGCGGATGGATTTGGCTCAGCCAATCATTCAGAAATCAGAGGATAAGACTGAAATTCCAACCGTAACAGAAACGGAAGCGGCTTCCGACTCGGCTAAAGTTAATATCGCTGAATCTGAAAATCGAGCAGCCGATATTCAACCAGAGGCTAACGTTCAATCAGCCATTCGCAAATCCGAAGCTGAATCTGTATCTAAAACTCAGTCACAATCTAGAATCAGTTCGGAATTGATTGAGGTTTATCCAAAAACATTCAACCATCCATTCAACTGGCATCTGAGCTTTCAATGCGGCAGGAACTAGAAGCCGAGGTTATTTCTGAATCAGTTGAGCCTGTTATAAGTACGTCTGCAACTCAAAAGTCAGAAATTCAGCGATCAGGTTTCCAGAACCAGCAACTGACCCTGGAATCCAAAGAGTAATGGATTTCGAGGTTGCTTCCGAGTCAGTTAAAGCTCAGACAACTGATATAAGATCAGAAGCCCAGGAATTAACACCTGAATTTGCAGAGCAGTCAAGGCTTGAATCTGAGTTTCAAGCGGAGCCAGAGAATGGGGCCAACCCAAGAAATATCGCAGTTGATCTGACTGTTATTCAACCATCAATTCAGCTGCCACAGATTGAACCTGAAATTCCAGGAGAAACTGGAGCTGTTTCTGAACTAGCTCAAATTCAGAAAGTTGAATCTAAGATTCAAACAATAGATACTCAACCTTCCATCCAAAGGGCAGAAGCAGAAGCTGAACTTTCAACTAATATGAAAGTTGGGATGAGTGCTACATCGCTTGAAAATCATGTGGCAGAAACTCAATCCTCTGTTCAGGAAGTCGGAACCGGTTTCCATAATTAAAAAAATGCCAGAGGTGGAGGCCCTTTCCAACTCAGTCCAACTTCAATCAAAACATAATCAATCCGCTCATCAACTGGAGTCCAAAGCTGAGATTCAGCCAACAGCAGCAGAGACTAGCTTTATTTCTGAGCCAACTGAAATTGGTACAACTCAATCTGTATCTGAGCTAACAAACATTCAAGCATCTGTTCAGAAATTAGCATCCGAGGCTAGGCTTCAGAGAACGCAATCTGAGGCTGAACCTGAGACAGTATTGGACGTTGGGATTAACTCCGAGCGGGTTAAATCTAGCTCAATTGATGTTCCACCACCAGTCCGGAAATCAGAGCAACAGGAATCAGGGAACAAACTTGCTCTCGAAGCGGCGGAAATTTTCACCTCTAAACCTGAAGCGCAAGCGACAGAACCCCAATTCCTGATTCAAAAGTCTGAGCTTAAACCTGAACCCCAAGCTAAGTTACATAATGAGTTTGTGCCTGAAGCAGATAGAGTCTCTGCGTCTGCACCTGGAAGTCAAACAGTAGATATTCAAGCATCAGCTCAGACATTAAAACCGGAATCGAATCCTCAAATTGGTTCAGGGATTGAAAGTAGCTTTGCCTTACCTAAAGAAACTGCAATTGAATCTAAGCTTCAGTCAACCGATATTCAAACCTCTATTCAGCGATCGCAAGCTGAATCCCCAACTTCACCTAAAGAATCTGCAATTGAATCTGAGCTTCAATCAACTGATATTCAAACTTCTATTCAGCAATCGCAAGCTGAATCTGAAGATCCAGTTGTAGCAGAGGCTAGAATTCTACCTGAAACGATCGACACGCAAAAGCAAGTTATTCCATCAGAGACTCGTGCCTCAACGATTAAGCCTAAAATTCAAGCATTAGAAACTGAGGATGTTTCTGAAGCAGCGAATAGTCAGATACTTGAACCTGAAATTCAAGGAATAGAGGTTCCACTATCTATTCAACGATTAGTAGAAAAGCCGGAGGCCTTTACAGCAGATGAAACTGAGATAAATCAAACAAGCCCTTCAACAGAAGGTTCTACTACTTCAGTTGTGGTGTCTTCGGCTGAGGAACTGGTTCTCCTCCCAGATACATCCATAGAGCAGAGCCAAACTCCTATAGGATCACCAACGCAGTTTAAGTCTGAATCTGTTAATCAGACTTCAGAGCCAGGAACGAACCAGCAGATTCAACGGCAACTTGATAATAGTAATATTGAGAGTGTCGATCGCCCGCTGCTGACTAACAGCCAATATGGTCAAGCCAGCCATCTTCAGCCTGATACACTGGATGCTGAAATTGCTTTGACTCAATCGAGTACCGCTGCTCCAGCAACTGATTTCTCTATAGCAACGAGTAATTCTGAGACAACCGTTCAACGATCGTTAGAAACAGAACCTTCCTCAAAGCACCTTCCCCAATTACCTCAAGTGTTACAGGATCTCAGCGTCCTGCAACCCTTGTCTCGAAATCAGTCTTCGGAGTACGCGAATTCCTCACTAATTCAGACCAAGGGATACATCAATGATTCTGCCTCAAACGGTTTTAACCCAGTTTCGGCAGATTCCACCCCATCAAAATCGTTTTATCCAGAGGTAGTTCAACCAGCTAAAACAGAAATTGGTATAAGTTTGCCCAATAGCTCAGCAATGGATTCAAATTCAACGGTTGGGTTGACTGATGCAATACCCTCAGCGTGGTCTAGTCTCGCTGAACTGATGGATGGACAGACTATAACAATTCAGCGATCGCCGACCCAAAACACAACGACTTCTCAATCGCTTACAGTTTCCAACCGTTCCATCTCTGGGCAGAATAACACAATGCTTCAGGCTCAGTTGGTTGAATCTCCGCCCATACAGGTGACGCAAAATCAGCTGCCCACAACTGTAGTTGCCAGAAAAGACGAGACGGCAGCAGATGAGGATGCAGCGGAAACAGATTACTTAGACGTGATTGCTCAGGCAATTTACGATCGGTTGCGACAACGAATGCGTGTAGAACAAGAACGACACGGACGCGACTACTCCGGACGACTACCCTGGTAAATGTTGAGTTTCGTACCCGATTAGAAATTAAAGATTAAAAATTGAAAACTGAGAACCAGAAATTTATAACTCATAATTCTCAATTCATAATTCATAATTCATAATTCTCAATTCATAATTTTCCATAGGAGGCTGTAATGACACTGGTTAAAGCAAAACTGGTTTCGACCGATGGGGAGGCACCATTGAGTTTATGTTTAACCCAGCCCAGCTTTGGTTTCAACAGCGAATTAATCTGACGAAAAACAGTGGTGCCCGGACGGGAAGAGGCCTACCCAAAGTTAACTTTGCCTATCCAGAACCGTGTACCCTTAGCATTCAGGACATCATGCTGGACACGTACGAAGAAGGGGGCGGCAAGAGTGTTTTATCCTATCTTCAGCAGTTTGAAAAGGCGGTCAACTTTGCCGAAAGTGGTGAAGACAAGGAGAAACGTCCCCCAGTTACGTCTTTACCTGGGGCAGTCAGCAATACATCCGCTGTTTTATTGTTCAGCTTAGTTACACACTGCTAATGTTTCTGCCCGACGGCACGCCGGTTCGAGCTAAACTGTCTCTGGAGCTGGAAGAGATTGATGAATCTACTTCCCAGCCCGGAATGGGAACTTCTGCAAGCGTTAACCGTTCAGGCGACAGCCGTAGTAGTCGTACAGGAAAGTGAAGCATGTCAGCCAGCTATACCTCATCATTAAACTTGAAAATCGATGGCCAGGCTGCTCGAAGCAGCCTGGTCGAAGATATTTTGCAGGTGGTGGTGGAAGAAAGTTTGCATTTGCCAGGGATGTTTACGTTGCTGATTCGTAATGATTATTTTCCATCCCGCAGTGGCGAAAATCCCTGGCTTTATGACAACACCTTTGCGATCGGCAAGTCGGTTGAAATTGGTTTCACATCCAGCACCACTGAAGACACAAATTTTGATGATGCAGAGCAGGTTACTCTGCTAAAGGCGAGATTACCGCGATCGAAGCTCACTTTAATCCGGAGTCGCAGGCACCCATTATCATCCGAGGTTATGATGTTAGCCATCGGCTGCACCGGGGCGTTACAACCGTTCCTTTCAAAATAAGACAGATTCAGACATTGTAAAGCAAATTATCGGGGAAGCGGGCATCAGCGCAGGTACAGTTGATACGACCACTGGACCTCATGGGTTTGGCGATCCGGTGGGTTATGTCTTTCAGGAAAACCAGACGAACATGGAATTTCTGCGGGAACGGGCTGCCCGCAACGGGTATGAGCTGTTTGTACAGGACGGTAAGCTGAATTTTCGTAAACCCGCTGCCGGAAGTACTCTCACGCTCAAATGGTTGAAAGATATTAGTAGCTTTCAGGTCCGGGTCAGCAGTGCGGAGCAGGTGGCTCGGTGGAGGTACGAGGCTGGAATTACCAAACAAAGCAAACGATCGTCTCTACCAAATCGTCTCAAACTGGTGAAGTGGTTACTTCCACCGACCAGGGAGCGGAAAAGCGAAAAGTACTGCGTTTAGCAGCAGTCCCAAAATGATTGTGGTGAATCAGCCAGTATCCTCTACTCAAGAATCAGATGCGATCGCCCAGGCGCTTTTCAACGAGTTGTCCGGTGAGTTTATTCAGGCAGACGCAAGGGCTGAGGGAAATCCAGACATTCGCCCTGGAAGGGTGATTAAACTGACGGGGATGGGCAATTACAGCGGTAAGTACTATGTCACGGAAACTCGCCATGTGCTTCAGCAGCGAGTTTATATAACGGAATTTAGCGTGCGGGGTTTACGGGATGGAGATTTGTTGACCGTCATGGCACCACAAACTCGTCTGCAACCAGGACAAACGCTGCTGGTGGGTATCGTGACAAATAACAAAGATCCCAAAAAGTGGGGCAGAGTACGGGTGAAGTTTCCCACTTTAACCGAAGAGCATGAGAGCGATTGGGCCAGGATAGTGGCGATCGGAGCTGGAAATACTCGCGGATTTGACTGCCTTCCAGAGGTCAACGACGAAGTGTTAGTGGGGTTTGAACATGGAGACATCCATCGCCCCTTTGTAATTGGGGGGTTTGGAATGGAGTTGATGCGCCGCCTATCAGCGTGGATGACTCGATTGCGGATGGCAAAGTGCGCTTACGAACCTTCAAAACCAGGTTAGGGCACAAACTGCAATTTGTAGAAGAGGACAAAGGCTCAAGCAAAAAAGGAGTTTACCTGGATACGGTTTCTGGTCATAAATTATACGTGAACGATACGGATAAGAGAATTGAAATCAAAACCAACGGTAGTCACCAAGTCACAATGGATGATCAGAACAAAAAATTCAGATTCAAACCAGTGGCGGAAATTCGCTGACATTAGATGATCAAAGCCGCAAAATCACCATGAGCGGTACTAGTCAGATTGAAATTACAGCTCCCCAAGGCATTACCCTCAAGGTAGGCGCTAACAGCGTTAGTTTGTCTACAACCAACGTGACCCTTAAAACTGCCAGCAGTTCAGTTGATTTGGGTCCTGCTGGGGTTAACGTTTCTAGTACAGGAATGACAACGGTGAAAGGGACAACAACGACGGTGAAAGGAGATACCGCAGTAACCGTTAGTGCATTATCAATTTCGTTAGGTTAACTGCTACCTCAATTGGGAGAATTTTATGCCGCTACAAACCTGTATGGGAGCAACTCTGCAATGTTCTTTTGGAGCGTCTCCCAGTTCATTGATTGTGATTCCCAAAGGGATTCCGGTTTCCGTTCAGGGAATGTTAGCAGCCAGCATCATGGATTTTGTCCCGATCGCGAATATCCCTCCCTTTGGCATGTGTTCATCCCTTGCCAATCCCACTGTAGCGGCGGCTACGGCTGCTGCATCTGGAGTCCTGACTCCCATGCCCTGTGTCCCCGTAACAACGCCCTGGTCACCCGGAGCCATCAAGACAAAAATCGGCATCTTTCAAGCACTTCCCAGCACCTCCATCTGCAACTGTTCCTGGGGCGGAATTATCAAGATCAACTATCCGGGGCAAGCGATCGTCAATGTGAGTTAGGGAGCAGAAGGCAAAGCAACGTTAATTCATTAATGGTTGGAGCGACGAAAGAATTGGGGGCTACGTTGTGGATTCATGCCGGGGACTTCCCCCGGACCCCCGCTTTGTGGGGTCCTAACTCCCCCACCCCCCGAAAGGAGTTAATTGATTGCTGCAAGAAATTGAATAGATTCTCTCTGAGTGCAAGAGTCGAAAATATTGCACTAAAGCTCTCATTCCAGTGGCACTAAGCCTGTTTGGCTCAGGAGTTTTTGTCCTTCACGGGTTTTGAAGAGGGCGGCAAATTTTTCGCCGATTGCGGGACGATCATTGTTGCGGGAGTAGACAATGGCGATCGGATACGACAAGGGATAGCGTCCGGATTTGAGTAATTCGGTACTTACGTGATAGCTACCTTTTTGTCGCATAGATCCGTGGTTGGCTCAATCGATGTGCCATTATTAAGCACCACAGGTTGCACAGGTGGCTGTGTTTGCGTTTGAATTGCCAGCGGGTAAACTGAACACTGACCCACAACCTTACTCAAGGAACTGAACCCGATTCCTCCCATCTGGCGCAATTCAAAATCTTGAATGATCGTCCGCAGCAGTTCAAATTCGGGTAGGGTAGGGATTGGTTTGGAGTTGTTCCCAATGCCGCCGTTTGTATTTTGTTTGAGAATCCGTTGCTGGAAGATGGCGATCGCTTCCTGATTTTGGGGTAAATAAAGATTGACTGGTAATCCTGATCCACCCAAATCCCGCCAATTTTCGACTCCACCTGTGTAAAGCTGCTGCAATTGCTTCAGCGTGAGTCGTCCATGCAGTTGAGCAGGTAATCCTTTTTCGCGCTTAGAGTAGCTAAACGGAATCACAAACGTCAATCCATCGTAGGCGATCGGTGTTGCTTCCAAATCGTCAGGTAAGGGCTGAATCAACGGCACGATCGCAAATGCTGCTGTTCCAGATTGCACCTGGGCGATCGCGTTTGCGGGTGAATCTGATGGCTTAAACTGCAACTGGAGATTCGGCTGTGCTGCTTTTAGCCGTTGTTCCAGGGTTTGTCCTTTTGGATCAGATCCAGGGTTTGAAAGACATAACTCCAGATACCCGCTTCGGTTGAGGTATAGGTAAAGGTGCCGGGGGAATGCCTGCCACATCCTTGAGGCAACAGAGCGGTGGGGCGATCGCGGTTGTAGCCTGAGGTTTGGGGAGCAGTGTCCAGATCAGCCAGCCTAATGCTCCTAGCCCGATTAAACTGGGCAGAAATAGAAGCCAATGGGGAATTTTAGGTTTGGTGGGAGTTTCAGGTTCGGCTTCAACGTCAGATAATGGGACAAAGGTAAGCTGGGGCGATCGCAACAACGCTCGCCGTGCCACTTCTGCATTTTCAAACGGCAACTCTAGTCCCATCAGACGTAAGATGAAATGCTTGAGGAAAGGGTCAACAGCCTGCCAATGCAGTGGTTCTCTGGGGTCGAGGAGTGCTCCCGCAGAGGTCACTTCTCTGCCAGCCAGTAAATAGAAGGCGATGTACCCTAAATCACCCAAATCCTGAGCAAACGACTTGGGTGACGCATTGACGGAGGCTGGATCAAACAACTGCTCCCATAGCGCTAAGTCGCACAGATAGATAAAACAATTGGAATCTAAAAATCTTGATGGCGCAACGTGCCCATCTTGAATAGCAACCTCTGGTTGTTCAATGCCAATCAGGAGGCTATCCAAACTTAAGTTGCCGTGTACCATGCCCGTTTGCACCTGTCCCGATGGTAATCGAAACTTTTGCCCATGCAGAAACTCCAGTGTTTGCAAAACTTGATTGAGTACCCAACGTACCTCGGTTGGAGTCAGCGCTCCCTGATTGAAATAACGTCGCAGGGTGGGGCAGATGTCCCGTTCATCAGTAATTAGATAACAGCGTTCCTCCAAATCGTTGGCGATCGCTTCCAGGGGTTGCACAAACCGAAAATCTTGCACTCTCCCATCTGCCAAACTAAAGCCAGCCAAATTCTTAAATATTTTTTGTTGCTGTTGCCGTTCTACAGCGTTGAAGTAGTGCTGTGGTAGCAGATATTCCTTGACAACGACTGGTTGATTGAAACCTGTTTGAGTCGCTGCATATAATCGCCCTGCACCCCGTTGTCCGAGCGATCGCTCAATCACGTAGCTCCCTCGTTGTCCACGCAGTTCACCTTTTCTGGCAGCAGTGCCGGAAAATTACAAACTGAGCAATTTTTAATCCAGGGTTCGGGTGGAGCAGCGGCTTTGGTAAACTCACAGCCCAACGGGTTTCCCTGTTTACAAGCATAATGTGGGTAGGTAACACCCGCTAATTGGCTACTGGCGGTTGGCGCTAGGGCGGCAGGAGCGATCGTCGTTACGGAAACCGACGGGATACAGTTCTTGCTGTACCTCTTCCACCACAGGCTGCATCCATGCCCACTGTGACAGAAACAGAAATCGCTCCTGCCGCAGTTCCGCCGGATAGCGTTGTAAAAATGTGCCATACCGTTTGACACAAGCTTTGACGAATGCCCGTGGAACCTGCTGAAGTGCCATGATGTGCTTTCAAGTAGGGGTGCTATCAATTAGGGGTGCTTAATCCTCAGACTACCCATTAACTGAATTAGTTTTACTTTTTCTCAATTTCCACCACATTACAATTTCGTTTGCTATCTTGAACAAGTTGCATTTGTTCTTCAACATTTGAAAGGAATGTATGGCACAGCAAGAAGTTACCAGACTGTTTAGAGCCGTTCAAGCCAATTCCAATTTGCGTGAGCAACTAAATGAGGCTCCAAACTTAGAAACCCTTGTGCAATTGGCACAGGGACAGGGGTACAGCTTTACGATCGAAGAATGGAAAGCGGTTACTAACTTTTCAGTTGAAGAGCTTGAGTGCAAGCTATCTGAAATCCCAGGAATTTAATACTGACTTAAAGAAACAAAGTGGCAGATGGAGAACAGGCGATGGGCAATGGGTTATGGAACGTGTTATTGCCCATCGCCCATCGCCCTCTTCGTACACCTGTCCTGTTATCAATTCAAATTGGTATAGCATTCATCGGATGGGTTAGTGACAGCACATCTGATTGCGATTCAAAGTGATGATGCACTGACTGTGTCTAGCCTACCCTGTGCTTGTGCTTTACACTCAATTATTTGCCCAGCGATTCAGCCAGTTTTGTCAAGTTTTGTAGGCGCTTACTAATAATTGCAAGGAGTCCGATCGCAAGTTCAGGGCTTCGCTTCAACAACCATTCGAGGCGCTGAGCGTCTAGCACTAAAACGGTTGTCGGGTTCGTTGCGGCAACCACTGTCGCCGATCGTAGCGCTCTGGTTAGCACGCCTAATTCCCCAATGGTTTCGCCTGGGTCAACCTGGTTCACCGTTTGTTCTGAACCATCACTGCGTTGAATGCGAACATCCGCTTGCCCATCGAACATAATCAGCACTTCCTGGCTGCGATCGCCCACCCTGCAAATCGGTTCTCCCCATTGATAGACACGAGATTGACAGGACACTGCCACATCCACCAGCACCGTTAATGGCAATTGATTAAAGAAGCGGCTTTCAGACAGGCAAAACAGCTTATCTAGCGTTATCAACGATTGGCCCCTTGTTCCTGACGGCGAAACGGCGGAATGTTGTTTCAAAATCTTCTGGGCGGTTTCTTCTAACAGGCTGGGCTGATTGCTTTCGAGAAGTTCCTGAGCCGCCCGAGATGCTGCTGAAAAATCAACAAACTGCCAGGCATAAAGACTTAATGCCCGCACTAAAGGTTCTAAATCCTCATACAGAATGGCACTTAGAACAGAACTAAGGGTCGTTGAAGGAGATTCGGAAGGGATGATTGGAGGAGATTCCAAAATGGCAATAATTTGAGGATCGAGGGCTGTCTGCCACGATCGCTCACTCTCATCCTGAAGAGACAACACTTCGGCAAGTAGAGGGTAGCCTATAGCGCTCATTCGTTGAGCAAGTTCCTTCGCTTCCGGGCTATTTTCCAAAATCTCCAGAATTGCCCACAACCGTTGGATAATTAATTTTTGGCGATCAGCAATTGCCAGTCTCAACAACACATAGACCGGAGCTTCTGAATTGTCTGGTAACTGTTGGAGCGTTTGCTGCCGCACCGCCATCACCTGAAATTGCTGTAATAACTGTTCCGCATTCTTCAGCACTCCACTCGACTGGCCAAACACCGTATTCAGAATTTGCTCCTGTTCATCATCGGAAATCCGATAGTTCTGCTTTAAGGCGGCAATGCGATCGCGCTTGCGCTCCAAAGCTTCGGGAACGGGGGTGCCACTGCCGATCAAATCAAATACTAACGACTCCAGACTTTGACGGTAGCTGTCCAAACGGAGTTGATTCTCTAAGCTTACGGCCTGATTTGTGTTGAACAAACTCGGATCTTCAATGCCTAGGTCTGTCAGAATGCTGTAGTGTTCATTGGTGCTAATCCCCAGTCCTGCCTGAAGTTCTTCTAACAGTTCACTTTCCGCTGATGTGATGATGCCATCCTTCAGTGCCCCCTGCACCACGCCTTTATAGAGTTCTAACTTCTGGTTCTGGTTAATGATAGGCAGCACTTTTGCCAGCACATAAACTTCATCTGGCTTCAGTTCCTCATTGCTGCGATTCAGAATTTTGGAAACATCAAAGCCCTGTTTGTTGAGCTGCCGCCGTAGGGTATTTGCTATCCCTTCCCTAGAGTACTGTTCGGACGATCGCCAAAAGGTGCGATAGAACCACAATCCACTCACCAGCACAATAAAGCCAGTAAAAAACCGCTCTGCCCATTCCGGTAACACCGCTAAGTTGGGACGGCTGCCAAAAATCCAGAACAGATTCCAAACAAGGAGTGTACAAACCGTTAATACTTGATGCGAGATTTGCTCATTGTCCAGGTTCACCTTTCGCTGATTTAGATAATTCCGGTATAGGTTCTCAACTAACGTTAGCAACCAGCAGGTCAGCATAACTGCAACCGCTAACGTCAATGGAACCGCAATCAGTTTTGGAATTGGAATTGCTACATTCCAGAGATAAAAACCTGAACTGAATAGAGTTAATAGTTGGCTTTCTTCATGGGTCCAGGCACCGGAATAATAGTACTTCCAGTTTCCAGCATAGAGAAAGTAGTAAAAATAAAAGCCAACGACTAAACCAAAGTAACCGTAGGAAACAAACCGTCGATCACGGCGGGTCACTCCATCCCAGTAGGACCGCTCGGCATCAATGTCCATACAGGGAGACTGACATCCAACACAGGCGCTCTTCTCCTGTTGGGTTTTAGGATTTACTTCCCGACAGATTGATTGCGTAATGCCGTGCTGTTGCCCTAAATGGGCCTGACTGCCTAGCAACCCCCGTGGTCCTGTGTAAACCATTTGAACGGGAGCCATCGGGCAAAAATATTGACACCAGCTTTTTCCGGCATACAAATAACCCACCAGGATCGCCGCCAGAATGGTCAGGATCAGAAAGATACCCAACGCCAGACGATCAGAATTGACAACCAGAATTCGCAGCACTAACCCTAGCCACAGAAACCCAAACTGAAGATATAAATAGTTGCGTCCTAACCACGATCGCCTGTCAATTGAAACCACTTCGGTGTGCGCTTTACCCGTTGCCGGATTCACTACTTTACGTTTACGCTGAATCCCCAGCGCTTTCGGAATTTGCGAGAAAAAGAGAGCGGACAAATGCGCCGCCAAAACTCATGCCCCAGGACGAAAATGATGAGCAATCCCGCAGGAACAATCATTGCCCAAAAGATGCGGGCGGTCATGCTATAGGGCTGTTCTGGCAAACACACTCCCTGCACCTGAACGCATTGGTTGGGATCGATCGCGCTTTCTAGATGAATCCGAAATGGACTCGAAAGTGTACCGGGTTCTGTCAGGTAAGGAGTCAATGGATCGTAAACAGAGACCCAATCAACAGCAGCCACCCAATCGCTAGCGACCAGCGAACGATATGCATTTTTCGTTCCGACACCCGATTCAGCATTCAATTACCCTCGTCTCCAGCAGACGCGATCGCGTACTCCACTGAAATTAAGGATTCCCACATATTGCAACAATTCGCCTGTACCTCTACCGCTTTGCCTCCTTCCGGTATGAAGTTTCACCGCCCTGAAGCAGGCATATTGTAGACTAAATAGAGACAATATGTTTCTTTACAGGTAAATTGTCTTTTTTGTAGATTCAATTCATAATAATACTATGCGATCGATGTTGTTAGGTTTTTGTTACTCAATGTTCTGCACGCATCGGAGCTAATCCTGCAACAATCGACTCTTAAACGTTGATTTCCGTTGGCACAGTCGATAAAGAGGTACTCTCTTATGATTAAGATTCGTTCTGCAAATGCTCGTGGTGTTGCTAATTTCGGTTGGTTGGACAGTCGCCACACGTTTTCATTTGGCGAATATTATGATCCAAACCACATGGGTTTCGCTGATTTACGTGTGATCAATGAAGATAAAGTAGCTCCCGGACAGGGCTTCTCAACTCATGGTCACCGCGACATGGAAATCATTTCCTATGTTTTAGATGGTGCTCTAGAACACAAGGATAGTATCGGTAATGGTTCCGTGATTCGACCAGGAGATGTGCAGCGAATGTCAGCCGGAACTGGCATCATGCATAGTGAATATAACCACTCCAAAACGGATCCAGTTCATTTTCTGCAAATCTGGATTCTGCCAGAGCAGAAGGGGATTGACCCTGGCTACGAGCAGAAAACGTTCACGCCCGATGAAAAGCATGGTGTACTGCGTTTAGTCGGCTCAAGGGATGGGCGCGATGGTTCTGTTACAATCCATCAGGATGTGAATCTTTACGCCACTTCTCTGCATACCGGGGAGACGGTGAGCCATGATTTGGCTAATGGATGGGTTGCCTGGGTGCAGGTAGCACGCGGTTCAGTGCAGCTCAACGATCAACCCCTGACTGCAGGTGATGGTGCGGCAATTGCCCAACTCGAGCAGATCACCCTACAGGGTACTTCCGACGATACCGAGGTATTACTGTTTGACATGGTAGCTTAATGTTTCAGGTGCGAAGCGATGCTTCGCACCTTTACAATTTTTGAGGTCTCACTTGTGCTACTTACTAACACGCAGTTTGCTTTTTTGTAATCAAAGGACACTCTCCAAGATGGGCGACATTAACCTCTTTTCACCGTTCGCATCAGACTCCCTGACGCTTACAAATCGAATTGTGATGGCTCCTATGACCCGGAGTCGGGCCGGAAGCGGAGAGAAGAAAATACCAACATCTTTAAACGCAACCTATTATGCTCAGCGGGCATCTGCGGGATTGATTGTCACAGAAGCGACTCAGGTTTCTCCGCTCAGTACGGCCTATCCCAATACGCCTGGAATTTTTACTGATGAGCAAACGGCAGGGTGGAGGTTGGTCACAGATGCTGTTCATCAGCAGGGTGGACGGATTTTTTACAGCTCTGGCATGCGGGTCGTGTAGCCCATCCTCTTTGGCACCCGGAGGGAGCGACTCCGGTTGGCCCAAGCCCGATCGCCGCTAAAGGGCAAAGCTTTACACCGCAGGGAATGCAGCCCTATGTTGTTCCACGAGAATTAGAAATTGACGAAATTTCTGAAATTATTAACCAGTTTCGTCAAGGAGCGAAAAATGCTCTGACATCGGGGTTTGACGGGGTGGAGCTGCACGGCGCATTTGGCTACATCATCGATCAGTTCTTGCAAGATAACTCTAACCAGCGGAGCGATCGCTATGGTGGATCGTTGGAAAATCGCACCCGGTTTCTGTTGGAAATAGCAGACGCAGTCACTCAGGTATGGGGACCACAACGAGTTGGCGTGAAGCTTTCCCCAGCAACACTTACAATGACATGGCCGACTCAAACTCAATTGAGACATTTAGTTATGTAATCAATGCGCTGAATGATTTTGACCTTGCCTATCTGCACCTGATGGAAACGAGTGAAGCAGATTTACGTCACGGTGGCCACAAAATACCCAGCAGTCTTTTTCGCCCAATTTATAGGGGAACACTGATCGTTAATGGTGGCTATACCAAAGAAACCGCTAGTGCGGCACTGGCAGAGGGCAACGCTGACCTGGTTTCCTTTGGAAGCCTATTTGTTGCCAATCCAGATTTACCCGAACGCTTTCGTTTAGACGCTCCCCTCAATCAACCGGATTCGTCCACGTTTTATGCGCCTCCCTGCGATGACTCCGTTGAAAGCTGCGGTTTTGAAAAGGGATACACCGATTATCCATTTCTCGATCAACCAGTCTTGAGTCGATAAGTGTCTGTCATAACGATTGATGGTATGCCAGAAGACATCCCAAACATCGCCCTTTCGTTAGTATCGAAGACAGTTAAAATCGAGCAAATCATTGCTTTATGACAACTCAGAATCGTATTTACGAACTGCTTGAATTTCTGAAAAACCCCTTCCGTAGAAGAGGTATACGAGCAATTTTATGATGAGGATGTTGTCGTTCAAGAGAACTTGCAACCTCCCGAATTGGCCGAGCCGCTAGCATTGAACGGCAAAAGCAAATGAATGAAAATACCAAAGAAGTCCATGAGTTTAAAGTCGTCAATGTCCTTGCAGACGGCGAGCATTCTGCGATCGAAGCTCATACTGACGCTACAACGGCTGACGGTCATCGTATCCGCATCGAAGAGGTCGGTCTGCAAACCTGGAAAGATAGACGCATCGTTAGGGAGCGATATTTCTACGCTCCAAGCAATATCGAAGGAAAGGCCAAGGAAATCAATGCGTTGCATTAAGGACCGTTATTGAGTGATACAAATCGCTGAAGCCCTGTTTCACGGGCTATTTTTCCCTTGATTTCTGACCCTTAACCCCTGACACCTGCTATATTCTGTCATTACTCATTTTGTTCTCATTCTTCTAACTCTGAAAATGCCACAATTCTGTTAAGTCACGCATTAACGGGTGGACCTAACCAGGTAATGATGGGCAGCCAACGCCGCGCATCATTACCAGCTCTTAAAATCATTATGAGCTGAGCACACCGAATTAGCGTATGTTGGCCTTACCGGAGCAATTTCAATGATTCCAGAGAAGCGTCGATTGCAGGAGGACCGAGAACGAGTTGCCTACTGGAAACGGTGGGGACCATACCTAAGTGAGCGGCAGTGGGGAACTGTGCGGGAGGATTACAGCCCAGACGGTTCTGCTTGGGATTACTTTCCTCACGACCATGCGCGATCGCGTGTCTACCGCTGGGGGAAGATGGAATTTCAGGAATTTCAGACACTCAACAGCGCCTGTGTTTCGCGATCGCCCTTTGGAACGGCAACGATCCCATTCTTAAGGAGCGGATCTTTGGCTTAACGGGCAATGAGGGAAATCATGGAGAGGATGTCAAGGAATACTACTTTTATCTAGACAATACTCCGACCCATTCCTATATGAAGTGCCTGTACAAATATCCGCAACGGGCGTTTCCCTATGCAGAATTGGTAGAAGAGAATCGACGACGCGGCAAATTTGCTCCTGAATTTGAGCTGTTAGATACGGGAATCTTTGCAGAAAATAAGTACTTTGATGTTTTTACCGAATATGCCAAAGCATCTGCAGAAGATGTTTTGATTCAAATTACGATCGTAAACCGCAGCGCAGATTCTCATCAATTGCATTTGTTACCAACTCTATGGTTTCGCAATTACTGGGATTGGAATCCTGAATCTGAGCAGCCATTTATTAAAGTGGCCAGTTCAAGCCAGACGATGAGCCAAATTGAAGCAGATCATCCAACGCTAGAAACGCGCTGGCTATTCTGCGATGGAGAACCCAAACTATTATTTACAAATAATGAAACCAACTACGATCGACTGTTTAATACGCCGAATGACTCGCCCTATGTAAAAGACGGCATCAATGATTATGTTGTTAATGGGCACAATCAGGCTATTAATCCCGATCGTATCGGTACAAGATTTGCTGCTCACTATCGGCTGTCGTTTGCACCTGGAGAAACAAAAACAATTCGCCTACGTTTGAGCGATCAACAGCATATTAGTGAACCGTTTGGACATGAATTCACCGAATTATTTCAAACGCGCAAACGGGAAGCAGATGAGTTCTACCAGGAAGTTTGCCCGTTCCCCATGTCCGAGGATGAGCGCAACATTCAGCGGCAGGCCTTTGCCGGGTTGCTGTGGAGCAAACAGTACTACCAATATGTTGTGCACGATTGGCTTAAGGGTGACCCAGGGCAACCGCCACCACCAACCGAGCGCAAGCGTGGCCGCAATCATGAATGGAATTCCCTTTTCAGTGAAGACATTTTGTCAATGCCCGACAAATGGGAATACCCCTGGTTCGCCGCGTGGGATCTCGGTTTTCACCTGATTCCGTTAGCGGTAATTGACCCTGATTTTGCCAAACTACAACTCGATCGCCTGACGCGTGAGTGGTATATGCATCCAAGCGGTCAGCTTCCTGCCTATGAATGGAAGTTTAGCGATGTCAATCCACCCGTCCAAGCATGGGCGGCGCTACGCGTTTACGAGATTGAACAAAAGTTTTTGGACGATCTGATCGCTCATTTCTGCAACGGGTGTTCCATAAGCTGCTGCTGAATTTTACCTGGTGGGTCAATCGCAAAGACATCGAGGGAAAAACGTCTTTCAGGGTGGGTTTTGGGTCTGGATAACATTGGCATTTTCGATCGCAGTGCTGAACTTCCAACGGGTGGGCACCTCAATCAGGCCGATGGCACAAGCTGGATGGGGATGTACTGTTTGAATATGCTGGCGATCGCGTTGGAACTGGCAAAAGACGACGATACTTACGAGGACATTGCCAGTAAATTCTTTGAGCACTTTCTCTACATCGCTGATGCAATTGACGGCATTGGCGAAATGGATATTGCACTGTGGGATGAAGAAGATGGATTCTATTACGACGCACTGCGATTGCCCGATGGTGAACAGTTTCCGCTCAAAGTGCGTTCAATGGTGGGGTTGATTCCTCTCTATGCTGTTACCATCCTGGACCTAGAAACACTACAGCGGTTTCCCGGCTTTAAGCGGCGGATGGAATGGTTTATTCGCAACCGCCCCGACCTGAAAGAAAATGTGGCCTGCATGGAAACGCCAGGAGTAGGAGCTAGACGCCTTTTGGCGATCGCCTTTCGAGCCAAGCTACAGCGCATTTTGCAACGGATGCTGGATGAAAGTGAGTTCCTCAGCCCGTTTGGAATTCGGGCGTTGTCGAAATACCACCAAGAGCATCCCTACACGCTGCAATTGAATGGACATCACTATTGTGTTCGCTACGAACCCGCTGAATCAACAACAGGTTTATTTGGCGGGAATTCCAACTGGCGCGGCCCCATCTGGTTTCCCGTAAATTATTTGATCATCGAAGCGCTTTGGCGGTTCCACCACTATTTTGGCGACAGCTTCAAGGTGGAGTGCCCAACGGGATCTGGGCAAGAAATGACGCTGCGAGACGTGGCGATCGCCCTATCTAACCGTCTCGTTGCCATTTTTCAACGTGATGAATTCAGTCGTCGCCCTGTTTACGGCAACATTGAACTGTTTCAATCCGATCCTCACTGGCGCGACTATATTTTATTTCACGAGTATTTTCATGGAGATAACGGGGCAGGCATCGGGGCCAGTCACCAGACGGGTTGGACAGGACTGGTTGCTGCGATGATTCTGCAAAATGCTGAACACCGGGCACAGGAAGTACAGCATGGAGACCTTTAGGAATCATTTGCCGGAATACCTAATGGAAGCAGCAGAGCTGGGAATCCTTTTAATTTCTGCTGGCGTATTTACCATTTTGTTTGAATACCCCCAATCTCCCGTACATCAAGCGATCACCAATAGTGATCTGCGTCGATCGTTGGTTGGAATAGCAATGGGTGCAGTAGTAATAGCGCTTATCTACTCACCCTGGGGTAAGCAATCAGGTGCCCACATGAATCCAGCGGTGACGCTTGCATTTTACCGTTTGGGCAAGGTGAAGTTTCAAGATGCACTGTTTTATGTTTTGTTTCAATGCTTAGGAGGCTTGGCAGGTATTTATCTAGTGGCATTTCTGTTTCACGAACTATTCACCAAACCGCCTGTTAACTTTGTCGTCACTGTTCCTGGTCTGGCGGGATGGATGGTTGCGTTGATTGGTGAACTTATCGCTGCATTCATCATGATGATAGTAGTGTTGCTGGCTAGTAACAATAAAAATCTGAATCGCTACACCGGTTTATTCGCTGGTTGTTTAGTGATGCTTTTCATCACGTTAGAAGCTCCCTTCTCAGGCTTTAGCATTAATCCTGCACGCAGTTTCGCATCAGCATTTCCGGCTCAAATCTGGACCTCGTTCTGGTTATATATCGTTATTCCACCGATCGGAATGTTTCTGGCCGCAGAACTCTATCAATCACGATTTGGACGTAGAGCCGTAAAGTGTGCAAAGTTAGTTCATAGCAAACACAAACGATGCATTTTTCGCTGTAGCTATAACCTGGACGGGACGTTTGATTTAAGCGACAGTCTACCTAACAAGTAGCAGTCCTTCAAGCTGACGAGTAGGATTTGTGTTGGTGTTTTGTTCTTGTCGTAACAGTATTAGCCGCTGCTACTGGCTGTAATGCCTGAATTGAACTGGCAGTTCCCAATCTACAATCTACAGCAGTCCTAAATCAGTTGTGAGATTGAGAGGCTATGTGAGAAAGAATTCCAATGGAATCCTCTCTCACAATTCATTTAGGATCGCTATACTATCTGCAATCTAAAATGGTACTAGCTTGCTTCAAAAGCAGGTTATAGCCGATTAGCTATTCTCAGATCTTGCACCAGTCTCAACAAGGGGTTGCCAAAGGAGCAAAAAGCTGAAAGAAAGGGCGTAAGAAAAATCATCGGACGGTTATGGAAACCATCGTTGAACACGCCCAAGGGCTAGTGTATAGCCTGCTTTGTCTGCTGCCTAGTGTGTACCAAAAAGCCAGCCTGAACGCTCTGTTGGGGCTATTTCTTGAAGCTCAAGGACATCCCTTGCCTCAACATACGTCGGTCAAATCTGCGAGTTCGTTGAGTCGCTTTCTCAATCATTACGGCTGGTCTACTCGTGGAGTGATTCGGACGACCCGCCAAGCTGTGTTGGGGCAAATCGACCGACATCGACCGCCTCGGGGGTGCCGCTGCGGGTGTTGCTTGACCTGACCAGTCTGCCGAAATGCGGCAAATTTTTCCATCTCAGCACCCCCACTGAAGACCCCGATACGCCCGACCCGTGGGTGCGAGTGCTCAACGGCAAACGTGGCTTACACCTGGTTGTGTTGTATTTGGTGCTCGGTGAGTGGCGAGTGCCCTGGAGCTTTCGGGTCTGGCGCGGTAAGGGCGATGCCAGTCCGGTACAACTGGCGTGCAAGCTACTGGCAACGGTCCCCACCGAGTTGAGTCAAGGGCGGGTGGTGATAGTGCAGGCAGACACAGAGTTTGGCACCGTAGAGTTTCTCAATGCCGTGCGAAAGCGCTCTTGGCGAGCGGTGGTAGGGATGCGTTGCAACCGAAAAATGGTCGATGGTCGCGCTCTCAAGCAACTGTATCGCACTGGCAAGCGGGGACAGCAAGTCTATTTAGAGGGCAGCTCCTACCCGCTGACGGTCTCCTGGTTCTGGCTCAAACGCTCTCAAGGCAAGCGAGAATTGCGCTTTGTCGTCTCCACTCATCCCTACGCTGGGGTTTATCTCGTGCGCCTTGGACGCAAACGCTGGGCCATCGAGGGCTTTTTCAAAACCATCAAACATCGCTTTGGGTTACATCGCTTTGGGCAATCAACCAAACTTGGTGTCTATCGTTGGCTGATTCTGTCACTGATTGCTTATCTTTTGGTGCATTGGATTGACCAATGGTCTTTGCCACCCATTCTCGATTGGAAAGCAGCCTGTGATTTAGCCTTAGAGGTATTGTTCCCCTCGATTGTCTGGTTCCAGTTGCTCAAATCCATCCAAAGCCGTGCCAAAATTGCGACCCAACGAGGGTTTGAAGTTGTCCTCAAACCGCTGCCCAATCGGGCTTATCGAGAATGCTGCAAGATCTGAGTATTCCAAATTAGATTCAGGAGTAGGTGACATGACATTACCAGATGGGCCACACACGCTACCGTTGATTCAGCTATGGAAAGCGATCGCTCAACCGCTAGATAGTTTGGATGCTAGCTTCCAGCGGTATGGCGATTTCTACACAGCCCGGTTGAGTGGGTTTGGTCCACTGGTTGTAATCAGTGCTCCGCAGGCAATTGAGGACATTATGCTTGCACCTCTCGATCTTTTTGATTCAGGACAAGGCAACCAAATTCTCGAACCGTTTGTGGGAGCAAATTCGCTCATTTTGATGGATGGGAAGGCCCACCAACGTCAGCGAAAACTTTTAACCCCACCGTTTCACGGAGAGCGTCTACGAGCTTACGGTCACGAAATTGTTGAAATTACACGACAGGTCGTCGATCGTTGGCAACCGGGACGGGTATTTTCAGCCCGCGAAGCGACACAGGAAATTTCGTTGCGGGTGATAATGCATACTGTGTTTGGCGTTCATGAGGGTGAGAAGGCAGAACGATTGCGTCATCATCTCAATGGCCTGCTGCAGCTATTTAATCGTCCTCTCAATGCTAGCTTTGCCTTTATCCCGGCCTTGCAGAAAGATTTGGGAGCCTGGAGTCCCTGGGGAAATGTGGTTCGGCAGCGGGAAAAGATTGACGAAATTCTCTATGCAGAAATTCAGGAACGGCAAACGCATCCGGAGCTTTTAGGTGAAGACATTCTCAGTCTGATGCTGATGGCACGGGACGATGCAGGCGAACTGATGACGCAGCAGGAATTGCGTGATGAGACAATGACCCTATTATTTGCCGGGCATGAAACTACTGCAACAGCCCTGGCTTGGGCGTTGTACTGGGTTCACCATCTTCCAGATGTCAAATCCAAGGTGCTGAAAGAACTGGCTGAACTGGATGGTAATCTCGATCCTGTAACTGTTTCGCGGTTGCCTTACCTAAATGCGTTGTGCCAGGAGACTTTGCGGATTTATCCAGTTGCACTTTTCACTTTCTCCCGCATCCTTAAGAAACCCTGGAAGCTGATGGGCTATGAGTTTGAAGCAGGCACGCAGCTTAGCCCCTGTATCTACCTGCTGCATCACCGTCCTGATCTGTATCCCGAGCCAAAACAGTTTCGGCCAGAACGCTTTCTAGAACGGCAATTCTCCCCTTATGAATACATTCCCTTTGGTGGCGGAAATCGCCGCTGTCTGGGCATGGCTTTTGCTCTGTTTGAGATGAAACTGGTGCTGGCCAGCATTCTATCCTTCTGTCAACTGCAACTGGTTAGCGATCGACCCATCAAACCCGTACGACGGGGAATTACCCTGGCTCCTGAAAAGGGAGTCCCAATGCAGGTATTGCAGCCCCATAAATTGCTGAAACCAACCAGAGTTTAATCGGAATGCAAAACTGCTATTTGCTGTTTCTTCCTGACCCTGACACCTAACACCTATCACCTTCTGTAAAAGGGACTCGCCTTAACTTGAGATGGGTGTAATCAAGGGATCCGGAACCGGGAACGATCGCTGCTCTAGTAGAGTAAATTGCCTTAAGCCAGCATTGTAGGCAAAGACCATGCCTGTCTCAATTTCATAAATCCAGGCGTGAAGATTGAGTTGCCCACTGTGCAATCTGGAACGAATGACCGGATACGTTTCCAAATTCTCGATTTGCGTCAAAACATTCTGCTCGATCGCAATTTTTAGCAGGCGCTCAGGCTCTACACTTGCGTAATTATCCAGCACCAGTCGCCGAGTCGCCTCCCCATGCCGCTTCAACCAGTCGTAGACTAAGGGCATTTGCTCAGTCAGGCTGCCAATCTGCAACAATCCTTTCATCGCGCCGCAATGGGAGTGACCGCAGACGATAATGTCCCGCACGCCAACCCCTGCCACGGCATATTCAACGCCCGCTGCCTCAGCACTGTTGGCAGCGCCATAGGAGGGAATGATATTGCCGACATTACGCATTACGAACAGCTCACCCGGTTGAGACTGCGTAATCAGGCAGGGATCTATCCGCGAATCGGAACAGGTGATGAATAAAACCTCTGGCGTTTGCCCAGTTGAGAGCCTTTCAAACAGTTCCCGATTGGTAGTGAAATAGTCGCTGTGGAAAGCGTTCAGTCCCTGAATAAGCCCTGTAACTGACATAATCCATTCCCGTTGTTTACAAGCGGATCGTAGCTAGCACCTCAAGTGCTCAAAATGACGGTTATCCTTATACTTCCCTATCTACAGCGCATCGTAACATTTTCCGTATTTTTGTAAAGAAAATATAACAAATGCTTGATAATCTTAGCGAAATATTCATAGCTGCCAAGTTGAAGGCTTTGCTCTTATAGCAGGGGTCGGGGGTCAGGGATCAGGGGTCAGAAAAGAAACAGCACGTGACGTTAAAACAGCACTCATAGCATCAGACCTGCTCAATGAGTGTGTTTTGCCGTTCTTCAAATCTCACCGCGTGCCTTTATTGCGAATCAACTCGCGATCGCTACCGTATTATTCAAAATCTGTTCAAAAGCGACCAAAATTTGAGTTTGAAACCGTTGCCGATGCTTTAACTTCCAAATTGGCTGCAAAATTTCCAAGGACTTTTGAGGATTAGTGTGATTGTCGATAACGCGCAGAGCATGGAGTGTCTTAAGTTCCAGTTCTTTCTGCACCATCAGCTCTGGTAGAGCAGCCGCGCCAATGCCTCCTTCAACGACGGCTTTTACCATTTCGCTACTCGTCAAAACCAAAACAATTTTCAAATCACCTGAATTGACATTCCAACTCTGTAGGGCTTGCTCAAACCTTTGCTGCGCCCCGGAGCCTGACTCACGAATAATCCAATGGGTGTTGACTAACTCGTCAGTTCTCACTTCTGAACGCTTGAACCAGGGATGCGATCGCCCTACAACAATTTGTAAGCGTTCGCTGCCTACCACCGTTTGCTCCAGAATGTCTCTCAGGGCAGGTTTCACGTCTCCCGTCACCAGTCCCAAATCAAAACGTCCCGTGGCGGTTCCTTTTGCAATTTCTTCTGCGTTCCCTAGGGTACAGTTGACGCTAATTCCCGGAAACTGCTGCTTGAATTGGCTCAATTTGCTGGGCAACCAGTAATTACCGATCGTCAGACTAGAGCCTAAATTCAGCTCACCGCGCTGTAGATTGTTCAATTCCCGCAGGCTTCGTTCAGTAAGGGCAACCTGTTCCAGATTTTTTGTGCTTCAATCTGAAGCAGTTTCCCAGCTCCGGTGATTTCAACCCGACGACCAATTCGGTGAAAAAGCTTGACGCTGTACTCTGTTTCCAGACTTTGAATTGCGGCACTTACTGCCGGTTGGGTAATATAAAGGGCTTCTGCTGCACGGGTGAAATGCAGATACTCTGCAACCGTTAAAAAAATCGCAACTGTTCAAGGGTCATCGGAAACGGGAATCTCGTGAGAGTGATAAGAAGAAGTTTTAATAAAAATACCCCTAAATCGGTCAAGTTACAGTATTTTAACTCGCAATTGGGATACTATCACTATGAATCCCCAAAAATCCGTGTCTTTATAAACAACGGTTAACCTATCGGAAAGCAGATATATGTCCGGTGCAAACGGAAATTCCCGCAATTATATGCTTCTGGAGCTGTCCTCCAAGGTGGAATATGCCTTACTGGCTCTAGTGGAACTGGCTGGTTGTCGGGAGCAAAAAGTGCCTCTCACGATCAACGAAATAACGGCCAGACAGCCGATTCCCGATCGCTATCTTGAGCACATCTTCGCCCTTCTAAGGCGAGGTGGTCTGATTCAAAGTCAGCGAGGGGCGAAGGGAGGATATGTGCTGGCGCGGGAACCCTGGCAGATTACGATGCTAGAAGTCATTATGTTAATGGATGGGGACCACAAGGAAAGGGACTGCAGCGATCAACTCAGTACGGAACGAGAACTGGTCCGGGAAGTTTGGCAGCAGGCTAGCGGTGCCTCTCAAAAGATTCTGAGTCAATACACGCTTCAGGAATTGTGCCAACGCTGCAACGCTCGCAAGCAGAAACAGCCGATGTATTACATTTAGGGGGAAAGGGGTGAGGGGTCAGGGGAAGGAGGAAGGATGAGGGATAAAGGATAAAGATGTTTTTATTACCTTTCTCATCTCCCCACCTTTTCTTGTATCCCGTCCTTTTACCCTTTTCATCCCTCATCCCTCATCCTTCTTCCTTCATCCCCTCTCCTACTCCTTACCACCGAGGTTTTCCAAAAACACGGCTTGAGTGTTGGAATTCATGGATAGCGATCGATTAACAGCGCTGAGAATGGCCAGCAGTGAGGCAGTTACGATGTTGGCGTGAATCCCGACGCCGTAAAGGGAACCTGGGAACGCGGCACCACCAATTTCAACATAGGCGATCGCGGTTGCATCACTGCCCTGGCTGAGGGCATGTTCCTCGTAATGGAAGACGCGAATGTCGTTGTTGAGTGCTTGCAGAAATGCGTCGATGGGACCATTACCCTGCCCACAAACAGTGATGGGGTGTCCGTTGACCTGTAATCGTGCGGAAATGGATTGCTCTATTCCATCGGTTTCCGACAATCGGTGAGACAGGTACTTCAGGGGTGAGGCGGATTGCAAATACTCGTGCTCAAAAAGTTGCCAGAGATCGGTTGCCCCCATTTCCTGACCGTGGGTATCCATGATCTGTTGCACCCCTGGCTAAACTCGATCTGCAATCGACGTGGCAAAACCAGGCCATAGTCTCGCTCTAGCAGGAAGGCAATTCCGCCTTTCCCAGACTGACTGTTGACGCGAATCACAGATTCATAGGTACGTCCCACATCTGCCGGGTCCAACGGTAAGTAGGGAATTTCCCAAGGGGCATCGGGCTTGCGTGCAGCAAAGCCTTTTTGATGGCGTCTTGATGAGACCCGGAGAACGCGGTGAATACCAGATCTCCAACATAGGGATGACGGGGATGAATCGGAAGCTGGGTACAGTCTTCAACCGTCCTCGCTACTTCGTTGATGGCGGAAAAGTCGAGGCCCGGATGAACGCCCTGGGTATAAAGGTTTAACGCCAGAGTGACCAGATCGACATTCCCAGTTCGTTCACCGTTTCCAAACAGGCAGCCCTCGACTCGATCAGCCCCTGCCAACTGAGCCAGTTCAGCCGCAGCAATCGCACAGCCACGATCGTTATGGGGATGCACGCTCAGGATGATGCTATCTCGTCGTGTTAGATGTCGATGCATCCATTCCACCTGGTCTGCAAATCCGTTGGGTGTTGCAACTTCCACCGTTGCTGGAAGGTTGATGATGGCTTTTGCTGGGACGTTGGTTGCCATACATCCAATACGGCATCACAAATATTTTTGGCAAACTCCAGTTCTGTTGCGGTAAATGTCTCTGAGAATATTGAAATTGCCATGCGGTTTCCGGTTGCTGCATGGACAATTCTTTCATCAATTGGGCGGCTGAAACGGCCATCTGAATGGTGCCTGCACAGTCCAGCCCAAACACAAATTCACGAAATATTGGAGAGGTTGCGTTGTAGAGATGGACGATCGCTTGCTTTGCGCCTTGGAGTGCCTCAAATGTTCGTTGGATCAGATTCTCGCGAGCGGGTGTTAAGACCTGAATCACCACATCATCGGGAATGAGTTGCTGCTCAATCAGAATGCGGACAAAATCAAAGTCGGTCTGTGAAGCGGAGGGAAATGCAACTTCGATTTCTTTGAACCCGATTTGTACAAGCAAATTGAATAGCTGTAATTTCTGCTGAACATTCATCGGTTCGATGAGTGCCTGGTTGCCATCCCGCAAATCGGTACTGAGCCAGATTGGAGGATGCTCGATCGTTTTTGAAGGCCAGGCGCGATCAGGCAGATTAACAGGAATAAATGGGCGATACTTGGTTGCGGGATTTTTC
Organism: Kovacikia ellensis JS3; assembly: GCA_034541955.1. Lineage (GTDB taxonomy): Bacteria > Cyanobacteriota > Cyanobacteriia > Leptolyngbyales > Leptolyngbyaceae > Kovacikia. The sequence continues at coordinate 208,612 of JAVYJL010000002.1, read as the reverse complement.
AACATTGTCAATGGTCCTCTGCTTTTTACGTTTTGGGCGATCGTGGGCGAATGTGGCTGATGGAATTGATACACACGCGGGGTTGCCAGATTGCCACACGGACCAACTCTGACAACCCATCCACAGTCGCAGTAATGCCTGAAGCGCTAAATGAAGTCGCATAAAAACCTCCAAAATATAGTGGCAAGGAAATGGCAAACAATTACAAAACTGAGAGTTTACTCAAATATCTCAGCACCAACAGGATACTCAATCCTTAGGATCATGAACTAAATAACCTGAGCAACTATAACCCTTTACCTGTACAGGCGCGGCATTCGGCAGAGACCTTTGGAACAATGGCAAGGTTTTTTACCGAATGCCATGCCCCTGCGCAAGGAATTACGCCTTAATAAATCCGCAATCCTTAACTAGGATTAGAAACGAACGAACATTGTAGTAATCAAAAATTATTTGCGCTCAAGGCGCAGCAGCAGCCCCAGACCTAGTAGAAGGTCGGTGGAAGCATGTAGAGAGTGCTGCTGTGTCAACATAAATCGAAAATCATAGACTGAAGCCATACTAGCGCTAGACCGTATGGAGGGTCAACCAGGAATTAGTCAGTGAATGCTGACCGAATGTCATTGATTAGCTCATCAATCCTTGCTGTTGCTGTATTCCAGGAGCACATCAGGCGTATCCCTCCTAACCCAATAAAGTTATAAAATTTCCATTCTTTCTGTTTCAGGGTGTCAATCACGGACTCGGGGAGCTTGATGAGAACAGTATTGACCTGTCGGGGAATTATCAATGTGAACCTTTAGCTGATAATGCTGTGCGATCGCCTGAATATTGGAAAGTTCCTCAGTCGAATACAGTGTGCCTAACTCTGTTGCGTGAGTAACGCTGATAACTTTTGGTTTGGGATAGTGAATGTCCGATCGCTTCTTAACTAACGCTTCGATCTCGTCTGGTGTCAGTTTTCCGTTGTCTCCTCCAGCCAGAAGTAGTTTAGACCCATTGGAAGCAAACTCAGGTGCGCCACATTCGTCCGTTTCGATATGGGCATATTCATGGCAAATAACGCTGTGGTAGGACTGACACAACGCTGCCAGCGATAGGGAATTTGCGGCTGTACCGTTGAAGACAAAAAGATCTCACAATTGGTTTAAAACAGTTCTCGAAAGCGATCGAAATCACGCTGCGTCCATTCATCATTTCCATAAGCAGCCGCACTGCCATAATTTGCCTTCAGCATGTATTCCAGGGCTTCCGGACAAATACCGGAATAATTGTCGCTGGCAAATTGTTCTTCCTGACTTGGGAGAATCATCATGAATGACATTGGTTCTGTTTAGGCTCTATCCACCATAACCAATATTAATAACGGTTGCGTTTTCTTGTGCCGGGAGGGGTGGAGTACAAAAAAGACATCAAATTTTTGAATTGATGTCTCTTGCTTGATAAGTTCAACTGTTTGACGATGCAACTACGATCGACACTTTTCCTTTCGAAGAAACAGCAAATAGAAAAGTACGATTATCTGAATTGGTACTAGAGCAGCATAGTTTTTCAGCAGGAAAGGGATTTCCAGGAAGACATTCCACCAAAATAGGAAGCCCCAAGAAAAAGGAGAAAGGTGGTGGAAAATAGTTTCTTGAAATTGAACGTCAGCATAGACGTGGCAGTAAATATTTATTTGGACGTTCTCGATCGGCCTTCAGAATTTGAACTGGGAAAAGCCAGAATTATGAGGTTAGAACCAGCCCTTTTTGCCTGTGATGTACGTGCTGACAAACTTGCTGTCATCCATTGATAAATAGATGATTCCCTCAACCAAACCGATAATGCCCATGATGAAACCACATAACCCAAACGTTAGAACTGTGACCAGAAGCATGATTACCCCTTCTTTGGTGTAGCCAAGAAGAAACTTATGCACACCCAGCGCACCTAGCAAAATTCCGCAAACCCCAGCTGGGACTTTCTTACTGGCATCTCCGGTCGTTCCAATAGTCATTGCTATATCTCCGATTTATTGCTAACCGACGGCTAATAATTCCCAGATAATGCTTGATAGGAACACTACCCCTCCAATAAAGTAATGTTTAGAAACAAAACTTGATTTGATTTAATAGGTTTTCTATGTCAGACATTGCCTAAGTTTCTGGGCCAGTATTTGAACGTGGGGTTGTTTTAGAAAAGATAGATGATTCCCTGGCACGGAATGTAGTTGAATGTTATTTGCTAATGCACTCCAGCCTAACGTTGGGTCGTGGTCGGCTACATTGGGCTGTTCAATAGCAGTAAACAGAGTGACGCGATCGGGATACACCTTGGGCACATATCGATAGGCCGCTTTGGCATGGGCGTAGATAATTTGCAGCATCGGCGAGATTACAGATTCATCCATCAACTGTAACCGTGACTCCTGCGGAATCTGGCGCACAACTTCAGACCACTGCCAGCGAGAAAACCAGTTCCAAGCTCCAAACCGATTTGCCGCGATCGCGCCATAATCTATCAGAAATGGCAGGGTAGACCAGAGGGCAGTGCCGAAAAGAAATTTGAGGCTTTGATAGAAGGACGGTTTATTGCAGGGTGCGGTTGTGTCGAGAATTGCAAGAAGCTCGATCGGTTGTCCTGCCTGCCTTAACTGCTGCGCCATTTCGAAGGCAACCAGTCCGCCAAAAGACCATCCACCTAGAAAGTAGGGACCTTCAGGTTGGAGGGTCCGAATTGCCTGAATGTAGTAGGCAGCGATCACTTCAATTCGGTCTAAAGGAGGAGATTTTCCATCCAGTCCTAACGGTTGAAGCCCGTAGAAACTGCGTGTGTTACCTAAATGATGCGCCAGTTCCAAATAGGGAAACACCACCCCAAACATCGGATGCACGCAGAAGAAAGGCTGTTTGCTTCCGCTTAGCGTTAAAGGAACTAGGGGCGATCGCGATTCGAGGATCGTGGGTTTAGAGGGGATAACCGGATCATTCAATAGTAAAGCTGGTTGAGCTTGAACATCTGGAAGGGTTTGAGAGCCGCTGTTGGCTAACGTGGAACGCTTGCGGCGGTAAGCAGACCTATCCAGGTGAACGAGTGGAGGAATTGTTGGGGCTGCGGTGTTGTTGCTCAACGTGTCAAGAATAGGAGCCAGTTGGGCGATCGTCGGTGCCTCAAATACGCTTTTCAAAGGCAGTTCTAGCCCAAAACTATCTCGTACACGTGAGGTCATTTGCGTTGCGAGTAACGAATGCCCACCCAACTCAAAGAAGTTATCGTGAATCGTTACGTGCTTGCTCCGCAACAGCTCTTTCCAGATGTCAATTAGGATTCTTTCTGTGGCCGTCAATGCTGCAATATTCCGGTTCGACACCTCGATCGTTGGGTGGAGTGAGTGAAGTGAATGTTCATTGAGGGTTGATAAGGCGCGGCGATCGACTTTGCCATTGGAGTTTACGGGCAGTTTTTCCAATGGTACAAAAGCAGTAGGCACCATATATTCCGGTAAGGTTTTCCTTAAGTATTGACGAAGTTCAGGAATGAGTTGACGGGCAAAGTTTGACTGAAGCGGCTCGTTTGTGCAGGAATGAGCAGATTGAAACGGTCGCTGATAAATGGAAAAAGCAACGTTTGCATCAACGCTGGTTGGAATTAGTATCACGTCATAGTCACCAGTGCAGGTTTCCGTTGCCCAGGTGATTTCTACGCTGTAAGGCAGTGTTGTTTCTAAATCCCACCAATCTTGAGGATCAATTCCGCAAAGTGAATCACTCCTAACTGATATTGAGTCAGAATCTTCCAACATTTCCCGCATCCGCCCAACCGTTTTAGGATTATCTGCATTGAACAGCCAGTTTGCCGTTTTGATGGCAGCATTTATGCGGCTATTTGTGACATTGGTAATTACCAATATCTCTTCTTGAGACTCGGTTAGTTTTCTTTTGATCTCCTCAACCGTAATAGGATTACTTTTCCAGTTATGCTGCTGAATCAAATTCAAGTTCTGCTTAGATTGAGCTGGAGCAACAAACCCGTTACTTTTATGGATTATCCCATTGTTAATTTGGTCTACAGTGAGTTCAGTCTGTTCAAGATTACTCTGTGATTGCTCTATGCACATCAAAACGTTATAGCGGAACTGCGTCATTTCATTCTGGTTGCGACCCCGTGAAAGACGAATCAGTACATGTTGAATTTGAGGAAATTTTTCGCGCAGGGTATGAAAGAATGCCGAATCGATCGCTAGTTCGGGTTCTTCAAAACGCGATCGCCCACTTGCTGCTGAAGTTGGGTTCGCCCCATTCCATCATCTGCCTGACAAAAGCGTACCCAGCTATGAAATGCCGTCAGCAAAGGTAAACTTCTTACATCCCCAATAAATAAAGCACCACCAGGAGCTACAGCCTGCATCGCTCCTTCTATCACCTGCATCAAATAATCCACGCTTGGGAAATACTGCACGATCGAATTCAAAATCACCACATCAAATGACGTAGCGGCAATATTCTCAAAATCAGTTGCCATTCTGTGCAGTAGTTCGACATGCGATAGATTGCATGCATCTATTTGATGTTGAATCGATTTTAGGGAAACGGTTGAGAAATCTGTTCCAACATATTTCTGACAGTGGGGTGCAATTTGAAAGAGCAATAAACCAGTACCACAGCCAATTTCTAGCACCCGCTTAGGCTTAAGGGCCAGAATCTGCTGAACGCGATCGTTCACCCATTCCTGCATATGTTCGTACGGAATGGGTTCCCAGTATAGCTGCTGTTCCAACCTGTAGTGTTGAAGTGCTGAGTGCTAAGTGTCGAGGGCTGAGGGCTGAGGACTGAGGACTGAGGACTATTTGGGGATTGATAGGTTTGATTGTAAAGGGTTTGCCAGAATTGAATTTGTTGGTTTTGAAGTGAATTTCGAATAGTTTGCTGAAGATAATGAGGATTGATGCTGAAATAGGTGATTAAGCGTTTCTCGCTGGTAATTTCCTCTGATGCAATTACCACAGCGTCTTGAATAGCTGAATGACGGTGTAAGATCGCTTCGATTTCACCCAGTTCGACTCGAAATCCTCGAATTTTGATTTGATCATCGGCTCGACCAAGAAATTGAATTGTGCCATCAGCAAGGTATTGGGCACGATCGCCAGTCTTGTAAAGAAGGGAAAAATTGAGAAGCGGAAATTGAGAATTAGAAATTGAAGGAGCTTCTTTACTCCTCATTCTTAATTCTTCATTCTCCATTCTCAATTCCATGCTCTCCCGGAAAGGATTGGGAATAAACCGTTCCGCCGTCAACTCTGGCCGATTGAGATAGCCACAGGCGATTCCTGCACCGCCAATGTAGAGTTCACCGGGAATGCCTATGGGGACAGGGTTCATGCTGCCATCCAAAATATACGTCTGAGTATTAGGGATGGGATGACCAATGGTTGATGGATCATCGCCTGGATGAAGTTCGGCAACAGTTGCCCAGATGGTATTTTCCGTAGGCCCGTAGGCATTGAAAAAGTGGCGACTGGCTGCCCAGCGATCGACTACCTGATTGGAGCAGGCTTCTCCACCCGTAATAAGCACCTGGAGATCGGGGAGTTCTGCAAACGGCAAAACAGCCAACGCTGCCGGAGTCAACAGTGCATGGGTAATTGCATGTTCGTTTAGGAAATGCACCAGCGCCGTTCCCGGTAGCTGGGCAGGCTTGGGAGGAATATAGAGTGTGCCACCACAACCAAATGCGAGGGCAATCTCGAAAATAGAGGCATCAAAGCTTAGAGAGCTAAATTGCAGAACGCGGCTTCTTCGGGATGTGCAAAGATTTGCCGCTGTGCCTCAACAACGTTGCACAACCCGCGATGGGAGAGGAGAACACCCTTCGGTGTGCCTGTAGAACCAGAGGTATAGATGACATAGGCGAGATTGGCAGAAGTCGCTGTTTGATCTTCCCTGCTCTCCTTAATAACCAAGGTACTGTAGCTGGGAAAATCTGATTGATCTAAGCAATGTATTTCTGCTTGTGATGCTGGTATCTTTTCAACTAACCAGGATTGCGTTAACAGAATCGAAACCTGCGTATCCGTCAACATAAAGTGGAGTCGATCGCTGGGGTAATTGGGATCGAGCGGTACATAGGCCCCTCCGGCTTTGAGGATTCCCAAAATCCCAATTATCATTTCGGCAGAGCGATCAACGCATAATCCTACTAGAGAATCGGCCTGGACTCCCATCTGTTCCAGTGTTTGGGCTAAACGATCAGCTTTTGATTCAGTTCTTTGTAAGTGAGGGATCCCTGTTCTGTCACAAGGGCGATCGCCTCTGGAGCAGCTTGCACCTGTGCTTCAAAAATGTGATGGAAGCAATGGTTCTGTTCTTCAGAAAGCGGAACGTTGAAATTGCTTTCTTTCTTCTGGGGGAGCTAAGGGGAATGACTCCACTCCAGCAGAATCTGGTGATGTTCTGTAGGGGTAAGTAGCGGCAAGTCTGACAGCCGAGCATCGGGGTTGGCGGCAATGCCTTCCAATAAGGTTTGAAAATGCCCGACGAGACGATTGATTCTGTCACGATCAAATAAGTCGGTGCTGTAGGAGATAAATCCACCCAAACCTTCCTCGGATTGCCACAAGCTTCGTAGTCCGTGAGTAGGTTCCCACAGATGGACTTCTAAATCGAAGCGGGTAGTGTTTGACTCTAAGGGAGCAGGTTCCAAAATCAATCCAGGTAACTTGAGAGGTCGCATTGGCGCATTTTGAAGCGCAAAAGCAACCTGGAACAGGGGATTGCGGCTGAGGTCTCGATCGGGATCAAGTTCCTCCACCAACTTCTCAAACGGTAAGTCCTGATTCTCATACGCCTCCAGGGCGACATTCCGAACTCGTTCCAGCAGTTCACGAAATGTAGGATTTTCAGAGAGATCCGACCGCATTACCAGGCTGTTTACAAAAAACCGATTAGCCCTTCCAACTCACTCCGATGCCGATTAGCGATGGGAGCACCGATCGCAATATCCTCCTGCCCTGTGTAGCGATGAAGCAACGTTTGAAAGGCGGCCAACAGCGTCATAAATAGAGACGCTCCTGACTGCTGGCTCAACGCTTCTAGCGCCTGGGTAAGGGTTGGGGAAAGTTGCAGCGGGCAGGTTGCGCCCTTGTAAGTTTGAACCGCAGGACGGGGACGATCGCTGGGCAAATCCACTACTGGCAAATCCTGTAATTGTCTGCGCCAGTAGGCCAATTGCTTCTCTGAAATGTCTCCCTGTAACTCGTTTCGCTGCCAACAGGCAAAATCTGAATATTGAATCGGTAGGGGCGGCAGGGCAGGCGATCGTCCTTCAACAATGGCCGTGTAAAAATAAGCCAGCTCGCGAATCAAGATTCCCAATGACCAACCATCGGCGACAATGTGATGCATCGTCAGTAGCAAAACCGCCTCAGTTGGAGCGAATTGCAGCAATGTCACACGCAGTAGAGAATCAGTTGTTAAGTTAAATGGACGTTGGGCTTCCGCTGTGCTTAATTGTTGGCTGATGCGTTCGCGATCGCTGGCTGCTACCGTTTGTAAATGCAAAACCGTTAAATTAACGTTGGCATCAGGTTCAACAATCTGAACAGGTTGTCCATTAATGGTTGTAAAGTTTGTGCGAAGGGCCGCATGACGACGCACAATTTCAAGAAACGATCGCTCTAATGCTGTTTGGTCGAGTGTTCCCGTTAAACGAATGGCAGCAGGTACGTTGTAAAAGGATTGTCAGGTGCGAGCTGATACAGGAACCATAAGCGCTGTTGAGCGAAAGAAAGAGGGAATGGCGTGAGAGGGTAAGAGAGTGAAGGGTGAGAGGTGAGGGGTGAGGGGTGAGGTGAAGAATTCTTGGCGTCCTCTTGTCTCTTTGTCTTTGTGGCCCCTTGTCTCTCTTTCTGTCTTCCGCTCTCTGCCTTCTCTTGATGCAAGTAAGCAACCAGTTCGGCTTTGCGATTCGCTAATTCTTGGCGCAACTCACTGGTCAACGTTCCCTCGGGGGCGTTACAGCGCAGACGCTTTTCGCCTGGGGAAGTATCTCGATCACCCTCAACGAATAGTTGCACATCCAGGCTTTTGAGATGGGAAACTAACTCAGAAATTGTTCTGTCTGTCATAGCTCCACTTCCTCGCGTCGTTGCGAACCTGATTCTTGTCGAGAAACCTGCAAAATGGGCACTGTCCAGCTCGCTTTCTTCTGTAACGGCTCCATTGTTGTTGCTAGTTCTGCGATCGTGGGATTTTCAAACACGCTGCGTAGCGGTAATGCTATTTGAAAACGATCACGGATGCGCGAGATAAGTTGAGTTGCCAGCAAAGAATGGCCTCCCAACTCAAAGAAGTTGTCATGGATGCCCACCTGGTTCCGTCCCAAAAGTTGAGTCCAGAGCTGAACCAGAGACTCTTCCAGCGAAGTGGTGGGGGCAACAACTGAAACGTTCTCGCTAACTACAGACTGGTCAGGTGGCGGAAGTGCTTTCTGATCTACTTTGCCATTAGTAGTCAGGGGAAGCGTTTCCATTAGTACAAAGGCAGCAGGCAACATATATGCAGGTAGTGAGCGCTTAAGAAATGAGCGTAGCTCCCGTTCTGTTGGTATTGCCGACGCTTCGGGTATAACATATGCAATCAACTGGCGATCGTCTGGTGTTTCCCCAGGTAACTTACCGCTGTCGATTCCCCGTACCGTTACTACTGCCGTTTGTACCGCTGGATGTTGAGCGAGAACCGTTTCAATTTCACCCAGCTCTACCCGGAATCCCCGAATTTTAATTTGATGATCCGTGCGTCCTAGAAACTCCAGATTTCCATCGGAACGGTAAAGCGCGCGATCACCTGTCCTATAAAGGACTGAGGACTGAGGACTGAGGACTGAGAATAGGGATTCTTCTAATTCTGTCTTTGCTCCTGAACATTCAATTCTTAAAAACCGTTCCGCTGTTAACTCTGGTCGGTTTAAGTACCCTCTGGCCAACCCATCTCCACCCAAATAAATTTCGCCGCTAACGTTTGCAGGAACGGGGTTCAGGTTCTCATCTAACAGGTAAACCTGAGTATTGGCAACTGCCTGACCAATGGGAATCGTTGTAGCGCTTTCTGGAATATCCTGAATTTCATACCATGTAGAAAAGGTTGTGTTTTCGGTCGGTCCATACACGTGGATTAAGTGTTGGGGTTTGCCCTGCTGCACCACAGAACGTACACGATCGACATTTGCCATCTCCCCACCAAACAACACATAGTTGAGCGAATGAAAGACTGTGGGAATTTGGCTCACGGTTTGATTGAATAGTGCTGTTGTCAAAAACAGGATGCTAATTTGCTGTCGCTGCAATTCGGCTACAAAATCAGTTGGTGAAAGCGTGGTTTCACGCTCAATTCCAATCAGTTGGTTTCATTCAGCAATGCGCCCCACACTTCAAAGGTTGCTGCATCAAAAGCGAGATTGGCTACCTGGGCAACTCGATCGCTCGGTTCTACCTGCACATAATTGGTTGCACACACCAATCGAGTCACTGCTCGATGCGGCACCATCACCCCTTTAGGTGTTCCAGTTGAACCAGAGGTATAAATCACATAAGCAAGTTGATCAGATTGACAGGATGTCTCTAAGTTCGCATCTAATTCCCTCGCGATCGCATCCCATTCCTGCTCCAGGCGAATAACCTTTGTTTTGCTTGTTTGGAGTGAGGCGACATAGTCCGCTTGAGTTAATACCACTGCAATTCCGGCATCTTCTAACATAAAATGCAGCCGCTCTGGGGGTAGCTGGGATCCAGCGGAACATACGCTCCACCTGTTTTGAGTACCGCTAGCATCGCCGCGATCGCTTCAACCCCTCGTTCCAGGCAAATTCCAACACGCATTTCAGAACGAACTCCTAACCGTTGCAAATACCGCGCCAATTGATTGCTGCCCTGATTTAATGCCTCATAAGTGAAGTGTTGATTCCCAAATTTGACCGCGATCGCTGTGGGTCTTTGCATGACCTGTGCTTCAAATAACTGGTGAATAGAGCTATTTGAAGGAAAACTGGATTGATTGCTGTGCCAATTCTGCAACAACGATCGTTGTTCTTCAACGCTTAATAAAGATAATGCTGAGAGATGAGAATTAGGGTTAGCGACAATGTTCTCCAATAGAGTTTGAAAATGGTGACGCAGTGCTGCGATCGTAGATGAATCAAATAAATCTGTGTTGTAAACAATTACACCGCGCAAACCGTCTGATTGTTGCCAACCCTGACCCCACAAGTTTCTGAAGTTATCTGCGCATTTCCAGAGATACAGTTCCAAATCGAAACGCGATGTCTTTGTTTCCAAATTCATTGAACTCAGGACTAATCCAGGTAACACCAGTTGTTCCATTGGTGTATTTTGCACCGCAAACACAACCTGAAAGAGTGGATTTTGGCTGAGGCTACGAATCGGTTGCAGTTCCTCCACCAGCTTTTCAAATGGCAAGTCTTGATGGGCATATGCTGCTAAGGTGACATCTCGTACCCGATCTAACAGCTCACGAAAGGTAGGATCACCTATCAGATTAGTTCGCAATACGAGGCTATTCACTAAAAAACCGATCAATCCTTCCAGCTCACTCCGATGGCGATTGGCAATGGGAGAGCCGATCGCAATGTCTGTCTGCCCGGTGTAGCGATGCAGCAACGTCTGAAATGCTGCAAGCAGAATCATAAACAGTGTTACACCTGTTTGCTGGCTGAGTTCTTCCAGCGCGTCCAACAACTGCTGTGGCAGCTCTAGCAATTGGCTAGCACCTTGGTGGCTCTGCATGAGTGGGCGAGACGCTGCACCCGGTAGATTGAGGATAGGTACGTCCTTCAACTGCTGCTTCCAGTAGCGTAACTGAGCATTGAGTACTTCTCCCTGTAGCCACTCCCGTTGCCAGTAGGCGAAATCGGCATATTGAATGGGTAATTCCGGCAACGCAAGCGGTTTATTCTCCACCAGTGCTGCATAAAGTGCGCCCAGTTCTCGAATCAAAACGCCACTCGACCACTCATCAAAAATAATGTGATGAAGTGCCATCAACAACAGATGTTCAGCATCCTGTAACTGCAATAATTGAACTCGAAACAGTGGTCCTTTGTTTAAGTGGAACGGCTGCTGAATCTCCTGCCAGATTCGGTTTAAGGCGGCGGTTTCACGGGTACTAGCAGGTAGTGTTCGTAAATCATCTAAGCTAAGTGGCACTTGAAGTCCAGAAGCAATTACCTGAACTAACTGCCCATTAACCACATCAAAGGTAGTTCTGAGGCTTTCATGACGCCGAACAATGTCCTGAATACTTTGCTGAAGATACGATCGCTGTAGTGATCCTGTAAGCCGAAATACAAGTGGAATAGTGTATAGAGAGTCTCCGGGCAGCAGTTGTTCGATAAACCACAAACGCTGTTGAGCAAACGACGCCGGAAAGATATAGATATCCTCTCCACAACGCTCTTGTTCCAGATTGTCTGAAATCATTCACACCTGCACTTATTTACTTCACTCTGTTGTAAAGGGAAAAGGGACATAAGGATTATGCTCTAAGATAGATTTTGAGCAAACCATATGTATTTTTTTGTTGCAGGTGTTATCGACTTAACAAGCAACAATAGCAGTCCTAAATCAGTTGTGAGATTGAGAGGCTTTGTGAGAAAGGATTCCATTGGAATCCTTTCTCACAATCCATTTAGGATCGCTAAAGTTAAGCGAATGCAATAAATAATTGAGTATTCATTGTGATGTTATACCAAATCCTACTGACTCTGAATTAAATGAAAAAGGTGTAGTGGTATAGCACTGCCATGCCACTACCCAGAATTGATGGCAACTCCGTGGAGAATTGGTACTAGAACCGATCACACTCCTGCAGATACCGCGCGATCGCTTGATGTAAACCAGGCAGCAAGATCCCGCGTTCGCTTCCCAATACGCTATAGGTTGGGCGAGGCGCAACTAAACTGAGTGCTTTGGTCGGACACGATTGAATTGAGGACGCATTTAATCCAGCAAGCTTAGCAGTCCATCGAGCTAACTCTGCCCAGGCCATCGCACCGGGGTTCGCTAGATGCCACAGCCCACACTCGCCATCAATCAACAAATCCAGGCTAGCGTTGACCAAATCTGGGACATACGTGGGAGATACGATCGCGTCTTCCGCCGCAACGAAAACGCTTCCTTTCTTTAGCGTACGGAGGGCGATCGTCAGAAAGTTATGTTCATCCCAGGGACCGAAGAATGCACTGGTTCGAATAACCAAAGCACAGGGATGACGATGCAAAATCCACCGTTCTGCCTGAGCTTTGCTGTGTCCATACACACTTAATGGTGAAATCCTATCACTTTCTAGATAGGGCTGATGATGATCGCCATCGAATACCAAATCAGAGGAAAAGCTGAGCAGCCCAACATCGCGTTGAGCACAGGCATCCGCTAAAATTGCAGCTCCGTCCGCATTAATCTGATAGCAAAGATGCGGTTCTCGTTCCGCATCATCAACTCGCACATATCCCGCCGCATTTATTACGGCCCAAGGCTTCACCTCATCCAACACCTGCTCAACCGCGGCAGAATTCGTAATGTTCATTTCCTGTCGGGACAGTAAGTAGTAGGGGATCCCCCGCACCTCGCACAACCGGGCAAACGCTTGACCTAAAGTACCCGTCGCTCCTGTAATTAACAAGGGTGGAGTGGAAGGTAGAACAGAATGATTACCTTTTACTTGTCTCATTTCCGGTGTGCGAGACATTGTAACGGTATCAGAATCGCTCCATCTTTTCGATTCTTCTATGTAGCTCACAGGTGGATAAAGAAGCCGTCGCGATCGCCGCCACCACCCCGGTAAATCCAAAAGTGGATGGTTGTATTCCTGTCCCGTTGTAAAGGATTGCAGCATAGCCGCGATCGCAGTGGAGCGTGGCTGGGACGATCGAACATCAAACGCCCCTGGCTCATAGAAATTATCGACCCGAGTAACCAGGCTGTTCCAATCGTAGCTTCCCAGTAGTGACCAAGCTGTCACCGCTCGAATGTTTATGCCTTCATTCTGCAAAACTTGAGCGGTCTGCCAAATTTCCTTGAGCCAGCGCAACTGTTCCTCGCGGGTGCAGCCTAAATGGGCTTCAGTAATGGCAATGGGCTGCTGGTAGCGTTCCCATGCTTCCTTAAATAAGGCGATATGGTCACAGATGCCATCAGCACAGACCCAAACTGCTTCTACATCAGCGTATCGATGTTTACCGTTGCCGCCGTGGGTGTGCTCGGGATAACGATCGATCCGCTCATCAATAAAGCGATCACTACAGACATAGCGATTGATGCCAATGATATCCGGGAGATAGGGATTGTCTTGAAACCACTGCAGCTCAGCTTTCTCTACTCCAATATAAAGCAGGTAGCCCCAGAGGGGATGAGAAGAATTGACGTGACCACAAAGTAAATCAAACGATAACCAGCGCCGATCGTTTTCAAAGTCTGCTTGATACGCAACTAAGGGTGTGCTGAACACTTTTCCCAGGTCTTCGGTTTGCACCAGTTTGGCACTCGAATTGACTTTCCGAATGGCTTGCATGGAAAGAACAACGGCTCGGCACTGATTTAACAATGCCTTGATGAAGCTCAATTCGTCCTGCCCATGCGGATACCAATGACCGTACAGGCCACTAAATCGTGCGGTCGTTAGCGGTTCATTGACAGGTGTGTAATATTCCACCCAGGGATAACGTTGGGCAACGGCATGAGCAAATTCCGCCAACTTTTCTGGGAAAGCTGGGTCCAGCAAGCTAGTATTGCGAGGACCGCTGCCATGATGGACTAAACCGACGATCGGACGAATTCCAATGTCCTTCAGATAGGTCAATCGTTGGTCTGCCCAGGACCAATCTGCATGCTCCAACCCATTAGGAGCGGTGCGTTCCCACAAAACAAGATAACGAATTGCCTGTATACCTAATGCTGCAAATCGATCCAGGTCTTCAATCCGAACATCATGGCCATTACGTTTTAGTTGATCAAAATACTGATCACCCACTCGATTTACAGTGCATTCAATGCCGCCCCATAATTCCAGTGGCAAAACTTGTTCTGAACTCATATTAACTATTTTGAGGTGGTGAAAGAGACTTACCGTTTGATTTTTTCGCTGTTCTGGGACTGTTGAGGTCGCAAAGTTTGTAAGCGTTAGACCTTCTGAAGGTGTGTTAGGTGTACGATTTCCAGCGGTATCAGGCGCAATGGCTTTTGCTGCAATCTTCTCCTCTTGAGGATGCCAGGTTGGGCGTTCATTTAGTTGGGCATACAGCGTCAACGCCTGAGCAACAACCTGATCCATGTTGTAGTACTTATAGGTCGCAAGCCGTCCGACAAAATGGACATTAGGTGTAGCGTCCGCTAATGCTTTGTACTTCTTATACAGTTCAGCATTCTCAGGACGCGGGACGGGATAGTAGGGATCGCCCTCTGCTTTGGGATACTCATACACAAGGCTAGTCTTTGAGTGCTCTTGCCCAGTTAAGTACTTGAACTCAGTCATACGCGTGTAGAGATGTTCGTTGGGATAGTTAATTACTGCTTGCGGTTGATGCACTGGCTCATTTAATGTCTCATGTTTAAAGTCGAGCGATCGGTAGGGCAGTTTGCCATAGCGATAGTCAAAGAACCCATCCACTGGTCCCGTATAAATCATTTGTTTATAGGGAATGACTCCTTGAATTTCTCGGTAGTCCGTATTCAGCATTATTTTGATGTTGGGATGCGCCAACATCTTCTCGAACATGTGCGTAAAGCCATGCAGGGGCATTGCTTGATAGGTATCGGTGAAATAGCGATCGTCCCGATTGGTGCGCGTGGGAACACGAGCCGTCACTGACTTATCCAATTCGGAGGGATCAATGCCCCACTGTTTGCGCGTGTAGTTGCGGAAGAACTTTTCATACAGTTCTCGTCCTACTTTGCTGACCACCACATCTTCGGATGTACGAATTTGTTCTCTCGGTTCAGCCACGGATGCAAAAACTCTGTTAGCTGAAATGCAGTCAAATTCAAACCATATAGCTTATTAATAGTGTCTAAGTTGATGGGGATTGGCACTAATTGACCATCCACACTGGCAAGCACTCGATGCTCATAACGACGCCATTCTGTGAAACGAGACAAGTATTCAAAGACTTCACGTGAGTTAGTGTGAAAGATATGAGGACCATATTTATGTACCAAAATTCCTGATTCGTTGTCGTAGTCGTAAGCATTGCCGCCAATGTGGTTACGAGTATCTACAATCAGGATCTTTTTGTCGCTTTGGCTTGCCAATCGTTCTGCTAAAACGCTTCCAGCAAAGCCTGCACCGACAATTAAATAGTCGAACATGAGTCTATTCCTTGCAGTAAAAGTCTAAATTGCTAATTTGTTGTCATCAGCAGCCATTGCAACAGTATGCCCTGTTGTCAATGCTTGGTTCCGTCGAATCCTGCGGTTTGTTTCAGTTGCTTTTGCGGCAATTTCCGTCTCGATCAGCTCATCCATGGTTTGCCAGGTCAAGTCCCAGGAGGTTGTTGAAAGAAAAGCATCCACATGACTCAACCAATCTGAGTTGGTTCGGGTTTCATCTAAAGCTGCTGCGATCGCCGCTACAGATTCTGAAACCGTATCGGCAATGTACACTAGATTCTCCTCACCGTAAGGACGCACCACATCCTTAATTGATGTAGAAACCACAGGCTTGCCCGCAGCCAGATATTCGGGTGTTTTCGTTGGGCTAATGAAGCGGGTCGATTCATTGCGGGCAAAGGGCAACAGCGCCACATCCCAGCCTGCTAAATAGTTTGGCAATTCTTGGTATGACTTGCCTCCTAAATAGTGGATGTTGGAATGGTTGGGCAGTGTCGCCGGATCAATTTTGACTACGGGACCAATGAGCACCAAATGCCAATCGGGTCTTGCTTTAGCGATCCCATCCAGCAAGCCAAGATCCATCCGTTCGTCAATCACTCCATAGAATCCCAAACGAGGATGGGGAATGGCAGCCTGATCCGGTGGATCTTCATTCAAGCTTCTTGCCTGAGCAAAGTGTGCAGCATCAATGCTGCTAGGGAAGGCATGGATACTTTTATGCTGGTGCTGTTTAGCTTCGTAAAGACTGCGCCCCCGTAAACACTAAATCCGCCAACTTAAACAAATGAGCTTCTCGCGTTTGCAATTTGGGATGCGCTCCTTTAAATGCAGACAGCTCATCCATGCAGTCATAAACAATGGTGGATGCGCTCAATTGATAGGTAAATGGCATCGCCATCGGTGTGTAATACCAGAGAATAGGTGATTGAATCTGAGCATCTACAACCAGACCGTCAAGCAACAATTGCTGAAGCGCGATCGCACTTTCCTCACTTAAATCCTTTGGGAGGTGCGGTACTGCTACCCAAACACCACACTCGCGCCTAGTAATGTCCAACCAATAAGTATCATCTGGACTGGCAAGCGGTTCCTCAATGAAGAACACCCTACGCGTTCGGGCACAACGGCTGAGCAAATGTTGTGGACGCTGATACACAAAATCCCACCGTAAGTGGGAGAGGCAAACGAGGTCAGATTTCGCAGAAGTTGGTTCCGAAACCGTGTTTTCAGCCCACCTTAAAGTACTGTTCAAGGCGTTTTGTCGCAACCGAGCTTCGGATAACCATTTTCTTGCTACTCTTTCTCCGCAAGAATGGTCATCCGAAGGATGATTTGGAGTCATTTGTTAACCTCACAAGTTACGTATTTAATACGCGTTTAATGAATTAATTAGACCTACTAAAAAAATGAATTTTGCAGACAACAGTGAAGTATTAAACAAAAGCTAGTTTCAGAAGCCAATCTTTAGATTCCAGGATTTTATGAGACTCTGTAACAGAAACTAACAATTTCAGCTTCGTTATATTGAAAAGCTGTCTGCTTATTTCGCTTCAGTGTATCAACTCAAATAATAAATAACAGGTTTACTTACCGTAAAACGTCTCCCAGAGGAGAAGGACTAGCCGAATCGAAAGTAGAGTTAATGTATTAAGAGGATATGTAAGCAAGTGAACATTAAATATATTTTTGAACAACGATCGCGTTCGCAGAAACTCACATAATTAGTTTGGATCATCACTTACCAGATAGTGGTGCATCTAGAGAGAATACGATGAGTGACGCTAATCGCCATCATTAACAACTCAAGAGTTGTTATGGGGAGGAATCCCTCAATTATTTGTGGTGCCCAGGTTGGTCCCTTACAGCGAGGACCGTCATGTGTCCAAATTAATGAATCAATGCACATACGTCGTGCTTGCATTTTGGTATTCCAAGCATGATAAACCAAATACTCTGTTTTTCCATCGGGGCCAACAACGATCGAGTTATGACCTGGACCTAACACATAGCCTGGAATCGATCTCAGCACACGCGGCCCTGCTTCATTTCCTGCATCTGAATAGGGACCAGTCACCTGATTTGCAACACCATAATCAACGCCATAGTTTTCGGTCTCCCAACGCCCACCACTATAAAAACAGTAGTAGCGACCGCCATGCTTGCGAACACACGGTCCTTCCAACGTATGCCAGTCATAAGTACCGCCATACATAGGGCGATTCATGAGGAAGCGCTGCCAATCGTGACGTGCGCATAAAACTGTTTTCCCTTCACCCGCCAGTTTTGTCATGTCAATCAGGCGACCAATCACCAGTGCGGTTCCTGCACGAACACCATTTTCCGTGTCTAGAAAATCTGTGGCATAGAAGAGATACCACTGACCGTCATCGTCCTGAAACGGGCTGGGATCGATCGCAAACGGACAGTTTTTAGATCAACCAGTGCTTCACCAACATCTTGATACGGTCCTAATGGTTCAATGCTGGTGGCAATCCGCAATTGGTGGTGCTTATCCTTGTGCCCAACGGAATAGTAGAGATAAAAGGTGCCATCACAGTAAGCAACTTCAGGTGCCCAAAAGTTATCACCCAAGGCGGCATCTGGACGCAACAAAGCGTTTCCGGCAAACCACCAGTTCACTAAATTATTAGACTGAAGTAGGGAAAGACACGGTGTTGTTTAGTCTCATCTACCTGCCCTGCGGCTTCTGCTGGACCCGTGCCGATCGCGTAGTAAACCCCTGATACTGCCAAACAAATGGGTCAGCAAAATAATCTGAGTAAACCGGATTGGTATAATTTGCCATTTGTTTGTTACTTACCGGAATGATTGGTCATTGATCATTCGTTGTTTATGGGTGACTAATGACCAATAACCATTCTGCTAGTACTTAAAATTCACATAGGTTTCTGTCACCTGTTCTGGCAATTCTGCTACGGTTTGACACCGGAGCAACTGCTGAAGTTGCGATGGAAGACTATTATAGTAGTCCTGCTTAAGGGTTAAATCTACCTTATGAGTGTGTAGCCAGTGCATCACATAACGGCACTGTCAACTTAGGCGGGTATGTTCAGATTTAAGCACGATAATCCTTGAACATTCAGCGTTGCTCAATGTTATACCAATTTGAATTGATAACGCGACAGATGTACGAAGAGGGCGAAGGGCAATGGGCAATACGCAATAACGCATTCTGTCACCTATTGCCCCTCGCCCTTCGCCTATCGCCTGTTCTCCATCTGCCACTTTGTTTCTTTAAGTCGGTATTACGCAGCAATTTTCAAGCAAGCGATCTCTCGCCACTCCTCAAACGTTGGCGTAGCTGTTCTCGGTATCGTTTTGCACTCAGTTCGGATCTGTCCAGTAGTTTGTGTCAGAGCAAAATCTCTTTTGGCAATCTGCCCTCAAACTCAATGGCAAACCGATTGAGAGCTGGTTTCCACTCTCGTATCGGCATCGTCCATTTCTTTGATAGATTACCGATGGCAAGATACACCACCTTCAACACCGCTTCGTCATTCGGGAAAACTCGGTGATTCTTGGTCACTTTTCTCAACGTCATGTTCAACGACTCAATGGCGTTGGTGGTATACATCACCTTGCGAATCTTGGGGGAAGCTAAACATGGGAATGATGTTCACCCAATGATTTTTCCAACTCCTACTAAGGGTCGGGTACTGAGCATCCCACTTCAGACAATGACCGAGCCTGCCAGGTTTTGACCTCATCGATAACCGCATCAGTCACTTCACTAATGAGTGTCGCTGAAACTTCCACTCCATACAGGTCTTTGAGCTGGTCTTGAATGTCACGGGTCGTCATGCCACGACTGTACAGGGACAGAAGTTTGCCATCAAAGCCGTCAAAGCGAGTTTGCCCCTTCTTAATGATTTGCGGCTCCAACTCGCTGTTTCGGTCACGGGGAATGTCAATTGCGGTAGAGCCAAACTCGCCTTTGATGGTCTTCTGAGAATGTCCGTTGCGACGGTCCCGCTTGGCTTTGCCTTGAGTTTGGTACTTGGGGTCATCCAAATGCACCTGCATCTCAGTATCTAAGCAGCGTTCTACTAAAGCTTTGGTGAGCTGTTTGAGCAGTCCTCCCTCGCCAACCAAGTCTTCGGGTTTAGCGTAGTCTTTGAGTAGTTCATCAAGCAATTCGGGTCGAATCGTCATTCGGTGTCCTCGTTAAGATAATAAGCAATACTGGTCTTTTCGGACTGATTTACCCTTTGACACAAAATATCTTACAGACCCAAAGCATTCTGGCTCTATGGTGCGGTTGAACCTGCGACCGGAGAGTCGTTCTTCTTGCAATTTTCCCATGTCGATACTCAGTGCTATCAATGGTTCTTGAATGAGTTCTCCAAGGCGTATCCTGATAGTCTCAACATTCTTCAAGTCGATAACGGACGGTTTCACACCAGTCAGGATCTGGTTGTGCCTGAGAATGTGATTTTGTTGTTTCAACCTCCTTACTCTCCAGAGCTAAATCCAATTGAACACTTGTGGCAATATCTCAAAGCTGATCTCAAGTGGGCGGCATTCAAAACGTTAGACCAATTACAAATCAAAGTCGATCAACTTTTAGCTGAATTAACACCGGAAGTCATCGCTTCCATCACAGGTTATTCCTTCATCCTGGATGCTCTATCTGCCCTGAATACCATTTAAATTGGTATCACAATCCATTTAGGATCGCTATATAACGATTTGGGTACTACTGATCGCTGAATTAAAACGGTCAATGAGTTGTGTCTTCGGTTTGCAAATGGGCTTGCAGTGCTGGAATCAAAAATTGTGTCAGCGTAAACGCATCAACACCCAGTTCAGTCCTTGTTTGCGCTGCCAGTATACCTGCATGGGCGTGCCACCACGCGGCCGCTTGAACGGTTTCCTCAGTTGAACCTGGCTTGACCTTTCCTTGCGCTAACAAACCACCAATTAAACCTGTCAACACGTCTCCGCTGCCGCCCCGTGCCAAAGCAGGTGTGCTATCAGCGTTGATCCAGAGCGCGTTATTTGGGCCAGAAACAATGGTTCGTGCCCCTTTCAACAAAATGGTTGCCCCGGTTTGTTCGGCGGCTGTTCGCACTGCTTTTGTACGATCGCCCATTGTTGTTAACAAGTCGGGAAACAATCGTTTGAATTCCCCTTCATGGGGAGTGAGAACAGTGGATGCCACACGCTTTGACAGGGTTGGAACCGTACCCAGGTGGGCGAGAACGTTTAGTCCATCGGCATCTAAAACCAATGAACGGTCGCTTTCTAGAACCTGCTGCACAACGGGTTTTGCATCGGTGGTAAGACCAGGACCACAGGCGATCGCATCATACTTGCTCAGGTCTGTGCCATCTGGCAGTTGGGCGATCGCCCCAGATGTGGTCTCACGGCAGGGTAGAATCAGGGCTTCTGGAAGGTGGCTTGACATCAACATTTGAAGCGACTCCGGCACAGCAATGTAGCACATTCCAACCCCGCTTGCTCTAGCGCCTAACGAGGTCAACATCGCGCCACCGGAGTATTGATGGGAACCACAGATAAGCAGTACAGACCCCACCTTGTACTTGTACGTAGATTGGGGACGCGGAAGCGGCAGATGGGAAATGGCACTCTTCCAGGTTGCCCGTTGAATTGGAGTTGCATTTCCGATGACTGCTTGGACTACCGCCAAGGGAAACCCACAGTCAATTAGTTCTGCTGCGCCAACCCATCGCAGTGCGTGTTCCTGCAACAGCCCCAATTTCCATAACCCGATGCAAACTGTGCGATCGGCCTTGATTGCACTTCCCAACACATCTCCAGTATCGGTATGAAGTCCCGACGGTAAATCAATACTGAGGACAGGCTGTGGCCACTGATTGACCCGTTCAATGACATCAGATATGGGAGGTTCGATCGATCGCTCTAAACCGTAACCAAACAGGCCATCAATTATGAAATCGCACTGCTGCAAAGGCTCGATAGTCTCACAAAATTGCAGTCCCAAACTTTCAGCATAGCGAGCGTGACTGTCTGTTAATTCTTTCGCTTTTTTAATGGACGATAAAGCTGCACATGATATCCCTTGGAATGCAGTTCACGAGCGACTACCAGGGCATCTCCACCATTATGCCCCGGCCCAGCTAAAATGCCGGCTGATGGAAACTTAGTACAGGGGTAGTATTGCTCAATGCGTTGAACAATGAGATGGCCCACTTTTTCCATTAAGGCAGCCACAGGCATTCCGTCTGCAAAAATGCGTGCTTCAATGTCTCCTATTTGACTAGAAGTAACAACGATCTGTTCTAGTTGGTTCAGTCGATCGGTTGCAGCTCTGCTCATAGGTCGTGTTGTTTAATGTTGTCGGTCTGGTCCGAATACCTCTACTCTTCCTATAGATACTGAGTAAGTATGGGAATTGGCGAGTGTAAATAGGTAGAAATTTTTGTTTACCTTTTATTTTCAGGTAATACCCAAATTGTAGTAATTTTGGATCTGTTGGCGGTGGCGGCTAATGCCACGTATCACTACCTTTTAGGTCCACCTATATTTGTGCTAGTTCCTTAGCTCAACTTTGTCCAAATAACGAATAAAGTTGAGTTAAGAGGATGTCTGAAAAGTGGCAAATCAGTTAGCAATGCATAGAAAACGGATGAATCGGATGCCAATGTTAAGCTAAAACAATCAACTATCCGTTCTATCCGTTACTAACCCGCTGCCAATCATACTTTACAGACATCCTTTTAACCACATCTACCTCTCCAGGCATTGCTCTCCCTTCCCAAGAGAGAGGAGAATCCATCTCCAAAAGACCATACTGCAACAAATGGGAACTATTGGAGTTTGTAATGAATAGAATGATGCTTGCTGTGGGAGCATTCGTACTGACGAGTGGAATTATTTCTACTGCCTCCGCGAAAGAACCAGCGAAGCCCGATTCTAGCTACCAATTAGCTCAATCACCGACCACTCGATCGCTCACCCAGCATTATGAACAGAGGACTGGACGAACCTTTTTGAGTCTCCTCCTGGGCACTGTCAACTTAGGCGGGTATGTTCAGATTTAAGCACGATAATCCTTGAACATTCAGCGTTGCTCAATGTTACGCAGCAATTTTCAAGCAAGCGATCTCTCGCCACTCCTCAAAGCGTTGGCGTAGCTCTTCTCGGTATCGTTTTGCACTCAGTTCATGCTGCTTTGGGTGGAAGTGTTCTCGGATTAGTCCAAATGTGCGTGACGAGGACACCAGGGACAACCCCTTGTTTCTTCAGGAGTTTGCGGAAGAATCGCTCTGCTGCTTTCGTGTTTCGATGCCGTTGTAGCATGACATCCAGCACATTTCCTTCTGAATCCACTGCTCGCCACAAGTAGTATTGCTGCCCTTTGATGGTGACGACCACCTCATCGAGATGCCATTTGCCGGTGATGTAAGGTCGTTTATGACCCAGCTGATTCGCGTATTGCTGCCCAAACTTCTGACACCATTCTCGAATCGATTCGTACGTCACCTCGACCCCTCAGTACAACATCATTTTCTCGATGTCCCGGTCGCTCAAAGGGAACGTGTAATAAAGCCACACACACTAACTGATGATTTCGCCGGGAAAACGATGACGAGAATACATGGGCAAGCAGATGCGATCAACGTTGAATCAGTACGATTATTCTACAGACCGGTTAACCTGACAATACCCACATAACCCATCACGATCATTGGGCGCGGTTGGGATGTTCTATTGGGTGTACCACGATGCAGTACCAGAGGCGATCGAATCATCACATCACCGGGCTGCATATAAAATTGCTCCATCGAAATTTCGCCCGATCGAATTTTGAGCAACCCCTCTTCACGTGAGATCCGGTGAGTTCCCCGCGCCATTTCAAACGGACCATTATCGGCTGTTACTTCGACTAGAGGAAAGTTTACGGCCAACGCATAAAGTGGCGTGACAATCTGATCGGTGAACAGCGGGCGAAAATCCCGATGAATCTCTTGATAATCCGATCCCTGTAAAGGAATATCGGCAGCCAACTGAACCAGTCTGTATTCCTGAGCAAAAACGCGATTAAGTACACCTAGAATGATTGGATTGGCAAACACATCAGGATTTGCAAACGGCGGTACCCAGGGCAGAGTTGTGTAAAAGCGGGCTTGACCACGTGGAGCCAACCCGCCAGGTCGCTGTTGCCGTTCATAAAATAGGGTATTAAAAGCAACGGCCCACTCTTCAACCAAATTCTGACTAAATAGTTTACGAATAATACAAATTCCGTCGCGATCGAGGTCTTCCGCAAACCGCTCTAAATCAATGTTGGTAATGTTTGCAGTCTCTATGCTTAAAACCATCTTGCTGCTCTAATCTGCCTGAGGGATTGGGTACGTTTAACTCTTTAATAAAGTTGAATGTAATCCTGTATACGATCTCTATTCTCCCCAAAGGCGGAGGTAAAACAGCGACTACGGTTTCAATTCTTCAAAAAACTCAATTTCCTTGGCGACGCAAAGCGTTAATAGGACTTACAGCAATTCTCGGAAGGGTTAGTTACACAGTAGGAGCAAATGGCGGTTCGCCTTTATACAAAGATGTGGTTTATTTAAGCAGGAATGGCTGTACGCAAAGATCGCCGACTTCTATTGCTACTCCGCAACGCTAAAACTAAAATTAATCGGTTAAAAAGAACTTTTACCAGGGTTGGATAGCCTGTCATCAGGATCAGGCTCAACTGTCATAGTCTTTTGTTGGGCAGGAAATGTACCTGACTTGACTTGCTCTTCCAGGGTAGAAAGCAGAGCATGAAGTTCTTCCAATGACTGGTAAATCATGGCAGTATTGCTTTGCAGATCCGAGTCATTGTTCATTATCAATTTGCTGAGAAGTGATGGTTTTAAGCTCCAATTGGAGTTTGCAGGCTTTGAGGCCGAGGCATTTTAACGATTTTTGGGGTTGGCTTAATTGTTCAAAACGATCGCTAAGCCAACTAAATCCCTTTCTTAAACACTTAGGACAAACTTCACCGTAGTCATTTCCCTGATCGTTACAAACAATGATTCTTGCTTCCGTCATTTCAAATAACTGATTGCAAATCAAGCATGACTTTTGCTTAAACGGCTCACGGTTACACTCAATTTGAAGCTGCATAGTTATCTTTTATTCCTAAAATAAGCCTGATTTCTATCAATTCGTAGCTGGTATTTATAACAATACAAATCTATTGATTGATGCGCGTCTGGCTTGAGGTCAATGCAGTTAAACCTGGGTGTGATGGTCGATACAGAGCTAATTAAATAGTCGTTAGTCAACTAAAATGTAACCTTTGTAGCCAGAATCGTTGTAGTGCTTGAGTGCAGTTTCGGCGATCGCGTTTCCTTTCCCCAGCTTGACCAGCGCAACACACGCACCTCCAAATCCTGCCCCGGTTAAACGTGCACCAAACACCCCGGAAGTGGTTTGCAGGATATCGACCAACCGATCGAGCGCAGGTACTGAAACTTCGTAGTCATCCCGTAGACTGGCGTGGGACGCATTCATTAATTCCCCAAACTCTTGAGCCGAAACACCTGCCAACGCCCTCAGTACTCGGTTATCTTCAGTAATGACATGGCGGCCCGTTTACAAATGGGGTCCGGTAGCTTTTCTGCCATCTGAGGATCGCCGACATCCCGTAGTGCCTTAACGCCTAACTGACGAGCCGCTTCTTCACACTCTGCTCGTCGCTGGTTATAGCTACTGCCAGCGAGCGATCGCGCTACGCCACTGTCAATTACAATAATCTCTGCATCCGCAGGAAATGGCAAAATTTGGCGATCGAGGGTACGGGTATCGAGAAACAACATGTGCTCCGTATCGGCAAGGCTGGACGCCATCTGATCGAGAATCCCACAGCTCACACCTGCGTATTGAATCTCCGCCTGCTGCCCAAGTTGAGCAATTTGTACATCGTCCAGATTGAGATGGAGAAGCAATCGCAATCCCCGCAACGTTGCCACTTCAAGAGCTGCACTGCTGGACAGACCCGATCCGATCGGTACCGAGGAGGTAACAAACACGTTAATGGGAGGAACAGCGTGTCCGGCTTGTTCTAAAACTCGAATGCAGCCATAGATATAGCTAGCAAACCCTTCAACGGTTGCTTCAGTCGGGCTGACATCAACCTGTTCTTCTAATTCAGCGGAGTAAAAGTGGTGGCGATCATCAGGGCTATACCCGACGAAAACCGTCGTGTGTTGCGGGATAGCAGTAGGCAGTACGAACCCATCGTTGTAGTCGGTATGTTCACCCAATAAATTTACCCGTCCGGGCGCGCTTGCCTCAATATCAGGTGTACTATTAAAAATCTGCTGAAAATTCGTCATCGTTCTAGTGGAATGGGACGAAGTCGTCCGTCGATTTCAGTGTGAGGAAATTTGGAATCAACGCTTAAATTCTCCAGACTATTATCGGGTGTCACTACAAATGAATCTTCAATCTTTGCTCCTGGAATGCTGGGGTTCCAAGCAATGACCATATTGGCTTCAAGACGATCGCCCGTTTCGGGTGTTGCCACTACGTCTCGTGCCCCATAGCCTGCCGTGCCGCCCTGATGATGTTCCCGAATCGCATTCGGGTAACCATGCTGCTCATATGCCCTTGCTAAAGTGTCGTATATCGCATTTAAAGGCGCTTCTGGCTTGGAGTGATTGAGGGCAACGGCTTCAATTTCAGCGATCGATCGGTGTAATTTTTGTCCCGATCCGACAATCCGCCAAAGCATACAAAGCGAGTCAAACTAACAATCAAGCCATAACCACGAGCACAAAAGACCAGCATTGCCTGTCGTCCGATCGCCTCTCTACTCGGCAGGGGATGGCGGTATAACGGTAAGCGACGATCTCCGGCTGCCAACGTCAGCGCAGGATGTAACCCTCTCACCCAGAGTGCCTCTGCGCCCGCTCCAGCAAGTTGATACTCCGTCCAGGAAGGGTCAGCCTGAGTTAACACATCGGTCATTGCTTCGCTGGCAAGTCGTCCGACCTCGCTATAGCGAGCCAGTTCACTCGGTAACATCACCCGTCTTCGCTGAACCAGGGATTTGGGTAGGAAAGCTTCCGAGTAAGTGGGACGATCGCTTAAAACCTTTCCACCACCTGTTACGTCTCGAACGAAGGATTCGCGTTCAGAACCATTTGCCCACGGATTGACGTAGAGTTTATAGACTGGGCCTTCCGGTGTAGTTGGAAGCTGTTCATCCTTCAACCGTTGCGCTTCAATTTCATCGGTGAGTACCCACGCATCTGTCGCTGTCACCAAGACCTCAGCAACACCCGTTTCTGCTGCCAGTAACACCGTGTTAGAGCCACCTGCCGTTGCCCAGGCAAACCAATCGGTTCCACGTAAGCGAACCCCGGTAGCCTCCGTTTCTTCTAGAGCCTGACGAATTAACGTTAGTTTGTGATCGACTTCTTGAAATGCGTTCATACGTTTAGCAGGTGTCAGGTGTCAGGTGAGAAATAGTGTGTGGCAACGGGTTTCAGCCAGCGACTGGTCTAACTTTGTTGGCGATAACTACAGATGGGAGTTTCGAGATTCACTGAAACGGCTTGCAATTCCTTTGCTTTCTCTTCTGGAACCGCGTCGTTCGCGAACATACCGGCTGCCAGTTCAGTTCCAGCTAAGTATTTCAGCTTGTTGGGAGTGCGGTAGGGCGGATAGAACTCAGCGTGCAAATGCCATTCGGGGTGATTCTTTCCGTTGACTGGAGCTTGAAACCAGCCCATCAGGTATGGAAAGGGACGATTCCACAGTCCGTCATATTTCAGGGTCACGGTTTTGAGCGCTTTGGCAAGCCCCGATCGCTGGTCTGCTGTTAGATCCAGGAATGTTGAGATAGGCTGGATCGGCGCAACCCAAACTTCATAGGGATAACGAGCGCAGACCGGAACGAAGGCGATTGCCCACTCATCCTGATACAAAATTCGCTGGTTGTCCTCAATCTCCTTCTGAATTAAATCGTGCAACAGGCCCCGGTGATGCCGCTGATAATACGTTAATTGACAGTTGCCCATGCGAGCTGGAACGGGTGGCACAAACGGATAGGCGTAAATTTGCCCATGCGGATGGTGCAGCGTCACGCCAACCTCAACCCCTTTATTTTCAAACGGCAAAATGTATTGAATTTGGGGATGTTCAGCAATAGCGCGAGTACGATCGGCCCACACTTGAAACAGCAACTCCAGATGATCCAGCGGCAACGAACTGAGTGAAGCCTGTGGGTCTTGTGTAAACACGACCACTTCACAAGCTCCGTTTGCGGGCAACGTATCAACAATTTCACCAGGAGCATCCGACGCTGAGGGAATTAGCGACGGAAACCGATTATCAAAAACAGCAATGTCATAATCTCCCTCTGGCAGTTCAGTCGGAAACTGCGGGTCCTTTGTAGGAGCCAGTGGATTATATTCTGGAGGCGGCATAAACGTCCGCCCCTGACGGTGACTAGCATAGGCAACCCACTCACCCCGCAACGGGTGCCAGCGCAGATGAGGATTTGCCCGAACTGGATCGCTACTCGGACTAGTCGCAGTAATCCCCGCCGCAATGGGGCGTCGGCTGTACAGCGTGAGGTTGCGTCCGTCTGGCTTTAAGAGCGTCTGAGAATACATCTTCCATTTGGTACACGCCACTTTCACGGATTCCAGGAGCATAGTATTTTCGTCTTCCGTATTACCCCTACCTAGAGTGGCAGATGCGATCGCCTCAATCGGAAATTTTGGCGTGCGATCGATGTACAACAGCCCGTTTGCTTCCTGAAATGTGTCGGTCAACTGGGTATAACAGAAGCCACTGAACATTTCGATCTTGTTCACGATGTGTAACAGCGCGGTGTATTGCAGCTGTAATTCTGAACTGTTGCTGGAGCGAGTATAGCCCCAGGTGCGGGTGTGTTCTTCTGGTTTGGTGTAAGCAATGCCTCCAAACTCTGTCAGCATTATCGGCTGTCCCTGATGGGGGTAACCGTCGAGGGTCAACACACGCCCCCGGACGCTGACGATCGAACAAATCCGATAGTTTCACCTCTGGTCCATAACGCTTTGCCAATCGCTGGGGCTTAGTATCGTAGTCATGAATCGCCAGGATGTCTGTTGCTGTACTTTCCCAGCCGTCATTGCCAATTACAGGTCGCGTTGGATCCAGAGTTTTGGTCAGGTGATAGAGCGCCTGAACACAGTGCTGATGAGCCGGAGTCGCCGTCAGGTCAGGAACGCCCCAAGACTCATTAAACGGCACCCAAACAACAACGCAGGGATGGCTGGCATCCCGCTCAATTACTTCTGTCCACTCTTTCGTGATCCGTTCTACAGTTTTGGAGGTAAATCGGTACGCACTGGGCATTTCTTCCCACACCATTAGCCCCAACACATCCGCCCAATACAGAAAGCGTGGGTCTTCAATCTTCTGGTGTTTTCGCACACCGTTGAAGCCCATTTGCTTCACCAGTTCCACATCTCGCCGTAGAGCGTCGTCTGACGGAGCAGTCATCAGGGTGTCTTCCCAGTAGCCCTGATCCAGCACGAGACGCAGGTAGTAAGGTTGCCCATTCAGCATGAAGCGATCGCGTTGAATGCTAACGGTTCGCATTGCTGTGTAAGATCGCACCTGATCCACCAGTTGTCCCTGGCACCATAGCTGAATCTCAGCATCAATTAACGTTGGCTTTTCTGGACTCCACAGCAGTTCATTGCGGTAATCATCAATTCCTGGGTCTGAAAGCGCAATGCGACGATGAATCTCACCATTCAGCACTTCATAAGTGTCATTGACTAACAGTTGTTTACCAACGGTCAGCCGGACTTTAAGCTGGACATCTTTCTGAGGTTTACCCGACACAAATGCCTCAAATCCAATTTCCCATCGTTCAAAGTGAGGCGTCCACTTGAGGCGATCGATATAGGTTTCTGGGACACGCTCCAGCCAAACGGTTTGCCAGATACCGCTCGTGCGAGGATACCAAATGCTATGGGGATGAAGCTGCCAGTCTTGCTTACCTCTGGGTTTGGTCAAATCGTGCGGATCATCTTCTGCCCAAACCGTGACAGTCTGCCGTCCGTCTGGATGCAAAGCCGACGTAATGTCGATCGAGAAAGGAGTATGGCCACCTTCATGATCTCGCATAAATTGCCCGTTGACCCAAACGCGTGCTCGGTAATCAACCGCTCCAAAGTGCAGCAACACGTGGCCGCCATCGGCAGTGACATCAAAGTCCCGCTCATACCAGAGGTTGGTATGAAACCCCATATCATGAATACCACTCCGGATAGATTCGGGAGCAAAGGGAACTTCGATAGTCTGACTCCAATTACGAACGTCGCTAGGGCTTGTATATTCCCCCGGTCGTCGTAGGTGAATCTCCAGGTACCATTCAGAGAGATCCATTCAGGACGATGTAGCTGTGGACGAGGATACACCATTTCTGTCTGCGGCTTGGTTGTAGCTACCAGGTCACACGGATACACTTCTTCGAGACATTTACCGAAGGCTTTCATTGCAAACAAAACCAAACTGCGTCTAGTTAGGATGCCCTGTTGAACACTCCTATATAACTATCTTCGCGCTGTTTGGGATTCATTCCTCACAATTTAATATTTGCTTGAGTGCTTGAAATATTTGCCATGTTCTGATAATCGAAAGTTGACAGACGAGGAACTGGCGTAAATCTATTTTTTGAAGAGACGTTATATGAAATCCGTTTGAGTACTTGCCGCATATAGAGGCGGGTTTAGTAGAAAAATCCTTGTACAGCAAGGATTGGGAGCAAAACCCGCCCCTACAAAAACCTTAATTATTTAACCGAATTTTATATACATTTGAAGTCAAGTTTCTACTGGCTCATCTCTTTAAGGTTAAGCAAGAATTGCTAAATGTCCGAATCAGCTCTGAAAACTGTTGGTTACGCTCCATCAACGCCATATGCCCTCCTGGAGCCAACACGCTCGATTCTGCTTGAGGTATCTCTATAGCCATGCGTTCGTTTGCAAAGGGTCGGGTTGCAATATCAGATTTACCAAAAACCACCAGAGTGGGAACAGAAATGTTGGGCAATGTCTCAGTTTCATCGAATCTGAACATGGCCAAAACTCCGCGCGCCAGTACTCCGGGTGATGCTTTGATACCGATCAGGCTAGAAAAGTTAAGCTGTCCTCTCGTTTCTCGGCCAGTGAAACCAGAAATTTCTGTTGTGATCAATGTTGAACCATTTAAGTAACTGAGCCAACTTGCAAGCCAAAGCAATGGAGAGAGCGCGATCGCCAGGTGAAGCAATGGCTCTAGTAACGGTTTTTGCAGAGCCAGCAGCAGTTTATTCAGAATCGTGGTTTTGAGGGGATTGGTGTAAGTTCCATCAACGAGAATCAAGCCTGCCACTCGTTGCCCCAACAGGTCTGGAAACAAGCGACAGAAGGTCAACAAAATCATTGCTCCCATACTGTGACCTAGTAAGATAACAGGCTGGTCTCCCGCTGCATCTAAAACAGACTTTAGGTCGTGGGCATATTTCTCCAACGAATAATCCCGGTTATCTGGTTTCTTGGATTTGCCTAGCCCGGGCAGATCCCAAACAATTACGCGGAACTGATCCGTAAGTTGTTTCTTCGCGTAGTACCAAACCGTGCTGTCTGGTCCCCAACCGTGTGTCAAAATTACCGTTGGAGCGTGATGCGAGGTGTTTTCCCCCATTGAGTAATTGGGTTCAAAGAATTCAACGTGAATTTCGCTACCATCGGGTCGAGCTATTCGTTGCACACGTTTGCTGCGGAATGGTTTAGGTTCATCACGTCCGGGACGATGCAGTAGCAGAATTAGCAGAAAGCCCAAAAATGACCATGCCATCAGTCCTATGCCCAGATATAACCAGCGATCGCTCACCAGCTCGCCCTCATACCATTCGTAAAGGACACATACCCCACCTCCTAGAATGGCAACCGTTGCCAGATTAGATAGCAATCGCAACAAAAAATCGAAGGGCATGAACATAACGTGACCCAACCTTCCGAAGCAAGAATGAAGTTAAGTTGAGGTTAGAGGAAAGCTTGGACCAAAAGTAACCCTCTGAGGTAAGAACAAAAAATTCCCTTCTAACCCAGAGATTATCTTTATCAACGGCAATAGACATTGCGATTTGTGTTCTGGTTAACGTTGTAAAAGAAAAGTTTTTACGTAGGATTATGAATGAGATAGATCAAGAACTTCAGCTTGTGTGTGGCATTTCTCCTTAGGATCGTGGATTAAATTACATCGAACATTCCGGCTGTACGGGCGAAGCATTCGGCAGATGGCTGTGATTGAGTTGCAAACCTTTTTGTCCGAATGCTTCGCCCCTACCAGATCTCGAACTTATTTAATCCTTCTTCCTTAGCTTGAGTTGGGAAGGGCTAGTTAATGAAAAATAAATTGATGTTTGCTCGGCTTTCACAAGCAAAACTGTGAAAGCTGATCTCGGAATTCAGGAGTTTTCACGAATCTTTGCAACCGATGATTACCCTTAAACAGATTAAAGCGTCTACTAAATCAACCTTTCCGTTTGTATACGAGAAGCTTAGGTCATTACGAAAACGGTTTTCGGTTCCTATCTAGATGCTCCTGATCGGCACCTGCTCGAAAGGGTGATGATTCCTTACCTGGTTTCCCAAGCTGACCTGAAAAGGGTCCTCTTTGTTGGCTGCGAATGGTACACAAAACCATACGAGAGTTTGTTTAAGCAAAAGAGTATTGGACGATCGAGTTAGATCCTGATAAAGCAATTTACGGTGCTCGAAATCACATCGTCGATCGTATCCAGAACTTAAACCGTCACTTCAGCAACGACTATTTTGATCTCATTATTTGTAATGGAATTATCGGCTATGGGGTGAATACTCTTCCCGATATGGAAGAGACGTTTACCCAGTGTTTTCAATGCTTACGCGTCGGAGGAATCCTAGTAGTGGGGTGGAATGATATTCCTGAACATAACGTCCCTCCATTTGAGAACTGCAATAGCCTTAACCAGTTCCATCCCTACATCTTTCCCCCGATTTCCACCGCAAAGTATTTAACAGACACCCACTATAGACATACCTACAATTTCTACATCAAACCTTAATTCCAATTCCATAGAATCGCTATAGTAGACCCTTACAGAGGGATGCAAAACTGCACCCCTCCGTAAAATTCGTGATGTAACTAGCGCAGGGTGTTAATTGGAGTTCCCTGAACGGTTGAAGCTGGCTGTACTCCTAGCAGTTGTGAAATTGTTGGAGCGATATCAATATTGCGAACCTGATTAAGAGTACCATGACCAAAATCAGGTCCAGCCGCATAGAAAATCGCACTCATGTCTGACAGGGTGGGATCATAACCATGAGCACCATAGAAGTTTGGTATAGAAAGGACTGGAGTGCTGGAGGTCGGATCGCCTAACCGCTGAACAACGGGAGCTTGTGTGCCATCGAAGTTGTAGCCGGATGTTAGCAGCGCAAAAACATCACCGGAATCCTGTCCGATGTAGTCACTGGTTCCCAGCCCAAAGGTTGGATCGTTCAGATCGGTAGGAATGGGACGATCGTACACCTTATCAAATACAGGGACACTAGCCGCACCATTGGTGTAATTCGAGTTAGTATCCGCTAGGCTCTTCAGTGCTTCTGTCACTTGCTGTTGCAGCGTAACGTACTCGGCACGACTGACCGTTCCATTCGGTTCCCGTCCTTCCAGGTTGAAGTAAATATTCACCGCAGGACCCGAGGTAACTGCCCGAATTTTACTGGTGTCAAATCCTTTGCTCTTGAGGTAAGCGTTGATATCGACGGATGTGAAAAACGGATCAAATCCATGATCAGACACCACAATAATGTTGCTATTAGGGACGCCATTACTGTCGGTGCCAACTGCATCAATGATCCGTTGGACTGCCTGATCCGCTGCCTTATATGCTGCCGCCACATAGGATTGGTAACGAGCAATCTTTGCCTGATCTTGCCCCGCACCGATCGAAGTTGGGTCTAATGGATTGGTCGCCTGACGCGGATCGGTAATCAAGAACTGATGCTCTGACCCATCCGGTTGCTCAATGTAAAATAGTCCCAGGTCGACATCGGGAGCCTGGCTCAACGATCGCAGCGCCACGCGAGTCTGATAGGCAACAAACGTTTTCACCTGGTCTTCGTAAATCGCTTCCAAATCACTGTCTGGGAACTTATCAAAACCAGGGCTGAGTTTTTCGGGAATCCGGAAATCGGCTTGGGGTGCCCAGAAGCCGACGTTGTTGTTAATATCATCGACGTTGTCTAATACAGCCGCATTCCGAGGAATATCGTTAGCAGAATAGCGGGCAATGCGGACGGTAGACAAATCGGGGCTAGAGTGCTGACGTAGAAGCCCGTTCCCGCCCTATTGCTGCTGCCTTCTAGATAGAAAGGACTAGATTTTTGCCGCTTGCCTTAATGTAAGCGGGACCTGTTGAAGGCAGGCTAAAGGGACCCGGTTTAATTCCCTGATTCTCATCAAAAAGACCAGGGTGTCATAATCGACCTTGCCATCATCTCTCGTATCGAGTGCAGCAACATCGATCGTGTAGTCCACGCCACCGACTTTGAACTTATCCAGCGGGGTTGTCTTCTGCAAAATGGGACTGTAGAAAACCTTACCTGTTGCGGTTAGTTGCTCAACGGTTTGACTGGGAGCAGCGCTGAAATCTGAGCTGGTCAAGGTGAATCCCTGGGCACCGACTCCACCAAATTCACCGAAGGGGACTGTATAAGTAACGGTCCGATCGCTTGCAGGTTGAACGATCGGACTATCCGGCAAGCCTGGAATTTTTACATCAATCCCATCCGCTCCGGGGAAGGTGGCAGCAACGACTTTTTGCCTGCCTGTAGGAGAGGGAGCCAGACGGGTTCAGCCGTTGGTTGTCCGCTTTCACCGGGACCATCAATCCCAGCCGAATAACCTCCGATCGGTGCCCCAAACCCGCTGATGTTGCTGGCAAAGGGGCTGGCAACCAGATGAAACGTGTTGGCGTTGATGTCGTTATTGGCAGCGGTGGAGCCAGTGGCGATCGCAATATGGCTGGGAGCGGTGAGAGAGGGCGTTATCGTCACATTTTGTTGCGCAATAACGCCCTTACTTGCCAGGGCCCCAGCCCCTTATCTGGGCTAAGCACCCCGCTTGCGAGATATTGATTAACCAAGCGGGGAGTTGCGCCATCCAAGGAGATCAGAATTACCTTTGGGTAGCTGGCCTGGGGCTGATCGGCTGTATGCTGCGGTTGGTCTACGTCAAAAAAAACCATCCTGATTCAGGTCCGTATTCAATCCCACCGTGCCGTTTAGATAACCCGCAGCATCAAAGTACTTGGTATCACCAATCTGCTGGTAGTTGAGAACTGTCCGCTGACCATTCTCAGATGGTGAAGAGGCCACGATTCCAGTACTGTAGGGAACACTGTCCGGTCCATCGGCTAGCGCTTCTGTGATTACACGTCCTGTCAAATCACCATTGCTGGGGATGTTGAACCCAACAATATTGGCCAGAGTCCTAGCGACATCCGCATTACTGACCGGAGCTAAATCGGTATAGCCTGTCTTAAAGTCAGGGCCGATCGCTGCCATATTGTTGTATGTATCACCGCGACCAAAGGTACCGTGCATTCCCTGGCCCTGTTGCAGAGTGGTATCTGCAATTTCGACTTGAGTTTGATAGGGATTGCTCGGATCAGTACTGAAGGTCTTGAAGTTAATCACGATCGCGGGCGTTGGCGTTTGTGCGTCACCCTTGAGGTTAATCGAACTCAGCGGTAGCGTTCCTGCGATCGAACCAAACGAATCATCCACAAACAGTCCGCTGACGTAGTTTTCCTTACTGAGGATGTTAACTACTTGCTTGACCGTTTCTACATTATTGTCAGGCACATATACCAGATCAGATCCCCCATTTGCCGCCACAATTACTTTGGCAGGAGGCGCTGTTGTTGCATCCGGTGTACTTAAGGTAGCGGCGTCTGCAATCAGTCCATTACCAAAGTTGGGACGCTGTCCTTGAGTTGGATCCAGCAGCTTATAGGAGTAGGTGCCATCCGCATTTTTGGTGGCCTGGTCCGGGTCAAACAAGTTGGAGCCTAATCCATGCGCCAGGTCGATCGCCACAAACCCTGCTGGTAGATAACCAGGGTTAACACCCTGAAAACTCAAGGTTGAAGCATAGTCATTGACCAGGGTTCCTTGAGCATCAACCACGCTCTTGCTGATGGTTGAAAAGCCATGATCCGAGGTGACGAAAATGTCGGTATTGTCGTAAAGCCCCTCGGCTTTCAGTTCAGTAATAATTTGAGCCAGATTGTTATCCGCATTTTTGATCGCCGCTTTAGCGGTGGGACCGTTGATACCAGGAGTCAGGCTATTAAGGCTATCACCCTGGTTGTGCTGAGTCCCGTCCGGGTCACGCGACCAGTACACCATCGCAAACGGATTGTTGCTTTCAGCAAACTCTGGCAGAATTGCCTGAGTCACCGCATTGGTAAAATACTGCTGCTGCACATAGTTAGCGGTCAACGTACCAGGTGTGGTGTTGTTTCCAGAAAACCATTGCTCAGTTGACTGGTGCTGGCTGCACCGTTGGTGCGATCAGGAGCCGTAATGCCAATTCCCGCCTGAATCAAACGCTGCTGAATATCTGTACTTAACGGAATGCCACCCGTTCTGCCAGTCGAGTCATCAATGATGACGGTTTGGGAGTTGGCACCTTGCCCGTGCTGGGGTCAACGGTTCCCTGGCTGACATCTTGAATCAGGACTGGCCCAACCTTACCAACAGCAGCGGTGTTGTACCCATTCTGACGAGCATACTGCAACAGCGTCTCTTCGTTGAGGAAGTTGTAGAAGCTGAAGGTATCGGGGTCGCTGGCATCAAAGGTGCCCGGATAGCGGGCGTTAAGATCTCCGAGTACGGGATCATTTTCGATAAATGCAGTGGGGCTGCCACCCGCAGAAGGAACCGGAAAACCGGCATAGATGGTGTTACTGAAATCGCCGGTATCCCCTAAATAATGTCCGGTAGCAATGGCCGAAGCGTTGGGAGTGGTGAAGGTGGGAAACAGGGCATGGCTGTTGCTGAAGTTGACCCCGTTCTGACGAATACTGTAGAGCGTAGGCGCATCTTCCGGGTTAACGGAACCGTAGCGTAACCCATCGGCAACGAAGATTAGAATATTGCGTCCAGTGGAACTCTTGGCCAGTGAAAGTTGGGAGTCAACTGCTTGCAGGGAAGAGCTAGTAGACAGAGGTTGACTATTTAAACTGGTGGTAAGAGCGCTAGTGGTGTTCGACGAATTACTCAGCATGGTGTCTAGAAAGCCGTGATAGATGAACTCAACGGAATGCCCATCGCACAGATGAGCACACGAACAAGGAAATCAAAAGTTGCCGCACAAAATCTCAGCCAATCCCACAAGGAATTGACCTCAATCAGGAACAAAATTGTCCTGAAGAACTAGCAATTGAATTAGATTGCCTCTGGCACAGGTAACACGATCTCACAAGTAAAGTGACAGAATCGCAAATGGAAATTTATCTACAGGTGATGAACGAAGTGACAGATGATGAGCAAGATAACGTGCCAGGTTTGAACCAGGAACAATTAACGTGCGTTTAGGGAAAATATCAAAAACAGAAAATCTCGAACTCCAGAGAGCTACGTGATACTACTAATTTCTTAGCTCCAAATGAAAGTTACTGCCTGTGGGTTAAGAGGAGACTATGAAACCACTATGCTGCCTTTAAGCTCTGATTACTTTACATAAGCTTTATATGAACACAACCTTCCCGCTCACAGGCACAAAGGCTTAGAACCAAGCATCTAAGCCTTTTTTGCCTGTATGTGTGAGTGCTACGGTAAAAGTTAAACGTAAACAAGACTATTGGTAGATGAGTTAGACAGAGAGATATATGACGCTTAAATGTGCGCGTTGTACTTGCTAAAACCTTGATGGTTCAGGAATTAAAACCCTGAGCCGTCTTTTGTGTAGAAGATCCGTTAAATTCCTTACAGTGAAAATTAATACTGCTTCCTAACTTTAGGCCGAATACAAAGGAAGCTTGAAGATAGGAAGCTGATAATGGCAACAAAGTTATACCTCAGTTAAAGGTAAAAGGCATTACGGCTCAGAGACGTAGCACTCCGAGCCGTTTTTCTGTTTGCCCTGCAAATTCTCCAGGCTGCAAATTTGACCTTAGTAATCAGAGTTATCACATGGTTTTCGTAATTCTAAATTGTATTCTCCATACACCGTTAGCTACTTAGACATAAGATAGGCTTGGTCTAATTCTTCTATAAAGTCTACTAATGGAAATTAAGCGATTAAGACCATCAAACGAGCCAGCTATGAGTTTTAGCGAGTAGAGACTTGTATTTTCTGCTACAATCTCCCTCTATCATATAAGCGACGTTGATGGCGTAATTTTATGTAGAGCTTAAGAACGCCTCTAATTTATTTAGAATCAGTGAAAAATTATCAAGGTCGAGGATGATACAGATTTTGAGTGGTTTTACTGAATATAGGGATTGCATTTTTATCGGTTACAGGTTCGTCAATAGTAAATTATCAATAATCGGCGTGCCTTTGCAAACCAGGTAGAGCACCCAAATGTTTGACGTGTCAGTTAGTTCATAACTTCACGAAAGCGTCACATTCCAATGCCTAGCATTTCATTCCTGTATTCAACGAGCAATTATGCCTAAAGCTTCTATTATCATTCCTGCGTATAACGCAATGGCCTATCTCCCTAAAGCACTGGAGAGCGCACTGAATCAAACGTTAACGGATATTGAAGTGCTGATTGTTGATGATGGTAGTTCAGACAACATCAAACAGTGGGCTAAAACTATCCGTGACCCCAGAGTAAACTTTATTTCTCAAGAAAATCAAGGAGTCTCTGTTGCACGCAACAATGGGATCGCTCAGGCACAGAGCGAGTACATTTCTTTCTAGATGCAGACGATATTTTAGAACCCACAAAAGTAGAAAAGCAGGTGCAGGTGTTCGATCGCAATCCACAAGTGGACATTGTACATACTTGGACCGCGCTCGTCGATGAACAAAACCGCCCGACAGGAAGAATTCTAACTTCTGAGGCGGAAGGCTTCATCTGGAAGGAAATTGTTCAGGAAAACACCGTTTCCGGGGCGACTGTGATGGTCCGTCGTCGATGTTTTGAAGAAATGGGTGGGTTTATTCCCAGAGGCAAGTATCCGGTTGATGTGGAAGATTGGGAGATGTGGATTCGCCTGGCAACCCGCTATACCTTTGCAGCGGTGCGAGAACCGCTTTACCGCTATCGGCAGCACTCTGGTAATTCTTCAAAAACTGGAACTCCTTAGAGCAGGCAATTGGGATTGTGACTGAAAAAGCATTTGCCAATCCTCCTGCTGGAATATCTACAGAGGAATTGACGGAGCTAAAGAACCGGAGTTATGCCCGCTCTAACGTAACCCTCGCCTGGAAAGCCTTGCAGAATGTTGACTGTAACTATCAACAGGCAAAGTACTATCTTCAACGAGCTGAAGAGTTCTCCCCCAGATTCGTTCCCATCATGAGTACCGCCGTTTAAGGGTGGCTATTCTTTTGATGCAGTGGCTTCAACCAAAGGGCTACTATAAGTTTTTAAGCATCCTCTATAAGTTGCGTCAGGCATTACCAACTCGTAACCATCAATCAAGTGATTCAGCAATGTCTTCTCCTTCAACTGAAGGCAATAACGTAGTTGAAGGTGATAAAGCAGGCATGCTTAAACCTTTACAATCTTTTTCAACCAAACATTCCTATTTGGGATGGACGATAGAGATTAAGCCGAAAGAATGTCGGTTTAAGCTTCACAAGCGGCGATTTACGTTTAACTGTTCTGATTCATTAGAGTTAGTGGTTTTAGGTAGCCGGAAATCCTACTTGTCGTATGATTCTGCTCTTGCAGCCGCCAAAGAGCATATTGATAAGATGATTGCGACATCAGATATGGTGTGCTCCTAAACAATCATTCAAGTGCTTCCATCGCTAATCAATAATCTTTGAATGCAGATGTAGCATTTACAGTCGATTTCAACCAGTCTTAAGTGAGTCTTAATCAGTGAGTTATTGCGTTGTAGTGTTAGTAGTCAACGTTTTACTAACGTTTGTAATTGCTGACTAATGCTACAACGCTTTTCATGACGCAATGGGAAATTATTAAGTCGAAGGAACACGGACCAGAAAACATCATTACTTTATCGTTTTTCAAAACAGGTTTAAGAGGATTTCAACAAGAACAGACTAAACTATTGACTGGCAGGCATTCACAGCCAGATGCACTAAATCACACGTTCAATCAGGATGGGCGGTTTTCCTCACCCTATCGTCAGGCCAACCTAATTACATTGCAGGATTTTTAAGAGTAATGAGCAATCTAACACCAAGGGTCAGTGTCGGGTTAGCCGTTTATAACGGTGAAAATTACCTCAGAGAAGCGATCGACTCAATCCTGGCGCAGACATTTACGGATTTTGAGCTAATTCTTTCTGATAATGCCTCCACCGACAAAACGCAGGAAATTTGTCTGGAGTATGCAGCTAAGGATAAGCGAATCCGCTACTATCGAAATGACCAAAATATTGGTGGAATCCGTAACCAAATTCGTACCGTTGAGCTTTCTAGAGGGGAGTACTATAAATTAGCTGCACATGATGATGTATGTGCCCCTGACTTTTTAGAGAAATGCGTTGAAGTTCTCGATCGTGATCCATCAGTGGTTCTGTGTTACCCAAAAACAAAGATCATTGATGAGAATGGTAATTTTTTGAAAGCGACGAGGCTTATGTCAAGCTAACGAATCAAAACGTTGATTTGAATCTTGACTCAGCCAAGCCCCAGGAACGCTTTCATGCCCTCGCCTGCTTTCCCCATGCTTGCTACTATATTTTTGGAGTAATTCGTACTAGCAGCCTTAAGTCAATCCCTTTATGGGGACGGTTTGCTGGGTCCGACAGAGCTTTGTTAGCAAGGATTGGGCTTCTAGGTCGCTTTTATGAAGTTCCTGAGTATCTCTTCTTTCTTAGAAGACATCCTAATCAATCAATCAATGTCGGTCTTCGCTCCATGTACCTATACAATGTTTGGTTCGATACATCCAATCGGAGCAGAGTTGTCCTTCCTCATTGGGAACGCGTTTTAGAATACCTGTCAGCGATTAAAAATCGCCGCTGAGTTGGCAGGAACGGCTAGCTTGCTATCGTGAAATGCTTAATGTACTTCGAGTGGAAGGTCCAGGCATGATCAAGGATTCGATTGTAGGGTCTATACAAATTACGGAAAGAGCCTACAGAAGTGTCCTTCAATCGTTGAATTTTAAGTTGAAAACGGATGAGAACGAATTAATCTTTAACAAGATTCCTCGGTTGAGAAATCCTTAAGGAATTGGCTTGTACAAAGTGGAGTAGCTTTATCAAGGAATTGCAGTCAGGGCTTATGAAACGTTTATTGCTCAGGGACTTTTTACGAAACCAATATCGGCGCTTTGTACAGAGATCGGCTTTTGTGCATCAATTGGGAGCGAATGAACTGCGGCAGTCAGCGATCGTTTTCGCTCCTCACCAGGATGATGAAACCTTGGGATGTGGCGGTACCATCCTTCAGAAAAAGGCAGCGGGTGCAGATGTCAAAATTGTGTTTATGACCGATGGTTGTCGCTCCCATGCCGGTCTAATTGCGGAAGAGGAACTCAGCACGTTGCGGAGAACAGAAGCAATCTCAGCCTGCAAAGTATTAGAAACCAAAGAGCAAGATGTTTTTTTTCTAGACATTAAAGACGGTACATTGGGCCAGCATCTAGCAGTAGCGTCTGAAAAGGTGATTCATCTTCTGCAGACAATTCGGCCAGAAACGGTTTATGTACCCTATCGTCTAGATAATCATCCCGATCACCGCAACACAACAAGATCTGTCATCCAGGCTTTAAAGAAATGCAGGATGCCAATGACTGTTTATGAGTACCCCGTTTGGTTTTGGTACCATTGGCCCTGGGTTGGCTTTTCAGGAAAGCTAAGCGCCTTTCGCCACATCCTAAAAATACGGTTCTATCCCTTTTGGTTTGATTGTGCTTAGGGATTTTAGACACGGTGTGAATGTTAGAGAAGTCATTCATCTAAAAAGAACCGCAATTGAGCAACATAAAACACAGGTAACAGAGTATCGCCCTAATGTGAACTGGGTTTCTTTAACCGATGTGGCAGATGGGGAGTGGATGGATTGCTTGTTCCAGGATATTGAGCTTTTCCACCGTTACCGGGTGTAAATAAATCGCTGCTGCTAAGGAGCGTGGAGCAAATAACCTCCAGATTTTGTACGGGCGGGTTTTGTCAAGGACTTATTCTTAGGGTATTGTCAACTTAACGCGAATGTAGAATAAGCGGACTGGTTCAACTCTGATCTCACCCGCTTGCTCATGTACTCCCGTCATCGATTTCCTGGCGAAATTATTAGTCACTGTGTCTGGCTCTACTACACGTTTCCCTTGAGCTACCGGGATATCGAGAAGATGATGCTGTATCGCGGCATCGAGGTGACGTATGAAACGATTCGAGAGTGGTGCCAGAAATTCGGACAGCAGTATGCCAATCAGCTTCGTCGCAAGCGTCCCCACCTCACGGATAAATGGCATCTCGATGAAGTGGTCGTGACCATCAAGCAGCAGCAATATTATTTGTGGCGGGCAGTGGATTCAGAGGGGAACGTGCTGGAAGTGTGGCTGCAACGCCATCGGGATACGAAGGCAGCCGAACGATTCTTTCGCAAACTCCTCAAAAAACAAGGCTTTGTGCCACGGGTGATGGTCACCGACAAACTCAAAAGCTACGAAGCGGCGAAGAAACAAGTGATGAAGCACGTGGAGCATCGAGCGCACAAGGGGTTGAACAATCGAGCCGAGAACTCCCATCAACCGACTCGAACGCGAGAGCGACGAATGCGACGCTTCAAAGCCCCAGG
Source organism: Kovacikia ellensis JS3 (assembly GCA_034541955.1). Taxonomy (GTDB): domain Bacteria; phylum Cyanobacteriota; class Cyanobacteriia; order Leptolyngbyales; family Leptolyngbyaceae; genus Kovacikia. The sequence continues at coordinate 166,239 of JAVYJL010000002.1, read as the reverse complement.
GCAAGCGCAACGCTTTCTGTCTGCCTTTGGACCGATTCGAGAGCACTTCCACCCCAAGCAACATCAACTGACTGCACCCCGATATCGCCAAGCACTGCGCCAACGATTTGAAGATTGGCGAGAAGTCGCTGGGCTAAAATCTGCTGCGTAAAGTGAGCGAACCTAGCGATTGCGGGATTATTATGCTTAATTTTGAACATCTCCGGTTAAGTTGACAATACCTGCAGGAAGTGTGGATATCAGGATCTGTGTGTTTAGATTTAAATAAAATGAATGAAGTTTGTGCGGTTATCCTTAAAGACTTTCTTGGGGATGATCGAAAAAGACTTCTCAGAAAATTTGGTTCAGAACTTTATTGATTAGCTTGCTAGATTGAGTGACAACATCATCTTTGTTACCGCTTGACTGACAAAAGTGCGATCGCGGATATTGTAGCCTAAGCCCCTCGCCGTAGTTGGGTTGAGCCTCGTCAAGCGTTTCACCCATCACCTCCCGATCTCAGCAAAACCCAACATCCATTAGCTTGAGTGTGGTTGTAGAAGCGATCTCGCTACGAAGGGGTTGCTCTGTTCGAGTTGTGCTGGATCTATGTGCGATTGTCTACTCCCCTGTTGCATCAACCAAGCCTCCAAATCATCCAAGTTAGAGAAATCCAACAATGCTTCGCCTAACGCTTCTAGTTGAGAAATGGCTAAGGTATCGATGTGCGATCGAGCCGAGTCGGGTAAAGCGCCTACATGGCGGGTGAGTTGACGCAAGATGAGCGATCGCTCCCCTTCCAGTCTTTCTTCCAAGCGCACTTCCTGGCGTGCCTCTTCCCGTTGGGAAATGACAGCTACACTATCCGGTTGACGGCATTTGATGCCAATGGTAATTCAAGCGCGATCGAAGACACCATCAACGTATCTGGCGACTTGAAGCTATCAAATGTCAAGCTCCTTTCCAAAAAGTGACAACTACTTGGCGGGTTTCATAGGATCGCAAAAATCCTGCCGAGCATCATAAGCAGATAAGGATGATAATCATTGTTCGATTGAATCTGTATCAAGTCATGAATACAGAGATAAGCAAGCAAAACCAATCGCCTTCAGACGACAACTGAGATCGAAGTGACAACTAAGATCGCGCCATTACTGAGGCTTGGCAACTGACGTTGGAGCTTTAGCTTTCTTTGCCACCGCCGACTGCTTGCGATAACTTTCGGCTTGAATGTCTACAATCAAAGCATGATGTACTAATCGGTCAACGGCGGCAACGGTCATCATTGAATCGGTAAAGATAGCATCCCACTGACTGAACGGTTGATTGGCAGTAATCAAAAGACTTTTGCGTTCATAGCGGTGAGCAATGAGTTCAAACAAGACTGACGTTTCGGCTTCTGATTTTTGACATAGCCCAAGTCATCCAGGATCAGCAGGTCAAAGCGGTCTAGTTTTTTGAGTGCCCCTTGCAGTTGCAGTTGCAACTTTGCCTGCTGCAACTGTTGCAGCAGGGCAAGGGCAGAGCAACACTGGACTCGCTTACCCAACTCCACCATCCGCCGCGCGAGTGCGGCGGCAAGATGAGTTTTGCCGACTCCACTTGCGCCAAATAGTAACAAGTTCTCAGCCCGTTCCAACCAACTGGCGTCATCTGCCAGTTGCATCAAGGGTGCCGCATTAAGCTTTGGGCAATGGGAAAAATCAAAGTTGGCAAGGGTTTTGGCGTTGGGTAGTTGGGCTTCGCGTAAGGCTCGTTGGAGTCTGGCACTCCAGCGTCGTTGCGCCTCCAATTCGCAAAGTGCCAGCAAGAACTGCGCGTAAGACCATCCCTCCTGCATCGCTTGGGCTTCGATGGTTTCCCAAGGGGTCAGCCTGTGGCAGAGGTGCAACGCTTTGAGGGGCAGGCTCAACCTCTGGTAAGGACTGGGCTGATTGGGCGGGAGGCAGGAGTTGGTCATAGGCACAGAGATCCGGTTGGGGAGGAGTAAGAACTGGCAGCAGAGTTGATTTGAGCACGCCAAAGTGCTGCTGGAGGGTGGCAAGGGTTAACGTCTTTGCCTCTAAGTGGGTTTGCAGGTACTCCACAACACGAGATTGAGCGTCTGTGGTTGCAGCAATGTACAAGCTTTCAACCATCAAGATTGCTGCACTATTAAGGTCAAATTGGGCTTTCATCTGTTGCCATAGTTGTTGCCATTGCTCATCGGGCAGTAAGTCCTGCTGCCAGGTGCAGTACAGAAAGGCTCTGGGTTTACGTCTGAGTCCCTGGGCAACGTGACGATAGTTAATACAGCGGGCACGCCGTTTGCCTTTCCCATCCGGTCTATGGCGAGGGAGTTCGACCACCACTTGGCGATGGAGATACCCCACTATCCGGTCGTGGTACAGGTGCAGTTCCAGTTGCCGTCCAATCAGACGGGCGGGCACCGTGTACAACACACAGCGCACATCCATCGTGCTATGGCAACTCACTTTTGCCGTTAAGACCTCGTAGTCTGCCACTCGTCCTTGAGGCAGGGGGTGCAAGTGAGCTTTTTCGACTGCAATCTTCTCTTGGTGTTGAGCATTGAGTCCCGCCACCGCTTGGTTGATCACCCCTTGATACTCGGCGATGCTTTTGAACTCACAACTGCCGCGCAGTAGTAGAGCTTGCTTGATCCGGTTTTTCAAATGTCCGTGCGGTGACTCAAGTGAGCCATTTTCATGGGCAATCCCAGTATTGTTGCGAGTGGGCTGCATGCGGTAGTGGACGCATAACTCATCGTACAACCGAGTCAACGGCTTGTTGCGAACGCCGCCTAAATTGCGATACGCGGCACTCAAACTATCGGTGCGATGCTGCTTGGGTGCGCCACCGCAAGCAAACAGGGCATTCTGTAACCCTTCGGACAGTGCAATGAAGCTTTCGCCACCCTGAACAATTTGGGCGTACTGCCAACCGCTATAGCCCAGTCGGTAGTGATAAATCAAATGTGAGAAAGACTTGCCGTTGATGGTGATCTCGACTCCCTTCAATTCGGTCAAGTCGGAAAAGCCCATCATCCCTGGTTCATGGCGTAACTTGAACATGACTTCTGGGGCGGGTCCATGCAATGCCTTCCACGTTGCGACGCGCCGTTGCAACGTCCGCAACACCTGCAAATACTTGCCAGGGTAGTGGGCTTGCAGGTACTCAAACAGGGTCATTGGTTTGAGACCAGGTTCCCGTTTGAGCAGCGGTTCAAGCTCGCTTTCCCACACGTCGGCTAGCGGGTCAGCACACGTGCGCCAATCGCGCACCTTGCCTCGATTCGGTTGGTAGTCTCCCGCTTCAATCCTCTGTCCACTGCGTTCTGAAAACTCGGCAACATTAGCCGCTTCGGCTTGCGTTAAGCCGAATTCTCGGACTTTCATGTACACTCTGACTTGATATGTTTCGATTAGTTTTCCAGGCATTGGAGGGCCCTGATAGGTGATCCTCCAATGTCTTTTGATGTGGAAAAGTGACGCATCAATTTAATCGACAACGACATTTACGGACTGTTCGCACCCGCCAAGTAGCTGTCGTTTACCTATTTAACCCGTCATCCTCATTGTCATCTAACAAAATCACTAACACTAATTTTTTGAAACACAACAAATCTTTCCAAGTTCTTGACTTTGTTTGTGTATGTTAATCAGGCTCTCGCGCTTGTAGGTGTCAATCGTAAAACTAGAAGCGGTTTGGGAACGGAAACAGTTTCGGAAATTTTGATGATTAAATTCTCAATAAACCTCCTCCAAAGCCTGGTTGCCTTAGCTTCAGATGGCACTTTTGGGGCAGCACCCAGCCGTACCTTTTGTTTCTGCTCTTGCTCCTATGCCTTTCAGCGATTTGGTTCTATTGTTATGCGGTGTATGGAGCGATCTCTCTCCTTAGCTATCCTGGCTCTATCAATCCAGATTTTCATCCTCCAATCAGTATCCTAAAACCCCTGTGTGGATTGGATGGTGACGCTTATGAAAGTCTTGCTTCCTTCTGCCGCCAGGACTACCCAAACTACCAGGTCATTTTTGCAGTGCGTGATCCTCAAGATCTCGCTATGAAAATGGCACAAAAGATTATTGATAACTTCCCAGACATTGATGCTCAATTGGTCGTCAGCGATCGCACAATTGGAACAAATCTAAAAGTCAGTAATCTCGCAAACGCAGCAGCGATTGCTAAACATGACATACTGTTGCTTGCGGATAGCGATATTCGGGTTGGACCCGATTATTTGCAACAAGTAATTCAACCCCTGATTCATTCCAATGTGGGTGTCGTTACTTGCCTATATCGCTCTTCAGGTCAAGGTTGGGTCGCTAATCTCGAAGCACTTGGAACGGCTAGCGAATTCCATCCCAGTGTTTTAGTTGGTAGCAAACTAGGCGGCATAGAATTTGCGCTGGGTTCAACCATTGTTATTCATAAATCTGTGTTGAAGGGAATCGGAGGGTTTGAGGCGATCTCTGACTATCTAGAAGACGACTTTCAGATTGGTCACTTGTCTACTCAAGCAGGTTATGAAGTGGTGCTTTCAAGCTACGTCGTTGAGCATGTACTGACAGCAAGTTCCCTTACGGATTCCCTGCATCGTCAAATTCGCTGGATGCGAGGAACACGAGTCTCTCGTCCCTGGGGTCATGTCGGATTAATCTTTACCTATGGCACAGTGACCAGTCTGTTGTTTTTGCTGCTAACGAAAGGATCAATGGTAGGCTGGACTGTCTTAAGCATCACCTGGGCTGTCAGATTACTGATGGCATGGATTGTTGGTGTTGTCAGTCTCAATGATCCCGCTACAAAAGGGCATTTTGGCTAGTGCCACTCCGAGATTTTATCAGCTTTGCTTTGTGGTGCTACAGCTTCATTGGCAATACGGTTGAGTGGCGGGGTCAGCGATTCAAGCTCACCAGAAATGGTGAGCTTGTAGTGTTTATATCCAGACCTGTCAGGTAATCGTTCAGGTGGTCAGTCAGGAGGAATTGAGAAAATCGTAAGGGACTGTTAGGCTAACAGGATGAAACAGAAGTCGCCCGAATCAGCAGAGGAGATCAGCCAAGCGGACTGGGAGAAGACCCCGGAGAGCGTCAAGCGGTTGGTGGTAAATCTGAATGAGCGCAATGAGCAGTTGGGAAAACGAGTTGAGATATTAGAACGACAGTACGAAGAATTAAAAGCAGAGAATCAATTGCTCAAAGAGCAATTGAAGCAGAACAGCAAAAATTCATCAAAATCGCCATCACAGGATATTGACAAAGGGTTCAAAGCGAAAGAGAAAAAGGGAAGGAGTAAGAAGAAGGCTGGGAACAGCCTGGGCATGAGGACATGAACGGGAGTTGTATCCACCTGAGGCATGTCAGAGTATTAAAGAGTATTACCCGGATAGCTGTGTTGCATGTGGAGCAAGATTAAGCGGGAAAGAGCGTGGGGAACCCTATCGAATTCAAATAGTCGAAATTCCCCAGTGGAACCCGAAGTGAGAGAGCATCGGTTTCATTCCCTGCGCTTGAAGAAACTCAATGACGCGCTCATCCGCATCATATCCCTTATCCCCCAGCACTGTGTCAGCAACCACATCAGGCAGCAGTTGGTCGGCTCCATCCAAGTCGCTTGCTTGTCCAGGGGTCAGATGAAAGCTGAGCGGATTGCCCAACGCATCCACGACCGCATGAATCTTGGTACTCACTCCGCCGCTGCTGCGACCAATCGCTTCTGATTCTGGCTCCCCCTTTGCCCCCGCACTGTGCTGGTGTGCCCGCACAATCGTGGAGTCAATCATCGCATATTCGTTGTCGGCATCCTCGCCCAACTGCTGAAACACTCGCTCCCATACTCCTGTTTTTGACCAGCGACTGAAGCGGGTGTGAATCACACGAAAATCGCCAAACCGCTCAGGCAAGTCGCGCCAGGGAATGCCTGAGCGATACCGATAAAGGATAGCTTCGACAAATAGCCGATTATCTTTTGCCGTGACTCCAACATGTCCCTCTCGTCTTGGCAAAAGGTCTTTGATCCGCTCCCACTGGTCATCCCTAAGAGCGTAACGTCGACTTGTCATCAAGGTTCTAGTCAATCCATCTAATTAGGTCGTCTACTCCAGTCTAGCTAATTGATGACACGCCCTAGCATACAAGGCTGGTTGCACTGTTCGCCGGAAATTCTCGTTGGCGCATCTTTTATTACAACATAAAGATTGCGTGAAGAAGACAGTGCTTAAAGGCGGCATATTAGTTTCATAGACTCTTCTTAACCCGCAAGCAGTATTTTTCAATAGGAACTGAGAAACCAGTGTTTGCACGTAGATTTCTCAGGAGTGGTTTTTATTGCTCCCCGTTTGAGGCTACTAGTCTATCGGCTTTTTAATCCAAATCTGGCCCCAGATCAAATGTTCTTCACCTGCTAAGTCATTTCTCACTGTGACTTTTCCATCCTCTGAGGCAATTTCTCAATTGCAAGGCGGTGGGAAATTCAATCAACTGCTGATTTTTCATAAGAATCTTGATTCCGTGGTTGGTCAAGCCCACTGAGGAATTGCATCGAGGATTTTTGTGGAGATTTCCAGTTATTTCATTCACCAACCATCAAATGATGGGTATTCAGTTGAGTTCATATATCAGGTTTGACAGATATTATGCTTATTAGTTCACCGTCAGGGACTGCTGCTAGCAGCCTGACCGCTGATTTCGATCGCCAAAACTCGCTCAGCGGTTCTGCTTTGCAAACCAGCGTTAACTCCCAGTTGACCCTGGCAAAAGTTCCACTGGACGCAATATCCTGATCTTCGTTGCCGATGGTTTGCGTTACGGTTCCGTCAACCCAACTGATGCCCCCACGCTTTACAAGCTGCGTCAGGATGGAGTGAATTTCAGCAACAGTCATGCACTGTTTCCTACCTTCACGACACCCAATGCTTCTGCAATCGCTACCGGACATTATCTGGGTGATACGGGCGACTTCAGTAACACCATTTACACAGGCTTCCCAGATCCCAATTCCAATGGTAGCCCTACGCCTTTCATCGAAAGTAACCCGGTTTTGGGAGATTTAAACGCCCAATTCGGAGGCAATTTTGATGCCAGTGACCCAGACAGTTTCAGCTTCTACAACTTCCTCAACGAAGAGACACTGTTGCAGTACGCTCGTCTCAATGGCTACAGCACTGCCGCTGTTGGTAAACTTGGTCCCACGTTGATTCAGGATGTCAGCCAGGGTACTGTTGACTCCAGCACAGGTAAAGTTCCGACACCCCAAACCATCATCATTGATGACTCAACGGGCAGAACGGGTGGCATTCCCCTGTCTCAAGACATTACCCAGCGCCTGATCAAAGCTGGCCTTGGAATAACCGCTCCTGATCGCACCAATGGCGCATCCAGCACCAGTCAGTTGAGCAATGGGTTTTCAGGCAACAACACGACTCCTGGCACATTAGAAGCCAACTACGTACAGCAACAGTATTTTACCAATGCAGTGACTCAGGCCATTTTGCCAGGGTTCAAAGATACTGGAAATCCGTTTGCGATGGTCTACTGGTCAAGAGATCCAGACGGCACTCAGCACAACCAGGGCGATAGCCTCAATAGCCTAACCCCGGTATCAATGGTCCCACCTCCAAGGCTGCGATCAAAAATGCGGACAATAACCTGGCTCAAATTATTGCTGAACTGAAAGCCGAGGGGCTTTACGACAATACCGACATTTTCGTCACCTCGGATCATGGCTTTTCAACCATCAGCAAGAGCGTGGTTGATGCTCAAGGAACCCTGGTCAATGACTATGCTTCAACCTTGAGTTTTCAGGGTGTTAACCCTGGTTATCTACCAGCAGGGTTTGTGGCGATCGACCTGGCGCATGGATTAGGCTCCAACTTGTTTGACCCGGACCAGGCCACCAAAAATGCGGATGGCACCTACTCCTATAAGCTGCTGGATCCAACTCAAGGACAGCGTCCCAACTTTGGTAATGGACTGATTGCAGACGCCGCTACCTTAAGTACACCGGATGCAACAACAGCGCCTCCTGCCAAAGTAATTGTGGCGGCAAATGGGGGATCTGATCTGGTATATGTGCCTGACAATAATGTAGAAACGGTCAAGCAAGTAGTTAACATCCTCAGTAAGGAAAACTACGTCAGCGGACTGTTTGTGGATGATTCGTTTGGTTCGATCGCAGGAACGCTACCGCTGAGTTCGATTAACCTCAAGGGTGACGCGCAAACGCCAACGCCAGCGATCGTGATTAACTTCAAAACCTTCAGCACTGACCCCAGCAATCCTTATCAATCAGAAGTGGAAATTGCTGACACTACTCTGCAACAGGGGCAGGGAATGCACGGTAGCTTTGGACGCGGCGATACGTTCAACAACATGGCGGCGATCGGTCCTGATTTCAAGACTGGCTATACTGATTTAGCTCCGGTCAGCAACGCTGATGTTGCCACCACGTTGGCGAACATTCTTGGTTTTAACATCCGTAGCAATGGTGACTTAACAGGTCGAGTTATCAGCGAGGCTCTGAAAGGTGGTCCGGATAGTGTGGACTCCACCAGTGGCGTTCTCAGATCAGATACAGCCCTGAATGGACAGCGAACCTATTTGGACTATCAACAGGTTGGAGATACTAAGTATTTTGATGCAGCGGGATTTTCCAATGGAACGGTAGGATTGAAAACTGGCGAAAAGCATGTGCTGTTGTTATCGATCGATGGACTGCGGGAAGCAGATCTGGCAGATCCAAAACTTCAAGCAGACATTCCCAACATCCTGGCACTTGCCGGAGCTGGAGTGACCTACACCAATGCGTCTACCAGCAAGCCCTCCGACTCTTTCCCTGGAATACTGTCCTACTTGACTGGGGCCGGACCTAAGACTACGGGAGTTTATTACGATGACTCCTACGATCGCAACCTGATTGCACCCGGAGGCAAAGTAGGTGACCCGCTTGGCACGGAAGTTCAATTCGCTGAAAACATCGACAAAAACCCCGATCTGCTCAGCGGTGGGGGTGATTTTGGCGTTGGCAGTATTGATGTTTCCAAATTGCCGCTAGATGCTAATGGTAATCCGGTATATCCCCACAACTACGTCAGAGTCAATAACATCTTTGACGTTGCTAAAGCAGCAGGTTTATATACAGCATACTCAGACAAGCATCCCGGTGGTTACGATATTGTCAACGGTCCTAACGGCGACGCGGTGGATGACTACTATTCACCAGAGGTCAATGCAAAAGTAGCGATCGATCCTAAAACAGGCAAGCTAATTGATGCGTCCGATAATCCTGACAACCTTCCCTGGCAGTCACCACTACCAGTCCTGTTCTGACCGCAGCTTACGATGATCTCAAGGTTAATGCCATCCTGAACGAAATCCATGGCTTGAACTCGCGGGGAACTGAGCTGGCAGAGGTCCCCAACTTGTTTGGGATGAACTTCCAGGCGTTGAGCGTTGCCCAAAAAGTTTTGAGTGGCGGCATTGCTGCTGATGGCACTCCATCTGCTGACCTAGAAACGGCATTGAAGCATACTGACCAGAGTATTGGTGAAATCATTCAGCAACTCAAGCAAAATAACCTGTATGACTCAACTCTGATTGTGTTGACCGCAAAACACGGTCAGAACCCGCGTCTGGGTTCCGCAACCCTCGTGAAGGATAATGTTTTCACGAATGCACTCGAAGGTGTGGGCATCAAAGTTGCACAGGCAACACAGGATGATGTTGCGCTTATCTGGTTAGATGACTCGAAACAGACTAATGAAGCAGCAGCCGTTCTAAATTTGCTCAAGCAGTACAACAACCCCGGAATTGACACCGTTTACTACGGTGAGAAACTGAAGCAGGCTGGTTTCGGTGACCCCTCTGATAACCGCACACCGGACCTGATTGTGAAACTTCAACCCGGTGTTGTTCTTGTCGGCAATCCAGCCAAGCCCTCTAAGCAAGCCGAACATGGAGGTTTCTCCCAGGATGACCTCAATGTTGGCTTGATTGTGGGTGGTGGACTAGTCCCAGCCCAGCTAGACGGAACCATCAAAACTCAAAACGTTAAGACGACTCAAATTGCTGTGACGGCCCTGGATGCATTGGGACTCAATCCGGCTGATTTACAAGGAGCGGTTGCTGAACATACACAACCGCTGCCCGATTTGCTGAGTTAGTCAGTCAATCTTGAATGACGGGGATAGGGAAACTCTGTGGCTCTATCCCCACCAAACAAAACTGTTATTGTAGCTGCAAAACGATTGAACCCAATTCATCTTGAATAAGTCTGTCAGAATTAGATTTGACTGTCTGAACTTAAACTATTGATGAGACCCCCTTTAAATGCCAAAAAAATCCCAGCCAAAACTGGGAATAAAAAGGTGAGGAAAATTCAAATGTTATTTGAGGAAGGTAAAGAACCTGGAAAGATTAGCTTGATCTGCACAAGTTCTGAATTGTTCAAAATCTGTATTTCATCCCGCTACTTCTAGATTGCTGGAATATACGTAACTACCGAAATTCGAGCTGTTGTATTTTTATCTTTGCATGCGAAGATCTTTCTGAGTTCTTGACTTTTCCTGAGTACACTTCAATCTCAGCCATCAAACAGTCTAAATGACACAGCCCATTAATTTTTGTTTTGCCATATCAATCCTCATTTAGTTCCTCTGGTTGCTGTGATTAGCATCAGAGGCTTATTCTGCCACCTTTCAAAGGTTCCTTTACGGGGCTTACTCATCATTTTCCATTGCAACTAACTACGGTGCTCGTTGAAGCAGAGGTAATCAAGCTTGCTGTATCAAATTCATCAAGCCTTCCCGATTCCCCGTGCCGAAAGCAAGACGGATCAGCAAAAACAAGACAGAATCAACAATTAAAGGACTGTATGGACAATTCACATATTTTACTTGCACTTCTTACGGGATTTGTGCAGGGAGTGATTGAATGGTTGCCAGTCAGCAGCAAAACCATAAACTTGTTGATTTTGAGTGCAGGTGGAATCTCAATCAGTCAAGCCTATGCTTTGAGAGTGATTGCCAATTTCGGTTCTTTTTTGCCGCACTGGTTTATTTCCGACATGAAATTCTGCAAATGCTGACAGGGTTACGTCACCCGTTTGCAAAAGAACCCGAAGCACGGCTGTTGCGTTTTGTCATTCTGGGGACACTGGCAACCGGGATTATTGGCGTTCCGCTCTACAAGCTATCCAAGCAAACCTTGTCCTTAGCCAGTGGGTCGATCGCCATGTTGATTGTAGGAGGCTTACTGCTCCTAACAGGTTATATCGCTGTTCGCCGGGAAAAACTGTCAGCCGTTCAGTCGAATGCTGAGGACAAAGAGATACCGGGTTCCTGGTATTCACTTCTGATTGGAGCCTGTCAGGGATTTGCGGCACTACCGGGGATTAGCCGTAGTGGCGTCACTGTGACTCCTTTGCTCACAATCGGCTACAGTGCAAAAGAGGCGATTCGGTTGTCGTTTCTGCTGGATGTTGTTGCTCTACTGGGAGCAGGGGCGTTTCCCCTGCTGTCTGATGAGGGTGGATTGGCTGCAATTCAGGAACTGGGAGTTGGCAGTACGGTTGTCATGTTATTAGTGGCTGCGATCGTCAGCTTCTTTACGATTGGAGCGGTTTTGCGCGTGGCTCAGCGCCTGAAGACCTCTGTGATCACTTACTTCATTGCTGGAATCACACTGGTTGCAGCACTAGCAGGGTTAATTGCGTCATCTTGAGGTTTGTTTCTCCAGTAGACTAATCCAAGTAAAGAGTAAAGATGATAGAAGTAATGTAGATTGGCTCTCCCAGAATTGGGTGATCTAGCAGCATGAGGGCCAGTGTCAGTGATACTCACTTCCTAAACGTTACTGAGTGAATAAAGCACTCATCGGCTTGACGCCTTTGCTTGTATCACCTGCCTCGTTAAGGCAGGGCTGTTTCATTGTAGGAGAGGAAAAACTTTATCCAACTGATTGGCGAATTGCGGCTTCGCAGCAGTCATCGAAGAGAATCTAATCTACGCGCCAGGGTAATGAAGAAGTTGCGAATGACTGACCAAGTCGCAGTTGCATATCTCCCGCCTTGCGGTGCAGAATCTTCGTGAAAAACGACATCCTTGACCCAATGCAGTCGATTCTCAATGCTCCAGTGCCCCGAATGATGCAATGAAACTGCTGAGCACTTGCGACGGCACTGCTAATGTAGTAGTGGCATTCGTCAAACGGGTTTCCGTCTCGATAAGCGTGTCGTTGCACCACAATCGTGCTTTGAATTCCTGGCCACTCATGTCCAAAGGCGGCAACGCCATCAAACACACTGCCCCTCCAGGTCGTACTGCGCCCATGTCCTTGTTCGTGTTCTTGATAGCAACTGAGGGGTTGTTGCGTTTTCGATTGTTGTGCAATACCTCGGTACAACCGTTGTTGATTGGCTTTGACACACACCAGATAGTCATTACCTTGCTTGACAATGTGATGGAGTGTTTTTTGACAGTGCAATGCGTCCAGCGTGACGCCAATCCCATTGAATCCGACAGCATCGAGCAATACTCGCACGACGTCCTGCTCGCTCATCAGGTTTTGCTCCATCGGCATGACCGCTTGCACAACACCCCGATGATGGGAGAACAACGACACCAAGCTGACAAAGTTTTGTTCGGCTTGGTTGTAATTAGTCACGCTGCCTTTGATGCTTTTACCATCACAAGCAAACCATTCACCCGTGTCTACCTCGTGCTGTACCTGTGCCCAATCGGTAAACAATGCCGCGAGAACGTGATAATCCAACTGTTGCATCACTCGGCGAAAGGTCGAGTACGAAGGGAGTTTCGTGTCGGATGCTAACTCAAGTTTCCGACAGATTTCTTGTCCATAGATTTCGACGAACTCTGCTAACGGGCGGTAGCCCCAGTACCCCATCATTGCACCGAGAATAATCAGCAGCAAAACAAACCATAGCTCGTGGCGTTGACCCCGAGCAGCACGAAACTCTGAGATTTGTTGCAGGTGTTCGATCAAGCTCATGGGAGTGAAGCAAAGTCACAACACAATTGAGTTTAGTTTTTCCTCTCCTACAATGAAACAGCCCTGTGCGAGTAGGGTAGTGGACTAGACCTGTGGAAATGGAGGAAACTTAAAGAGTCTTTTGTCTAGCGATTGTGAGATGGTACTTGAATCGGTTCTTTGCCCAAGTTGTGGGAGTAATGACGTGGTCAAACATGGACAATCGGGCGAGGGCAAGCAACGCTATAGATGTCGTAACTCCGAGTGCTCTCGTTGCACGTTTATTCGAGAGTATGCCTACCGTGGGTATCTGCCCGAAGTTAAGCAACAGATTGCGGATATGGCCATCAACGGCAGGAGAAGTTGTGACACCGCGCGGGTACTCAAAATTAGTCGCACTACAGTGACGGAAACGTTAAAAAAAGATCGTCATCTCAGACCTGTCAATGAGCAACGTCTGGCAGCACTTGAAGCGACTCAAACCATCGTTGACCAATGCCAGTGGCAGGATTTGGAGGCGGAGGCAGACGAAATGTGGAGTTTTGTGGGTTCCAAGCAACAGCAACGATGGTTATGGCACGCGATTGGCCATGACACAGGCGAAGTGTTAGCGTATGTGCTTTCTACCCACCGAGATAGTGCCTTTCTCCAACTCAAAGCACTGTTAGAACCAGTTGGCATTATGCAGTTCTACACTGATGCTGGGGAGCTTATGAACGGCATATCGCTCCGGCTTTTCACACCGTTGGTAAATGTCATACTCAGACGATTGAGCGCAAGCATTTAACGTTACGCACAAGAATCAAACGCTTAGCTCGCAAAACGATTTGTTTTTCTAAGTCGATCTGGTTGCACGATATTGTCATTGGTTTGTTCATCAACCGTTATGAGTTTGGGGTAGATGTCTGAACCCGATCCACAGGTCTAGTCCACTACCCAAAGAAAAGACACTAGGATCTATGTTATTGGCTGGATTTGAATCAGCATACAAGTACTTGTGTAACGATACAGGGTGAGTAATTGATCCTTCAAAACTGTCCCTATTTGTGAATCTTCCTATGCTGCTGTCGTAATACCGTGCCCTCAGATAATAATCACCTAACGCTGAGTCATACTGCTCCCCAGCGAAGCGGTACTTATTGCTGACGCTCCCCGTCCCCTCTGTCTTTGTGCCGTATGCCTCATAACGGGAGGTTGGGTGCGGCCATCAATCGTCAGAAGGGGCGATCGTGCCCTTACAATGAGAACACCTGCACTGCTTTTGCGCTTCATGCATGATTGACCACGATCGCCTCTTCAAAGAGCTACTCTCTACCTTCTTCATCGAGTTTCTGGAACTGTTTCTGCCACAGCTTGCCAGTGCGATTGAACGCGACTCGATCGTGTTCCAGCCGCAAGAATATTTCGCAGACTTGACGACCGGCGAAACCAAAGTTATTGATTTGCTTGCCAGCGTGCGTTTAGCTGGACAGTCGGTGGGCTTTCTCATTCACGTCGAAGCACAAGCGTCATCCGAGGCTGATTTTACCCGACGCATCTTTTTTACTTTGCGCGCCTCCATCAGAAGTATTTGCAACGCATTTATCCAGTGGTGCTTTTTCGTTTGATGAACCTTACCGCGAAGCATCGCACCAGTACACCGTCGCGTTTGATGATCTGAAGGTGGTCGAGTTCAATTTCTGCGCCATCCAGTTGAATCGACTGCACTGGCGAGATTATTTGCAGCAGCGCAATCCCGTCGCAGCAGCTTTGATGGCGAAGATGCGGATTTAACCGGGCGATCGCCCCAAAGTAAAAGCAGAGTGCTTACGGCTATTAGCAACGCTACAGCTAGACCCAGCCCGAACACGGTTGCTTTCAGGGTTTGTGGATACCTATCTGCGGCTGAGTCAGCAGGAGGAGGCTGTGTTTCAGGCGGAAGTTGGTAGACTGGAGGAAAGTGAGCGGGAGAGCGTCATGCAGATCGTCACCAGTTGGATGGAGCAGGGCTTGGAGCAAGGTTTGGAGCAAGGGCGGCAGGAAGCCCAAACAGCGATCGCCCTCAATCTACTCAAGCAGAGCATTGCGGTTGAGGTGATTGCCCAAGCAACAGGACTCACCATCGCCCAACTCCAACAACTCCAAGCCAGTCAACAGCAGGAATAGCGATCGCGCCTCTACAAGATACCGCGATCGCGCTGATGATGCTGAATTTTGAGGGGCGATCTCCTGCCGCTGAATTTGTTCAATGGAAAGACTCGGAGCAAGAGCGATCTCATTTGCAATGGGTTGAAAGTGCTGTTGCTACTGGTTTTGTGTTCTTGACTCGATTTGAGGAGAGGGGCGATCGTCCTGCGGCAAAGTCCGCTTACATAACAGTTTACGTAATAGATGTTACCGGAAATAATTTACTCAGCTCAAAAATGGGCGATAAAGCTATGAAATTGACGGCTTCGCACCAAGAATTGATTTCTTTTCTTATTTCGATTAAGTCTAATAAAAGTCGGAGAATCGCATTTAGATCCAGTATGCTGTGCGTATCTTAACTTTCTGCCCATCTACTGACAACGTTAAAATAGCAGCTTGCCCCCATCACCTTCTAGAATAGAGTACTCCAAACTTCCGTTAGCTAGTTTCTTCGGAATTATTCCTTGTGTTCCAGGAGAACTTTTGAGCCATTCCTTTATATCATCTTTAGGTGCCTCAAAAATTACTACAAACGTTCGCTCAAAAGCACTACCTACAATTTCAGTTTCAATATTAGTTACAGATTTTGGAAGTGGAGCGAGTCTTGCGAACTTTTGAGTAGCTTCAATACTGTAAGCTCTATTCTTTGGTGTTTCTCTACACAAAATAGGACCCATTGAAAAAGGAAAAGGTTCCACAAGCCAAAATTGCAATAAATAGAGAAGCCAGAAAAAGAAGGAAAGTAATAACTCCTTTTCTTTGCCGTTGCTGTAGCTGATGTAGTGCTGCAAATAGATCACCAATAATTGAACCTGCAAATAGGGCAAGAAATAGCCAAGAAAGCATCCTGAGTAATGAGTCAAACCATTGGATAAGAGAAATCCAGGGTAGAGAAATACAACCTGTTTCCCATAAAACACACAAGGTGATGATACAGCGGTTTGCAGCTTCAAGAGGGACAGTAACAGCAGTGAGCAACCCAGTTCCGCAAATGGTTAGGATTGATTAAATCCATGGCTGTTGCAATCAGTGTATCTATCATTTTCGAGGTAGTCGGCGAGAACTGTCGCAGAAAAGCTTTCAACTGAGACCACCAGTGCTCGCCTCGATAAAAGGGTTTGAAGTCGTAAGCTCTCGCCCCGGTGCAGCACGGGCAGGGGTTCGCATCAACCCCAGTAGCACACCCATCTCATCGAGAACTACCAAGTCGTTGAGGGCTATCTCCTTTACTTGCGTCCAATAGGCTGCTCTCAAGCGTTGGACGCGCTCACTCCTAGCTTGGCTGGAGCGCAGTGGGGGTTTTAGGCGGTAAGTTCAGCCTCTGGAAGGCTCGGCACCTCGTGCTTTGGCTGACCCATAACCCTGTCGCATCGGCAAGCAACTCACACTATTCGGCTAAGGTCGCCTCCGGTTGTTTTTCATGAATTGCGATCAACTGGTCTTGATGGGCCATCCCACCACTGACTGAGCCACCCTGTTTGGATGGGACGACGTGTCCTTCTGTGCGCTTCTGTTCACCCAGCGCTCGACACAGTTTTTGCTGCCACAGAAGCGCTCAGCTACTTTCCTGAACGAACTGTCACCCTTCTCTATGGCACTCACAACCTTCTCGCGTAAGTCTAATGCCTTATTGTCCCCTATCTGACTGCAAACCGCTGTAAGATATGAAAAATAATAATATCAATCTTCTTCTGCAAAGCATTCAATATTGAAATTAACCGTTCCTATAGCAGCGCTACAATTGCTGCAATCAGTTCGTTCGGTTCAATTGGTTTCGCCAGATGCCGATTAAATCCGGCTGACAGTACCTTTGCTGATTGAATTCTCCCGCATAGGCAGTCAGGGTGATCGCAGGGATCTGCTGAGCTTGGGGTAGTTCTCTAATTTTCTGAATGAACGTATATCCGTTCATCTCTGGCATTCCAACGTCGGTAACTATTACATCCGGTTTGAATTGAATGACATTCTGCAACGCATTAATCGCTGACGTATTGGCCGATACAGTTGCTCCAGCTTGCTCAAGAATGAATTGCACTAGCTCAAGATTGTCAGCTTCGTCGTCCACTACCAAAACTTGAACACCAGCAAGGGGTTGGGGATGATGAAGCGATCGGATAACGTTCTCCCTACTTCCCATCTCCCCATCTGCCTTACTTTTTAACAGGGGCAGCACCACTGTAAAGGTTGCTCCCTGTCCTTCACCGGGGCTTTCAGCCTTAATAGTGCCGCCGTGTAATTCAACAATTTGACGAGCGATCGCCAGACCAAGTCCTAACCCCCAAACTTGCGCGTTGTAGAACTATCCGCCTGACGAAAATACTCAAAAATATGGGGCAAAAACTCTGGAGAAATTCCCTTACCTGTATCGCTAACGGTGATTTGAGCATAGGAATGAGAGAGTGGGGGTGAAGAGGTGAGGGAGTGAGGAGGTGAGGGGTGAAGGGATTTTTCATGCTCCCATTCTCCCACTCCTTCACGCTCTACGCGTTTCAATTTCACCTCAACTCGTCCATCTGCTGGTGTAAATTTCACTGCATTAGAAAGGAGATTCCACACAACCTGCTGTAAGCGGTTGAAGTCTCCCATAATCGTGAGTGTTGTGGATTCTATCTTTGTTTCAATTTGAATCGACTTGGCTTCTGCCGCCAAACGTACCGTCTCTTTCGCCGCTTCAACAATGACCGCCAGATCTGTAGGCCCAACATTAAGCGTCAGTTTTCCTTGCAGAATGCGAGAAATATCCAGTAAGTCATCAATTAATTGAGTTTGTAGTTTAGTATTCCGCTCGATCGTTTCCAATGCATACGCTGTTTTTGCTGATCTAAATTTCCCTTTCGCAGGAGTGTGACCCAGCCTAGAATTGGATTAAGTGGAGTACGTAGCTCATGGGAAAGTACCGCTAGAAATTCATCCTTAATCCGATTGGCGGCTTCTGCCTCAGTACGAGCGGCTTGTTCAGCGGCCAAGCTGCGGGCGAGTTCAGCTTGTGCCTGCTTCTGTTGGGTAACATCTCGAATCGTAATAATGGCCAGAACTACGTGTCCCTGTTTATCTCCCACAGTTGTGCCGCCATAGCTGCCAATCCAGGTTTTGTCGGTATCGCGGCGATGAACCTGAATCTCGTAGTTAGAGAAGGTTTCCCCGTTTAACGACCTGGAGATGGGCCACTGCTCCACCGAAATGGGGTTTCCTGCAAATCATGCGCTTCAAATATGTCTGGCAACTGGCGCAGATGTCGTACCTGCTCAACACTTTCGTATTCATGCAAGGCTAACGCTACTGGATTAAACATCAGAATATTGCCAGTTGGATCCGTAATGACCAATCCCTCCGTCATGTTGTTGAGTACGGCTTCGAGCTATCCCAGACTGGTTTCCAGCTGCTGCAGAAGCTGTTCTCGTTCGGCCTCAAATCGTTTGCGATCGCTGATGTTGAGGATGAAGCTAATGACCTGTTTGGGATTGTCTTCTAACAGTGCAGCTCCCACCAGTACAGGAACGCGCTGCCCCTGCTTGCCAACCAGGGCTTTTTCATACGGGGTGTTCTTTCCTTCTGTAATCAACTCCTGATGGGCAGGATTATCCAAATGCCTCAAATCTGGCGGAGTCATTTCATCCCAACGAATCTGTCCGGCTAATAAATCTTCGTGCGTATAACCCACGGTATTAAGGAAGGCATCATTCGCCGCAGTGACAGCACCGTGGATATCGTAGGAGATGACTCCAATAATGTTGGAATTAACTAGACGACGGAATTTCGCTTCACTGGCCTTTAATTGATGCAAGCTTTCCTTTGTTCGCTGTTGGGCAAAACGAAGCGAGCCAATGAGAACGCTGATCAGAATTCCTTCGAATGTAAAAATTAAGGTCCTGCCAATACTTAATAGATCGACTGAGAAGGAGTAGAGTGGAGGAATAAAGAAATAATTGGCAACCAGAGCACATATTATAGTTACGATAATTCCACATTGCTGTCCCCGGTAAAGAGATGTGATCGTTACAGCTCAAAAAATAGTAAAAACGGGGTTTGTGTCATCTCAAACCACGGATCGAGTCCGAGCATCAGCAATAAAGCCACAAGGACGATTGCCATTGCAACGACACAATCTTGGATTAAAGGTTTGAGCTTGAGCATAATCCAGTTATTTGAGGAGACAAGTAAGTGAAGCTTTAAAGTATTAAATCCTAACTAATAATCTAGATTTAGTTGTTTGGAGATTGTGCATACAGTGTTTTATTGGATGATTCAACCCAATGTTTTTATATGAATTAAAGAAAGAATTTTATCGTTAGCCAATTGAAATTGGTTTTCTATAACAAAAATTATAGTTTCGAATAATAATTCAGAGTTCAGTTGAACGGGCTTGTTCTAAGAGGGTAGTGATTGTATTAATTACAATCGCTGGTTCGACGGGCTTTGAAACATGGCGCTGAAACCCAGCGGCTAAAGCGAGTTGTTTATCCTGTTCGCTGGCATAGGCCGTTAGCGCGATCGCTGGAATGGTTCCCCCTTGTTCTGCTGGTAAGGCCCTAATCTTTCGTATCAACATGTAGCCATCTATATCGGGCATTCCAATATCGCTCAACAGCACCTCTGGTTTGAACTGGGCTAATGCCGCGATCGCCTCGTCTGCGGTTGAAACTGCCAGCACATTTGCCTGACGTAGCTCTAGCAGGAAGACAAGAAACTCGCGGGTATTGTTGTCGTCATCCACAACCAAAATTCGCAGGCCCGTGAGGGAAGAGGATGAGGGATACGGGATGAGGATGAGTCAAACCTGCCTTCTGCCTGCAGCCTTCGGTCGGCTGACACTTTAGAAAGCCTGTCTGCTGCCTTTAAGAGGGGTAGCTTTACGACAAAGGTGGCTCCCTTGCCTTCACCAGGGCTGATTGCCTGTACGGTTCCACCGTGTAGCTCGACCAGATAGCGGACGATCGCCAGACCTAGTCCTAGCCCGCCAAACCGTCGGGTTGTAGCAGAGCTTTCCTGGCGGAAGTGGTCAAAAACATAGGGCAGAAAGTCGGGATGGATGCCTTTGCCAGTGTCGCTAATGGTGATTTGAGCGTAGCTAGGGTAGTCGGAAGTGGGAAGTTGGGAGTGGTCGGAGTCGGATACTTTTCCATTCCCCATTTCCAATTTCCCATTCCCGATTTCGTCTAATCGCACGTCAACCCGTCCCCCTTCCGGTGTAAACTTGACCGCATTAGATAGGAGGTTCCACACGACTTGCTGTAATCGGTTTGGGTCGCCTGAAACGTAACCCACATTTGCATCCAGCATGGTATGAATCTGAATCGATTTGGCTTCTGCAGCAAGTCGCACCGTTTCCATTGCAGCCTGAATTGTCAACCCCAAATCAACGGCAATGGCGTCCAGACTTAGTTTTCCTCGAAAAATTCGGGACACATCCAGCAAATCGTTAATTAACTGTGCCTGCATTTGGGCATTGCGCTCAATCACTTCCAGCGCTCGCTCGGTTTTTCTTCATCTAGCTGGTGGCTTCGCAAAAGCTTTGACCAGCCCAGAATGGGATTGAGGGGCGATCGTAGCTCGTGCGATACGACTGCCAAAAATTCGTCTTTAATGCGGTTAGCGGTTTCCGCTGCCTCCCGCGCTGCCTGTTCGCGTGCTAACAGTTGTTCCCGTTCTGCTTCGACCTGCTTTCGTTCTGTGATGTCTCAGGTTGCACCCAGCATCCTTACTGGGCGGCCCTGTTCATCAAAAACGACACCGCCGGTTGTTGAGAGCCAACGCACTGCTCCACTGGGCTGCACCACTCGAAACTCAATTTCGTAGGGTGCTTTCTCCTCCAATGCCTGTCGAATTGCTTCGGCTACCTGTGGTTGATCGTCAGGATGAACCAGTTGGGCAAAGTCTTCTACACGCCCTCAAAGGTGCCAGGGGCTAATCCATGAAATTCATAAATTTGTTCGGACCAGGTAACACGGTTTTGCAGAATATCCCAGTCCCAAATTCCGGCTTTGCCAACCAATAAAGCCAGACGCAACCGCTCTTCGCTTTGACGTAATGACTCCTCCGCTTGTCTGCGTTCGGTGATGTCTATATACGCTCCAATAACTCCCTAACCTGCCCGTCTTCGTTCCGCAGTGGAATGGCGCGACCATACATATGGCGAACCTCACCATCCTCAAACACAAGCTCGGCTTCCTCGATGGTCTTTTGTCCTGTTCGTCCTGCCTTTTGTAGCGAGAGGTCTTCAACCGGAACATCCTGTCCATTTCGTTGCAGCTTAAATTTGAAGGGATAGACTCCATCGGTAGGGGTGGCTGTGGTAGGAGCACCAAGTTCTGCACGCATCAGCTTGTAAGCCGCTCGGTTGGCTGTTACGCGATGGCAGTCAGGATCGTGCGCCAGCCAAATTGCGGCTGGAACGACTTCCATCAGCGTTTCCAGTTCTTCGGCACGCACACGGGCGATCGCTTCGCTTTCTTGTAAGGCCATTTCTACGTGTTTGCGATCGTCAATATCGGTGGATGTGCCGTACCAGGCAGTGACCTGTCCTTGTTCTGTTTTGATGGGCACAGCACGCACCAAAAACCAGCGGTAAACCCCATCAGATGCCCGCTTAATGCGAACTTCTACTTGATAAGGAGAACCCGACTCTAACGCGTCTGCCCAGCCCTGATAGAGTTGTGATACGTCTTCGGGATAAATTACCTGGAGGTACTGCGGTCGATCTTGAGTCTGCTCTAATGTCAGTCCTGAGTAGTCAAACCACTGTTGATTGAGGTAAACGACTTCCCCATCAGCATTGGTTGTCCAAACAATTTGAGGCATGGCGTTAGCAAGCGTGCGGAATTGTTCTTCACTGTCCCGTAGGGCCGCCTCAGCTTGTTTGCGATCGGTAATATCTTGAAAATAGACGGCAACCCCATCAGGTGAAGGATAGGCTCTTACCTCTAGCCACCGCTGAATAGGTTCACTAAGCTCTTCCCAAAATACGGAAACCTGTTCCTCCAACGCCCGATGTAGCTCACGGTAAGCGGTTCCGCCGACCTGACTGGGAAACACCTCTTCCCAAACGTTCTTGCCGATTAACTCCTCGGAGGTCTTTTGCAGCAGTTTCAGGGCAGCAGGATTGGCGTAGGTGTAGCACCAATTGCGATCGAATGCCACAAAAGCATCCGTCATACACTCCAGGATTTGATTGATGTTGTCATAGGCGGTTTCTGCCCTCTGCTTTGCCGTCTCTGCTTCTTGCCGAAGTACCTGCTCCCGTTGCATCGCATCTTGTCGCAGTTGTGCCAGCTTCAAGGTTGCTTCTACCCGCGCCAGCAGTTCCCGCGCAGAGAACGGTTTAGTTAAGTAATCATCTGCTCCCGCCTCTAAGCCTTCAATCCGCGCTTCTTCTCCCGCCCGCGCCGACAGAAGGATCACTGGAATTTCCTGGGTTCGAGGATTGAGCCGTAGCTCACGCAGGAGACCAAAACCATCCAATTTGGGCATCATCACATCGCTTAATACCAGGGCAGGAAGCCGTTGGGTTATCGCTTCCAGCGCTGCCAGTCCATCACTTACGGTTTCTACCGTCCAGTATTGGCCCAGCAACCGCTTAATGTATGCCCGCATGTCCGCGTTGTCATCGGCAAGGAGAATGTGGGCGCGGGAGAATGGAGAATTAGGCGTAGGGAATGGGGAATGGGGTTGAGGGGAATGCCCAATTCATCATTCGGAATTTTCAATCCTTCATTGTCTGCTTCTGGTAGCCAGCGCAGAGCTTCTTCAACGTAGGGTGCAGTTCCCAAGGCGGTGGAGGTTAGGGAACGGGCAGCGCTGATGCTGTCGTCGGGTAAGTGGGCTGAGCCAAAGGGAGGGCGATCGTAAAGGTGGTGCCGTGGTCAACCTGACTGCTGACTCGAATCGTACCCGCGTGAAGCTTAACAAGTTCCTGCACCAGCGACAGTCCAATCCCAGAGCCTTCGTAGGTACGCGATCGTGTTCCGCTCACTCGATGGAATCGCTCAAACAGGCGAGGTAATTCTGCTTCAGGAATGCCCACACCTGTATCAGCCACGCTTAACTCAACAGAATTACCAACGGGTTGTAATCGAACAGTGATGCTACCTGAAAACGTAAACTTAAACGCATTGGAAATGAGATTGAGAACAATCTTTTCCCACATTTCGTGATCAACGTACACCTGGTGAGGCAACGGTGGGCAGTCAATTATCAAGCTCATTCCTGCCCGCTCGATAAGCGATCGAAAAACGCTGGCAAGTTCAGCCGTATAACTCGCCAAATCAGTCAGTTCATACGATACTTGCATTCGGTCCGCTTCAATACGAGAGAAATCAAGCAGCGTGTTGACCAACTTTTGTAGACGTAAGCCGTTACGCTGGACAAGCTGTAGTTGCTCTCGCTCATCGGGCTGCAACCGTTCATCTAAGGTGGTCGATAGCTCCTCCAAAGGAAACCACCATGAGGGTTAACGGTGTCCGAAATTCATGGCTGACGTTGCTAAAAAAAGCGGTTTTAGCGCGATCGAGTTCGGCTAATGCTTCGGCCCGTCTGCGTTCTTCTTCATAGGAGCGAGCGTTGGCAATTACCATTGCAATCTGACCAGCGACTTGCCCAAAGAAGTCACGATAGTTTTCGTCTAGCCTCCGACGTGGACTGGCTACAGCGACAAGTACCCCAGACACCTTACCCTGCCCAGTTGCAGCAATTGGCAACACCACAGCCTCCTGCGGTGGTTCTGGCCAGGGACTGCCGGGAAGTGTTCCAAATCGAGTTGTCAGGTCATTGATGATTTGCGGTTGGGCAGTACGGGCAACACGGGCGATCGGCCAGCCACTGGTATCCTCAACCGTCAAGTCAATGACCCCAAAACTATTGCACTCGTCCTGAACCGACTCACTGCCACCCGAAAGGTGGGCACGGGTTTCATCTGGGTCAATCAGGTAAAGAAGGGCAAACGGAATATCCGCCGGATCAGACCTGAGCGTTTCTACCATCAACTCACCGGCCTCTTCGGTAGTCTTTGCGGCTCCGGTTTGGGATGCCAACGCTCTTAAAAGCCGAGCGCGGCGATCGTTTAACACCCGGTACGTTGTTTCACTCACAACGTTAAACACACCATCGATTACACCGCCCTGGCCCTGAATGGGGTTAAAGGTATACTCGAAGAAACAC
This sequence comes from Kovacikia ellensis JS3, assembly GCA_034541955.1. Taxonomy (GTDB): domain Bacteria; phylum Cyanobacteriota; class Cyanobacteriia; order Leptolyngbyales; family Leptolyngbyaceae; genus Kovacikia. The sequence goes on along the minus strand of JAVYJL010000002.1, from coordinate 141,955 downwards.
TCTTCGGTATATCCAAACCGATGCATGGACAGCAATTCGTCGTTATGAAACGTCCCTTTGCCCGTGGTTAAAACGCCTGCCAGTTCTGGTCCAATGTCGTCCCAAATTTCGGACCAGACTTCCCGTCCAGGGCGGCCTAACGACCAGGGGTGCTTGTCCCCAACGATCGGTCGCCAGGCGTCGTTGTAGAGCAGCAAACAGTCTGGACCCCAGTAAATAGCGATGGGAAAGCGGGAGTTGAGGCAAATGCTGAGCGCTGATCGGAGGCTTTGGGGCCAGGTCTTAACCGGACCAAGCGGCGTTTGCGACCAGTCGAGCGATCGCATTCGATCGCACATCTCCCCTCACCACTAAATAGCACTTCAGAATCATCGTTGTTCGTCTCAAGGGTCACCAGCTATATCTCCCACCAGGTTAAAACTATCTATCTACTGGAGCTGTAATGGCGTTCACTACAGGGAAGTGATACAGCATAAAATGCCACAGACGTCCCCATTGAAATTATCCCTCCAAAGACAGAGGAGCAACCCTATCCAGCGAAGGAGTTGACCGCAAAAACGAGAGCGTAGTTCTTTTGAGAAAAAGATTTACACAAATCTTGGAGGTTTTAACCAGAAATTGGAATTTAGGCACAAGATTGACGCTGAAACCTTGGAGATTTTAGCAGGGATTTTGGGAGGCTAGTTATAGTAATCCTCTAACGAAAATACAACGGTGGAGTTGAATTGACTGGCATTGGTAAGATAACCGTGAACGTTGCTCCCTGTCCTTCCCCGGACTTTCTACGTGAATGTCTCCCCGTGTAGCTCAACCAACTGCCGCACAATTGCCAGCCCTAACCCTAAGCCTCCGTGCCTACGGGTGGTTGAACTATCTGCCTGACGGAAATAGTCGAAGATGTAAGGTAGGGCATCTGCTCGAACTCCTTGCCCTGTGTCGCTAACCTGAATTTTTACCTCGCCATTCCGTTGTTCCATGCGGACTGTGACCTTCCCCCTCCGGCGTGAATTTGACAGCATTCGAGAGCAGGTTTTCTACGATCTGCTGTAAACGATCGCTATCTCCCAGAACGGGCCTAATATGGGAATCCAGGTGAGTATCTAATCGAATCGTTTTAGCGATCGCCTCTGGCTGCACCGTTTGCATGGCCGCTTCAATCACTGAGCGTAAATCAACGGGATGCTTGTCTAACAACAGTTTGCCTCGCAGCAGACGGGAGATGTCTAGCAAATTCTCAATTAGTTGGGTCTGTAACCGGGCATTCCGCTCGATCGTTTCTAACGCACGGGCAGTAATGGTCTCATCAAACTTACGAGACTGTAATGCTTCTGCCCAACCCAGAATGGCATTTAGCGGTGTGCGTAGCTCGTGGGAGACGATCGCTAGAAACTCATCCTTCAATCGATTGGCTTGCTCTAACTCCACAGCCTGTTGCTGAAGGGCATTTAACGCTACCTGTAGCTCCCGTCGCCGTAAGCTTACCTCCTCCACCAGCGCTTCCAAATCCTGATTTTGGCTGGCAAGTTCCTGCTGCAATAAGTCTCGTACGCGCTTAATTGCGACTAAGTTACCGACTCTTGCCCGCAGTTCCTCAACGGAAAAGGGCTTCATTAAGTAATCCTGGGCGCCCTGACGCAATAGCTGCACCCGCAGTTCATCATCGGCTTTAGCAGTTAGCATGACGACCGGGGTTGTATCTAGTTCTGGATGGGTTCGAATTTGCTGGACGAGTTGAGCACCACTGAGGTAAGGCATCATCACATCACTTAAAATCAAATCGGGCTGTAGCGCGATCGCCTGTTCCAGTCCTTCCTGTCCATTCGAAGCGGTAGCCGTACGATACTCGTTTGCCAAGGATGCGGTGATGAACTGATTCATTTCTGGATTGTCTTCCACCACCAGCACGATAGGTTTTCCGCCAGTATCTTCCTGAGCCGAATTATCGATTTGATCAACTGAGCGAAGTTCTTCGACTATCAGGTCTGCAATTTCATCTGTATGCGCTAATTCAGCAGGCAAGGTGGTTACAGCAACACCAGATGGTGCCGTCAGGGGATCTCAACCGTGAACCGTGCGCCTCCTTCGGGAAGATTGTCTACCTCGATGGTGCCGTTCTGTAATTCAACAAATTCTTTGCGATCGCTAACCCCAATCCCGTACCGCCAAAGCGTCGTGTCGTCCCCCTTCTCCCTGGCTAAACCGCTCAAAGATGTAAGGTAAAATTCTGGTGCAACTCCTTTGCCACTGTCGCGGACGGTGAGTTTGGCACAGTTTCGTGAGTTTTGAATGTTGGGGTTTGAATCTTGAGTTGAATCTGTTGACTCAGGACTCTGCAACGTTACTTCCACCCGCCCTTCTTGGGGAGTGAATTTGAACGCATTGGAAAGCAGGTTGAGGAGAACGCGCTGTGTTTTTGCTGCATCTACCTGCCCGCTAAGTGAGTTTGGAGCATCGATGATGAACGTAATATTTTTTTCCTGCGCTAGCCCGTCAAAGTTCGCAGCGGTGAGACGTACCAGTTGAGCCAGGTCAACCTGTGCATAGTTCAGCGCTGTCTTACCCGCCTCCAGCTTAGAGACGTCAAGCAGATCGTTGACCTGTTTGAGCAGCAGACGAGCATTACGATCGACAATTTCTAAATTATGGCGGTAATCATGATTCAGGTTCTCATGGTTCAGCAGTTTTTCAATGGGTCCCAGAATCAGGGCAAGGGGCGTTCTAAGCTCGTGGCTGACGTTGGCAAAAACTGAGTTTTGAGCTGGTCAACCTGCTTGAGTTGTTCGTTTAGCCCCTCTAACTGATGGTTAGCGGTCTCCAGGTGCGATCGTCGTTCTTCCGAAAGCTTGGCAGACTCTACTAAGGCTAGGGCTTGAGGAACGAGAAACGGCAGAACAACGGCTGTGGTAACTGAGGCAATCGCTGTTAGGGCTTTTAAGGCACCGGAAAGCCAATAGGTTGGTCGCCAAAGGGTCCACACGTCCATGAAATGGGTACTGCCACAGGCAACAATGAAGCTGCCAAACGCCAAAAACATCCAGTGAAATGGGATTTCTTGACGAGTTTTGTAGACCAGATAGGTCAGGGTTGTGGAAATTCCGACGTAGGCAAACGCGATCAGGGAGTCCGAGGTAACATGCAGCCATACCAGCCCAGGTTTCCATAAATAGCAGTGCCCATGAGGGATAAACCCGTTTACCGTAACCAGCGAGTTCCACCATCCCGGAAATGTGAACAGAAGCACGATCGCCAGTAGAACTATGGCTACGCTGTAAATTCGAGTACTTTGGTTAATGCCTATCATCAGTAGTTCAACCCAAAAACGGGGGTTATCTACCTTATTCTGTAATTATCTTTATTTATAAGTCCACCTTTTAGTGTTATTGAGCAACACAAATTACGACGTTGGATATAGGAAAACCACGATTAGTTTGAATCTCCTGATAGAGCGATTATGAGGCCTACTTCAAGTACAACGTTATCCATAGCCTTTTGTCATCGAGGAGTAGAGGCATGGCAGCATCAATAGGTGGACCTAGATTTTGTAGGGGACAAAGTGTCTGCTTTGCAGGAGGAGAAGGCACTGTCCAAACCTACAAATTTGAGGCGGGATCCTGGGCGTATCACATCAAGATGGCAATGGGGCTGGAACCAGATTTTGGTCGCGTAGGGTATGAAACGACGATCGTCTTGGTTGAATCTGAGCTAGAGGCTGTTGAGAAGAGCCAGTTTAACTATCTGGCAATTGCCTAGCTGCGATTAATATTGCTTAAACAAATGTTGAGCAGTTTCGAATCTATCGTGAGCACCGATAATCATCAGAATTCGCAGATTGATAGTAAGACCTGTTCCCAAACATCCAATCAATGGGAACAGGCATTCTGTCTAAACTGTAGAAACGCTTGAATTCTCGCCAGTAGCTTATCAAACTCGATCGGCTTCCGAATAAAATCGTTGGCTCCCAGCGCTAATCCCTGAATAGCATTAGCCTCATCATGAGCGGTCACGAGCAAAATAGGGATAAAAGGGACCGTTCGATTTTGACGGATCTGCCGGGTTACCTCGTATCCGTTCATATCCGGCATCATCACATCCATCAGAATCAGATCGGGTGGGGAATTCTCTACTTTTGCAAGAGCTGAACTCCCATCTTCGGCTGTGTCAACTTGATATCCCTCTGCTTCCAAAATAGTTTGCAGCAGAAATAAATTATCGCTGAGGTCGTCTACTACAAGAATGCGAAAGGCTGGTAAGGCACACACAGGAAAAACTATTGTATGGAATATTTGTATGGAAGTATTAAAATGAATGCTTTGCCAATTCTTTCTCATCCCTGAAGCTTGTACCTCCTACTTTAGAAAGAGATTACTCCTAGTAACTTGAAATTACGCTTTAAGCTGCTGAAACAAGGTTCTGCCACAGGATAGATAGGTCATTCTGCCCAATGACAGATAATCAGTTAGAGCAAATTCATACTTCAAACCTGTCGAACTACCTGTTCTTATAGCCAAAAGAAGCGGTCGTGCTGAAGCAACCCGACGTTAGCGTTTTACGTACCTGGAATTTTTGGAGTCCATTGTCCAACCACATCGCCTTTCAGGAGAATTTATTTTCCAGACGTGGAGTGTTAGAACGTAATGGCTGAGGGTGGTTCAGGATTTTGGATGGATAGTCGAGTACGGTCAACGGTTTTACCCCAATTGTTGCAGTACGGTGTAGCAGTGCTGTCCGTTGCTTTGGCCTTAGGAACGACCCTTTTGTTAAGTTCCTATCTTGCGCCAACGCCAACTCCGCTATTTTTGTTGCCGTGATTGTCAGCGCCTGGTATGGCGGTTTGGGGCCAGGGATGGCTACAACAGTTTTATCGACATTTGCAATTAATTATTTTTTGCTTGAGCCAATTCATTCGCTGAGTCTTTCTGACCTGGGAACGATAGTACGGCTGGGCGTGTTTGTGATGGCAGCACTCCTGATTAATTCGCTGAATGCCTCCCAGCGATCGGCACAACGAAAAGCGGAAGCCAATTTAAGATCTCTGAGAGAAAGTGAAGCCCGCTTTGGCTGCCTGGCAGAGTCCAACATTATTGGAACAGTCGTCGCTGAATTAGATGGAGCTATCTTGGATGCCAATCATAATTTTCTACAGTTGGTTGGCTACACTCAGGAAGATTTACGGGCGGGTCGATTAGATTGGCGGAGGATAACACCACCGGAATCCCTGGAGAACAGTGAGAAAGCAGTACAGGAATTACGTTCCACCGGAGCCTGTACGCCGTTTGAGAAGGAGTACATTCGCAAGGATGGAGTGCGTGTTTCTGTTTTACATGGGGCTGTCATGACTGGGGATGCAACGGTTACAGGGTTTGTTTTAGACCGGAGTGAGCAGAAGCGATTAGAAGCCACACAACAGGAGTCGATTCGCCGAGAGCGCGTACTTCATGCTGAAGTGCAGGCGGCAAGTGCTCAACTCGAAACCGTATTAGCCAGTATTAACGATCAGTTTTTAGTGCTTGATCGTGAGTGGCGCTATGTTTATGTCAGCGATCGCGTGCTTGACGTTGTCGGTAAAACCAGAGAAGAACTCTTGGGCAAGTGCATCTGGGAGCTTTTCCCAGATACCGTTGACAGTCAATTTTATAGTGAAGTCCATCGGGCAGTGGCGGAGCAGGAAATAGTTCAGTTTGAGTACTTCTATCCCTCCTGGCAACGATGGTTTGAGAACCGGGTCTATCCCTGTGCTGCGGGAGTTTCCATTCTCGTCACTGACATCACGGATCGTAAGCATGCAGAAGCCATGCTTCAACGCACAAACCAGACGCTGCAAACTTTGCTAGATGCCTGCCCCGTTGCCATTGCGTTCTTCAATCCGCAAGGCATTGTCAAGTTATGGAATCGCGCCGCTGAACAGATTTTTGGTTGGACTGCAGAAGAAGCGATCGGGCGATTTATGCCCACAGTTCCCCATCGTTCGCAGGAATTTCTTGCCAGTTTGCAAATTGTGCTGGATGGACAATCCCTAAATGGATTTGAAGCCCAGCATCAGCGTAAAGATGGACGGATGGTGGATTTAGAGATCTGGGCAAATTTGACCCATGATGCTGAAGGAAATCCCGGTTGCCTCGGTATCGCCTGGGACATTAGTGAACGCAAACAGGCAGAGATTGCACTGCGAACCAGCGAGGAACGTTACCGCTCACTTGTAGCGACGACAACTGCCGTAATATGGACAACGAATGCTGAAGGTGGCTTTGTCTGTCCACAGCCTTCCTGGGAGGTTTACACAGGCCAACGATGGGAAGACTATGCCGGATGGGGCTGGCTAGAGATGTTTCATCCCGCTGATCGTGATGCACTAAACGTCCGGTGGCGGCAGGCGCTGGCAGAACGTTCCTTCTACGAAGTGGAGGGACGGCTCTGGCATGCTCCTAGTCAGCAGTATCGCCACATCCTGGCTCGCGCCGTTCCGCTATTAAACGAAGATGGTTCTGTGCGGGAGTGGATTGGCATGGATACGGATATTCATGACCAAAAGCAGGCAGAGGAGGCACTACGTCAAAGTGAAGCTCGGTTTCAAGTGCTGGTTAGCAATATGCCCGGAATGGTGTATCGTTATGCCCCTTGCGCTGATGGTGACGAGACCTTTACCTATGTCAGCTCTGGTTGCCGTGAATTAGTTGAATTAGAACCAGAACGTATTCTCCAAGATAAAAGTTCCTTCTTCGAGTTGATTCATTCCGACGATCTGCCATCCTTTCGAGAGTCAGTGGCGATCGCGGTTGAAAACTCCTTCGTGTGGCAATGGGAAGGACGGCTGATTACCCCTTCAGGAAACGTTAAGTGGATTCAAGGCCGTTCTCGTCCACAGCCTACCGAGCATGGAGAAGTTTGGGATGGCTTGTTTATAGATATTACCGATCGCAAACAGGCAGAAACCGAACGCGAACAGCTTTTAGCACGGGAAAAAGTCGCACGAGAAGAAGCAGAAACCGCCAATCGGATTAAGGATGAGTTTCTTGCGGTGCTGTCCCACGAATTACGATCGCCGCTAAATCCAATTTTGGGCTGGTCAAAACTGTTGCAGACGCAAAAACTGGATGAACAAAAAACACAGCAGGCGTTAAACACCATTGAACGCAACGCTAAACTACAAACGCAATTGATTGAAGATTTACTCGATATTTCCCGAATTTTGCGTGGCAAGCTTGTGCTAAATACATCACCCGTCAGGCTTACCAGCATCATTGAAGCGGCATTGGAAACGGTAAGGCTTGCTGTTGAAACAAAGGGGATTCACATTCAAAAAGTATTTAGCCTTGATGACGATCGAGTAATGGGGGATGCAGCTCGTTTACAGCAAGTCGTCTGGAACTTATTGAGCAATGCTGTGAAATTTACACAACACGGAGGAACCGTCGAAATTCATCTATCTCCAGCCAGTTGTCGAACAGCATCTGTAGAAAATCAATCAAAATTAATTGAGAATAAACAACTAAAAGCAAATAACCAAGAACCAATGGCGCATTATGCGCAGATTCAAGTTAAAGATAGTGGAAAAGGAATCAGTCAGAAGTTTTTACCCTACGTATTTGACTACTTTCGTCAGGAAGATGGCACAACAACGCGCAAGTTTGGTGGCTTGGGCTTGGGTTTAGCGATCGTGCGACACATTACCGAGCTGCATGGCGGAACCGTTTATGCAGAAAGTCCTGGTGAGGGATTAGGGGCAACCTTTACCGTTCAACTTCCGATGATGCCAATTCCAACTAGGAGTGAGCCAAACGATCAATCTCCATCCTCTGGAAACTTGAATGGATTACGCATTTTGGCGATCGATGATGATGCCGATATTCGAGATCTCATTCAATTTATTTTGGAACAGGCCGGAGCAGAAGTGCAAGTTGTCGCTTCTACAACCGAGGTTTTGCACCAATTAGAAGCATTTGCACCACAGGTACTGATTTTTGATATTGGAATGCCTGATATTGATGGCTATATGCTGATGCGGCAGGTGAGACGCTTACCGCCAGAGCAGCGGGGAACTATTCCAGCGATCGCCCTGACCGCCTATGCAGGAGAAATTAACCAGCAACAAGCTATCGCCGCAGGCTTTCAAATGCATTTGACTAAACCCATTGAGCCAGAGAGATTGAGTAGCGCGATCGTCGATCTTCTAACTACCTATTCTCGCTGAAGGATCAAGGATTGCAGTATGGACATTGGGCTGGATCCGCAAACTCCTGCCCATCGGGGTAATACGTTACATTGCTGAAACTGCACGTTCTGCATTGATAGATAACAGATAACGTTAGTTGTGTAGGAAATCCACACAGGCTACAGGGTAATCCAGCTTTGTAATCAACAGGAGAGAACCCAGGACAGCCACACCGAGGGCAGCAGTGAATAACCCGACGAATGAGATCGTGCGTTGCTTGAACGATAACCTTCATGCGTGTGGGATTGTGCATCGCTCGCATATCGGTTTCCAGGTGGACGTGCCCATTCTTTTCAATAACCAGTCCACCGTCTCAATCAATTGAGTTTCATCAGTGATGCCCTTGAAGATATGAGATGACTGCGTTGGTTGGACATCAGACATCACCACTAATCCGTGGGTGGGAAAGCCAATCTTTTGGGCGAAGGCGAGAGCGTCCTTCAAATCGGTCGCGTCTTGATAGGCATAGTTCGTTTCGGTTGAAATGGTTTCACCGACAATTTCCAGGCCATTGCTGTGATCGACTAACAGCACAATTTCGCGATTGCAGGCCAGAAAGGGCAGCGATGGATGAGGCCCAAAGCTACCCTCGCTAGCAAAACCCAACGTCACCCCTGTTAATGCCATCGCTTTCTCAGCTTTGAGCCTAGCAGCATTGAGCTGATCGCCAGGACGTTTGATGTCGCGGGTGAAGGTGCCAAACTCATCGGTATCCAACGATGGAACGACAAGCTGAATGCCAAGCTCCTTTTCTAAGATAGGAGCCATTACCTGTTCCTTTCGGTGCATCGTACCTAATGCACCCGCGCGATCGCAAAAAAACGACAGTGATTGATCCAATTGACTAATTTCACTGATCATCATCGTGAGCAAAGCGGTTATAGAGATAGTCTAGGATATAGTTCCGCAATTTATAAAATTCAGGATCTTCCATGATGCGATCGCGATCGCGGGGTCGCGGAAATGGGATTTCTAATACCTCTCAATCTTTGCAGACGGGCCATTCGTCATCATGACCAAGCGATCGGCCAAAAACAACGCTTCATCGATGTCATGAGTGATCATCAAAACGGTACACCGATGATCGTTCCAGATCTTCAGCAACTCAACCTGCAATTCCTCCTTCGTAATCGCGTCGAGGGCACCAAATGGTTCATCCAAAATCAACACCTCTGGACGAATTGCCAAAGCGCGCGCAATGGATACCCGTTGGCGCATTCCACCCGAAAGTTGCCCTGGCTGTTTGTGGGCGGAATCCGCCAGCCCCACCATTGTCAGGTGTTCCCGGACGATTTGCTTCTTTTCTGCTTCCGGTTTGTTGGGATGCACCGAATCGACCGCCAGGTAAATGTTTTCGTACGCGGTAAGCCAGGGCAACAGTGCGTACCCCTGAAATACTACCATACGATCGGGACCAGGCTCCGTAATCCGTTTACCGTGGAGCGTTACAAGTCCATCGGTTGGGTGTGAAAAGCCCGCCACCATATTGAGGAGTGTGGTTTTACCGCAACCTGAATGGCCGATAACGCAAACGAACTCGCCTTCTTGAACGGTTAAGTTGACGTCCTGTAAAACGACGTAGTCACCTTTGGGAGTGGGATAAACCTTAGAGACCCCATCAACCACCAAAAAGTTAGTTAGAGAATTCGGTGTTGCAGTGCTGGGCGATCGTGCGCTGTAGATGAGCGAGTCGGTAGCACTTCCTGCCGTAAAGATGCTGTTCCTGCTCCTTCGTTTGCCTGGTGAAACGAGAAGTTAGCCGCAGATAATTTTTTCATGTTCTGCATAGTCCTCATGTCTTGAATGGTTAGCCAAATCAACGTAGCGTTCAGCAATGTAAGAGCAATAATGCTCAGCCTGACTTGAGCAGATTAGGCTATGGAATTCGCTAACGCTACGTCCGCCATGTAGATGTCATGCTTGATTTTCAAATTATTGAGATAGGCGATCGGATCGTCGGCATTAAAGGTTGTGCCGTCGAACAACTGAATCGCCCCTCGGCTGTAGGTAATATCGGACAGGCTTAATTCCCGTGCGGCTGTGCTGAAGACGCTAACCCGGCAAACCCGTTCTAGAATTTCAACCCAGTTGCGCGGAAAGGGAACATCGCCCCACCGCGCCATTTGCGTCATGATCCACAAATGCTCGGTTCGGCTAGGACGATTCACCCCCTGACCATAAAATTGGTGATGCGCATACTCCTTTGGTGAGGGATGAAGACTGCATACATGCGGGTTGGGGTCGCCCAAGTAAATGTATTGCAGGTCGGTTCCCAGGTACTCACGACGGGACAGAATTTCACGAATTTCTTCCTGGTTTGCTTCATCAGCACAATAGCGGCATGCCTCTAAAGGGCTTTCACCAGCGCGATGTGCGTGTTGGGATAGGCCTGTGCCCAATCTTCTCGCACACCCAAAACTTTACCCGGATGCCCATCCCATACTTCCAGGTCAGTTGCGATCGTATAACCGATGCCCTCAACTGCTGCCCGCACGTTCCAGGGTTCGCCAACACAGAATCCATCAATGTTCCCCGCCTGCAAATTGGCAATCATTTGTGCGGGGGAATTGTGTCAAGTTGGACACTGCGATCGGGATCAATCCCGCCCGCTGCGAGCCAGTAGCGCAGCAACAGATTGTGCATTGAGGCTGGATGAACGACGCCAAACACATGCTGCTTATTCTGACTTTCCAGCAACATCCGCTTGAGGTCTTGCAGGGTGTGAATTCCCTGGTCGTAAAAGCGCTTATCGAGGGTGATTGCATTTCCATTACGGGTCATTGTCAATGCACTGACGGTTGGCAATGACCGTCCATCCACTCCCCCAAGGTTAACCAGATGGGCATTCCCGATGGCATTTGGGCAGCATCTAGATACCCCCGGCAATTCCATCCTGAATCCCACGCCAGCTCGATTCGCGCACAAGATGCACTTCATCTAACCCATGGTGGGTGAAAAAGCCCTTCTCTTTGGCTACAGCAAGCGGTGCACAGGCAGTCAGCGGCACAAACCCGATTTCTAAATTGACTTTTTCTAAACCGTGACGAGCAATGGCTGGCTTTTTGCGCGATCGCAATTGCTTAATCCGCTTCTGCTGATTCAGGAAGTAGATAATTTCACTCCGCATGGAGTAGTAGCTAGGATGGTTGACCACTTCTAGCCGCTTGCGGGGTCGGGGAATATCTACCTCCATGATTTGCCCAATGTTAGACTCTGGGCCATTGGTTAGCATGACCACGCGATCACTCAGCAGCAACGCCTCATCAACATCGTGGGTCACCATTACCGCCGTTACGTGGCTTTCCTCACAGATTTGCATCAAGCGTGCCTGCAAATTACCACGGGTGAGGGCATCCAGCGCACCAAACGGCTCATCCAGCAACAGCAGCTTGGGACGAATTGCTAGGGCGCGGGCGATCGCAACGCGCTGCTTCATTCCACCGGATAATTGAGCAGGAGGCTTGTCGGCGGCATGACGCAATCCCACCAAATCGATGTGATGCTCAATAACCTCTCGCCTTTCAGAATCCGGTAAATGGGATAAGACTTCATCCACGGCCAAGGCAATGTTTTCTCGCACCGTGAGCCAGGGAAGCAGCGAATAGTTTTGAAACACCACCATCTTGTCGGGTCCCGGTCGGCGAATGGTTTCACCGTCCAGCAGGACGACACCATCGGTAGGCAAATCTAGCCCCGCAATCATATTTAGCAGCGTTGACTTGCCGCAACCAGAGTGACCAATGAGCGAGATAAACTCACCCTTACGAATTTCCAGATCAATTCCTTTCAGGGCAATGTAGCGATCGCCATTCGCTAACGGAAAAACTTTTTCAAGGTTTTCAACAGCAACAAGGGTATTCATAGGTGAATGAATTGGAGGTAGGGAGTAGGGAATGGGGAATGAAGAATTAAGAATGAAGAGTGGAGGATGGGGAATGAGAGACTCAGGTAAGCACGACCTGCAATTCTCAATTCATAATTCTCAATTCATAATTCTCTTGTCCCTAGTATTACTTTTGTCCTTCCGGCAGGATTACGGTTTGCAACCAGGCCATCAACTTATCGAGCAAGAGACCGACTACGCCGATGTAAACCAGTGCCAGAATAATTTCACTTACCTGGTTATTTTGGTAAGCATTCCAGATGAAGAAACCAATACCAACAATTCCAGACATCACAATCTCAGCCGCAATAATGGCTAACCATGCTAGACCGATCGAAATGCGCAATCCGGTGAAGATATAGGGTAATGCTGCTGGGAAAAGCACTTTAAAGAAATACTTTTGCGCGATAGCCGCAGTACACGAGCAACGTTGTTGTAGTCCTGGGGAATTTGCCGTACGCCGACCGCCGTGTTGATGAGAATTGGCCACACCGCGGTAATAAAAATAACAAATAGGGCTGCGGGTTGGTTCTTCTGTAGGGCTGCCAGAGCGATCGGAACCCACGCCAGAGGAGGCACCGTTCGTAGCAATTGAAAAATGGGATCGAGCGCTTTGGATAGTGTTTTATTCAATCCAACCAAAATACCTAGACCGATTCCGACAATCGCCGCAATAGTATACCCGATCGCAACTCGCTGTAAGCTGGCAAACACTTGCCAGAATAACCCCTTATCTGTATCACCCTTGTCATAAAACGGGTACAAAATTAAAATCCACGTTTCTTGCAAAACTTTAATTGGACCAGGCAGCGTTGCTCCGGGAAGCCAGGAAAAGAGTTGCCAGAGCACCAGAAAGATTGCGATCGCAACCAAAGGTGGCAATAAATCTCCAAACCGTTCCTTCAGTTTCAAACGAGTGATGAAAGGAAAGCCCAACAATGTTTCGCGTGAGCGCTTACGGGCGATCGTCATAGATAGATCCTCCAGGTGAATTTTAGACGAATGACTGCTGAACCAAAATGCAGCAATGCTTTCAACTGATTCTGATAACGCAACAACAATTCAATGGTTAAACCAATGGCTAAACTCGCTTAATCTTTAAGCTATTTAGATAGGCTTGCGGATTCTCCGGGTCAAACTTCGTGCCATCAAAGAATTCTTCAACACCGCGAGAGGTACTGCTTGGGATATCTGCTGCTGTAACCCCAAGTTCTTTGGCAGCTTCCCGCCAGATGTCCTCACGGTTGACCTGTTTGATCAAATCCTTTGCCTTTGTCAGAGTATCTTTTGGCAAGAAGCCCCAGCGTACGCTTTCTGTCAGGAACCACAAGTCATGGCTTTGATAGGGATAGGACACGCTGCCTTTTTCGTCCTTCCAGTACAGGGAGCCATTGATTTGTCATCAACCCTGCGTTCACCCAGGTTATATTTGCCCATGAGTGGATCGATTAGAATTGCTTCCGAAACATTGAAATACTCACGCTTTGATAGAATCGACGCTAGTTCCTTACGATTGTCAAAGTTGTCGCACCACTGTTGGGCTTCCATTAGTGCCTTCAAAATCGCTTTGGTTGCTTTAGGATTCTTATCTACCCAATCTTTCCGAATTGCTAGATATTCTTCTGGATGATTCTTCCAAATTTCTGCGGTGAGTGCTGAGATGAATCCAATTTTGTCTGCCACAATCCGGTAGGGCCAGGGGTCGCCTGTGCTAAACGCATCCATTGCGCCGCGCTTCATATCAGCAACGGTTTGAGCGGTTGGCACCGTCAACAGCTCCACCTCTGCGTCTGGGTCAATACCATTGCCAGCCAGCCAGTAGCGAATCCAAAATTCCTGGTTTGCTTTGGGGAAGGTGTATGCTGCCTTAAATTTAGATCCTTCCGACTTCAATTTGTCAAAAAGGCAACCTGTTCTGCAACTTTAATTGATAATCCCTTGCCTAGATGTTTGTTGGCGATCGCAATTCCATTTCCCTGGGTATTCAACTGCGCCAACACATACATCGGTACTTTTGTGTTGTCAGTAATGATGCCCTCTGAAATTAAGTAGGGCATAGGCATTTGCCACTGTCCACCATCAATTCCGCCCCCAGCAGAACCAATTTTTACGTTGTCACGTGCCGGTTTCAGTTTGCCTGTTTAGAAAGATCGACATCTGGCATCCCATACTTTGCAAACAACCCTTTCTCTTTTGCAATAATCAGTGGAGCTGCCTCAACAATTGGTAAATAGCCCAACTTTACGGTCTTCACTTCCGGTGTTGCTTCCGGCTTTAGGTCTGCAACTGGGCTTGCAGCAGTTGATGATTGGCTTGCAGTTGTTGTTTCTGGTGGATTGCCCAGACAACCCTTTAACAACACTGCACTGGATGATGCAGCGGCGATCGTAATAAACCGACGACGAGAAACATTTGAAAAAATAGACATAGAATCTCCTAACCCTAGTGCGTCTTACAACCGATTGCGGAACTACAAACTGAGTTGTGTAACAACAGAATTTTTAGGTTCAAAATAAGCCCAATGGCCATTCATATTTTTAGATAGCTAAAAAGGTGGCTAAAAACAGATGCTTAAAACCCTCAAATTCTGATCGAAATCAAGCAATGGATACCCTCTCACACGGAAACTTTTAGATGCATAAACCAGAGTTGTTAATCCGGGTACAGAGTACAGAGTGAGGACTACAGGCTGCGGAATGCGCAATCAAAAGTGACCGTGAGTAACTGGATATGGATCACCGACCAGGCTGATAGCTAGTCGCTGCCATCGGTCGGTGATAGTTGATTCATCCTTGGTATTGATAAAAATCTATCGTTACCAAAGAAGCGATAATCGAATATCTATCTTGAAACTACTTTAACGGTATAGGTAGCAAAGATCAATTAGGGACTTCATTGAGAGTTGCTATGTCAAAGATAAAGATTTACTTATCGTTTCTCTTTATTTTGAATGCACTATATCCCGGCAAGTTGGGAAAGAATCTAAGCATTTGGCGGTTGGAAGAACCACAATCCTATTCATTAATGCCGAAACATTTCTTAGGCTTATTTACGATCGCTATATTTAGAGTTTCTTCCATTGATTCAGACCGCATTTGTTCATAAATATTTTGAAATAATGTAGGGTGCGTTATATCCAATGAATAATATGCGCTAAGAAAAAGATAACTGCTTGCGAATACTACTCTAGATGTATGAAACCAAAGCAGTTCAGTTGTTACAACTGCATACATCCATCCTTCGGAGCTATTATCTTGTCTCAGTTGTGCTACCAGGTTGAGCAAAATATTAGCAAAATTGCGATTCTGCGGGCGAATGCTGTAGGAGATTTCATTTTCGCTCTGCCAGCTTTAACTGCGCTCCGCTCAGCCTATCCAAATTCTGAAATCGTCTTGCTGGCAAGAAACTGGCATCAGCAATTTTGGCTCAACGCCCCTCGCCAATTGATCGGATTGTTGTAATTCCAGAAGGCGGCATTGGTAATGAAAGTGAGACAAGACAAGACCTTGATGAGCTGGCCGCTTTTTTGAGGCGATGCGGCAGGAAAACTTTGATTTAGCTATTCAAATGCATGGTGGTGGACGTAATTCAAATCCATTTGCCTTAAACCTTGGTGCCAGAATCACGATCGGTCTATGTACGCCAGATGCGCCTCCTCTAGACCGATGGATTCCCTACATTTACTACCAATCGGAAATTTCCCGCTATCTGGAAGTTGTTGCGCTGGTCGGAGCGCTTCCTTCCTGTCTAGAGCCATCTATTGCTGTAACAGAAAGCGATCTGAGCGAATCACTTCAGGTTGTCCCCGAAACGGACAAACCGCTGATCGTCCTTCACCCTGGCGCTAGCGATCCTCGCCGCCGATGGAGTGTAGAAAAGTTTGCAGAGGTTGGAGATGCTTTGGCGGAAGAGGGCGCTGTTGTTGTTGTAACTGGGACAACCGCAGAACAAGAACTGAGCCAGTCCGTTGTTAACAGCATGAAGTTTCAGGCGCAGAATGTGTGTGGATGTCTCACGCTTAATGGTCTAACGGGATTGCTTTCTCGCTGTAGCGTTGTCATTTCAAACGATACAGGTCCTCTCCACGTTGCAGGGGCAGTGGGCACAGCGACGATCGGCATTTACTGGTGCGGCAATCTAATCACGGCGGATCCCGTTACACGATCGCGTCATCGTCCAGCTATTTCATGGCGGCTAAACTGTCCTGTGTGTGGTGTTAACTGTACCCGTGATAGCTGTACTCACACTGCTTCATTTGTTGATGAAGTTTCCACTCAAGAAGTCATTGATTCAGCACTTCAACTCCTTAAGCAGTCAAGCCAGCACAAGAGAGGGCTGTGTTTGAACTGGAAAAAACCGAGCGCGATCGTCGGTTTCAGCCGAAGTCAATTTCTTCAATAAGCCCATTTGATTGTTTGATGGTAGGACCTGTCTTAATTCAATATAAAATCCAGTTAAGCAGATAAGGTTGTGTAGGGGCGGGTTTGGCTGTCAAACATTGCTTCATGAAGGTTTTCCTATGCTAAACCCGCCCCTACAAGCGACAAATATTCAAGCCGATTTCGTGTAACTTCTGGTTGAGACAGCGCCGAGTGCTGAGGATGGAGTATTAACCCTCTCAGCACTCAGTCCTCAGTCCTTTAGGCAATGGTTTGGAGCTACTTAATTAGCTGGGGTAAATTTTACGAATAGCCAGGCTAACAAAAATGAGCATCAACGTGACGAGCCAAAGAATCTGTAGCCACCAATAAGGTTGAAGTCCCAAGTTCCACCGGAGGAGATCTATCAGGGATGAAAGGGGCAGAACGGTCGCGATCGCGTGTAGGAACAAGGGCAGAGTGTCACGGGGAAAATACGTGCCACACAGCGTAAACATTGGGATGATGAACAGGAAAATAGGGATGTTGATCTGATCAATTTGACGGACGCTTCCGGCGGTGAAGAGGCCCATTGCTCCAAAGAGGAGGCTTCCCAGTATCATGAAGGGCAAAGAGAGTAACAAATTGAGTGGCGAATAAAGCCCCCAAATAACGGCAACCAGTCCAGTTAAACTGCCTGCAATCATTCCTTTTGTGGCTGCCCAAAGCCAATCCCCTAAAAACACTTCTGTAAAGCTTAAGGGAGCGGTTAGTAACGCTTGCCAGGTTTTTTGAAAATTAAGCCGAATAAAACTGGAGTAGCCGCCTTCAAAGAAGGATTGGAACAGAACCCCGATCGCAATCATGGCAGGGGCAATGAACCGGAGATAGGATACTTGCTGCCCTGCATAGGTAATTTCTCCAATAAGGGGAGAAAGCCCAAAGCCGAAGGCAATTAGGTACATAATTGGCTCGGTGACAGGTGGGAGAAAGTTGACAAGCCAGGTCCGTTGATAGACTTTAGCGTGGCGATGCCAGACTGAATAAACTCCCCAAGGAGTTGCGGAGAATCGTTTCATTCCAAAACTTTTCCTGTTAAACGAAGGAACACATCTTCAAGATTGGCGTGGCGACGTGTCAGGCGTTGAGGTTCAGTCGCGACCAGATGATCCCACAGAGGGGTATGCGCGATCGGTAATGCTACAAGGTACCCACTCCCAAACGGACGACACCAGGTATTGAACTGGGTTGCCAGAGCCTGGAGGGTTGCTTCCTCAACGCCTTCTATTTCAACAACTTCGTTGCCAATGGTGCGATCAATTAGTTCAGACGGAGTCCCCTGGTCAATCACCTGACCCTGCTGAAGCAACAGGAGACGATCACACAAACGTTGTGCTTCATCCATATAGTGAGTTGTCAGCAAAACGCCGCAGCCCTGTTGTTTAAGATCAGTGACTAATTTCCAGAATTCTTGTCGAGCATCGGGATCCAGGCCAGTCGTCGGTTCGTCCAGGAACACAACATGGGGATGATTAATCAGGGCGCGAGCAAGCACCAGACGCCGCTTCATTCCTCCAGAGAGTTCATCCACTCGTTTTTGGGTATGTTCTTCCAAATTCACCTTTGCCAACAGTTCACCAACTCGCTTTCTCGCCGCTTTTCCGGTGAGGCGGTAATGATGAGCAAAGTGGAGCAAATTCTCAAACACTGAAAAATCGGGGTCTAGATTGTCTTCCTGCGTGACAATCCCCATTTTGGAACGCGCTGTGTGACCGTTGCTCTGTACCTGGATAGAGCCGAGTTGCACGAACCCTCGATCGGGGCTACTCCTCCATAGAGCATTCCGACAATGGTTGTTTTGCCAGCGCCGTTGGGTCCCAGCAGGCCTAAAACTTCACCAGGATTCAGGGTAAAACTCACATCTTGAACAACAGGCGTTTCGCCATATTGCTTATACAAAGCATAAACAACCAGCGCAGGTGTATTGGTTGTTGGCGGGTTAAGCGTCAGCATGGATCAATATCAGGTGATGCATATCAGGTAAACGTGAGGCAGAAGGTCAGAACTGAATGAAAACTGTCGTAATAAAGGCAGTTGCATCCAACGGTAGCGTCACTTGAAAGGATACTACATCATGCTACAGGGTAATCACCCGGTAGCATGACCCTGCCCACGAATAATGCAGATCTGCCTGTCCATTAATGGTTGGTATTAATAAACGATTTGGCGCAAGAGCCTCGTCTGGTGCTGTTTCAGATTCGTTGTTTTCGTTTGTCAATATTATTATGATGAATTGAATCCTGGAAAGGGACAATGTATTACTTGAAGCACCCTCTGTATCTCTCAGAATGACAATAGCGGTTTATGGATAAGTTTGAATCGATTCGAGCGTTTACACAGGTCGTTGCCTTTAACGGTTTTGCGGCAGCAGCACGACAAATGGGAGTATCCCGATCGGCGGTAAATAAGCTCGTGATTAATTTAGAGAATGAACTTGGTGTTCAACTTCTACACCGCAGTACTCGGCAGGTCAGCCCAACAGAAACAGGCCGTGCATTCTACGATCGATGTGTGGCGATCTTAGCTGACCTGGAAGAAGCTGAGCAGGCCGTATCTCAATTGCATGAGGAGCCGAAAGGAACACTGCGAGTGAATGCACCAATGTCATTTGGCACGATGCATTTGGCTCCGGCATTAGCAGACTTTCTGATTCAATATCCGGAGTTGCGCGTGCAACTGACCTTAAACGATCGCTTCATTGATCCGATCGAAGACGGATTTGATGTCACAGTACGAATCGCAACACCTCCTGACACAGCCAGTTTGATCGTGCACGAACTCGCCCCAGCCCAAAGAATACTCTGTGCGGCACCTAATTACTTGAAAAATCGAGGAATGCCATTCCATCCATCGGAACTTCGACAACATTCCTGCTTGTATTATGGTCATTTAGCAGCCGTCAACCAGTGGTTACTGATTGGCCCGGATGGAGAACACTCTATCTCCGTTCAGGGCGCTGTCTGCTCAAATAATGGGGAGGTATTGCGGGAAGCAGCAATTCAGGGGCTTGGTATCACCTTGCTCCCAACCTTTATCGTGGAGCGAGAATTGGAACAGAATAGGCTGCAAATTGTGTTGCCTGAATACAATCCTCCCAATATTTCGATTTGCGTGATCTACCCAATCAACCGCCACCTATCTGCTAAAACTCGGTTGTTTGTTAGCTTCTTGCAAAACCGATTCGGTAATCAATCGATTTAGGCTTAACTATATTTATTCTATTACAAAATAGATTCAAGATATAGTATCAGTCTCGTGTTTACGTGATTGTTAAAGGCATCAAATTTGGTTGTCAATGCGATTAAAAGACATTAGACATAGTATTGATATACTGTCAGCATTGAGATGAATCAATAGGGCTAGTAAATCGTTTTCTTGTTTTACGCTCAGGAGATTTTAACTCTGGTACGGTGGCTTATTCATTTAATGATTATTGGAATGAGGATGGCAATAAATTATTGGACAAAAATATTGAGCAAAAAACGTTAAAGAAAGGACGTAATACCCCCACTAGCTGTTAGCATTCTAGGCACGTCTACCTTGTGTTGCAGTAGTTCTGGAGCCTCCGATGCCAAATCGACAGCGCCAATCATACACGCGCTTGTTCCTGGGAAGTTTATTTTTAATCGGCCTCACAATTTGTTTATGGTTGGGACAGGGGCAGGAGCCGGGGAGAGGCTTGCAGAATACAGGGTATGGGGCACAGAGGGATAAGGGCATAGGGAGTACGCAGGCGCAAGGTGAACTCAACACTCAAGATTTAAAGCTCAAATCGCTCAATCCTCAGCCCTCAGTCCTCAGTTCTCAGTCCTTAGGAAATGCGGCTCAACAGGTGCAGCAGGGAGTTGAGCGCTATCGAGCGGAGATTATCAAGGCGCGATCGCGTTTTGGCAATCTGCACTGGCTAGCTATCAAGCTGCAAAGAATCTTCCAAATGCGGCGATCGTGCTGGAAAACCTGGCACGGGCTTACCGCCAACTGGGGCAGCATGAACAGTCGATCGCTGAGTGGGAGAGGGTAGTGGCTGTGTATCGCCAACTGGGGAACGTCAAACAGATTGGACGAACGTTAACGGAACAGGCGCAAACCTACAGCAGTTTGGGACAATCCCGGAAAGCGAGCGCCCTCTTATGTGGCGCTATCCCCACGAAACTGGAGAATGGGAAGGGAGAGTTTCAACTCAAATGCTTGCCTTCCAGTGCGTTGGAAATTGCCCGTTCTTCTAAAGACCAGACTGGAGAAATGGCAGCGATCGGCAGTTTGGGAGATGCCTATCGCCTCTATGGCAACTATAGTGAAGCAATTTGGCTACTGTAAAGCAATCAAACCCTTATGCAGGCAATCAACAATCCAGCCTATACCCTCTCGGCTCTCAATACGTTAGGCAACGCATATGTTAGTTTGGCTAAGGTGAATTATCGGCGGGCGTTTGCTGCTAATCAGGCGGGTGATAATCAGGGTCCAAATAACAGAGCCGCGCAATTTACCCGCAGTGCCCAGGATGCAGACTCCAAGGCATTAAAGGTGTTTGAACAGAGTATTGATCTCGCTCGCAGCCAGAACGATTCCCAGGCACAAATACGGGGACTTCTGAATGCAATTCCGGCTTATTACCGGAAAAAGGCCTTTTCTGCTTCGGAGGAATCGCTTACAAGGTCGCTAGTCTTGCTGAATCAATTGCCCGATTCTCAAACAAAAGTGTTTGCTGCTATTGAATTGACCCATTTGTTGCAGGCTCCTGCTGAAATCAACTCCCCAAAAACCGCTGTCTCAATTCAGAATTGTCCTCCAAAGCGGTTAACCTGCTTCAGCAAGCAGTTGCGATCGCTCAGCATATTGGCGATCATCGCTCTGAATCGTTTGCCTTAGGAGAGTTAGGGCATGTATATGAATGCCGCCAAGATTATGCCCAAGCATTGTCGTTGACGCAACAGGCGCGGTTGGCAGCGGACCAAAATTTACGGGCGAAGGACGGTCTTTATTTATGGGAATGGCAAACTGCACGCCTTCTGAAAGCGCAGGGCGAAATTTCAGAGGCGATCGCTGCTTATGCACGGGCAATTGCTACTCTGGAAGCGATTCGCAGCGACATTTTGACCGCAAATCGCGATGTGCAGTTTGATTTTCGGGATACCGTTGATCCGATTTACCGCGAATATGTTGCCCTCCAATTGAATCAGGAGCAACCAGCCCAGGCTAACAAACAAATACCTACACCCACAGACAGCAAGAAGCTCAGCTCAATTTTGAACACTATTGACTCTCTCAAACTGGCAGAGCTGCAAAACTATTTTGGTAATGATTGCGTTCTGACTGCTGTTAGTCAGCAAACGGCCGATCGTGTGGCGGATGCTTCTACAGCAGTGGTTAACACCATTATTTTAGAGAACCAGACAGCGGTGATTGTTAGCCTTCCGGGTGGTCAAAAAAGTTCAATTGGGTAAATATCCAACGTCAAACTTTAATTGACAGGATTAATGAATTTCGACAGGGGTTGGAAGGCTTCCGCAACCGCGAGGATTACGACCCAACCATTGCAAAGCAGATTTATGGCTGGTTCATCGGTCCATTTGCCCCTGATTTGGAGCAGGCAAAGATCAAAACCCTGGTATTTGTGCAAGATGGGATTTTGCGAAGCGTGCCAATGGCGGCCTTGCATGACGGACAGCAATTTTTAATTCAGAAGTACGCGATCGCTAATACCCCAAGCCTGACACTAACCGATCCGAAAGCCCTGAATCGGGAAAACCTGCGAGTGTTGGCACTCGGTTTAACAACCCCTGCAACGATAGATAATCAACAGTTCCCGGCACTTACCAATGTTGATGCCGAAATTGAAGGCGTTGAAAAATACCAGGTAGTAAAAAGCTTCTGGATGATGATTTCACGCGCGATCGTTTGCAAGAAGAACTTAGCAAAACGGTTTATCCAATTATTCACATCGCAACTCATGGCGAGTTTGGAGTCGATCCAGAAGACACCTTTATTGTCACTGGGAAAACCAGAAGCTCACCTTGAATGATTTAGACAAGGTCATTCGTGATTTCGCCCGAAACACAGAACCACTGGAGCTGCTAGCACTGACGGCTTGCGAGACAGCGGCAGGGGACGATCGCTCGGCCTTAGGTTTGGCAGGAGTGGCTGTTCAGGCGGGGGCAAGAAGCGCTCTTGCCTCGCTATGGTCTATCAATGATGCCGCTACCGCTAAGATTGCAACGGATTTTTATACCAGACTGCAAAATTCGTCGATGTCAAAGGCAGAAGCGCTCCAGGCAGCCCAAAAGCATTGATTGAAGGAACTAGCGCTCAGGACCAGCAATATAACCATCCTGCCTACTGGGCACCTTTTGTTATGATTGGCAACTGGCTTTAAAGATTCAAAACAATCATTGCTGCCTATAGAATGATCATGGCAATGAAGCCAGGAGAATTGTTAAGGGTTACATCCTTATTAGCAAAAATGTATTCACCATAGTTGGCGATCGCACCCAAACCTGTTAAATCTAAAACGATCTCAGTAATCAACCAGAATATAGTATTGAAGATGAGTTGTTTGTAATGCGCTCGCATCTGTTCACCTCTCTGATCTCTACAAGTCAGAATAGAAAACATAAACTAGAGATGCATTCACGATTTAAGCCAATCTATCTGCCCAAATTGGACAACGGAAGGGTATGATTGTGCCACTCTGGTTGCCAGAAACTGCACGAGTTGGATTTAGAGCTACCAACCGCACTCGCGGCTCATCACAAGTTGGCCGGTTGTTAGCTGATAAACACCCTGCGGTTCCTTGATCGGGTCACCAGTTCTCCAGGGTCGCCCAGATGAGTTTTGCGTCTCTGCTTGTTCTCTATCCCTTTCAACAGACCTCACCTCACCTGTGGGGAAGGGGGAAACAGAAGTGTCATCCGGGCGATCAGGTAAACCACCAGAACCTGTAATCGTGAAACTGCCGCTTTTTGTCCTCTACGAACGATGCAACTGTTTGTAAGCAAGTGAGTTGTATCAATCAGTGTTTGAGGAAACTGGATAAGACTATTTTGCAGAAAGCTGTTGTTAGGTGAGTTGATGGTGACAATTCCACTTGCTCCAAACTCTGAGCTGGCGGTAATGTCGCTCAGAGGCGTTAACTCAGGACGGAATTGCAACCCAAAAATTCCTTTAGTGGCAATACTAACTCTACCACCGCTTCCTCCAAATGCATTAGCAGTAATGTCACTGTTTTCACTTGGAATAGCAACGACAAAAGGAGAATTAATCGTAATGTTGCCGCCATCACCAGAAACAACAGTTTTAGAGATTCCTTTGATGGCGAACAAAAGTAAGGCAAATAGGAGATCTTCAAAGCTACTAGTGACTGTCGTGGAAATTTGGCTATTGTGACGTAGAAGAATTAGATCGCGAGCGTTAAGCGTAATGTTTCCGCCATCTCCTAAGGTGGTTGATGTAGAGATTATCCCCTGATGATTCAACTGAATGGTACCCGCATCAACAACGATATCACCTGCTTTACCAAGAGAAAAGGAATTA
This sequence comes from Kovacikia ellensis JS3, assembly GCA_034541955.1. Taxonomy (GTDB): domain Bacteria; phylum Cyanobacteriota; class Cyanobacteriia; order Leptolyngbyales; family Leptolyngbyaceae; genus Kovacikia. The sequence goes on along the minus strand of JAVYJL010000002.1, from coordinate 117,915 downwards.
GAGCTTAATGTGGCAAGGTTGGCGATTGATAGTAAAGGAGTTCTTACCTGGATCTCTCCTCCTTTACCTAACGAGCCTCTCTCCACATTACTGAATAGGCCAGTAGAGGCTCTATTGCTGCCTGCGCCATCCAACGAGATGCTTTTGGAGGCGTTAATTGTTACAGTTCCGCCATCGCCATCTCCGAAGGTTCCAACAGCAATTTGTGCGCCACCCGTAATAAACAATGATTGGGTATCAATTTTGATATTGCCAGCCTTACCAACAGCGCTCAATCTAACAACCTGGCTTGCTGCGGCACTCGATTCTCCGCTGCTGCTGACGCCATCAAAAACGATCGTATCGCGGGCGTTAATTATTATATTTCCGCCGTCTCCTTGTCCTAAAGTTCCTGTGCTAATCAATCCACCATTTGTGACAAAAAGGGAACCTGAATGGATGCTGATGTTCCCTCCTTTACCCCTGGCTCGCGGCCTCACTTCACTCGATATACCACTCAATCGACCCTCGCGACTGGAGCCATCCAATCTAACCGTATCTCGAACGTTGATGGTTACATCTCCCCCGTTTCCTTGCCCAAATGTGCTAGCGCTTAGTTGAGCACCACCCGTAACCGATAGCGCTCCAGCAGCGATCGTGATTTTTCCTGACTGACCAACCGCCGATTCTGTAATTTCACTCTGCACACCGGATGAAACTTTATTGCTACCGACCCCATCAAACGTTGCAGCATCACGGACGGTAATCGAAATATCGCCTGCATTTCCTTGACCAAAGATGAGGGAGTTCAATCCTGCTCCATTAGTGACTTTTAGGGACCCTGTGGAAAGGGTAAGATTGCCTCCTTTTCCCACAGCAGTTGATGCTACTTGACTACCTGCACCACTCGCTAATCCGTCACTACCCACTCCCTCAAACGTGGCAGCATCACGGACATTAATCGAGACATTGCCCGCATCTCCCTGCCCGAACGTATCGGAGTTTATTAAACTTCCATTGGTGACAGTGAGGGAACCTGCGTTAACAACGATATTTCCAGCATTGCCTACTGCTTCTGATTGAACGACATTAAAAACTCCACCCAAGCCAGCAGCCTGGAAAGCCTTCGCTACATTCAGTGTAATGTCTCCTGCCCGGCTGGTAGCGCTTCCTAAACCAGCCTGAATACCCGCTTGCAGAAAACTCTCTCCTAAAATATCTAGATTAGACGCATTAACGGCGATGCTGCCACCGCCTCCAGCCGCAACATAAATGATGGATGGAGAGGATGGATTAGTGGCTGAACTGGTTAAGCTGATGTTTGCTAGGGAAGCATCTGTTGGAATGTTTAGCTGGAATGTGTCGCCCGTCTGTATCAGCCGGATCGTCCCTGGTCCTGAAAGGCCACTCAGTTCCACTCGTCCACCTGGAGCTTGAATAATCCCACCCTCTAGCCGCACATCACCACCGACCAGCAACAAACTGCGACCTGTTGACACCGTCAGGCCTTGCAGGAACTGTCCGGTTGTATACGCAACTCCTAACCTTGCCTGATTAGTAATGGGTTGAGTTTGTAGAGCATTGAAAAAAAGCGCTGAGGGATTGACTGCCAACAGATTACTTGATGCAGGATCGGACGCATTAAAAATCCTGTTTGTCCCAACTGAATAGCATTCGCAGTTGTAGCAATAAATGAACCCCGCACATCCAATGCGGCATTCGGCCCAAAAATAATGCCGCTGGGGTTGATTAGAAATAGATTGGCTGGCCCAAGTACTCCTACTGTCCCTTGAATGTTGGATAGTTTGCCTCCTGTTACTCGGCTCAGGATGTTTTGAACCCCGATCGGATTAGCAAAGTAAACTCCGTGATCTGCCTGAACACTAAATTCTTGAAAGCTGTGGAATAAGTTGGCTCCGCTATTGGGACGAGTTCCGCCACGAATAATGTCAATCTGGGCATTGAACGGTTGAGAGGTCGTTCCAAGATTTCGATCGGGAGCGGTATCAGGAATGGGTTGAGCAACTGTACAGTGTACAGTAGCGATCGCTCCTCCCCTCCTAAAAGCCCAACCAATCCTAATTGCCAACCCAACTTGAACCAACCCTTTGATATCATCCTTTGGGGTCCTTTAAGTACTTGAGGCACCGGACAGAACAGGCAAACTGGTTGCCGTTATTCTGTGAAGAAGCAATAGCGGCCAGTCTGAACGTATCGCCAGTGTATATCACCAAGCGCTTCTCGGCTTTCCGTCCGTTGCTCCTCAAACCTTCTTAATTCGTTCTCTCTTCAACCGCAATCACCCGCTTGAGTTGATCACGCTGCTCATTGGTTGTCTTAACATCGTTGGAGGTTTCCAACTTGTCTAAATCTTTCAGCAACGTTAACTGGAAAGCTTTCGCTTGCGGATTGCCTAGCGTTTGTGCAAACGCATCATACCAAAAGCCGGATTCAGCATAAAGCTGCGCTCTTTTGAGGCGATCGGGCGTTGCAGATAAAGCCGTTTTCAAGTTAGGCGGGGCTTCTGCAACGTCAATAGTCGCTTCTGCAACTAAATCATTAGATGGATGATTCGGATTACACAACAGGGCAATTTGCCATAAATAACGTCGCCCAGTTGCTAATTCTGGTTCAGTTTCAGGCAAAGTGACGTTCATAACGCCTTGTGAACTTGGCAATTGAGTTTTGTAGAGTCGTTTAACTTTGCCACTGGTTGTGTACTCGTACAGATTAAATTCTACGGGTTGAGATATTGCGCCAGACGCAAACCAGATAAAGGTTGGACGGGTTGAGGTTGTGCGTCCAGTATGGCTAATAGGCGCGAGGGCGGTGAGCATTGCTTCCGAAGTGCCATTGCAGGTGCCCCTTCTGCCCGTGCTGCCGTGCGGAGAGCCTGATGTTCCAGAGGGGGAGGAGGGTTGTAAGCGGCTAAGGCAGATTGGGCAACTGTCAGTAAGAGGGTGAGAACACAACTGTTTAAGAAGGGGCTTATCCAACGCTTATTTTGGAAGGGGTGATGTAGAGCCATAGCAATTGATGGGTAGATGTTCTGCTCTTAAGAATAGGGAAAAACCAATTTGTTAGACAGGACGTTTGGTGTAAAATCACCCGACAAATCGGGAAAGGCTGTTTGCCTATTTCAGCAATTTTCTTGGTCAAAGATAACGTTAAACTGTAATATTTTGGCTCAGAACTGCCACAGCCAGAATTTAGCAACGGACCAGCTAAGTTCACAAGCTGTTCCCTGGGGGAGGTTAGGATAACGGCGAAACTTCCCGCCCAGTTGTTTTGCCAGATTTCTGGCCTGCTGGGTACCCAGGCTCTCAGCACGGCTCAAGTGAATAGAATTAGAAGCGGCATTAATTCCCAAGCCGTTGTCGATGACACGAATAATGTTTTGTCCCTGGCTGCAAACACAGGTGACGTTAAGCCAGGTTACTCCGATCGCATGTTTCCCCACATTACATAGGGCCTCTTCTAAGAAACGGCACAGCCCTCGTTTTTGCTCAATTGTTAAGCGTTGGGCATTGATTGGTTCAAACTTGACAACGTTTACTTTCAGCGTTTTAAAGCAGGGAAAGTCTCGCTCCATTACGTCACTGTAGACTTCGTAGAGAATTTCGTGGATGGGAGCCTGCAAATCTAACTCTAGATTGTGCCCCAAATAAAAACGCCCGTCCTGCACCAATGCCTCACGTTTGACAGATTCATAAACCGTTCGCAGCTCCCGATTGAGGTGATGCAGCTCGGTTGAGAATTTCTGAGGGGAAATTCTTGGTCTTGAACCTGGCTCAGTAAGCGTGCCAACGTTTGAAGAGGCCCGTTGTGAAGGCATTAAAGGTGTGCTCAATGATTAACTGACGCTCCTGTAAACGGGTGCGCAAGTCCTGCTCATAGCGATAGAACAGGGAAGCAGTCAATCCTGCGCCGTTCAATACTAATACAAGCAGCGCCGGGACAACGGGAACCCACCAGCCCCAAATTATTAATCCATAGCTAATTGCGATCAGCGCAATGCTTGCACCCGTCAGGCTGAGAAGGATTTTGAGGGGCGATCGTAGAAACCGTCCGAGGCTAATTCCCAAAATCCCCAGGCGACAATCCATCCATACTCCCAACCGTCCGACCAACCCTTTAGCAGCGGACGCTGATCCAGCACCGCGTTGATGATCTGGCTAATCGCATGAGCTTGCACTTCCACACCATAAATTAGAGCGGGGTTATCGCTCACGATCGCGGCTGAATTGACCACATCCTTGACGCTGGGAGCCGTGACCCCAATTAAAACGATGTTCCCACGAATCAAATTTGGGTCAATGGTGCCCTCAATATCGTCGAGCGAGAGATAGCGAAAAGGATGCCATCCGCTGCGGAAGTTGATTAGAATCTGATTGCCCTCAACATTCGTATTGACATAACCCCTGAATTAGAGCGGAAGCGCGTCAGTTCGGTGTTACCAAACCGCATGGCACCTGGGTCACGAATGCCGTTCTCTAAGGAAATACCTTGAGTTGCTAAATAGGTTTCTGCGAGCTTAATGGTTAACGAAAATCGGTAATTCTGTTTAGCGTCGTATGTACCCAGTAAGCTACGTCGTAGATAACCATCGCTATCAAAAATGGCATCTGCAAAACCGACTTGCCCAAGCGACAGAGAGGGCGGCGGACCAATCGCAACACTTGTTCGATCGGCTAGTTTATCAATAACTGTTAAATTTTTGATGGTTTGAAATGCTTTGACCAGATCCGTATGACCCGGTTCAACTGGAAGATCGCGAAAAATATCGAGTCCGATCACCGCAGGCTCATAGGCTTGCAATTTTCTCAGTAATGCTGCAATCGTTCGATCGGGAATGGGGTAAGAACCAATCCGACGAATATCTGCTTCATTGATTCCAACAATTATAATGCGGTGATCGACAGGTTCGGCAGGACGCCAACGAAGAAACTGATCCAGGGCTGTCCATTCCAGCCCCTGAAGAGAGCCACTAAGGCGAGCAAACACAACCAGTCCAATTACCGCAATTCCCGGTAAGGCTCCTACCCGCCAGATAGCTGCTTCTTCTTTTACTTTTTCCCAAATCCGTCTTGTCGTTTCCCTACCACCTGCCACCTGTCACCTGCCACCTAATCAATCAACCCTTCTTCCCTCGCCCGCATTTCAGTTTGAATGCGAATATTCTTTCCTTCGTCAGGGTAAACGCCCAAAGCATCCTGGATCTTAGTCCAGTAATGGCGCACCGTTCGCTCGGCAACATTCATCCGCTCTGCGATCGCCTTATCTTGCAACCCTTCCTGAAATGCCAACTTCAACACTTCTAACCACTCTGGCTTTACTTCCAATCCGCTTCGCATTTCTTTTGGCGTAAAAACTAACCCCTTCATCGCCCAATCCACTCTCGTTAGCATTTCTCTCATCGGTAAGCTTTTATCAGCGATCGTAAATCCCCCTCATGGGCACTAATCGCAGGTTTGAGCCGTACGAGCGCTCGTACGTGGGCACTCTGAACCACAATGTTGAGTGTCCGGTAATGCTCCATGAGCGATCGAAGAAGTTTAATTCCGGTGTCAGGTCGAGCAGTGGCTCCGGGTGTTTCAGGTATTGAGAGATCCATCACTAACAGGTCAGGTTGTCGATGTTCCAGGTGCTTTTGAGCAGTCTGACCAGTTTGGGCGACCTGAATCTCTGCATCTGGATACTCCGCTTCAACACATTTACTGTTCCATCTAAAACCGACTCATGATCATCCACAACCAGAATGGTTTGTTTGGGTGATTTAGGTGTTTCTCGGCCCATGCTCATTTCCTCTCAAACAGTAATCCAGGTTTAAGCGAATTGTGGTTCACTCTCCAACGGAAGTACCACGACAATGTTGAATCTTTTCTCTGAGGGTAACAGGTTCCCGAAGTGAAAAATTGAAAAGATTGCCGAAGATGTGCCAGTTCCTCTTTGTGTTTCTGAGGAGCAAGTGCAAATGTGCCTGGTATGGAGAATAAAATCGTTAGCTCATGCAGTTGTCCTTGTTGCTTGAAATCAACAATAAGTGATACTTGCATCGCGGATTGAAGCAAAACTATACGCAGCAGTTCATCTATCGTTGTCAGAATGATTCGGTTCTGTTCAATTGATTCATGGCACCAGTTGATCGGCAAATGGATTTTAGCATTGATAGTTGGATGGTTTATTTGCCATTGATCGAGCAGATAGCGAACGGCCAGCGGCAAATTATTGTCAAGGTAGGGGGATGACAGATGATCACTCAATTCTTCCAGTGAGTGATGAATCGTTTCGATCTTTTGTAGCCAATCGGGGAGAACCCGTTTTGAACTCGCCACATCATCAGCTAGAGCTAATTCTAAGTCTCGCCTGATTACAAACGATTCTTGCAGCAATCCGTTTCGAATTTTTCTGCCTCCAAACAGAGTTGAACAGATTGCCTGTAGTTCCACCATCGCAGTGGCTCTGCACCTTCTTGTAAAAAGCCAGTAACCAGAGTAAAACGACAAAACCGACCGTTAGAGCCACGCCTGGAATAATGTAGGTGATAGGCGTTGAGTAATAGGTCATAGGAAAAGCCTCTTGCCTACTGCTCCTCTCTCTTCGCCCTCTTTCTCCATATGTCGTATTATCGGTTTGAATTGGTATCAAATCTACTTTTGTGGGTGAATTTACGTCAAGGAAATACCGTCACATTTCCCTTTTATAGGTGTTAGAACCCTTACTGAAGACGTTTAGCTGCTCCAAAACAATTAGGATTTGGGTACTGCAATGTTTAATATAGATGGTTTACTCAGATCTGTTTTTGCCTTTCGTGTCAATGTTATTGCAGAAAACAGATAAGCTAATTGCACTTTTCGGCAATGGGCGATAGGCGATAGGTAATGGGCAATGGGTAATGGGTAATGGGCATAGGAGTGTCCCTCACTTGTCTGGTGGAAAGCGTTAATGTATGGGTCGTGCAGGTTTAAGTTGTGGTGGATGATACCAGCTTCAGCAACTTCGCGATAATTTTCATGGTGCCTTGGGTTACATTTCCATAATGCTGTACATTTTGGAGCAAACACGATGACCTTGATGCATCAGACGATCGTTTTAACGGGGGCATCGGCTGGAATTGGACGATCGCTTGCCGTGATGTTAGCGCAGCAAGGCGCAAATTTGGTCTTAGCTGCACGGCAGCAAGCGGCACTAGAAGACGTTGCTGAAGCCTGTATTGCCGCAGGGGAACGGCGATCGCTGTGGCTACGGATGTGACACGTCCTGAGGACTGCCAGCACTTAGTTGCGCAAGCGATCGCCGCGTTTGGGCAAATTGATATCGCGGTCAACAATGCCGGAATCTCAATGCTGACGACGTTTGATCAGGTAACAGACCTCTCCATTTTGAGCAGGTGATGCGGGTGAATTATCTGGGTGCTGTTTACTGCAGTCACTTTGCCCTGCCTCATTTGAAAGCGAGCCGAGGTCTGTTGGTGGCAATCTCTTCCATTTGTGGCAAAACGGCTGTCCCTACCCGGTCTGGATACGTCGCCAGCAAGCATGCCATGCAGGGCTTCTTTGATACCCTCCGGATAGAACTGCAAGGAACCGGAGTTGATGTGCTCGTAGTATCTCCCGGATTTGTGGCAACCGACATTCGGCAACGGGCTTTAGGTGCCGACGGCAATGCATTAGGGCAAAGTCCTCGGGATGAGAGTAAGGGCAATATGTCGGTAGACGAGTGTGCCCGCCAAATTGTTTGGGCAATGGAACGGCGGAAGCGGGAGCACATCATGACCATAAAAGGCAAAGCCACTCCCTGGGTAAAATTATTGCTGCCAGGATTAGTCGATCGACTGGCTGCCAATGCTGCCCGTACAAAGACATCTACTGACAGGTAGCCCTCGGCTTAACTCTGCCAAGGATAAAGATTATTTCTGACGTTGTGGGAAGGAGATTCTAGAGGCGATCGGACTAATAACTCTCGCAACCCGACGAAGGATTGGTGCGGCTTTCTTAGCGATCCTTCTAATCCCTCTACCAATTCTGCGAAAGAATGCAAAGGTGGGACTCATAAACACTTCAGCCATAATGAACCTCCCAAATGGGGACCTATTTGAATATTCAAATCCCGCTGACCAGTTTTCGGACTGCCCAAAACCTATCATTCCAAATTGATATATAGACTGCATATAACAGTCCTAAATGATTTATGAAAATAATGGGCTTTGTGAAAAAGTTTCTCTTAGAAACCTTTTTCACAACCCAGACAGGATTGCCACATCACAAACCGACATCAAATTGTGATGAGGGACCTAAATTTTTATAGCCATAGCTGTAACGATTAGAACATTTTGCAGTACTGATACCGCTAGGGGCCGTTTTCTCCTGACCCCTGATCCCTGACCCTGCTACAAATGTCTCTTTTGGTGAGACAGGGGCACCTTAAATACGTGATCTTCTCCAGTGTCTAGTTGGTTGCCCCAAGATATTTGATGTATACGATGGACTGGTGCAAATTCTTTATGCGTGCGGCGAAGCGATATTTTTGGCCTGTTGCGATAATTGTCGCTGCACTTGAGCCGGGTATCGGTTCCGCTCAACTAATTCCAGATTCAACGCTAGGCCCTCGATCGTCAACAATTGTTACTAAAGGGTCTATTCACACCATTGATGGCGGTGCTCTTAATGGAGGAAATCTGTTCCACAGCTTTCGAGATTTCAACGTTGAAGCTGGGCAATCGGTTTACTTCAATGTCCCAGGCGTAGACAATATCCTCACCCGCGTTACAGGACCAAATGCTTCCAACATTAATGGCAGGCTGGGCGTCAATGGCAATGCCAATCTGTTTCTAATCAATCCCAATGGCATTGTGTTTGGCTCCGGTGCCAGTTTAGATATTCGCGGGTCGTTTTTGGCAACGACGGCATCAGCGATTAAGTTATCAGATGGCAGCGAATTCAGCGCCACCCATCCCACCGCACCCAATCTACTGACCATCTCTGTTCCGATCGGGTTACAGTGGGGCGGCCATCAACTTCAAGCAACCATCAGTAATCGCGGCAATTTGATGGTGGGGCAGGATTTAACCCTTGCTGCCGATCGCTTGAATTTACAGGGCCATTGCAAGCCGGACGGGATTTAACGCTGCAAGCGCAAGACACTCTTCAAGTGCGCGATAGCACCTCCAATTCCTTTCGGGCGATCGCAGGCCGTAATTTGACGATGCAGGGCGATCGTGGGGTGGATATCCTGGCATTGTCCCATCCCCAAACACTGATTCAGGCGGGCAACACCCTTGCTCTGATTAGCGATGGCACGATTTCCGGGGATGCCCGTTTTACGAGTCAGGGCACTGTGCAAATTCACTCGGTTTCCGGGGCCTCGCAACCTTCAAGAGTTTGTATGATCCAATCATTGCTTCTGCAGGCGATGTCAATTTATCCCTGAATTACAGCGGGGCATCGCTGGTAGTGGAGGCGGGTGGCAACGTTCGGATCCAGGGCAACGTAAATATCACTGCACCGGATACTGCTGCCCCTTTTGTGGGAGACGATGTTGTTCTCAATAGCCAGCCGGGATTAATTGTGAGAGCGGGACAAACGGCCCTTCGTTACTCCAGCAACAGCGGCACTGTTTTAGGCAGCAGCACAGGAACAGGGCTTGTCCCTAACCTCGGCATTACATTGCAGGGAGGTGTGACCGTGGCACCTAACGGCGTGGTGCGGTTAACAGCGGAGGAGATGGCAGCATCAGCACACAGACGATCGCCTCTCAATCTGGAGTCATTAGTTTCACCAGCGATCGTGCCATCACAACAAATGGGCAATCCCTCAATGTCAGCACACCTGCTGGCAATGCGGGTTTGATTCGGCTGACTGCCTTAAATGGCGACCTTTCTACCGGGGATCTGATAGCCTCCAGTACGGATGCTGCCAAGTTTGGGGTGGCGGGGCAGTTTCGATCGCAGCGTCAGGCAACGCTACTTTAGGGTCTATCCGCACGGATGCTGCAACGGGTAAAGGAGCTGACGCAACAATCATTGCTGGTGGGAATGTGCGGGTTGGGGATGTCATTGTCTACAGCTATAAAACTGGCGATAGCGGAAATGCCGTGATTACATCCGGTGGCTCGGTTACGTTAAACAGTATCGACACCGGCAGCGATGGCGGTAAAAGCGGGAATGCAACCATCTCCGCAGTGGGAGATCTAACTGCAACAGAATTTATTGATACCAGCACCTATGGCAAAGGCAATGCTGGAGATATTGCAATTTCAGCCCGATCGCTATTCCTAAACAACGGTGCCCAGGTCCGCAGCATCAGCAATTACAAGGCGGCAGGAAACGCTGGCAACATTCACATTGATGTGGCTGGCACGATTAAACTCTCAGGTGTTGGCACCGGGGAACTCCCAGCGCCATTTTTACGCTGGCTGACCTCTACTCAACGGGTAATGGCGGCGATATCACCATCAACACCGGATCTCTGGTGATGCGAGATGGATCAGAGATTCTGGCAAACCACTTTGGTGAGGGCATTGGTACGCGAGCGGGAAATATCACCATTCGTGCCAAGGATACTATCAGCATGGAGGGGTTTCGGGTTCGACCCGCTGAGAAGGACAGTCCCGGAACTGGTATTGCCAGCAATGTGAGTATTGGCTTCGACAGCGTTCATGGCATCAATCGACAGGGCGGGACGATCGATATTCAGGCAGCGGGCTTAGAACTACTCAACGGCAGTTACATCTCCAGCAGTCTAGAGTTTGGGGCAAACGGGCAGGGGGCAACATCCGGTTGAACCTTAATAAACAGGGCAAACCGGGCAGCCTTGTCATTGCCGGATCGGCAACACGGGAAAGTGGGATCTTTAGTCGCACCACCGCAAACAGCATTGGCAATGGCGGTAACATTCAAATTGATGCAGGTGCTGTGTCGTTGCAAAACAACGCCCATATTGGGGCAGAAGCAAACGGTACTGGCACTGGCGGACGCATCAGTTTGAATACTACTAGCCTGTCGGTGGGCAAGCGTTCTGCAATTAGCGCTGAAACTACAACCGCTAGCAATGCTGGAGAAATTGCTGTTACAAGCGATCGCCTGACTCTGGAAGGAGGTCAAATTCGCGCCCAAACTCGGGGTAAAGGCCAGGGTGGGGATGTGCGAATTCAGGCAAAAGATGTAACCGTCATCGGAGAGTCCAGCGGCATTATCTCTGGCAGCGGTAGTCCGGTTCGCCCAGGGGGAGACCTGGGCAATGGGGAGATATTCACCTGACTACAGACACCCTCAATGTGGCCAATCGGGGAATACTCAGTGCCTCAACATTTACCAATGGTCACAGCGGTAGTATTTATGTCACGGCGAAAGCGATCGCATTGACAAGTGGAGGTCAGCTATCGGCAACGACTGAAGGCAAAGGGAACGCAGGCAGTATAACGGTTAATGCACGCGATCGGGTGACAATTTCGGGAGCACCCAGCGGGCTGTTTGCGAATACAGGACCGCAATCTTCGGGCAACGGCGGCAGTATTTTTCTCACCACTGGAAATCTGCTCATGCAAAATCGAGCGCGCATTACGGTCGATAGTCGGGGCAGCGGAAAAGGTGGTGACATTCAACTGTCAGCAAATCAATTGGACCTGGATAAGGCAACCATCTTTGCGGAAACTGCGAGTACCCAAGGAGGCAATATTCAAATTCAAGCAAACGATCTACTGCTGCTGCGCCACAATAGCTTAATCTCAGCCAGTGCAGGTACTGCTCAAGCGGGTGGCAATGGCGGTAACATCAAGATTAACGCTGCCTTTATTGTTGGTGTTCGCAAGGAAAACAGTGACATTCGTGCCAACGCCTTTACCGGCAATGGAGGGCAGGTGAATATCAGTGCCGAGGGGATCTTTGGGTTACAGTTTCAGCCTAAACTGACTCCCTTCAGTGACATTACGGCTAGTTCCCAGTTTGGCATCAACGGCAGCGTCACGATTACCACCTTGAATGCCGATCCCAACCGGGGATTAGTTCAGTTGCCCGGCGAATTTGCAGACTCCACCAATCAAATTGCCCACACCTGTTCGGCCCAGCAGCAACGCAATAGTTTTGTGATCACTGGTCGCGGGGGATTGTCGCCCGATCCTACAGAGGCATTGAACCAGACGATCGTTTGGGCAGATGATGGGGAACCGCAGAAACGCAGTGACGCAGAGAGGAAAAGCGCGTCCATTCAAAACATCGTGCAGGAAGGGCATAGTCCTGCAAAACTCAACGTTCAAACTTCGATTGTTGAAGCAACCGCATGGATCAGAAATAGGGATGGCTCGGTTGCTTTAGTTGCAGATACCGAGAGCGCCCTTTCACCGATCGTGACTCAAACCTGCCAATCCTACTCGTTGGAGCAGCGCTGATATGTTCAACTGGATGGTGCGGTGGATCAAAAGGGACTATGCCGCTTTATTCTTTGCAGTCTTCTGGGTCTGCTGCTTGCCTGTAGTCTGCCCGTTGTTCAGACGATCGCTCAACAGTCCCCAACAACCCTAAAACAAGCCCAGACTTTAAATCAGGAAGGAGACCAACAACTTGAACGGGGCAATCCCCAAATGGCGCTGGAACGCTGGTCACAAGCAGAATCAATCTACCGTCAGCTTGGCAATCAAATGGGTGTGATTGGTACTCAACTTAATCAGACGAAAGCACTGCAAGCACTGGGCTTTTACCGACGCGCTAAAATTCTGCTGGAAACCGTTGTGGCATCTCAGCGGCAGCAGCCCAATTCCTCGCTAAAAGCGAATGGACTTCTGACGTTGGGGAATGTGCTGCGGCTCGTTGGGGACTATGAAACGTCTCAAGCAACCTTGGCAGAAAGCCTCAGCATTGCTCAACAGATCAACTCTGCCCCAGATATTCAAGCGGCCTATCTGCATCTGGGTAATACCTTATTTGCCCGACAGCAATGGGAGGTTGCTCTTGACCATTTCAGTAAGGCGGCAGCGATCGACGGACCCCTGAAGCTTTCTGCCCAACTGCGCCAACTCAAGCTTTTGCAACAGCTCAATCGTTCTACCGAAACCGCTGCTCTCATTTCCCAAATTGAATCCCAACTAAAGGCCTTACCGTCTAGCCAACTGACCATTTATGCACAAATCGAATTAGCCTCGCTGATTAGTACTCCATCATCCGTAAACCAAAAACCAGTTCCATCACTGAGCACTCAGGACTCCCTCAACGCTGCTCAACTTCTGGTAACGGCAGCACAGCAGGCAAAAATTATGGGCGATCGCCGTGCCCAAGCCTACGCGATCGGACGATTGGGCCAACTGTATAAACAAAATCATCAGTGGGCTGATGCCAAACGGCTGACTCAGACAGCATTGCAGTTGGCAAGAGGCGTGAACGTGCCGGAGATTCTTTATCAATGGCAATGGCAGATGGGGCAGATCTTGCAGGCGCAAGGCGACGTGTCAGGGGCAACGACTGCCTACACCCAAGCAGTTGATACGCTTCAGCTGTTGCGAAATGATCTGGTTGCAATTGGCCAGGATGTGCAATTCTCGTTTCGAGATAAGGTCGAACCTGTTTATCGAGAATTGGTTGATCTACTGCTACAACCCGATGCATCGCAGAAGAACTTGAGCAAAGCCCGTCAGGTCATTGAATCCCTGCAACTGGCAGAGTTAAATAACTTTTTCGAGAGGCGTGTTTGGATGCGGAAGCAAGACCGATCGACGAAATCGATCCGACGGCTGCGGTGTTTTATCCAATTATTTTGCGCGATCGTTTGGAAGTCATTCTTTCCTTACCAGGTCAACCTTTGCAGCATTACGCAACGTCCCTCCCGCAGGCAAATATTGAAGCTGGAATTGAACAAATGCAGGCATCTCTGCGCCCTACCTCATTTGCTAGGGAACGGTTAGTGGCGGCGCGACGAATTTATGATTGGCTAATACAGCCCGCTGCGTCTGCTCTCGCACAGCATCAGATTAAAACGCTGGTCTTCGTGTTGGATGGTCCGCTGCGTAGTTTGCCGATGGCAGCCTTACACAATGGCAATCATTATTTGATTGAGCAGTATCAGATTGCTCTGGCACCTAGCCTACAATTATTGGCCCCTCAAAAATTACAGCAAGAACGAATTCATGCTCTCGTAGGTGGTTTGAGCGAAGCCGTCGCTGGGACATCTCCCTTACCAGGCGTACAACAGGAAGTTGATCAGATTCGTCGTCAGGTTCCAACTCAGGTGTTGTTGAATCAGTCCTTCACAAGCAATGCTCTAAGGGTTCAAGTACAAAAGCGCCCGTTTACGGTTGTGCATCTGGCAACTCATGGTCAGTTTAGCTCTAGCGTAGGAGATACCTATATCCAAACTTGGGATGAGCGTTTGACGGTTCAGGATTTGCAAGCATTATTGAATCAACGCTCATTAAAAAATTCGACCGCGATCGAACTGCTGGTTCTAAGTGCCTGTGAGACGGCCAGAGGAGATAACCGGGCAACCTTGGGAATGGCGGGGATTGCGGTTCGATCCGGTGCCCGTAGTACGCTGGCAACACTCTGGACAGTTAATGATGCGTCTACAGCCACGTTTACAGCCGAATTTTACAAAGCGTTAAATCAACCAGGCGTGAGCAAAGCGCAGGCAGTGCAGCAGGCCCAATTGGTTTTAATTCAGTCGCAGGAGTTTGCTCATCCCTTTTACTGGGCACCTTTTATCTTAGTTGGAAACTGGTTGTGAGCAGCTTGGAATTGAGTCAAATTCAGGACAGAATGGATCATCTGGAGGCACTGCAATGAGACCACTCAATGGGCGACAAATATCATGGCTAGCTGGGATATACGTTTTGCTTACCATCATCGTAAATGGGGTATTTATTCAGGCTTCTGATGCCCAATTCACTTCGCCACTAGGTCGGGGCACCCCGAAAGGAACTGCAGGGGTGGGTCCCGTCCAACCCATTCATTGCGCTGCTTAAAAATCACAACAGTCAAGAATCGTTACTCGCAATGGCCCCAACTCAATTTGTGGGGCTTACGTCCAACGCCAATCCAACGGTCTGGATTTATGTTCCCAACACAACGGCGAAAACGCTAGAGTTCAGCCTCTTTACCCAGGAGAAAGAGGGCCTTTATCAAACGAACCTACCCGTTAAGGCTGCTGGGTTGTTAAAAGTCACGTTGCCACCAACTATTGCGTTAGCGACTGGCAAACCCTATTACTGGACAGCGGCACTGGTATGTAATCCTGAGCGGCGTACTGAAGATTGGGTTGTTGGAAGCTGGATTCAGCGGCAATCGCTCACCGCTAATTTGCGCAACCAACTCGCTCATGCCACCGTCGAACAGCGAATAAAACTATATACTCAATCTGGTTGCTGGTATGAAGCTTTCAACACGTTTCTAGATTTACAACAAATGGAAGCGGCGAGTCCAAATGGTAAAGCTTTATGGTCGCACCTCCTGAGCACTGCTGGATTAAATGGAATTACGACGCAACAGGAGCTACTTCATATTGCGGTTCCCTCTTTGACAACTCACTCGACCCATTGAAATGAATCGCCTCAAGCAATGGCACTCTTTAGGATTTATTACAGTTGGAGTCACTTTTGCAGCCATTAGCTTGCATTTGTCTGGCGCGCTGCAGTGTTTAGAGTTAACACTTCTGAATCAGTGGTTTCGTTTGCGTCCAGCCGAATCTAGAAGTGTGCCCATTGTGCTTGTAACCATCTCTGAGCCTGATATTCAACAGGCGGGGCGTTGGCCCCTCTCGGATGCTCAATTGGCGGCACTGCTGAATCGTTTAAAGCGGAGCCGCCCGATCGCCATTGGCTTGGACCTTTACCGGGATTTACCGATCGAACCGGGGCATGCCAAATTATTAAACGTATTTGAAACAACTCCAAACCTGATTGGGATTACAAAAGCGATCGGGGTGGAAGTGGTCCGGCTGTTCCACCTCCATCTATCTTGAGCGATCGCGATCAAATTGGGGTTAATGATTTGCTGCTTGATACGGATGGCATCGTCCGCCGTAATTTACTCTCAATTCAGCAGCACAGCAAGGATACACCATCACTGGGTGCGAAACTAGCATTGATGTACCTTGGCCAGCAGGGCATCACTCCCAGCCGTAAGACCAACGATCCGTGCCTCTATTTAGGTAAAGCAAAATTTTGCCGCTTGGAAGGGGATGTCGGTGGGTATGTCCGGGTTGATACGGGAGGATACCAAACCTTATCAAACTTTCTACAGGTTCCAGGGAGGATTCCTTCCGTTACCTTCACTGATGTTGTAATGGGTCGGGTTCCAGACTCGTTGTTTCAAAACAAAATCATTTTAATAGGGGCGAAAGCGGATAGTTTGTGGGGCGATCGTTTCTACACTCCCTATACGATCGACAGCGCGAGTACCTGGGCTGGTGTTGAAATTCACGCCAATGTTGCAGCACAAATCATTAGCAGTGCCTTGGAGGGTCGTCCTCTCCTACAGGGATTACCTGCCCCACTGGAGTGGATCTGGCTTTTACTGTGGGCTGGATTGGGAGCGACTCTGGGATGGTTGTTGCGCTCCCTCTGGTGGGGATTGTTATATTTCCGATACTCCTTGGTGCCACGTTTGCAATCGCTTACAGCTTTTTCTTAGTAGGCTGGTGGGTAATTGCAGTATCACCAGTACTGGCATTCACTACGGCTGAGCTATTAAGCCGTACCTACCGAAATTGGCAGGAACTCATGCAGTGAACCAACTCCTCGAGCTTAAGGTGCAGGAGCGCACCCAGGAGCTTGAGGAGAAGAATATTGCTTTGGAACAAGCCCGACAAGCAGCAGAAACTGCAAATCAAGTGCTCAAACGTCTTGCCCATACCGATGAATTAACCCAAGTCGCTAACCGCCGATCCTTCAATGAATGTTTGGGTCAGGAGTGGCGTCGGATGATGCGTTCGCAATCGCCACTTTCCTAATCTTGATTGATGTTGATTTTTCAAATCCTACAATGATGCGTATGGGCATCCCGCTGGTGATGAATGCCTGTCTAAAATTGCAGCCGTCTTGCGATCGAAAACAAAAAGACCTGCTGATTTAGTTGCGCGTTATGGCGGGGAAGAATTTGCCATCATTCTGCCGAATACTCCGCTTTCAGGAGCGACCGAGATTGCTGTAGATATTCAGTCCGAAATGAGGCACTTGCAAATTTCCCATTGCTCTTCTCAAGTTAGCCCCCACGTCACGGTTAGCATGGGGGCCGTTTGCACTATTCCTACATCCCAAACTTCACCCACTCAACTCGTTAGTAGGGCAGACCAGGTACTCTATCAGGCAAAAATGGAGGGGCGAAATCGGGTCGTATCAGAAGAACTTACTAATTGACCGGTTCCAGCAAATGATTTTGTTGCGGCTCCAATTTTTGGACCGACAGCGATTAATCAGATGAGTAAACCTTCGATGGGCCAGGAAATCGGGAGTGGAGAGTCGGGGTCGAGCAAGTGAAAACGGCTATAACCAGGTAATAATGAGTCGCTCTAAACTCCACCGTTAAATGAACAAGAATCATTACGATTTGGGTACTACCTAATTCTTCAATTTGGAAGATGATACTTTGTTGGCAAAGTTAAGGCAGTGATACGCAATTTACTTCACAAAGAAGCGCTCTTTTATATGCGTTGGAGCAGCTTCTCACCTAATCATTAAGGTTAATAACTAGACATCGTGATGCTGCTAACCAGGTTGAACATACTATCAAGGAAGCTAATGCGATCGAGCACACTGGCAACAGTACGGGGCGGCTTGCTGATTAACGTATCTAGCGCTATGAGACGATTGAAATCAAGCTTCACTGGGCTGGGTAGGGAGTGTTTCCTGTGTTTCCGTAGAAATGGACCCCTGCCAGTTCCATCACTTTAATAAATTCCTGTGCCATGATGCCGTAGCCGATTGTAGTAGGGTGGATTCCATCAAGGGAGAACAATCCTCCCTGAACGCGCCGCCCCGTTGAATTGGAGATGAAGAAGCGAGAATCGGGGGCTGGGGACA
The DNA here is from genome assembly GCA_034541955.1 of Kovacikia ellensis JS3. Classification (GTDB taxonomy): domain Bacteria; phylum Cyanobacteriota; class Cyanobacteriia; order Leptolyngbyales; family Leptolyngbyaceae; genus Kovacikia. The sequence goes on along the minus strand of JAVYJL010000002.1, from coordinate 99,936 downwards.
GTGCTTGCAGCTCTGGTGGCAATGGGTACGGCCCTCCAACCTCATCCCACCAGCTTGACGGGCACCAGGGTCTGTAAGATAGCGGCGAGCAGCGAGGCGATCCAATAAACCGGCTGTTTCAAACAAATACCAGTCCCGTCCCTCACGGCGGGCTTGACGTACAGCATCCGTAATGAAGTCGTTGTATTGGTCGATCGCACTGTCGATCGCCCGGGCATCTGCGCCCGTCAGGTTTGGGTTTCGTTTAGGGTTAAAGTCTTGATCGCTAATCCACGGCAGGGTGTAGTAGGGAAAATAGCGAGATCCCGGTACCAACTTGGTTGCGACTCCCCGAGCAAAGGGAGCGATCGTGACATGGGGAACGGTGCCTATAATGACATGGCGAGCACGAATTTTTTGATTTCTGCAACTACTTTGTCTAACTCTGCCTTGAAGTGAATGGGACGCCAGACCGTGTACTGGTCATTGAAATCCATGTCGTCATAGCCTGGCCCAGTCCATTTGACTTTGAAGGTGAGAATACTGCCTAATGCATTGTTGGCTCCAATCAACACAATCAAGGTTTCAATTCCGTCGCCGCTACCAGTTTCTGAAGTGCCTTCTGCGGCTAATGCAGCGGCAGCTTCAAGGGGAGTTAGTGATCGACCGGATGCATCTCTGGCAGAGTTTAAGACTCGAATAGCAGCGCGTTCATTGTGATGCTCCACAACCTCCCGCAGAAAATCATCTTTTGGTGGATTGGCATCCAGCACTTTCTGGCAAATCTCCGCTGTTCGGGAAAGGGTGTTTCGCAAGTCCCACCCACAAACGGCAAGATTATGGTTGATTTTCTGTTGAGCGGGTGGGCGAGAACCGTCTCCTCGTTCCCAATAATCCTCAATCTTGTCTAAGTAATCCCGCAAAAATAGAAGGGTTGGTACAAGTTCCAGAACGTCAACGTTGCCACCAAAACGCTGCTCCAGCGATCGAGCTAGACTTTCGAGGTTAAGCGGCAGTCCATCACCGGGACCGTTGTAAGTAGGGTAGCGGAACGATGATTTCCAGCCTAAGGCTTCAGCAATCAACACCGGGTAGGACAGCCCAGTATTGAAGATGGCACCGCTTTGAAACCCGTGGGTTAGGGAATCGCCGATTGAAACTAGGCGATGGCGCGGAGTTCCCGTTCGATTAACTGAAACTGAAATGCCCAAGGTAGGATCGGTTACAGGTTTTCGCGCCTCTGGCCGAATGACCACATCATCCCGGATAGGAGTGCTTGGAGCTGAGTTAACCATTTGACCTCCTCTGCGAGGGAATCAGCACGTTCGTTTGACTCCGGTGTAATAACAACTAAACGTTGTCTAAAGTGAAGTCATCTCGCATCACGTTAGCAGAAACATTGGCAATTGGTATCCCTATAAAGGGCGATTTTTATAGGGATACAACAGGTTAACGAACAAACTGTAGTCCTTCTAGTTTCTTCACAAAAACATCAGTGAAGATGCTCATGATAGTACGTTTTCGAAGTTTGATATGAGTTGTGACAGACATACCAGATTGAAGCGGAGCGTCCCGTCCATCTATCCGAATTGTTTGTTGCTGCATCTGTACCTTTGCAGGAAACTTGTAATAGGGTTGCAGTTGATCGGGGGCAGTGCATCTGAACCAATCCAAACCAGCTTGCCTTTTACGTCGCCAAACTCGCTGTAAGGAAACGAATCGATTTTAATATCGGCTTCCATCCCTTCCTGCACGAATCCAATATCTTTGTTGGCAATCTGCACTTTGGCAACCAGCGCATCCTGGGGAACAATCTTCAGAATCGGTTCATTGGGATCGGCGACATAACCGGCGGCATGTGCCTTCAATTCAAAAATAGTGCCATCCACAGGGGCTTTCAATTCCTGGTAGGCTAACGTTTGCTGTGCCTGACTTAATTTGCCTTCTACGTCCGCAATGCGCTGATTATTTTCAACGACCGCCTTCATCAACTGGCTGTCAATTTCAGCGAGGTTCTTTTCATTGTTTGCCATCTTAGTTAGCAAATCCTGTTTTGACTGAGCAATTAAGTTCTGCATTTTCTCTTGCGACTGGGCAATCTCTAACTGCAGACGTTGCTGCTCCTGCGCCAGTTGGCTGACCTCTGCCTGACGCGATTCCACATCCTGCTGTTGCTTCAACAGTTGCACTTTAGAAATAGCACCTTCACGGGCGATCGGTTCCATATCACGAACAATCCCCTGATTCACCTGCAACAATTTCATTGAACTTGCCAGCTTGATGTGGTTCTGCTGCAACTGTTTCTCTGTCTGGGAAGTCGCTAAGTGAGCTACCGACAACCGCGAACTTAGCTCTGCGGTATCTGCTTGTAAACGAAGCTGTTGAGCTTGATTCAACCCTTGGCTTGTTCCCTGAAGTTGAGCCTGGTAGAGTTGATTTTCAGCAATTAAAGCCGCTCGGTTTTTGGTCAGAGCTGCTAGCTCAGGCGGTAAATGCAGTTTGACAATTTGCTGAATTGTTTCGGCGCTTGAAATATTTCCGTTGAGCTGCGATCGGTAAAACGCATTCTCCTGCTTCAGCTCCGTCCTAACCTTTGTTAGAGACGCAACCTGAACCTGGGCGGTCGCTGCATCCAAACGGATCAGCGTTTCTCCCTTTTCACGTGCTGCCCATCTTTTACTTCAATGCTTTTGACGACTCCATTCACCGGAATTCTGATTTCCTTCACCGTTCCCTGCGGTTCTAATTTGCCCGTTGCTGGAACTGCTTCTTCAATTTTGAAAACCGATGCCCAAACAGTAGCTAAAGCGGCAACACCAATAATGCTCCAAACAATACTGCGTGACCAAACTGGTGATTGCTGTAGGATGATCGATTGTTCGAATTGAGTGTTCATAGTTTTGGTGGTAGGTGGTGAGGGGTGAGAAGTGAGGGGTGAGGGGTGAGGAGATAGGAGGGAGGGTTGAGGGGTGAGGAGATAGGAGGGAGGGGAATGAAGCTGTCTTTATCCTTCATCCTTTATCCTTCATCCTTTATCCTTTACCCCTGAATGTGCATTTCCTGTTGCTGATAAAGGCAGTAATATCGTCCTTTCAATGCCATAAGCTCGGCATGGGTACCGCGTTCGACGATCGCGCCTTGATCCATCAGCAAGATCACATCGGCATTGCGAACGGTATTCAATCGATGCGTAATGAAAAGAAGGTGCGCCCACGCATGGTTTCTGCGAGGTTGAGGCAGACCTGGCGTTCGGCATTGTAGTCCAGTGCGCTGGTTGCTTCATCTAAAATCAATAGCTGTGGATTTTGTAGCACGGTGCGGGCGATCGCAATGCGTTGTCGCTGCCCGCCTGATAGGGCAGAACCACGCTCACCAACACGAGTGTTGTAGCCATCGGGTAGTGACATGATGAAGTCATGGGCAAAGGCAGTTTTAGCAGCCGCAATAATCTGTTCGTCATCCGCATCGGGATTCGAGAGCGCAATGTTTTCACGAATGGTGCCATCGAACAGGAGCGTGTCCTGCAACACCATACCGATTTGTCGCCGCAGGGAATAGAGTTCAACCTTGCTGATGTCGTAACCATCGATTAGAATTTGGCCTGATTTTAAGTCATATAGTCGAGGCAGCAGCTTAGTCAACGTGCTTTTACCAGAACCACTTTGACCAACAATGCCAACAAAGGTGCCAGCAGGAATATCGAGGTTAATATTGCTTAGTTGTAAGGTTCCACTTTGGCCGAAACCAAACGCAACACTATTGTATTTCACCGCACCATGAATGGGTGGCATCAAAATATGGTGGTTTTCTGGTTCGCCTGCTTCCTGATTTGCATCAATAATGTCTCCCAATCGCTCTAGAGATAGTGCGGTTTCCTGAAAGCTTTGCCAAAGCTGAATGAGCCGCAGCAGGGGATTTGTGACATAGCCCGCCAAGATACGGAAAGCAACTAACTGCCCTAAAGTAAGGGATCCTTGTAGAACTAAATAGGCTCCTACCCACAATACCAACAAGCTAGAAAGCTTATCCAGAAAGCTACTAACCGATCCGGCTGTTGCTGATGTAATGACAGTCTTAAACCCTGCACTCACATAGCGGGCATAGCGTTCCTGCCATTGCCAGCGATCGTAACTCCAAATTTTGGGCTTTCACGGTTTGCACTCCGGCCAGTACCTCAACCAGATAGGAATGGGTAGCCGCATTTCGTTCTGCCTTTGTGCGTGCCTGCTGGCGAATCAGGGGAGAAGCAAACAGCGTTAACAATGCAAATAGGGGCACCGTTGCTAATGCTACTAACGTCAATACTGGGCTGTAAAACAGCATTACTAGCAGGTATACAACTGAGAACACAGCATCCAGCACCACCGTCAACGCTGTTCCGGTAAGAAACTGTCGAATGTTCTCCATTTCATTGATACGGATCGCCAGTTCTCCCACGGGCCGTCGTTCAAAATAACTCAGCGGCAAACGTAAAAGGTGATTGATTATCTCGCTTCCTAACGAAAGGTCGATTCGGTTGGTCGTATCGACAAATAAGTAAGTCCGTAAACTGCTTAACACTGCTTCTACGGCAGCAACCCCAATCAGAAAAACACCCATTACGGACAGCGTATCCGCACTGTTTTGAACCAAAACTTTATCAAAAATAATCTGTGTTGCAAGGGGATTCACTAATCCAAAGATCTGCACAATCATCGAAGCTAGCAGCACTTCTAGCAGCACTTTGCGGTAACGCTTAATTGATGGCAGGAACCAGCGTAAACCAAACCGTTTCTGGGGAGTATTCTTGGTTGTTTTTAACAACAAAACCTCTCCTTCAGCACCCCAGGCTTTTACGAAAGCAGTTGGCTTTTGGCGTAAAATGCCGATCTCCGGAGCAGCCAACACTACCTCGTTTTCGGTCAGCTTATAAAGCACAGCAAACCCATCTTGCCAACGAATCAATGCTGGAGTTTGCAGCCGACAGACAGCGTTTGCAGGAACTTTCACCAATTGGCTACTCAACCCCATCAGTTCTGCCACTGCACCACAAAACTGAAGTGAAAATTGCTTTGGAGTTCCTTCGTGACGGGAATTCTGTGTGCCTGCTAATTCTGAAAGACGATCGCGCTGGTTAACCAACACTTTGCGAATCATGTCGCGCCTAAACGGAATCCCAAAAACAGTCCGAGCATTTGAAAACAGGCTAATGGGGCATCGAGGTTCCCTTTTCCTGCAATGTAGGGATAGAGTTCATTTTTGGAAGACGTTTCAGGCGTGAAATGGGGAGGAAGCTCTGGAGCATAGGGGATGGTTGATGCCCAGGACATTGCATTGGTCTTTGGGGAGTCGGTGATTGCTGATGTAAATGGCTCTGGTTGCAGAAATAAGTTGTTAGGAATTCCAACTAGCCGTACGGTCCCGGAATTTGCCAAATCAGCTTTTGCACTGTAAGGCAGTAATTGGCTACCGAGTGGAAAATTAACCAAATTATCTTGGCTCACCAACCAGGTACGATCGCCAGACAGCAGATGCAAGGACGCCTTTTTGCAGATAAATTTAGAATCGTTGTTTCTGCCAAGCTTTGTAATGTCAGCCTTTTCAAATCCGTATTACCATCTGCCCGTCGCATCAGCTCTATTCCCAACAGGTCAAACACTTCGATTGGGGCAGGTTGATTCTGAAAGATGGTGGCAAAGGTCGGTTCCTGTTCCAGTAGCGTCTTAAAATCAGCAGCAGGCAGAACTAGACAGAGGGTGTCGGTGGATGCGGTAATCGTTTCGCAGGGAACCCCGCGCACCAACCCAGCCCAGCCCATTATGTCACCTGGTTGAAGTCGTTGCAGGGTAGTAGTTTCCTGAGTGCGAGGGTCACGCGCCAACAATCGAGCGTTGCCCTCATAAAGGATCGCAATTTGAGTTGGCATCGATTCCTGTACAAAATTGCCTGTCCTAGGCGGTAGCGTAGAAATTGCAATTTAGCAGCCAGTTCTGTTATTAGGCGATCGGGCAGTTCCGAAAAGATGGGTAATTCGGCAAGAAAGGCTCGGACGTCGGTTGTCGTCGGTGGCATTTGAACTTGCATCTGATAGCACTCCCTGGTTTGAACTGAGTTGGTGTGAGCAGTAGCACTCTGGTTCAAACAATAAAATTTTGGCTTGAGAAATGCATTCCCCTTTTGTGCCAACACGTTTGTAAGCAAAGGATCCGGCGATCGCTCTATTGCGTCAGAGCAATTGCCGAAAACTGCCAGGCCAGAGCAGTATTAAGCAACCGTCTGGTAGGTCATTTGTTCTGCTATCCAACCCTCTAATAGTTCATTTAACAAACGTTGTCGCATTGGCTCATCTAATTGAGCCGGAATCAGTTCTTCCAAGCGAATTAGTACTGCCCACTCCCTAGTTGAATTGGGGCACTTAATTGTCCCGGTTTCGCGATCGCTAAAAAGCTTTTGAATAAGGTTGGCAATACCCCCAGTTCGACAGGTCCACATAATCCGCCTGTTTGCGCCTCTGGCCCTTGAGAGTAAGCTTTAGCAAGCTCGGCAAACGATTGTTCACCGTCTTGAATACGAAAATAAAGCTCCTGAGCAATCCCCAGTTCCTGCACGCGAAGAAGGGAGTAGATTACCTGATCCAGTTGCCCTTTACGCTTAAGGAAGTAAGGCTTTACTTCACGCCCCCACGTTGATTGTTTAAACGTTTCAATCTTCTGCTGGCGTGTTACCAACGCTAATAAATCGGCACGGGTCATTCTATGCCGTGCTAGCCAAGATTGCACCATTGGCTCTGAAGTTAATTGGTGGCGATCGCAGAAACGTCGATAGGCAACTTCAGTTTCTGCCTGGGTGATTGTGAATGAATTATCTGCAGAGCGTTCCCATTGAGAAACAGCTTCATCCAGTAAACTCTCCCGTAGAAGCTGAGGTAACATTTGATATTGAGTTAGCAGCGGTATAATCTCATGTTGTGAAAGTTTATTCTGACGCAGTTTGTCAATCAAAGATTCACTCGCTTGTAAGACTTGAACCATTTTAACTTCCTCCACGTATAGTAATGCCGGGTATTAAGTTCAGAATGATGACGCGGTCGTTCTTTGCATATATAGCGGTCATGCGAATGCCATATCTCTTAAGTTTGTTTAGAGAAAATGATTTTTAGTGTTCGCTCATCCGTAATTTAGAACGTTACATAAACAGAATAGAAAAATAGAAAAGTTAAAAGTTTGCTGCTTTAAGACAATATGATTGTCAATATTGGAACATTGAGTCTTCAATCGCCAGAGCAAGCTTTAAGAGTTTCAATCAACAAAAAGCTCCGGCATTAACCGGAGCGGGGAGCTACGGCTCCATAAAATACTGCTGAGTTTGGGTGGTGTTCTAGATCTGTGGGTGATATCCGTAAAGACGTTACATGTAATGTCTCTACAAAGGAAAACAATGGATCTGAAACACTACCTGAGTTTGAAACACCGCTCTTTAAGCAAACACGCTCAATTTATAGCCTCCTGTTGCATTGTGGCTGTAATCCGAACTGGAAACAACGATCGCATAATTGTCTCCGTAGGTTGGTGTAAAGCTCAATGCCGAGTTTGTCCCGCCGCCGCCGTTGTCATTGGTTGCCACATATTTGTTGGTATCAAGATCAAAGACTCCCAGCCAGGTGTCAAAGCTATTGGAAGATAAACTTATTGAAACTGGAACACCAGGAGTAGAATTGGAAAGGAGATATGCTTCGTAATAGTATGCGTTTGTGGAATCGTACCATTCAACACCACCACTGCCGTTATTGAGCGTATCATTGACCGAGCTATTTACAGCAATTGAAGGGATAAGTGAGTTAGACATTAGCTTCTCCTTGTTGTTCATTCGGTAGATTATTGCAGTAAGAATTCAAGCCGTACACGCAATGTGTTTTGTAAACAGCATGTTTTGAATTACCGTCTGCATGTTTATAAATTAAAGGAAACGCATAAGGGATTCATTTACATTTTCTGTGAAATGGATTGTAAAATCTGGTTAGAATAATTGCACAATTCTGCAATACTCCTTGTTAAGCTTGTGTTGATGAGTTGAGAACGATCGTAAACTGCCTATTATCTTCTAGCTGCGGCTGCGCCAAATCAGCAATGCTTAGAGTAAACAGTACAATTTTAGTAACGGCGATCGTCGGACGATTTGTGTGTTTTGCCAGAAGAACAAAGATCCGACAAGTAAGTTTATAAAAGAGTAACAAAACCCAAAATATTTTTGGTAATTAAGAAACTACGACATAATATGGCTTGAACGAGCCAGTTGGGAGACTCTTAAGGGTGCAACAGATGCTTAAGTGGACAGCGGCTTTAAGCTCTACTGTCGTTTCTTTAGTCGCCCCGGTGCATGATGCGTTAGCTCAATCTACACCTCGGGGTACTCCCCTGCGCCCTAACACCCCAGACAACATTGAACGAACCATACCAAAGCCCTCTGAATCTCCATCACCACGTCGCAACGTCAAGCCACCTGCTTCCAGCCCACCCCCCAGTTTGGAGATTCCGAATACTCCCTTGCCAACTCAGGCATTCCCACCGTCAGGAAAGCCCTTTCCGGTCAACAAGATTGAAGTACTTGGCAGTACGGTCCTGCATAGCGAAATTACAAAGCTGGTCAAAGCGTATGAGCAGAAGGAGCATGAAAATAAGGGACTGACGTTTGAGGATTTGCTAGAGCTACGTTCTCAGATTACTAAGCTTTACGTTGATAATGGTTACGTCACCTCTGGTGCGTTTTTGCCCAATAACCAATCCCTAAGCCAGAAAATTGTGCGAATTCAGGTTGTAGAAGGGGAACTGGAACGGATTGATGTTAGTGGTTTAAGGCACTTAAAAGAGAACTATGTGCGGCGACGGCTAGCATTGGCTGCCCATCCACCCTTAAATCAGCGACGCTTGGAGGAATCACTGCAACTTCTGCAAATCGATCCGGTGATTGCCCAAGTTAATGCTGAGTTGACGGCAGGCAGCGCTCCTGGGCGCAACATACTTCGTGTTCAGGTAAAAGAAGCCCCTCCGTTTCATGCAGGGATTGAGATCAACAACAGCCAGTCGCCCAGTATTGGTTCGATTCAGGGCAGTGTGTTCGCAGAGCATGATAATTTGCTGGGGTTTGGCGATCGCCTCAGTGCCACCTTTGGAAAGACAGATGGTCTAGATCTATACGACATTAGTTACACAGTGCCTGTAAATCCTCAAAATGGCACGGTTAGCTTACGCTTTAGCAATGACAGCAGCGAAATTATTGAATCGCCATTTCAGGATTTAGGCATCCGTAGTGAAACGAGATCATTTTCTGTGGGAGTTCGGCAGCCAATCGTGCGCTCACCCAGGCAAGAGTTTGCACTGGGTCTCACGTTAGATCTTCGTCGTAGTCAAACCTATATTCTTGACGACATCCCCTTTTCTTTTTCAGAAGGACCCGACAATGGTGAATCCAAAATAACCGTAATTCGATTCTCCCAGGACTGGTTAAGAAGAGATGTAAACCGAGTTTTGGCAGCGCGATCGCAGTTTAGTTTTGGAATCAACGCCTTTGATGCAACCATTAATGATACAGGCACAGACGGACGTTTCTTCGCATGGCTAGGACAGTTTCAATGGGTACAGCAGTTAGCTCCAAGGCTTTTGCTGGTTTCACAAATTGCCGCCCAATTGACACCAGATTCTCTGCTTCCACTTGAACAATTTAGCCTAGGTGGAATTAATACAGTACGCGGATATCGGGAAAATCAGTTGGTCGCTGATAATGGGATTTTAGGTTCCATTGAATTTCGTATTCCGCTTACTTACAACCCACAAGTTTTGCAAGTAACGCCTTTTTTGAAATCGGAAATGCATGGAACAATCGCAAGGACGACCCTGATCCGGGAACGATCGCAAGTTTTGGTATAGGATTACGATGGCAAATCAGTACCGCTTTGACTGTACGCCTCGACTATGGAATTCAGCTAATTAACGTTAACAACTCGGGAGACTCCTTACAAGATAATGGCATTTTCTTCTCCCTACGCTATCAGCCTTTTTAGCGTGTTCCTCCTCCTTCTAGCCGTCTAGGCAATCCATTATGCGGTGGTTCAAAAGTTCTATGCACGTTGTTCACAAGCTTTGAAGTTGTATCATTGGGTTCTGCTAAATGAACAAGGTGATTCACGATGCTTGTAATAGAGGCTGCAACTAAGAGAGAAGCAATTAGCTGTGAACCTTTAACGGGTTTCATGGTTCTGACCTGAATAAATTTCTGGTTTTAGCTGCCCCAGCAACTTTTACAGTAGAACTTGTTCATAGCTGAAGCATTTCCCTTTACTGCCAAATTCGTTGCCGTCTCTGGAGAGGCAAGCTGTATAAAGCAGCAGTCGGCATTGTCTCGGCCTGCAATTTACTGATTACACCAAATAAATAGTGCATCTATTCATTAGGTGGGGTATAAGATAGTGAAGATGAATTGAACATAGGAATATGGAAATGGCAAAGACAAACGGGAAATCTAGTAGAACTGCATCTGTCAAACAAGATAAGGTTGGTTTAGCAGTATCGCTTCTAAAAGAGTTGCCCGAAAAGCCTAAGGAAGATTTGTCTTTGCGTGAAGCAGTAAACCAATTGAGAGAGCCTCTTAGAGCGGCTTTAGATAAGGGTTACAACTATGTAGATTTGGCGGGGATGCTGACTGAACAGGGAATTAAGATCAGTGCGCTAACGCTTAAAAACTATTTGCCCGCCGGTAAACGAACGGCAGCGAAGGGCAGAACCCGAAGAGCGAAGAAAGCGCAAAGTGAAGAAAGCAGTGTTGCTGCATCCGCTTCAGCTTCTGATAAGCAAACAGAAACAGCTGCATCCAAAACAGCACCACGTCGTAGAAGGAAGTCAACGGCGGGGCCTGAAGCCACAACGGCAAAAATTTCTCAACCTAAGACAGCGTCATCAAGGAGGTCTGCTGGAGGAGGAACAAAAACGACAACGGCTGCTAAGACAAGAACAGAAAGTCGAACAAAAGCGAAGCAAAGTAGGAGTGCTTCTCCTTCTGCTAAGACTGGAACCCAAGCTTCAGCCAAAACCAGACGTCGGAAGGCGAGCAGTTGACAAGTATCTGATAAAAATCTCGTAGGCCTCACTTCTATTAGAGACAGAGTGTCTTTAGTGCTTATCGCCAAGAGACAGTTAAGAACATGAATCCTCCCAAAGCTCGCCTTTCGTGAATTGGGGGATTCTTGTCTTTGGGTGAATGTAGATCTTTAAAGGTATTTGTAAACTCGCTCGTGGGTTAGACGACGCATAAAGTTATTGATGATACATTATCAAACATTTACCCATTCAGTTTAGGCTTCGTTAGTCAAAAGCGAACTGTAGCGCCATAAGCGCAACTATTCTCAATACCTTAATTTCAAAGACATTCACCATGACATACAACTTTGATTTATTCATTATTGGTGCCGGACCGGCAGGATTAGCAGCAGCGAAAAAGCCGCTCAATACAGTACGAAAGTAGCGATCGCAGAACAAACTCATTTGGGCGGGTGCTGTGTTAATCGGGGTTGTATTCCTAAGAAGCTAATGGTTTATGCTGCTGATTATGCAGCCACACTACAGGAGCCTGTCGATTACGGTTGGGGAAAATGCTCCAGCCATTTTCACTGGCAGCAGTTTCGAGTCAAACGGGATCAGGAACTTGAGCGATTGCGCCAGGTGCAACAACAGATGCTGCAACAAGCTGGAGTACAGTTGCTGAAGGGGCATACCCAATTCCTGGATGCTCATACACTCAGTGTTGCTGGTCAAAAATATACGGCTGATAAAATTTTGATTGCCGTTGGCGGTAAGCCAATTAAGCCGAACATTCCTGGAATTGAGCAAACAATTACGTCTGATCAACTGTTGAATTTAGAACAGTTACCTGAGCGCATCGTTATTATCGGTGGTGGGTATATCGGTGTTGAATTTGCCAGCATCTTGAAGGGGTTTGGTTGTGATGTCACATTAATGAACCGAGAAGCTTGCATTCTGGAAGGCTTTGACGATGATTTACAAAATGCTGCGCGAGAAGGGTTCATGCAGCGGGGCATTCAAAGTCTCTGCAACACAACCGCGAATGAGATCAAACAAACATCTGAAGGATTAGGCCTACATCTAACAGGGAGTGTCCAAAAGAGATCGTTGCAGATGTAGCATTGTGTGCGATCGGACGAGCGCCGAAACTGGAAGATTTGGGTCTAGAAACAGCAGGGGTGCAGTTTGACAAGAAGGCGATCGTCGTAGATAAAAACAGCCGCACCTCACAACCGCATATTTATGCAGTCGGAGACTGTACGAATCGTAGGCAGTTAACCCCTGTCGCTAAAGCTGAAGGGCGGTTAGCTGTGGATGCAATGTTTGCTCAGTTTACAGATAATCTGGATTACGATCTTATTCCTTCTGCTGTTCTCAGTCGTCCCGAAGCTGCAAGTGTGGGATTGACCGAAGCCCAGGCAAGGGAACGGTATGGGGATGCCGTTCGGTGTTACCGGAAAGAGTTTGTGCCACTCCGGTATAGCTTGATGGAACATCAACAAAAGGCGTTGATTAAACTAGTCGTAGATGGGAAGAGCGATCGTATCGTGGGTATTCATATGCTGGGTGATGATGCAGCAGAAATCGTGCAAGCCGGGGCAATTGCTCTTGCTAAAAGGCAACTAGACAGGAGTTGCTACAGATAATTGGCATTCATCCTTCCACAGCGGAAGAGATACTTTCCCTTTAAGTGCTGATTGGGGTGGTGCACTACCAGGAGAATCTGCTGATGCTAATAGGAAGTGCTGTCTTCTATCCAGGTCGATCGTACAGGGTACTAGAAGGCTCATTCAATCAAGCCTTATCATCCTTCAACGGAATAAAAACAACGTCACCATGCCCGGAATAGTTAATAGAAATACGAATACAAAAATAGCTGATATCCCAACGCTTCCTGAACATAACCACTAATTAGTCCAGGTAGCATCATTCCCAAAGCCATAATTCCGGTAGAAATGGCAAAATGGGACGTTTTGTAATTCTCATTTGCAATGTACATGAAGTACACACTATAGGCGGCGGTGCCCAACCCATAACCAAATTGCTCAACCGCAACCAGGGAATAGATCAAGTTGAAAGACGGCTGAACATAAGCCAAATAGACGTAAACCAGATGTGGCAGATTCAAAGCTAACGCCATCGGCACCATACTTTGTTTTACACCATAACGGTATACAAGCCACCCACCTAAGATTCCACCAAGAGTCAACGATAGGGAACCAAATGTACCATAGACAAGCCCAACTTGCGACGTTGACAGACCTAATCCACCGGACTCTACTGCGTCTAACAGAAATGGAGGTGCTAACTTAACCAGCATTGCTTCTCCAATTCGGTACATAAAAATAAAAGCGACGATTGCCCAAATCCTCTTTTGCTGAAAATAAGTTCTGACCACCTCGGAATAAAAATTTGCGACGGGCGGCGTTTCAGCCTGTTTGGCATCGTCAGGAGGAAAGGGTAAGAATAGCCAATGAAAAACAAGAAGCATGGCAAAAACCAGGGCTGACAAACTAAAAGCGATCGTCCAGCTTAAAGGAATGTCCCTAAGAGAAACCTCCAATTGCCCCGCTACAAACACTAACAGGCCAGAGCCAAAGATCATCGCGATGCGATAAAACGTGGAGCGAATGCCAACAAAAACGCTTGAGCTCCCTCATCTAGAGCCAGCATATAAAATCCATCAATTGCAGTATCTTGGGTGGCAGAGATAAAAGCGGCGATCGTTAAAACCAATAGGGATATCACAAAGAAGTTTGGCATTTGAAGAACGAATGCCAAACAACTCAAGCAAACCACCATAGCGAATTGGGTGTAAAGAATCCAATTTCGCTTGGTTGAGTAAATATCAACCAGCGGACCCCAAGCCATTTTAATGACCCACGGAAGATACAGGAGGCTTGTCCAAAATGCAATTTGAGAATTGTCTACCCCTAATTTCTTGTACAAAACTACCGAAACGCTGTTGACGATGACATAGGGAACACCCGCAGCAAAATAGAGGCTGGATACAAAAAACCAGGGGATTGAAGCTTTAAACTTCCTTCTTCCGTAGCGCTTGCGATTGAAGTAGGATCTTTATCCATATAAGTGAATCGTACCACTGTCTACGAATGTAACAACTTCGCTAGATTCAGCAAGCTATTCTGTAGCCAGATGAGTAGGATGCCTGGTTCAACCGCTTGACGTACCTTAGCCTACGCTTGAAGGTTACTCGATCGAATCAAAGTAGACTTGAAAGAGAGCTATTAGACCTGCGAAAGCAGTCAGAAAGCCTAGAACGAAAGAAGCTCCAACTATAACAGGGATCATATTTTCGCTTAAAACAGGAACTCTTTTAGGATCCCAGGTTTTAATTCTTTATAGGCTTAGAAACTGTGAAGAGATTAGCAAGAAACAATAAATTGCTTGGGCTACTAGACCTGCAACTTATGGTTGTTTAGTCTGTCTAATAGCCTTCATTCAAAGCTTTTGACTCTTTAAAGCTACTGATTAAGCCGGTTGAGCTAGGGGAGATTCGTCATAGTGTCGCAGTAAATCAGCAGGATCATCATAAATCGCAAGGGCGTTGGAAAGTTGCTCGTCACTAAACCCTCCCGATCGAAAAGCAATAACGCCAACACCTGCTTTGCCTGCCGACTCGATATCATAGGGAGTGTCTCCAAGCATCAAAGCACGATCTGGAGCAAGGTCTGCTTTGTTTAGAGCAGCTTCAATAATATTTGGTTGGGGTTTCGATGCTTCTGCATCACTGGAGGTCGTGAAATCTTCGATTAAGTCTTCGATGTGACCAGCCTTAAGCAAAAGATCGAGTTCCTCCTGTGAAGCAGATGTGGCAACAATCAGATGTAACCCCTCGCTTTGCAATTTCTCTGCTAGTTCACGTGCCCCATTGGTTGGCGCTAGATGGGAGCCAAATTTGTTTAAAATCAACTCCTTACGATAGTTCGAAATTTGCTTACCTGTTCCTTCTTTGTCGTTTAGTCCTGCTGCCAGTTGAGGAATGATTTGATCGCCACCCATACCGATGAGTGGACGTACTTGCTTAAATGAGATGTCATAACCATAAGCAGCAAAGCCTCAACCCATGCTTGAGCATGAGCATCATTACTTGCTACAAATGTTCCATCTATGTCTAAAAGTACTCCATCTAACGCCATAAACTTCCCTTCTGCTGCTGCAGGCTTACAATGGTTGTCTAAATTAAAATGTGAAACAAAAATTTTATTAGAAGAAATTTTGCACAGAATTTTCCCTGTAGATGACTTTTAGGATCAAACAGGACTACTTCATTTCCCTAATGATGATGTCACACCTAGAAACAGATTTCATCTTTCCGAATAGGGAGGTGCAGTTATACCGCCTTACGCTGGGGCATCTAGCAAGCACAAATAGGTAATTAAATTGCTTAAAGTCCAGAGCTACGGGTTATCTCATTCGCTGAGATGTGTGTTCATGTGATTATTGATTAATCATTTAGAAGTTATGTTGGGTGGTAGCTCAATGCTTTAATTATGCTTCTAAAGCCCGTGCTTCCTGGATAACTGATTTTCTAAACTGACCTGTAAACCCTAAATAGTGTTGCTGTTTACACTTTTGCCAAGTCGTCGGTATCTCAGTAGATAGAGCGATTGATTTGGCTTAACTGCCTTTGGTTGGACGCGAAGAGAGCGGATAGTTACTAGCCTGAAAAGTGGCTGACTAGGGCTGTCATCTAATTGTGAAATGCAATTGTGAGATGCAGTTGGGGCCATTACCTAGTTTCCAAAAAGCTGGCACTGATTATTACAGGAACTCATTTATGAAAGCCGTTGTATTTCACGGAATTGGTGACATTCGTTTGGATGAGGTGCCTGAACCAAAAATTGAAACACCTACGGATGCCATTATTAGAATTACTGCCAGTGCCATCTGCGGAACAGATTTGCATATGATCCGGGGTACATTTCCGGGGATGAAGCCAGGAACAATTTTAGGTCATGAAGCGGTTGGTGTGGTTCAAGAAGTTGGTTCAAATGTACGGAACCTACGGATTGGCGATCGTGTGGTTGTTCCTTCCACTATTGCCTGCGGGTACTGCTCATACTGTCGATCGGGTTATCATTCGCAGTGCGATAATGCGAATCAAACGGTCCTCAGGCAGGAACCGCTTTTTTGGTGGTCCTGAGCCAACAGGGCCATTTAATGGGTTACAAGCAGAATACGCCCGCATCCCCTTTGCAAATGCAGGACTAGTTAAGCTGCCGAAAGAAGTAGAGGATGACCAGGCAATTTTGATTTCAGATATTTTCCCCACCGCTTATTTTGGAGCAGAATTAGCTGAAATTGAACCCGGTGATACGGTGGCGGTGTTTGGCTGCGGTCCAGTGGGGCAGTTTGTGATTGCTAGTGCGCAGCTATTGGGGGCAGGTCGTATTCTTGCAATTGATACCATCCCCTCACGTTTAGAGATGGCACAGAAGCAAGGAGCCGAAATCATTGATTTTAATAAGGAAGATCAATAGAGGTAATTCAAAGTTTAACAGGGGGCATTGGGGTAGATCGGGCGATCGATGCGGTGGGTGTAGACGCGGTTGCGCCTACTAGCGGTCCAGCAGCGGAGGAGGCGCAACAGCAAGAACAGCAGTTCCAGCAAGAACTTCAGCAAATTGCGCCTCAAACTAATCCACAGGGAGATAACTGGCATCCCGGTACTGCCCCGTCTCAAGTATTGGAATGGGCAGTGCAGGGATTGGCCAAGGCAGGTACGCTTTCCATCATTGGTGTATACCCGCTAACGCATAAGTTCTTCCCGATCGGCATGGCGATGAATAAAAACCTCACCCTCAAAATGGGCAACTGCAATCATCGCAAGTACATTCCTTCGCTGGTCGATCTGGTTCACAGCGGCACGATCGATCCAACTCAAATCTTGACTCAAGTAGAACCGATGACGAATGTGATTGATGCTTATAAAGCGTTTGATCAGCGCAAATCTGGTTGGGTCAAGGTCGAACTGGTGCCAGGTGTTGCGTAGTTAAACCTGAGCCAGGACGGGTTGAGGCGAACTAGACCACGCATTGCTGCTGATTCGCCGAAATGGCAGCTCCTTGCTAGACCGACGCAGGCGCAAGTCGAAAAACAGTTGAAGGATTTTACTGTTTAGCATTGTTTATTACAGGAAAAAGCAAAACATGAAAGCAGTTTGTTGGCAAGGCACAAAAAGGTTCAAGTTGATAACGTTCCTGATCCCAAGATTCTTAATCCACGTGATGCGATCGTTAAAATTACATCGACAGCGATTTGCGGTTCTGATTTACATCTTTATGACGGTTTCAACCCCACCATGAAGCCTGGAGATATTTTGGGACACGAATTTATGGGAGAAATCGTCGAGCTAGGCAGTGGGGTTAAGCAAGGAAATCCACGAAATAACGGCGAGCCGCTTGCTGTAGGCGATCGTGTTGTAGTGCCTTTCACCATTTCCTGCGGCTCATGTTTCTTCTGCAATCGAAATTTATGGTCCCTGTGCGATAACTCTAATCCAAACGCATGGATGGCAGAAGCAGAGATGGGCCATTCTCCTTCTGGTCTATTTGGCTATTCACACTTAACTGGTGGCTATGCAGGTGGCCAAGCTCAATATGCTCGTGTTCCGTTTGCAGATGTTGGTTTATTCAAGATTCCGGCTGAGCTTACAGATGAACAAGTTTTGTTTCTAACTGATGTGTTCCCCACAGGCTATATGGCAGCAGAGAACTGTGATATCCAACCTGGAGATACGGTTGCTATCTGGGGCTGTGGTCCTGTTGGGCAGTTTGCTATTAGAAGCGCATTTTTGTTGGGGGCAGAGCGGGTAATTGCGATCGATCTTGTTCCTGAACGACTTCAAATGGCAAAAGATGGTGGAGCAGAGATTTTGAACATTGCGGAGGTCGAAGTGGGTGAAGCGCTTAAGGAAATGACCGGAGGGCTTGGACCCGATTCAGTGATGGATGCGGTTGGAATGGAAGCTCACGGGTTCGGATTAGAAGGTTTCTACGATAAGGTGAAACAAGCTATACGGGCGGAAACTGACCGTCCCAACGTACTTCGACAGGCAATTCTTGCCTGTCGTAAAGGGGGTACAGTCTCTGTTCCGGTGTCTATACGGGCTTTGTAGATAAAATTCCGATGGGCGCGTTTATGAACAAAGGCTTGACCATGAAAACTGGGCAAACCCATATTCACCGCTACCTGCGACCACTTACTGAACGCATCCAAAAAGGCGAAATTGATCCATCCTTTGTGATCACACACAAGCTACCGATCGATCAAGCGCCACACGCCTACGATATCTTTAAGCATAAGGAAGACAACTGCATTAAAGTTGTCCTCAAACCAAATTAAGCTGCTTAAAAGCCTGTTTACCAGAGGCTTTTACGTTAATTCAAATCCCAGGCGATTTTTTGGTTATGCAGGTTCCTGCGTTGACTAATCAGCGCAGGATATTGCCTTAGATAAGGCGGGTTTTAGTGAGACAGGTTAATGCTACTGCCTATGGGCTATCGATTGTTTTGGGATGAATATCGAGCCTGACTCTCTGACTAATGCTATTTCATCCGCCATTCCTGATGCGCGGGAAAGAGATTTTGTCTCTGACATGAAGTACCAGAAGAACATTAACGCAGCCATCGCGATCGCTGCCATGGTCAGAAAACTGGCATTGTAACCTGCGGATTTGGCAACTGCGCCAGCCAGGGAATTGCTCAATGATGCGCCAATACCAACGGCTGTGGCAATCGCCCCTTGTGCCAGATTGAAACGTCCTGTTCCCTTCGTTAAATCCGCAATCACCAAAAGCTGCATTACTCCAAAGATGCCTGCTCCCACTCCATCTAATAGTTGTACTGACACCAGCAGGAAAGGGTTTTGTGTGAGGGTATACAGCACTCCCCTAATGGGCAAGACTAGAAACGCCAGTAGAAAAATAGGTTTACGCTTGCTTCGACTGGCTCGTTGTCCTACCCAAAACCCGATCGGAATCATTACGATCTGAGCTGTGATAATACATGCAGACATAAACAGTGATGGACTGTTCCCCGGTTGATGTGCCAGCACTTCCCCAACTAAAGGCAGCATCGCGGCATTCGCAAAGTGAAACAGTACTGCACTAACGGCAAAGATGAGCAACCGTCGATCGCGCAGGAATTGCATGATATTTGAGATATGAACGCGCTGATCGCCATCATCCCCACCGCGTGAAAGTTGATAATCAATATCCCGATCGCGAATTTTCAGTATTGCAATGATCAGCACAACCGACATCAACGCGATGAAGTAGAAAATACTTGCTTGGGAAATAAATCGCCCAATTAACCCAGCCAGGAGTGCTGCCACCACATTTCCAATAGAACTGGTTTTGATTGCGGCCAAGTCGCCGCTCCAAGGCTTGCCGTCCCACCAAGCCTAGCGAGATTGCCGCAATTGTTGGACCGAAAAAGCGCCTGCCACCGCAGTTAACGCCTGGGCGATCGTAATCACTGGGAACGAAGTGGTCACTACCGTTGCAATGGAGCTTATACCAACAATCAGCGCTGCAATCACAACCAGCGATCGTTTTGATGCACCCGATCAATTAACGCTCCAGCAGGAGTTTGAGCCAGTACTCCCGTTAGTCCTGCGATCGTCATGACTAACCCTACTTGAGCTGGGTTCCAGTGCAGGGTCGATGTCAGATAAATGACCAAAAAGGACCGACCCCTCCCTGAATATCCGCCAAAAATACGTTGACCCAGTCTAATGCTTTGAGACTTTCTTGTTTTGTCGATCGCACACTCATAGCTCAATCAATTTGAATGTTTTCAGAAGAAATTTTTGCAGAGATTTTTTTACAAAGACAATGCTAAAGCCGAATGGCACTGACGGAAGCTGTATTAAGCAACCAGCTTAGCTTTGAGAACTGAACGAGGTTGTTGCATCCTGGGAAAAGGTTTAGGTCTGCGCTTGATAACTCTAGGTTCAACCCTGTGAGGACGCAACAGCACTAACTGATCCGAAATCACCTCTAGCAAAGCGGTGTAGAGGTGACGACGGCTTTTATCAGACCCTGTTGCCAACTGCGGTCTAAACTGATTGAACTGTTGCCGAGTCCCTTGCAAGGAGATTCGTAAGGGGGTACCTGAGCTTGTTGAGCCGCTTGCCACATCAAGGTTCGGAGCAAGTTGTACGCCAGCAAATGCATCCAAATTTCCTTTGCACCATCTCTGGAGTTTTGGCAGCAATCATTTCCATCTTCAAGGTGGTTTTGAGATGCTTGAGATTGACTTCGGTGGCTTGCCAACGTAGTTGATAGAGTTCGGCGAGCTTCGCTTTGCGATAGCGTTTAGGGTCCAGTAGCGTCGTCACCAGAATAATTTCCTTAGGGCGAAACCCAGGTTGTTGAACCAACAAATGCACTTCTCTGACCTCAATCCTTTTGGGTAATGACTCAAAGTCCCTTCTACTCATTGATTGTGGGCAAAGAAGTGGACGTTGCCACTGCACGATATGATCGCCAATCCCCAGTTTCTTGCCGCGACGAAAATCACAGTGGCGAGCATGATGTTTGCGAAAGACGGCATCGGCTCCGCTTGAGTACACCAGTGCCAAATCGACGTAGGTGCCATAGGCAGAATCAGCGACAACGATGTCCTCGCTTTGTAGGGTGGCATACAGTTGCCGGGACAGTTGCCATTCACTGGTGTTAAACGCTGCAATGGCTACTTCCAAAACCGCTCCAGTTGTTCCGCAAAACCACACCACTAACTTTGCCAGGGAAAGCCACAGCCCACTTTTTGATTGCTGTGCTGTGGATAGAACGCCTGATTTGCAGGGGTATCACGCATCAGCACCGTTGTGCCATCGTAGGCTTTTACCCGTCGTCCACACCACCGGTGCTCAGGTTTTATCTCCGATGTCAGTGCCGTTGCCGTTTGCCGCAACAAGGGCTTGAGTACGGTCATAGGTAAGCGTTTACGAGCTTTACTGTAAGCTCCGGTATCGGTAGAGGGCACTTCCTCGCGCGCCTCTGCCATCCAGGCAATCACTCGATTCACCGCATTGCTTAAACTTTGGTCCGCATCGAGCACTTGGGATAACCAAGCCCACAGCACAACAATCGGGGTATAAAGCACTTTGCGGTACTTGACTCCCTGTTCTTGCAGCACCTGTTGCACGAGGGCTTCCGGCAGTACGTGTTCAAAAGGGAGGGCAAGACTATTCTGAAACTTTTGCTTGAGGATCTCGGCTCGATTTGCCATAGTAAAGGAATAGTTTTGTTGGTCTCTGAGGCTCTGATTCTCTCATATCAAGCCTTGGAGCCTTTTTATCCCCTTCCGTCAGTGCCATTCGATTACTAAGCCATTGTTTGAGCCATTGCTGAGTTTTGATAATTTCCCCAAAGTGGAACAGAATGCTAAGGGCTTCCAGCACATCAGATAGGACCTTCTCCAGCATATTGAAGAAGGAGCTGATCGCCGCGGCAATGTCTTCCAGAAATTGGATCTTGCAGTGAAACACCTGTTCAATCCCATGCACCAGCATATTGATTCCGACCATGACGGCATCACCGATCGCCGTCACCACTTTTTGCACAACTGTAATCAATTGCTCAACCGCATTGGACAACCAGTTCCAGAAATCCGTCCACCAGTTACCCAGACGACGACGCCCCTGCAAGGCCCGTTCGACACTGCTATCGGCAGGTTGCCAGGCATCCCCGTCCAGGTGTCAATTTCGTTTAGCGCGTCGCTATGACTACAGGTTTGAATCGCAGCCTTTGTGCAAGGGGTATTTGGTTTTGTGGGTTGATTGTCGGCAGTGAAACCGGATGTGTAGATAAAGCCCACAGACTGCACTGGCGTCACCGACCGCTGGCTGGGAACGTTGGTGGCAAAGTAGCCCATGCCGTGCAAATCCGTATAGGCGGTATACGCCTGGGATGTGGCTGCCAGTTGCACGCCTTCAGTCGAATGGGGCACCAGACGCGATCCCTGCATTAACCGGGAATAGGTTAACCGGGTGGAGGTATTGGTGCCGCCCAGATTCAGCCCCTGCTTCATCTGCCCCACCGCTGTTGCCGCATTTCCAGGTTGTCCGGCGTTCACCTCATCCTGGCTAAACAGCGGGGTGCCGTTGTAGTTGTGCGTGGTTGCCAGATTCACTTTGGTGGGGTCAGAATCGCTGGCATTATCGTGGGCAGTGGTAACCCGTTGATGAAACTCCTGATCGGGGTTGACCACAATCCGCTCGTAGGAGTTCATAAAGCTGGCCCATACCCGGAGGGGGTGGCATACATATCGGTGGCATCACTCACGATCGTCAGACTGCCATCTACTCCCGTTTGCACACTCACAAAGTCTCCATCATCTGGACCAAGGGTGCAGGTATAAGTGTTGGTTTTGGAGTCGAGGCTGCCATTGGGACCCGTAGGATTGCCACTGAAGCTCCCTAGCGTGATTTGGGTATTAGCTTTGTCTGCCCAAATTTTGAGGGTTTCCTTGGCACGCGGGGCTTTCTTGTTGTCCACTACGGCCAGGTGAGTTTGATAGCGGTTCACCGAAGGTGGAATCGGATTGTTGGAATCGGTACTGCCACCCGTGGCGGTTTCATCCGGTCTTGCATCATTTGCGATTCAATAATGAAGTCGCGCAGTCCTTGCACCAGCATATCGACTCGAATCGCAAACACTTGGGGAACCGAATTTGTATTGGTGGAACCTGGTCCTCCTGTATAAATAACGCCATTATTTAGAGGCGATATTGAGAAAAACGATGTTGTCCCAGTCGGCAGTTGAGCCAAATTGCCATTATCAGGGTCATACCCGTAAAGAAACCACGTCGTGGTTTCATCTGATTGGTCTGCTGTGCCTGCCGATCCAAAGAATACGGTTGCCTCACCCTGGGAATCTTTGAAAATTACAGGTGTCGAAAAGATAGGAGAACCTACTACAGGTTGAACAGGCGTTCCATCAACAGCTTGAGCAGTAGCTGGATCGATACTCCATAGTCTTCCTAGGCTATCGCCAAACCATAATCTGGTCCGATTAGATGACGGTTGATTGGACAAAACTCCCACCCGCGTCCCATCGTCGTACGTGACACCACTCGTAACTGTAGCTTTATCTGTCAAACTGAAGAAAGCAGGACTTTGGGTAGTAAACGGACGAACAACGTATATTCCTGAATTAACAGGAATATAGACCTCTAGATCAGAGTCTGTAAGTGCTGAATTTGTCACAACCGTTGCCTTAAGCCGAGAATAAGTCCCTGCTCCTAGCGATTTCGTACTTTGGATGCTTCCATTAGTGGCATCACAAATAACGAGGTGATTGGAATTAACCTCTGAATTCGCCACTGCTACATAAACCCGATTACTAACGATCGTCGGGGTAACGGCTATTTCAGTTCCTTGTAGGGATTGTGCCCAAAGGGGTTGAGGTGACTGGCCAGCGGCAACAGCTTTTAGCACTGCATTCGTATCAAACATATAAACATTTACCGCTTCTGCTGAACCCGTGCTATCCCCAATACAGAGTTGAGTTCCCGCGAGCACAGGTGCAGACTCAAAATTGTTCTGAGTTGAGTATGACCACCGCAAAGTCAACGTATGGGCATCCAATGCAAGAAGCTGTGAGTGCCCCGAAGGTGCATTATCATAGCAGCTCGATACCACGTACACTAACTCATGAATAGGGTCAAGAACAGGGTTTTGGTAGTAATACCCTGGCGTTGCAGGCGTGGGATAGGTTGCCAGTTCCTCACCCGTATGCACATCTAATACAACAATTCCATCTTTCAAACTCCCAGAATTTGGAATTTGTGGCACCACATACACTTTGCCAAAGCCTGAAATGATTCCCGTTGCGTTTTCGTAAGCATTTGAGGTTTTGAATACATAGGGTGAATCGTAGCGATAAATGCCCTGACTGCCATCACTGTGCTGTGTCAAACAATGAGAAGAGCCAAACCCCGTGGTGGCAACTCGCTGCACACTGATCACTGCCGTATTCACCGGCAATTGCGCCGAAGGGGCAGTCGCTTCCGACACGAGCCGATGAGCGTCGGGCGTGTTGTTGCAGTGCCACAGGGTGCCATCGTTGTTTGCCCCAATATGGACAGCCTGTCCCACCTGAGTGTTTGGGTTATATTGCTGATTCTGGCTGTCATATTGCATCACGTTGTTTTGCCCATCGCGCACCCACACCTTTGATGCATCGCCAACTGATACCTGACTGATGCCACCTGCGGGCTGGGGATGCTCCGTGAAACTGCCATTCGCCCAGCCGCCCAAAATGGCGTTGTAATTTAACTCCGTTTTCAGGATAAAGATTGCTCCTGTGCCAGGGCGGTAGAAGACTAAGCCATTCTGTTTACCGCTGCCAGTGGCATCAAAGCTAAAACCCAGATCCATTGTGCCAGCCAGGTCATAGCCACCAATGCCGCCAGTTTGCTGCCCCTGGGGATACACATTGATAAAGTTGCCATTGAAATTCTGCAAAATGGAAACTTTGCCGGTGCCGGGGCTATAGAAAACCAAATAATTTTGTTTGCCGGTGCCCTTGTAATCAAAGGCAAACCCCTGATCGTATTGACTCGTTAAGGCAAAGTCACCAATGCCGCCGCCATGTTGCCCGTTGCCTGGGTCTACCTGCTTATAAACCGTGGTAAAGCTGCCACTGTTGTTCTTCAGGATAAAGATTGCTCCTGTGCCAGGACGGTAAAAGACGAGGTGATCTAACTTGCCTGTACCGTCGTAGTCGTAGGCAAAGCCGAGATCTGCGGGAGAACTCAGATCATAGCCACCAATCCCAGTGCCCGGAACGCCCATCAGGTAGACCGTTGTAAAGGTGCCACCCTGATTCTTGAGGATATAGATTGCTCCGTGTCCAGGACGGTAGAAGACAAGATGGTCCAGCTTGCCACTGCCATCGTAGTCAAAGGCAAACCCCGATCTTCGGGTTGCCTGATGTCGTAGCCGCCAATGCCAGTGTTCGGGTCCCCGCTAAAGTTGTCCATTTTATAGACGGGGGCAAAGGTGCCCCTTGATTCTCCAGGATGTAGATCGCTCCCTTACCCGGACGGTAAAAGACGAGATGATCCAGTTTGCCGGTGCCCTTGTAGTCGAAGGCAAAGCCGAGATTGCCGGGTTGACCCGGCAGCGGGGCACCTGGATCGTCAAAGCTATACCCACCGATCGCACTTGCAGAAGTATTTGCAGCCGGGTAAACCTGGGTGAAGGAACCATCCCCATTATTCTTGACAATGACAATCTTGCCGGTACCAGCGGTGCCATTGCCCGTGCGATAGAAGACGAGATGATCCTGCTTGCCGCTGCCGTCGTAGTCAAAGCCAAAGCTGCGATCGCTGGCATTACTCAGGTCAAACAAGTGGGGATGCCCTCGCCGGGATCTCCTCGAGGCGGATTCATCACCGATGGGAAGGAAGCCGTGGCGCTATGGTGTGCCGTCCAAACGCTGTTGTCGTTCCCCACCGAAACCGAGGTCGCCTGGGCATCTGGTAGGGCAAGGCTCCAGCTTTCACCATTGTGGTGGACAAAATTCCCATCCTTGGTGGCAACCCACAGATTCCCCATCCGACCACTGGGGGCATGGGTCAAGACCGGATGCCAGGTTGCAGGCCAGTTTTGATGCACGGTTGGAATGTATTGCGGAGGATTGTTATTCATTCCCCCTACCTGCATCACCTGCACTCCGCTGTAATAGAAAAAGATAGGACTACTCCCCACCGTCGCGACTGCACCTGCGGTAACCGCCTCCGCGGTCGGGGAAACGATGGGTGTGGGACCTCCCACCACTTGAAACCCCTGCCCGGTAAATCGCAGATTGAGGGACTCATTTCCGTGCTGCAATATGATTTGCCCAAACATCATGGGATTGGCCGGAACAGAGACCGCATCAATCACACCATCCGCCCACCTCGGTGCGCTCTTGGGCCAGCCTGGAATATCGGTTAATTTGGCTCGTGGTTTAGATCCATCCACGGGCAAATACCAGCCGCCGTGAAACAGATATAGGGTGTTGCCCACAGCCGCTGCTCCCGATATCCCTAGTTGGAACGATCGGGGCAGGGGATAGTTGGCGTTTGTGGCGATCGTGGTGATCGGCAAAGAGGCACTGGTTTGTTGAGTCGAGACATTGACCGTGACATACTGATTGCCACGAAAGAGATAGAGCGTCTCCCCGATCGCGGCGGCAGCATCAATGCTTTCCCATGCACATTCCACTCATTGTTGATGGGATCGTAAATGTGGGGTGCGCCCTGCTGGTCGATCGCCCAGAGGGTGCCATCCCATCCCGTTGACAGGTCAGCCGGAGCAGAGCCAGTTGGCAGCGTCGAAGCGATCGGGGTGAAGGTGGGTTGAATGCCTTCGATGAGAGAGTCGGCACTACCGTAGCGATCGATGGCAGTTTGAGCTGCATGGGAGCGCAGCACCTTGGCATCATCCGGACAGTTTGGGTGGTTCGGATGGTTTGGATGGTTTGGATGATTTGGATGATTCGGGTGGTCCGACTGACGCGGCGGATTAGTCTGAGTCAGCTTCCGGGCAAATCCTTTTGTGTGTTTTTGAGTGCGAAGATGGGATTTCGGATACATCCGCTTGATCCGAATGCTGCGTCTGGCTCGCCGGTTGCCATTTGCCCGTTGCCTAAATTTAGGCGAAGCGTTTAAGGATTGCAGTAGAGCAGCGATCGCCGGATCTTTGTATGTAGAGTCTTTTGGGGTTGAAGCTTGAAGCGCTGCCACTAATCGATCTTTGGTTGAAATATTGTTTTTACTGAGAGGGATAGAAATAGGAGACAAAGTGTCAGGAACAGCCTTAATTGCAGAGGTTGCTAGAGTTTGCATCGTTCAATTCTCCTTGCCTATCAGCATAAGTAAAACGGTGTGACAATCACTGAACCTAAAACAGCGGATGACCTAAGCCACAATAGATGCTCAATCAGGTTTACCCTCCGAAGTCCTGTCTGCTCTTGCCTGGATTTGAATTTGAGCAAGAGCCACTTCTAGTGGGTTGATTAATTTCTTTCAACTGGTAAACCCAAATCGCTCCCTAGTTGTGGGAATCTCTAGCAAAAAAACGGTAGATACTGGTATCTGCTTGAAAACATTGCTCTTTTCAACAGCGAATGACGAAAATTCGGGAGGCTAATGTTTCGCCACAGTTCAGCCCTCCTGCTGTTTGGCGAGTGCAATCTAATTCGTTATAAGAAGTACTTACCAAGAAAACGCTAAGACATCGCTAAGACATTACCGTTGAAACGTTGCATTCAGGACATGTAGGGGAATGAATACTGATTGAATCAACTGCATCGTTTTCGTCAAAATCCGCAAAGCAAACGCTCTGCCGGGTCTTTGCAAACCACTCAAACGCTAAATGGATGGCGATCGCGCGTTAGGAAACTTAATGTTTCAATCCTTAAAGCTTTATTGTCATCCTCCGGATTACACAAAAAGGCCATGGTATAAAAGCATAAAGTTCCTGATCGTCTAAAGAGGCAGTTTTGTCTCGTCTTTTTCATTTCAGCCTCTTACAGATAGTTTCAGACTCATCTACCTGATCCATCTTTTATGAATGGGTTAGCTTTATTTTATTACCTACAAGTGCCTTTAGAACTATCTACCGAGTCACTTCTTAGGGATGGGCTAGCGTTATTTTGATTACGTGCAAGCGGCTTCAAATCCATCTACTAAGCCATTTTTCATTTGTAGTCTAGCGTTTTTACAATTACATACAAACGACTTCAGACACATCTACTAAGTCCCCTTGCGTTTAAGGAATAGTATTCGTGCAGAAATCGCTCGTCTTGAAGTTAATGGGTTCACCCCAAATTAGTCTAGATGGAACACCGATCACTCAATTCGTTAGCCGTAAAGCACAGGCGTTATTAATCTATATTGCGGTTACTGGCAAATTGCATAGCCGTGAAAGACTTGCAGAGCTCTTCTGGCACAAAATGCCATCCAGTAAGGCGATGAATAATCTGCGTGCAGTATTACCAAACCTGCGGCAACTAGTCGGTTCCCATTTGGTAATCACTCGTCACACTGTCGCATTTAATCGAGAACGCTCCTATTGTCTGGATGTAGAAGCGATTCAAAAGATTGGTGATTATTCCAGTTCAGCAGATTTTCAGTGCGTATCTGATGCGGTTGCTCAATACAGCGGTGACTTTTTGGAGGGGTTTTATGTGCCGGATGCACCGGAGTTTGAAAATTGGGTCTGTGTCGAACGGGAGCGACTTCGAGAATTAGCGATCGGGGTTTGCACTCCCTGGCAGAGCATCATCGAACGCAAAAGAAATATGCAGAGGGGTTAACTATTACCCATAAACTCCTGAAGCTCGACCCTTGGCGCGAAACAGCACACCAGCAGCAAATGGTTTTTTTGCCTGCGCCGGACAACGCCGGGCAGCTTTGGCGCAATATGACCTGTGCCATCAAATACTGGCTGACGAATTCAATGTTGCACCGATGACAGAAACAACTGCACTGTATGAGCAAATTTGTGCTGGTCTTTTCCATAATTCGGATAGCATTCAACTGAATCATTCCAATCATGATAGTGAATGCTTGGCTCGATCGTATCTTCCCAACTCTCCGCAACCTGCTGTGATTGGGGTGAAGCGGTTGATATTTCCAACTTCTATAACCGGGAAACTGAACTGGCAACTCTACAACAGCAAATTATTCACGATCGCGATCGCTTAATTTTGCTCTTAGGTATGGGAGGGATCGGTAAAACTTCACTGGCCGCTAAACTCGCCCATACAGTGCAATCTGATTTTGAGTATGTGATCTGGCGATCGCTGCATGATGCCCCACCCCTGGAAACGTTGCTGGCAGATTTAGTGCTGTTTCTGTCGGCTCAACAAGACAGCCGAGCAGAGGTTGGACGATTGATTCACTGGTTGCGATCGCGCCGTTGTCTAGTGATTTTAGATAATGCAGAAACGTTGTTTCAGGACGGATATTGTGCTGGAAAGTACCGTGTTGGCTATGAAGCCTACGGTCAACTATTTAGAAGCATTGCAGAGTCTCACCACCAGAGCTGCATTCTTCTCACCAGTCGCGAGAAATTGCCTGAAGTGGCTGCAATGGAAGGATCCATCTGTGCAGGTGTTTAAAGTCTCAGGATCTACTCAGGTAGTGCAGGCACTTATTCATGCAAGAGGATTGTTCGGTTCTTCAGCGCAAAAGCAGCAGTTGGCAGAGCAGTGTGGCGGCAATCCTGGGGCGATAAAAATTGTAGCTGGTTCAATTCAGGACATATTTGAAGGCGACATTGAAGCATTTCTCGATCAGGAAGCGGTTTTATTGAACGGAATCCGACGATTATTAGAGCAACAGTTTGAACGCCTATCTGCTTTAGAACAAAGCGTTATGTATTGGTTGGCAATTAATCGAGCATGGATCACTCTTGCAGACCTGTCGGACGATATTCTGCCAACCGTACCGAGGACGCGATTACTAGAAGTGATCGAGTCCTTATGCTGGCGAAATTTAATTGAATGCCAGCAGGGTTACTATACCCAGCAACCGATCGTGATAGAATATATTATTAATAGATTGGCAGATAAAATTTTTAGTGAAGTGGCTAATCAAGAGATTGTTTTTTTCAATCAGCATAGTTTGTTAAAAACAAACGTTAAAGAATACATTAGAGATACTCAAAAGCAGTTAGCATTGGCAAATTTTTCTGCCCATTCAAGTAACACTTTAAAAGCTTCTCAGCATTCGGAATCGCAATCTAACTCTAGTCACTTTGCCGGATGAAAACATTGGCTGCAAGTTGGCCTCTCAGTCTGCTCAATACGCATTTTTGAGAAGGTACTGCAACGAGATGGTTGAAATGGGTGCAGCATCAAAGAGTTCATTTGAAAATGTGTCTATGACTTATACTCTCAAAGTTGACCATGATACCTGGTTTAAATTAAGTACTGCTGATCATACGGCTTTACCGAATGATCAAAAGCTGGCTGTTTTGGCAGGCACTGAATTTCCCATTACCAGCTACGAAATAGCCAGCGATTGCCTAAAAGTTTCATTGAGTGTGGTCATTCAAGGAATTGGTAACCAGGGAAACCGCTACAGCTTCAAGGAACTAATGCCTGGTATGTATTTAGACCCCATGTTGAACTTCTACAAGATGGAAAACCTATTGACCTGCTGCCAACATCGATTAACTTGACCATTCCTCACTCTGATTACTATGACCAGAATAACAATAAGGAAGCACCCTGGGGGTCTTGCAATGTCACTGCGATCGCCATGGACCTAGCCTATTTGGGGTTTCTCAACGTTATCCCGATGTACGCTTTCCTGATGAACTCGATGCCTATTGTGATCAACATGGGCTGGATCGTCATTCACCGCTGGATCTGGTAAAGGTGGTGGAAGCTTATGGCTGCAATGATGATTTTAGCTATCACAGCAATTGGCAATTGATCAAAACCTGGATTGCGAGTGGATTACCAGTCGTGGTACACACCCAATTAACGCAGTCAGGGCACGTTATCTTATTGCGAGGATACGACGAGGCAGGTGTTTGGGTGAATGACCCGAACGGTGTTTGGACCCCGATGGGTATGACGAGAGCAAGATTGGGGAAAATCTCCACTATTCCTGGGATCTAATGTATCAGACTGTTTCCAGCGACAACCAGCTTTGGAAACCATCACATCACAAAAGGGTCATCAATCCATTGATGAATATTTCGCTACCCATGTTTGCAACGTAGACGTCATCGGAAACACGGTGCTCCAACTCAAGAGCGGGCGATGAAGTTATACAAGTTAATAGCTTTGCGTTAAGGAGTCATTTCTTTTCCTATTTCCGATTAAGTTTATTACTCATACCAATTTGAATTGATAACGCGACAGATGTACGAAGAGGGCGAAGGGCAATGGGCAATAGGCAATAACGCATTCTGTCACCTATTGCCCCTCGCCCTTCGCCTATCGCCTGTTCTCCATCTGCCACTTTGTTTCTTTAAGTCGGTATCAGTTCTCATTATTTGTTGCAGAACTGCTCTCACAATTTTATAGTTTCAGGAGATATCTCATGGTTGCACTTTCATCCGTTGAATCTGTTTTAAGTATTTTGTATGAGGTCCTGATTGATTCTCGCGATACGATCGCTCAAATTAATCAGGCTTGTTCTAAGAAAGGATTACCCCTGCTTTGCCCATCGGCCAGGATGGTATTCCTGCCATTCCCGGCAATCCCGACTACCGCTTTGATGGGTTTGGGGTAATTGTGGGGTTGCCGCCCAGACTGTCATTTTATGTTGAATACAAATCTGGTAGCCCTCAGCATATATCGTTAGGACGATTCACCGTGCCAATTGGTATTGGAAAAATGCTGCACCTTAATCGCTTACTCGGTTGATGAGCAGTTGGCGGTTGATACCGAGTCGATCTAAGGCACAACAGGGTTAGGGTCAACCGCAATACGCTTTAAGTCCACACTAGCCGAGGCAGAAACCGTATTATCCCCAAAGAACAAGAAGTTGGAGGTCGTATAGGGGTTGTAAAACAGCGGTGGAATTGTGGTGGTGTGATCAAAGGCTGTGTAGTCCCGCAGTGCCCCTGTCAGAATTGGAGCAGAAGAACCATTGGCAAACAGCCGATAATTATTTCCATAAATCTGTAATTCGTAATGGGTCATGCTTCCAGTATTGAAAGCAGACCCTTCTGCCGTGTGGGTAAACAAATTTCCTCTTGGAGGTTCTGCCTTACCGTCTTGCTGAATCCAGATACGATCGCTCACCCATAAATTTGCGTCGTCTTTCCAAAATCCCAATTCAATTCCTTTCTTATCGTTACTGATAACAATAACGCTGAAACCTGCCCGATCGCCGATACCATCTCCATTTTTGTCACTCCCCTCATGGTTTTCGGCATTGAGTTTGATGTCAAATTGGATAGTAATGCCTTTTGTGCGATCAAGTAACGGAAAGGATGGGTTAACCAGCGACTGCTGAGTAAGCTGGTAGTTGCTATACCCTGCTGGAGCCGCTCGATTGGTAGTCAAACGGGTAACTCCATTGCTGGAAATTTTGAGGTTGCAAAGCCTCCAAACGTTAGCCAACCCTGTTTTTCTGGTGAAATGTTGCCCGGCCCTGAAGAGCCATCATATAGAACGATAGCGGTCTGTTGCATTTGAGCAGATATGGCCAGTTGAGCAGCTATGGACGATGGTGAGAAACCCGTTACAAGCAAAGCCGTACCCGCAAGCATTGGAAGACCTTTTTCATTACCAATGGTTATAGAACAACATGTTGATCAAGATACGTTGAGGATAACGATTTAGATGCGTGCAGAAATCGACTTTTTACATTTTGAAATCAAGTTGGATAAGGGAACGGTACTTAAAAAGCAGATTATTGAGCAAAAAGTGGGCGATGGCAGCAACTAGGCATTATAGCGGTAGAGCGATCGGCTAGGAAGTGTTTTGAAACCCGCAAACTCTGCTTGAATACAATGCTGAGTGCTGAGTGCTGAGAAAAGGCGAATACTCCAGCCTCAGCAATCAGTCCTCTGCACTTTCAAAACACCCCTAGATAACAGCGCTCAATCATTTGTGCTAGACGTATGTTCGAAGATACAACGACTGTCACTGATGTTCATATGCAGGAATCATTTCTGTCTCAGCGTTGGCTGCTGCTATCCACTCTTGCGATGCAGATAACGCCAAGATTGTCTCAGCGTATTTATTGGAAATGGGGTCTAGTTGAACGTTATAGGTGACAAATCGCATGACTACCGGGGCATACATCGCATCGGCGATCGTAAAATTGCCAAACAGAAAATCGCCATCAACGCTGTAGGTTTGGCGATATTCACGCCAGATAGCTGTTATCCGCTCAATGTCTCTTTGCACCTCAGACGTCATACCTTTACCAGGAAATCGGGCGCGGATGTTCATCGGCATGGTTTCACGCAAAGCGGTGAATCCCGAATGCATTTCTGCGCTAATAGAACGGGCGATCGCTCTTGGTTTGGATTCCTTCGGCAACCAGTGCAAGGTGGAAAACTGCTCTGCCAAATATTCCAAAATTGCGAGCGAATCCCAAACCACCACATCTCCATGCAATAACGCTGGCACCTTTCCCGAAGGTGAATGCTGCCGAATCTTTGCTGGCGCTTCTGGGGTATAAAGTGGAATCTTAATTTCGTCAAACGGTAGCCCAAACTGCTTCATGGCTAACCAAGGACGCAATGACCACGATGAATAATTTTTGTTGCCAATAATCAGCGTAAGATTTGCCATACTGCCTTCCTATTCCCTACTTCCCCTACTGATGGAGCTGCTGTTCGATCCACAGGCGAATTTCAAGCTCAGACCCCGAACAGAGCGATCGACCCGTGAGTGGATTGTAAGCTTGCCAGTAGGAGTTGCCAGCGCGATCGGTCCGGTGGCGAACTTGGACCTCGCCCAAATTCATCATCCACTTCATCCACCGCTGCCAAATGCCAGAGAAAACAGTCATTAAAGTCTGCCGTTCCTCAGTTTTAGCAGTACGCTCTTCGGCATCTAGCCAGGTTTCAAATCTATTCATGGGAGTAGCCCCTTCTATTGCTTCGTTACCGACACCTTAAACCAGGTCAAAAGAAGGAATCAAAACATCCCCTGTATCATTTGTATAAATGGGATTTATGGAAGTTGTCATAATGCTAGGTATAGCAAAGTGCGGAGTGGTGAGGACTGAGTGCTGAGTATGAAAACCAGTTACCTCAATGCTCTCAGCAGTTTGATTGTTCTAATCTGTAGTAGTACTGCTATATATTTCAAGAATTGAGGGAAAGGGGGCAGCGTAATGGGGGCCAGAAAATGAAGGCAAGCAATGCATGAATTTACGTTTCCAGTTTGCCTCCCGCGCGTTCTCCACTCTATTTACCCTCCCACCTTCACTCTTGTATCCTTCATTCCTTATCCTCTTCTAGTTTCTTTTCCATGAACCTCTCTCAAATCCGCGCGTTATTAGCAGTAGCTGACTACGGCAACTTTAGTGAAGCGGCATTGGAACTGCAGCTTTCCCAACCAGCAATTAGTCACGCGATCGCAACTCTGGAAACGGAGCTGGGTGTGCAGCTCTTCTCTAGAGGGCGGCACGGTGCTGTGTTGACTCCAGCAGGAGAGCGGATTGTGCACCATGCCCGTGAAGCATTGCAACATCTGGATTTGATGCAGCAGGAAGCGAATGTACAACGGGGGTTGCAGGGAGGCAGAGTGCGGGTTGCGTCCTTTCGGAGTGTGGCGACCCACCTGTTACCCAAGGTCATTGGGCAATTTCGCGATCGTCATCCCGATGTTATGGTCACAATCATTGAGCGTCCCGATTACCTAGATATCGAGCAATGCCTGCGGGAAGGTCGGGCAGATATTGGAATTACTTACCTGCCAACTAGCAGTGAGTTTGAAGCCTGGGAGCTTCTGCGAGATGATTACTTAGTGCTGCTACCACCCAACACGGCGGTGAAGCATTCCCAAATTACCTGGCAAGAGTTGTCGCAGTTTCCGCTCGTTCAGCTTCCCTGTCTTCCCTGTGGGCGTGTGCTCCACAATCACTTGAAGAAATTAGCATTGCCTATGAATACCGCTAGCGACATTCAGGAGGATTCGACGATCGTCAGTATGGTGGTACAAAACCTGGCAGCCGCAATTCTTCCCAGACTAGCGGCAGAACCAATTCCCAGCACAGTCACTGTTCACAAATTGCCAACACCCCTTCAACGGGTTATTGGTGCTGCGGTTTTATCCACTACCTTACACGTTCCGGCAGTATTTGCATTTTTGGAGATGCTGAAGAAACTGGATTTGGAGCGTTTAGCCAAGGTTCCGTCTGGTTAATCTTGAAGGATTTGGTGTCATCTCTCATCCTCATCTCTCATCTCTCATCTCTCATCCTTACTGCCCTACACTACTTCTAGCAGCAGATGCCGTTGCAAAGGTTCATAGCTACATTAGAGGGTGATGGCTGTATTGATACAGCTAACAGCCAGAGGAGCGATCGTATCATGGCTCTTTCAAATAAAGTTGAAATCAAAAATATTACAAACTTTAAATCTGAAGAACTTTTTGGAGCAACTATTACTCGGCTGCTATCTGCTAAACAGTTACAAACTGTAGGATTCGACCATGTAAAGATCTCCAAGGGATCTGCCCTCGAACCTCATACCCATACTTCATCCGAGTCCTTCATTTACATTGTAGAAGGAACGGCTGTTGTGATTTTAGACGGTAAGCATTTACGTGTTAAAGCAGGCGATACAATTTACATTCCAGCCGGGATCAGTCATGGCTTTAGCACTCCTGATGAGGCTGTTGTATTGCTCTCGGTGCAATCACCTCCGATTTATCCTGAACAAAGCTCACCAGATATTCACTTCAGCCACGCTATGCTCCCTCTAGCCAATCAAAAATCTGTTCCAATTGTTCCAGCGTAATCAGACCGTGTTGCCAAAGAACCATTGGCAGTAAATCTGGAAATGTTTTCTCGTGACGCTGGGCTAAAGCTATTGATTCAGCGGGGATCATTAACTCGTCCTGAAGAAAACGGACCAATCTGGTTTGCCGTGGGGCCTGCATCGGTTTAGCGGTTGATAGGGGAGTGTTCAAATCGTTCTGCCATTTTTTTGCTGAACAATTGTACTCACGCTTCCCATTTTTGGATCATGTTGCAAAAATCTCTCGCTATAGCCCTGCTATGATGCTTGAGATCGAATAAGGAGAAGGTTTTTCAGCCTGCCTAGCACCCAGGAGGTGAAGTGGTGATGTTGCTCGGTCATATTAAGTAAGCCAAGTTCCTCCAACTGCTGGCGTAACTCCATATAAATTTCCTTCTCTTTCGTTAACTCCTGGGTAAATGCCTCAGCTAGACGAGGATGAATACGCAGGAGCCGTTCAAAGCTTTTTTATGGATCACAAATAGATTTGTTTCTTCCAGTGCATGAGCGGTGGATTTGTACGGCAATTCCAGCATGGCCGGAACCTCTCCAAACAGTTGCCCAGGCTGGTATATCTTAATTGGTTTGTCGAGTTGGGATACGGTTGATTCGATCGAGCCAGAAAGAACCAGGTAAAATTCGTTACTCATCTCCCCTTCGCTAAAAACGGTTTCTGATGTTGCTAAAATCCTGCGGTACCCTGTTTCAATCAATTCGCGCAGGTGCAGGTCAGAACAGGAATTAAAGTAGGGCAGCCTGAGTAATGAGTCCCGAATTGAAACTGGTCGGGCAGAACGGGTAGCAACCTCACGCCGGGAATCTAAGCGTGTCTGAGTACTGACTAGTTCTTCCCTGTTTGAAAATTCCCCATTGCGAATGGTAAAAGCTTCTGGATTTCGTAACCATAAATCCCGCTGGGGGTAGGGAATGGTAATCCCCGCCTGACGAAAGTTGTGCTCAATGATGAAATTTAAGGAACTTTTCACTGAGATGCCGTTATCAATCTGTCCAATCCATGCCCATAGCTCAAATTCCAACGAGCTATCGCCAAAGCCCTTAAAGATTACCCTGGGCGGTGGCTCATGCAAAACCGCCGATTCCGTGTAGGCCGAATTGAGCAATGTTTCTGTAACCAGAACCGGATCACTATCGTAGGCAACCCCGATCGACAGCCGAATCTTACCAGTCAGGCTTTTATAGCTCCAATTCAGCACTCGATTACTGGTTAAATTGCTGTTGGGCACCACCACATCGCCGCCATCAAAGGTACGAATAACGGTCGATCGCATTGATATTTCCTGAATGTAACCGGACAGCCCATCAAACTCGATATAGTCTCCTACCTGGAGTTTGCCTTCGACCAGCAGGGTCAACCCGCTGATTAAATTTTTGGTAATTTCTTGCAGCCCGAAACCAACCCCAATTCCCAATCCTCCTAAGGTCACGACCAGAGGAGCCAGATCAAGCCCATTGACCTGTAAAACAATCACAAATCCTAGAGCACCCGCACCATAGCTGAGTAGAGTCGAAACCGTTTCCCGGTGCCCTTGACTCATGCCCAATCGGCGCAGCAATTGATCCTTAAGCAGGCGTTTAAATAAGCTGGAGATGACAATGATTGTGAGGAAGGCCAGAAGAAGCTTTAGCAGCCAAATCAGTGAGATTGATTCATCCCCAACTTTGAAGAGGGTCGCTCTGAGTAATCGATCGGTACTAACTAGAAACTGTTGAAGTTGAGGACTCATGGCTATCCGACGCTGGTAGTACCAAAGTCGTAAGGATTCTGGAGCTATTAACGATGGCGGCTAGCGCCGCGCATCATTACCTTGTTAGGTCCACTCCGACGCTTTAGTCGATTCGAATTATAAACGCGTCTCCTTAATTTTTGATTAAAAGTGCATTCTAACGGCATTAATGCGCCAACACAAGGAACGGGGTTGCCCAATTGCCCATTACCAGTTCCTACGCGCTTTCAATCCCTTTGCATAAGTCCTACTGGTGCTGCTTACGGTGCAGAGGTGGTCGCTTTTTCTTCGTCGATCGTCAACGCTTCTTCGCTAACCAACGTTGGTTTTACAAGATGGGGTCGAATCACAAAACTAACGCCGATCGTCCAGGCAAGTGCAACCATCCATCCTGCTAGTACATCACTGGGAAAGTGAACGCCCAAGTAGAGACGAGTCCACCCAGTGGTTCCAACAAAGCAACTGCCTGCCAGCAGCACGAACCAAGACCAGCAAGTGCCCCAGGTCAAAATCACCATTGCCGCCACAAAGCTTATACTGGCCATCGCATGTCCACTTGGGAAGCCGTAACTTAGCTCTGGAGCGATCGATTCCCATAAATGGGGCCGCACTCGATGCAGCAATTCCTTCGCTGCTCGGCTAATAAACCCACTTCCCAGGGTTGCTACCAGGAGAAACGTTAGCGATCGCCACTTTCGTAAATAGAGGAGCACAATTGAAATTGCTCCTATCATGGGAATAACTCCCCAGTAAACGCCCAGTTGGGTAAAATGTATGGCAAAGGTATCCAATTGAGGAGTCGAGCTGGCGTGAAGTGCCAGCAGAATAGCGTCATCCCAGGGAAACGCCCCTTGTTTTGCCAAATGACTACCGCAAGCTGCTCGAACACCAACAGTGGCCCAATCACGCCCAGCAGCAGTACAAGCAGCGCCTGCCAGCGTGCCAGCAACAGCTTTTTAGGAAACTAAAGAACGATTTCGGCTGCTCCGAAGCGTTAGAACTAGTCATCTGTGAATATCTACAAGAAATGAAAAATCAATAATCTAATAATTCTTAATGGTGAAATTAAAATCCTTTCGCAATCAATCGCTCAATCTAGGGCTTTTGATCTGGAGAATCAAGAGAAAAACCGGGAGAGAGGAAATAGCTCTTCTCACCGTAAATGCTCTGCTCATCCTAGGAATCTATCCTGGGAATGGCTAGGTGTAACGAAGAACTTGTGCACTTAATAAAGAAATTAGGGCCGTCGAAAGTAATTTTGCAATAGCAGAGGTTGTATCTAACGGACGATCCCGCCTCATTTCAATGACTGTTAAATTGTTAGAAGATGTTGCTTGGATGACATCTACGGCACTACCAACTAACGAACGATCTAACGAACGATCGCGGGTTTCTACAATTCCGAGACTAGAGCTTGCCGTTTGGTATGGTGCGATCGAAATTGACACTTCGTTGCTCAAGTCTGGTTCAGCTTTAGCAGATTCTCATTGGGATTGAGTGGTGCTGCTGAATGACAGGATGAGTTGCACGTGTTTCAGTTCATCCATCGCTCAACTTCTTTATAAATCAGTATCAGTAGACAAATGCGGTAAGAAGTGCCTGGAGGAGCACCAATGGAATGGTTTCGATATAGCCCAATGACAGAACAACTAGCCCTAAAATTGATGAAAAGCCTGCCTAGCGAACCTCAGAGGTGGCGAGAGACGGCCTATGCCCATTGGATTAATCGTCTCATGCCCGCGTCAATCTACTTGCCAGAACCCCAAAGAAGCTGGTATATGAGCGGCTACAAACCGCAAGTGGTGGAGCTATAGCCGACTTAAAGCATGTAGAAAACGAAACCAATGGAAATTAAAATTTTGCAAAACCTTTTTCTACAGGCCTGTAAGTAGTGACTTCGAAATTTTATGTTACAGATGTATTTCTCGAAAAAATGTTATATAAGGATCTGTTAATAATTAGCTTTATTAAAGTACGAACAAATGAAATCTGGAATCGAACGGGTGGTTTTAAATCAAGTGAGGTCACTCGAAGGACTACAGATTCTTCTGGCAGAAGACCAAATTGAGGAAGCAGAGATCCTGACGCTAATGTTGGAGAGCGCTGGAGCAAAAATTACACGAGTTGCCTATGCCTACCAAGTGTTAGAAACTCTCCGGCGATTTGACCCCGATGTTTTCATTTGTGACATTCGGTTGCCTGACATGAATGGGGATCTATTAATTCAGCAGATTCGATCGCAGGCGTACAGTCACCATTATCTGCCTGCGATCGCCATTACTACTTATGTTAGAGATGTTTCTAGAATAAAAATACTAGAAGCCGGATTTGATTACTTTCTTCCGAAAACCTACGATTTAGACGCATTAGTTGGTGCTGTGCAGGATGTACTGGACAATGCCAACAGTTAAGCTATGGGCGGTGTGCGAATCGCGCTGATTCTGAGTTAGAGATGAAGTATGGCTTATCGAAGATAGGAAAAGATTTTTCCTGATTTGATAGATTAAACCTGATTTAATAAATTAAAGATAGCAGGAGGCTAGTTGCTGTTACCAGGCCCATTTTCAAGTGGTGCAGTCGGTAACTCAAGCCAAAATCGGCTCCCTTCGCCTGGTTGAGACTCGACTCCAACCTGCCCACCCATTCGTTCAATCCCTTTTCGCACACTGGCTAGGCCAACTCCTGTTCCGGGGTAGGTGTTGTCAGAATGGAGCCGCTCAAACACCCCAAAAATGCGGGCCTGAGCATCCTGGATTATGCCAATGCCATTGTCCTCCACCCACAGGCGGCTCCAGCGATCGTGCTGTTCGCTCCAAATTCTGACACGAGGTTGAATACCAGGCGATACGAACTTGATTGCATTACTTACCAGATTGCAAATGATCTGAACGAGCGTGCGATACTCTCCTTGAACAACGGCCAGGCTGTCTTCAACCTGTATCTGTGCCTGTTGTTGCTGAATCGTTTCCTTTAGCTCATCCAGCGCTTCTGCTACAGCAACATCTAAATGAATGTGTTGGGCTGGCAGTTCAACACGGCTCAGTCGCGTGTAGTTCAGCAGGTCGTGAATGAGTGCCCTACCCCGCTCAGCATTGCTCAAAATTCGCTCAATGTAGCCTCTGACCGTCGGCGACAACTCCTGTGCATAGTCGCTTAGCACAAGCTGACTGTATCCCTGAATAATCCGCAGAGGCGCTTGCAAATCATGGGAGACTGTAGAGGCAAATTCTTCCAGGTCTTCATTGACAATAGCCAATCGCTGATTGGATAACGCCAATCCCTGATTTGCTTCTTCCAATTGGGCCGTTCGTTCCTGAACACGATCCTCCAGATCCTCGTACATCCGCTGAAGTGCTGCTTCGGCTTCTTTACGAGGGGTAATATCTTCGGCTATACCGTCTAGCACTTTGACGCGATCGATCTGGTTCAACGTTGCGTTCAGCAATACCCAGATCCGCGTCCTATTTAACTGCTGCAACTGAATCTCCCATTCTATCCGTTGCTGTGTGCTTGAACGGGCAAGCTCAGCGTATTTGTCCTGCAAATCCAGTTGTTGTATCAACGGCTGCGCCCGATCGAGCGACTCCACACCTAACAGCTTCAGAAAAGCCGGGTTACATTCCAATAGTTCTCCCGCAGCATTTGCTTGAAAGATTCCAACGTGAAGCTGATTGAGCAGGTTCTGTAATCGAATTTCTAATAATTTCGCACAGCGATGGGTCAGGTTTCGTTCTAAAACAACCTGAACAACCGTTACCAGATATGGATAACGATTGGGTCGCTTGAGTATGTAGTCATCTAACCCCGACTTCATGGCCTCTACTGCAATTTCTTCGTTGCCTGTGCCCGTAAACATAATGACGGGAAGGTCAGGGTAGCGGTCCTTCAGAGATCGCAATATGTCCAGGCCAGTAGTCCACCGTAGCTGGTAGTCTGTGATACAAAGATCGAATTCTCCAGCTTCCATCGCTTCGGAAAAGCCTTGAGCATTTTCGATCTCTACCGCTTGCAGATTTGGAAACTCCCTAGACAGTACGTGTAGCACCAAAGCGCGATCGTCCAAACTGTCGTCAATCAGAAGAATTCGGAGAGTTTGAGTCATCGCGGACACCTGCATTCAAGAGAACGAATGAGGCAGCACAGCAGGAGCGAATAAACCATTCTGATTGAGTAAACGTAGTGCCTTTGTCGTTGTCTATCACGTTTAGCGTAAACAATTATGCGTAGCTTTGGATACATCTAAAGATGTATATCTCAAGGTGCAGAGTATAACCTAAAGTTAGATGAAGCCTATGATTTCTGTTATGACTGCCACCCAACCTTCAAGCGTCACAGGTTTATTAAAGAAAGCAGCAGCTCCTAGCTGAAGTACCTGATCGGAGCGATTGAATTGGTCAGACCCACTCAGCATGACGATCGGGATAATTTGAAATTCGGGCTGTTTTTAATCCAGCGAATCAGCTCAAGCCCATTCATGTTTGGCATTCTGCCGTTAGATACAATCAGATCTGGGAACGGGTAGCGATCACGATCGGTATAGATTCCTTCTCTTTGGAGATAGCTCACAGCCTGTAGCCCATCCGAAACGCAGTGCAACAGAATGTCTAATTCTGCCTGAGCAACCGCACTTTGGAAAAATGCAACATCGTCTGCACTGTCATCCGCTAATAAAATGACTGGAGTTTGCGCGTTGCCCATTGATCGTTTTCATGAGATTCCGAACCTCATTAAATCCTACGATGGAGCACTAATCAACCGCTCACAGACAAACAGAGCATTAGACCCTATGGAACACAGCTTTGATGCCGAACGCCATCAGCATCAAAGTTGAGATGCCGCTTTATCTTTCTCCACAGATTTTTGTGGGCTAACGTTTCTTCGTCCAAAGTTGTGATGGTGAATATCGTCTAGCAGCGTGTAAACCACCGGAACCACAAGCAGGCTTAGCAACGTTGAAGTGACCAGCCCACCGATAATGGCAATTGCCATTGGGGCGCGCAGTTCTGCTCCCGCACCCCACCCCAGAGCGATCGGCAACATACCCAAAATCATGGCTGATGTTGTCATTAATATAGGGCGTAACCGGACCGGACCTGCTAACAGAATGGCGGCTGTGCGAGAGCGGCCTGTGCGACGTAGCTGATTAATATAATCCACCAGCAGAATGGCATTCTTGTTCGCTAACCCCAGCAGAAAGATGATGCCGATCGCTGAGATGATACCAAAGGTGCTGTGGGTCACCAGGGCCGCGACCAGGGCCAACAATGGAGAGGGGCAGGGAAAACAGAATTACCAGAGGGTCGCTCCAGCTTTGGAAAAGCAGGATCAACACCAGGAAAATACACAGCATGGAGAGGCCAGCCGTAATACCAAACGTGCTAAATACGTCGCTGGCTTGTTTTGAATCCCCCTCTAAATCGAGCGAAATGGAGGGAGGTTTAACCTGATTGGCAATATCGATCACGCGATCGGTGGCATCGCCCAGCGCAACTCCTTTTGTAAGTTGGCACTGATGTACGCTACCCGGCGAGAGTCTAGCCGCTCAATGTCCATCGTCATGTCACGCGTATTTCGTCCGCCTGTAACGGTTACATCCGCGATTTCTGGCAGTTTCTCAATTCGACTCTGAATGGTTTTAGCCGTTTGGCTTAAAAGATAGGGGTTATCTCCCAACAAGACGATTTGAAGCGGTTTTGGCTGCCCCCGTCTCTACAAACTGGATGTCCTCCACGCTAACGGACCCACCAGGAATTGACGGAAGCTGCTGCCGAATCTGATCCTCTACGGTGGCGGTGTCAACGGTGCGGTCTTTGCGAAGCGTGACATGCAGCTTGCCTTGATTTGGTTGACCCTCGCCAGTTCCAACAGCCGTAAATACGCTTTGCACCTGGGGCGACTTAAGCACCGTTGTTTCCAGGTTGCGGGCAGTCGCTACCGAGTTAGACAACAGTTCATCCGGGGTGGCCGGACTGGCTGAACCATTGATCAGTTCCTGACTAGCAATGGTTGGTAACGGAACGGTGTAGGCGATGTTAAATTCTCCGCGATCGAGCTTGGGGATAAAGCCTTTAGGAATGAAGGGAAGTAGGCCAATTCCAAGGCCAAAGCTAATAAGCGCAAGCATCACAACCACCCAGCGATGCTTTAACGACCAGCGAAGAACATGGCGATAGCCGTTGAGAAAGGTTGTTCCATTCTCATGGTTGGCGTGCGTCTGCCGTGCTCGCATCCAGTACAGAGCCAGCACAGGTGACAGGGTACGGGCAACCAATAATGAGATCAAAACTGCCGCAGAAACCGTGATTCCAAAGGGTTTGAAGAATTGTCCGATCACCCCACGCATGAGTCCGATCGGCAAAAAGACAGCCACAATGGTTAACGTTGCCGCCGTTACGGTTAAACCAATTTCGTTCGTTGCATTGATAACGGCTGATCGAGGTGGCTCTCCATTTTCCAAATGACGCGAAATATTCTCCACATCGACGATCGCGTCATCCACAATAATTCCAACAACTAGAGCCAGAGCCAGAAGAGTAATTGTTTCTAGCCTGAAGCCCAACGTTGCCATCACGATGAACGTTCCCAGAAGTGATATCGGAATCGCCAGAGCTGAAATTAGCGTTGCTTTCCAGTTCCACAGAAATGGAAAAATCACAATGATTGACAGCGCAATGGCGAGCAACAGCGCTTCAAGAGTTGCCTGTGTCGCCTCTCGAATGTATCCGGCCTGGGTTGCTGCAAGTTGAAACCGCACTGCTGGAAGGGTTATTTGCAACTGTGAGATTTTATTTTCAACCGCTT
Organism: Kovacikia ellensis JS3; assembly: GCA_034541955.1. Classification (GTDB taxonomy): domain Bacteria; phylum Cyanobacteriota; class Cyanobacteriia; order Leptolyngbyales; family Leptolyngbyaceae; genus Kovacikia. The sequence continues at coordinate 55,892 of JAVYJL010000002.1, read as the reverse complement.
GCACAACATCCAGCGTGTTAGCATCACCACGTTTAATAACGTCCAGTGCAAGAACATCCTGACCATTGAAGCGAACAGCCGAAGTACCCGCAGACTGAATGGTGATCTCAGATCTATCCTGCTTGCCGAATGACTGAACCGTTGCGCTGGCTGGCACTCCAAGTAATCGAACAGTACGAATGCCGGGAATTTTAGCGATTTCAGGCAAGACTTGTTTCTGTACCACCTCAGCCACCTGTGCTAACGAGCGCTGATTACTCGCGATCGCGTAGCTGATAGCCGACGACTCATTTAAGTTGACAGGCGTAACTGTATAGTCCGTTCGGTTGGGCAACCGTAAACTGCGTAGTCTGGTGTTAACCTCACTGGTTGCCGTTTCCAGGCTGGTTCCAACTGCAAACGAGAGGCTAACAATCGATCGTCCCGTGTAGGTCGAAGAGGTGATTTTGTCCAGTCCGTCTTCTCTCAGGTTCTGGAATGATTGCTCTATGGGTACTGTTAGCCGCTGCTCCGTCTCTGTAGTTGTAGGGAGAGACGCGGTTGCATTAACAACGACCACCGGAAAGGTAATATCAGGCAGGAGCGCATACTTCAACGAACTAAAGGCAAAGATCCCAGCAACCGTGACAGCAATCCAGAACCCTATTGTTAGCCAGGGGTATTGGATTGCAAGCCGTGAAATATTTAAGCGTTCACGCAGCGAAAGACGCTGAGATGGCTGAGTCATCAGTCAACTAGTAAGAACTACTCATTCTCATTGTCCTAATCCAACGTTCTAAAGCCTCAACCAATAGTTAGAAGATCCGTGATTGAGAATTTGTTGATCGCTACAAAATTATTAGTTCGAGTACAGGGGTCAGGAAGCAGAGAGGGCAGGAGGTAGAGAGCAGAAGCAAATTTTCCAAATTTTTCTCCCTAATCTTAGGTTTGAGATTAGGGAAGAGACCGAAACGGAGATAAAAACATGCGTAGAGGTTTTGATCGAGTTCTCGCATCACCGCGTCCCTCTTCTACCCATCATGTTCATTGATCGAGCTAGGTCCGTACCAATGAAATCAGCGGAACCCTAGCGACTTTTGCGGGTTAACAGAGCTACTGTAGGTCGATCGCTTTGCAGTATCAAGAGCACACTGTAGAAAACGCGCGTCTACCCTATGCAGACTCATGCTTGGATTATTGATATAACCATTTGTTACGAAGCACAATCCATTGTTTCAAAACATAACGTTGTTTATATTTCTCGGCAGTTATATTTCCCATCGATTATCCCAATAATTACTGGTGTGGTATTCGTTTGAAGTATCTGCATCATCAAGACGCTCTACACCACAACACTTGATGGGAAACACTCTAAGCAGCGAAGGCGGTTGCCTGTTTACGGGCGCAGTTTGGATTGACCACCTCAACCCAACTGGTCCGACGGACGGTTGCTCCGCAGTTGCACTTTGCGCTAAATGCCCAATGGGAGAGGCAGTGATCGCACTTATTACAATAGCTTAAGAGCGCTTCTAAAACGAACTCATACCGATTATGATTAAACCCATGACGATTTCATAGTCATCTAAATTGCTTTCACGGTCGCGCTCACTTGCAACCGCAGATTAGCGTTTTTCCAAAGACAGGAGATATTATGAGCAGCGAAGGCGGATGCCCATTTACGGGCAACGGTCAGAAACATCAGCCTCGTCACGTACCAACGAACCGAGAGTGGTGGCCGCATTATTTGCATCTGAACATCCTCCACCAGCATTCACCTCAAGGCAATCCGATGGGTGAGGAGTTCAACTACGCTGAGGAGTTCAAAACGCTCGACTTAGCTGCCTTGAGGGCGGATATCTATGAGCTGATGACCACCTCCCAGGATTGGTGGCCCGCTGACTACGGTCATTATGGGCCGCTCTTCATCCGAATGGCCTGGCACAGCGCAGGCACCTATCGTACAGGCGACGGTCGTGGCGGTGCAGGATCGGGCAGCCAGCGGTTTGAGCCGCTCAACAGTTGGCCAGACAACGCCAATCTCGATAAGGCACGCATGCTGCTGTGGCCCGTCAAGCAGAAATACGGTAAGAAAATTTCGTGGGCCGACCTCATGATCTTCGCGGGCAACTGTGCGCTTGAGTCGATGGGGTTCAAGACGATCGGCTTTGCCGGGGGTCGCGTGGATGTCTGGCAGCCTGAGGAAGACATTTACTGGGGTTCTGAGAAAGTTTGGCTTGGCAATGAGCGTTACGAAGGCGATCGTGTGCTGCAGAATCCGCTCGCCGCTGTTCAAATGGGCCTGATTTACGTGAACCCAGAAGGTCCAGATGGCGAGCCTGATCCGGTTGGTTCAGGGCGCGACATTCGCGAAACCTTTAAACGGATGGCGATGAACGACGAGGAAACCGTCGCGCTTACCGCTGGTGGACATACCTTTGGTAAATGCCACGGTGCAGGCGAAGCAACGCACGTCGGTCCGGCTGGGGTGCCACCATCATTGATCAAGGCCTCGGCTGGAAAAGCACCTTCAACACGGGTATCGGCGTTGATGCGATTACCAGCGGCATCGAAGGCGCATGGACGCCTACGCCAACGCAATGGGATAACAGCTATCTCGAAACCCTGTTCAAGTATGACTGGGAGCTGACCAAGAGTCCTGCTGGCGCATGGCAGTGGAGACCCAAGGATGGTGCGGGTGCGGATACGGTGCCCGACGCTCACGATCCGTCGAAACGGCACGCTCCGATGATGACCACCGCAGACATGTCCATGAAGATGGACCCCATCTACAACCAGATCGCGCAGCTACCGCGACAACCCGGATGAGTTCGCAGAGCAGTTTGCCAAAGCCTGGTTTAAGCTAACGCACCGCGATATGGGGCCTCGATCGCGCTATCTCGGCCCAGAGGTTCCTCAGGAAGAGTTCCTGTGGCAAGATCCCATTCCTGCCGTTGACCATGACTTGATTGATGAGCAGGACATCGCTGCTCTTAAGGCTAAGATTCTTGCCTCAGGTTTATCTGTCTCCCAACTCGTTTCAACTGCCTGGGCGTCTGCATCAACGTTCCGCTGCTCCGACATGCGCGGTGGAGCAAACGGGGCACGCATTCGTCTCGCGCCGCAGAAGGATTGGGAAGTCAACCAGCCGGATCAACTGGCAACGGTGCTGCAAACCCTAGAGAGGATTCAACAAGAGTTCAACAACTCTCAGTCCGGCGGGAAGCGGGTTTCGATCGCGGACCTGATCGTTCTGGGCGGCTGTGCAGGCGTCGAACAAGCAGCGAAGAACGCTGGATTTGACGTGACGGTTCCCTTCCATCCGGGACGTACGGATGCGCTGCAAGAGAAAACGGATGTCGAGTCTTTTGCGGTGCTTGAGCCGACTGCGGATGGGTTCCGCAACTACACCAGCGGCAAACACAGCGAATCGCTGGAAGAGTTGCTGATCGATCGGGCGCAGTTATTAAGTCTGTCAGCTCCTCAGATGACGGTTCTCCTGGGCGGTTTGCGCGTCCTGGGCGCAAACTTTAAAGGGTCTAAGCATGGCGTCTTTACCCATCGGCCTGAAACGTTGAGCAATGACTTCTTTGTCAACTTGCTCGATCTAGGCACGTCGTGGAAGGCGACCTCTGAAGATGAATATGAGTTCGAGGGGACCGATCGCAAAACGGGCCAACCTAAATGGACCGCTACCCGCGTTGACCTTATCTTCGGTTCAAACTCTCAGCTTCGGCCCCTCGCGGAAGTTTACGGCAGTGTGGACTCGCAGCCGAAATTTGTGAATGACTTTGTGGCGGTATGGAATAAGGTGATGAACCTCGATCGCTATGACCTTCGCGCAGTCTTAGCAAAAAGCTCTGCAAGGGGGTTCTAGGCGTACTTCAACTGTAATCATTAGGTGATTAAGAGTTGAGGATACGCTAATCTGCGAAACTCCTGAACGCAGGTAAAAACCGTAGACAACCATGAGGGCGGCGTTTCAACATATGTTGAAACGCCGCCCTCGCTTTTGGCCTAGTTAAGCCGTGTTTGATTTGGGTACAACTGGCATCCGCTTTGCCTCTGAATATGACAGTTGTCATGGGTGATGCATGACAGTATGCAGGGGGCATTAGCTGTTGCCAGCCAATAGATTGGGATCATCCAATACGAATATTAACCCCAATCTAAGGAGACTGAATCATGAACATCAAACAAACCATCGTCGCCGCTCTGCTTCTGGTTCCCATGGCAACCGCTTCCCTCGCCGCAAAACCTGCTTCTGCCCATGAAGTGGTGACTCGACGAGCGGACGATCGTCGTATTGTAATTGTTGAACGATTTCGCCATCGTCGCATTTGGATTGCTGGACACTTTGATTTCGATCGCTTTGGGCACCGCTACTGGGTTCCCGGTCGCTTTGAGTTCCGCAACGAACGCTACTAAATAGCTAGATTCAATCAAACTAAACTTGGTAATCGCTGATAGGGATCACCAAGTTTAGTTGCAGCTCTACTTAATGAAAACGCTGGAGCCATCTATCAAGCTTCTACCCTCGTTTCTTGCACCCGATTCTGACAATTTCGTTTAATAATGTCAGCGGCCCGTTTTACGCTGATCGCTTCTCCAACAGGTTCGAGTTGTTCGACAATCAAAGCCTCGATTCCCGCTGATTCCACTGCTGATGGTGCATTCTGACAAATTATGGCCGCTGTTTAGCGACAGGCGTCAATGGAATAGAACGATGCCGAAGTAGAATAGCTGAACTGAATTGAGCAGTGGTGAAACCACCCAGATACGACGAATTGTTTCAGAAAGCGATCCAGGGAATGCTTTAGCTGTGAAGATCTTGAAGAGAGTTGACAGCCCCCTTGATCCGATCGTTGTGGAACAAAGGATATGAGTAGTGCAGAGACAGCCGTTGGTAAAGTGCTGCTAATCGGTGTAACTGGAGGGACAGGCAGCAACGCTGTCAAGGGCTTGATTGAGCAAAATGTAACTGACCTCCGGGCAATTACTCGCAAGATTGACCTTGAGCGTCCTTCCCTGTCTAAATTAAACAATAATGGTGTTGAGCTAGTTGAAGCAGATCTCGATGATCAGTCTTCATTAGAAGCCGCCTTTGTAGGTGTTTCAGCCGTTTACTGTCATGCAACTGGACCAGACTCTGCCAAGCCTGATCCTCAAGAAGTTGCAAGGGCAGAACGCGTTGCACAAGCGGCGCAACAAGCCAATATTAGTCACTTTGTCTATAATTCTGCGGGCGGAGTCGATCGCAACTCTGGAATTCGTCATATTGAGCAAAAGCATCAGGTAGAGCACATCTTAAAGCAAGCAAGTTTACCCACAACTATGCTGCGAGCTTGTCTATTTATGGAGGAATTCTGGAAGCATTACACTCGACCATCTATCCTCAAAGGGTCTTTCCCTTTGCCGTTCAACCGAATCGCCCACTTCATTTGATCACAACAAAGGATTTGGGACGAGTGGCTGCACACGTAATAAAGCATCGCTCTCAATATGTAGGTCAAGCAATTGAGCTAGCAGGAGACGTATTGACTCCCCAACAAATGGCAGAAGCATTTTCTAGGGCACAGCAAAAGCTCGTGATTTACAAAGAAATTCCACCCTGGATTTTCCTACTGTTATTTCGGAAATCGTTGTTTGATTTAATCCAATGGTACCGCACGCAAGGTTACCAAGCGGATGTTCCCCATCTACGAGAAACATTTCCCGGACTTCTAACCTCCTTTTCCGATTTCCTTAAGGAAACCGATTGGGCAAATGCAGAGCTGACCTATCAGGATTTATGAACCCTAAATGCAGATATAGCATTACATCGTTCCTAATCCCATTAATAATTGGTTTTACCATTAGCAATGCCCGATCGGTGATTAGACAGAATTATTGGTAGAAATTTGGGATTGCTACCAAAGAAATAAACCTTGAAAATCATTTCTACACAATGAAATAGCAGTGACTCACAAAGCAAATCACACCAGTTTCGCAAACTATCGAAAAACGAAGATTCTGGGAAATCGAAACTGAACCATTTTCTTGCGCCACGCTTCCATGTAGGTGAAAAACACCGGCGTTAAGTAGAGGGTCAAGATTTGTGAGAACACCAAGCCACCGACGATCGCAATTCCCAAGGGGCGGCGCGATTCGGAACCAACTCCGGAACCGAGGGCGATCGGGAGGGTGCCAATCAGGGCTGCCATTGTGGTCATCATGATGGGGCGGAAGCGAACCATGCAGGCCGCGTAGATTGCATCGTAGGGGCTTTTTCCGTCTTGGCGTTGGGCTTCAATGGCGAAGTCTACCAGCATGATGCCGTTTTTCTTGACGATGCCGACCAGCAGAATAATGCCGATGAAGGAATAGAGATTCAAATCGACTTGAAAGATCAGCAGGGTCAACAACGCGCCGAAACCGGCTGAGGGTAGCCCGGAGAGAATGGTGATCGGGTGAATAAAATCCTCATACAGAATGCCGAGAATTAAGTAAATGACAACGATCGACACCAGCAGCAGCCAACCCAAATCATTGAAGGACTGCTGAAAGGTTTGCGCCGAACCCTGAAAGCTGGTGGTAATGGTGGATGGCAAAATTTCCTGTGCAACCTGCTTAATGGCATCCGTCGCCTGATTTAGAGAGGTTCCCGGCAAGATATCAAAGGAGATCGTGGCAGAGGGAAGTTGGGCAACGTGGGTAACGGTGAGGGGACTTACGCCCTGGGTGATATTGGCGATCGCGCTTAGAGGCACCTGCTGCCCATTGCTGGCTGGAACATACAGCATCGACAGGGCGGTCGGATCGCGCTGGTACTGTGGCTTCACTTCCAAAATCACATAGAACTGATCGTTGGGTGTGTAAATGGTCGAAACCTGGCTGGAGCTGTAGGCAGCGCTAAGGGTTTGTTCCACCTGCTCTGCGGTAATGCCCAGAGTAGCCGCTTTGTTGTGGTCAATCTGCACCTGAATCTGGGGCGTACTGAGCTGCAAGTCACTATCCACACCGCGCAACCCCGGTAGGGTTCTGACCTTCTCGACAAGCTGGGGACGTACTGACGTAAATCTTGCAAGTTCAGGCTTTGCACAGAGAATTGATAGGTGGAATTGGTTTGCTGACCGCCAATGGGAATGGCAGGGGCGATCGCAGAAAGGTTTGTACTCCTGTGACCCGGCGCAGTTTAGGGGTTAATTCTTGAATAATTTCATCAGCGCTGAGTTGACGTTGATCACGGGGTTTTAACCGAATGGTGATCCGGCCAGAATTGACGGAGGCATTGGGGCCGCTGGCTCCGACGGTAGAATTCAACGCTTCGATGTTTGGATCTTGACGAATGATATCCACCACTCGCTGCTGATGGCGCAGCATGTCATCAAAGGAAATATCCTGGGCAGCTTTGGTGTTTGCCATCAGTTGTCCCGTGTCTTCGTTGGGAATAAAGCCCTTGGGAACGATCGTGAACAGATACACCGTTGCCAACAAAATGATGATGGAACCAATCAACGTCAGGCGGTGGTATTTCAATGCCGGTTTGAGCGTCCACTCATAGCCACGTAATAACCCATCAAAAGCACGTTCGGAAATGCGATATAAACGGGTTTGTCGCTGTTCGTGGGATGGACGAATAAACCGCGAACACAACATGGGAGTGAGACTAAGAGACACAAAACCGGATACCAAAATGGCGGTCGCGATCGTCACTGCAAACTCATGAAACAAGCGCCCAATCAATCCACTCATAAACATGATCGGGATAAAAACCGCTACCAGCGAAAGTGTCATCGAAAGAATCGTGAAGCTGATCTCGCGTGATCCTTTCAATGCCGCTTCCATGGGGCTTCCCCAGCTCCCGATGGCGCACGATGTTTTCCAGAACGACGATCGCATCATCGACTACAAACCCAACGGACAGTGTTAACGCCATTAACGAGAGATTATCCAGGAGAAGCCAAACAAATACATGGCGGCGAATGTACCAATGATGGCGATCGGCAGTGCCAAGCTGGGAATTATCGTCGCGGTCAAATCGCGCAGAAACAGAAAGATCACCAGGACTACTAGGCAAATCGACAGGAACAGGGTGAACTTAACATCCTGCACCGATGCGCGAATGGTTTGGGAGCGATCGTACATAATGCCCATTTCAATCGATTGGGGCACCTGCGCTCTCAGCGTCGGCAACATTGCCTTTACCGCATCCACAATTTGTACCGTGTTTGCACCGGGTTGGGGTTGTACTGCCAACACAACCGATTTTTGATTGACGACTTTGTTATCAGTGTAGAGGTTAGAAACTTTATTATTTTGAGTGCTGTCAATCACATCGCTCAAATCCTGAAGCCGCACCGGGGCACCATCTTTGTAGGCGACAACTAAGGGACGATAGGCTGCGGCGTTGTTCAGTTGCCCATTTGCCTGAATCATGTAGGTTTTATCGGGTCCAGACAATGAACCCGTTGGCAGGGTAACATTTCCCTGCTGAATGGCTGTTTTCAGTTGTCCCAGGCCAATTCCCCGCGTTGCCAGTGCCCTCGGATCCACCTGCACCCGTACGGCATACTGCTGTTGCCCGTAAACCTGCACCTGCGCCACGCCACTGATCATGGAGATGGGCTGCCCCACTGTCACCTCGGCGTATTCGTCAACGTCTGAAATTGGCAGCGTTTCTGAATACATGTAGAGGAAGAGAACGGGCGCAACGGAGGGATTGACCTTGCGGTAGGTGGGGGTGCGGCATGCCTGTGGGCAACTGTCCGGCAGCGGCGGAAATCGCCGCCTGCACATCCTTAGCCACATCTGCCTGACTGCGGCTGAAGTCAAACTGGAGGGAGATATTGGTGCTGCCCGTGGAACTGGTGGAGTTGAAGGAATTGGCTCCAGCAATGCTGGTAAACTGCCGTTCCAAGGGTGCGGCAACGGAGGATGCCATTGTTTCAGGCGTGGCACCGGGCAGGCTGGCAGAGACGCTTATGAATGGATATTCGACGTTTGGCAGGGCACTGATGGGCAACAGGAAATAACTCATGAGACCGAAGATTAGAATTCCTGACATGATCAACGTGGTCATGACTGGACGACGAATAAAAATTTCTGAAAGATTCATGAGTTTCGTTTTCCCAGAAACAAGATATGAAGATGATTAGCTGTTTTAACGAGATCACGCTGAGCCAGAAACCGAGTTTCTTTTTAGCCTTAACTGCTAGCCTCAAACTTTTGCAGAAACCCGGTTTCTTCAACCATCTTGGCTGCTGTTATCCATACTTCTTCTAGTGTATAGATTGTCTCACCTGCTCTACGACCTGATCTATATTCATTTGCTTATTTGCTTGCTGAGTAAACACTAAACAATAACCATCTAGATCACGAATCATAAACTCCCGTGCATTCCAGGGTTGAGTTACTGGTGCAGAGATCATAGTTGCGCCCTTCATTTTTACTTTCTCAGCAAACTCATCAATATCATTCTCGAATAATGCAAAAGTAATTGATACACCAACTCCTTTCTGTACGCTTGAAGTGTCAGTTTTATCGGGTACTAACAACAAATCAGCGTATTTTGTCCAGCGTAGATGTGTTAGAACAGGTCTTCCATCATGCCCTGGCATTTCAAAAACGTTTGTGAAACCGAGTACATCTTGATACCAATGGGTTGAGGCAACCAAATCTTTAACTGCAAGCTTTGGAAATGACGGCATTGGATAAAATTCTTGTTGCATCAGTCCGTCTCCGTAATAATTAATCAGATGATATTAAGTTGTAGGTTGAGTTGAGGTATGAAACCCAACTGTCTGTAGCAAGACGCCATCCAAGACCTCCGAGGTTTTGAAAACCTCGGAGGTCTGAACTATCTTTCATCACTCCGAGTGCTTAACATCACAGACCATACCTTTTCAAACAACCTCTAATCATGGATCGCTTTGTAATTATGACTTGCCTCCTGTCAATGAGAATGCTCGACGGAACTTAAACTGGCTGAGTTGTTTGCGCCAGGATTCCATATAGATGAAGAAGACGGGCGTTAAATACAGGGTCAGGATTTGGGAGAAGACTAAGCCGCCGACGACGGCAATTCCCAGAGGACGGCGAGATTCGGAACCTGTGCCAAAGCCGATCGCGATCGGCAGTGTGCCCATCAATGCCGCCATTGTGGTCATCATGATGGGACGGAATCGGATCAGGCAGGCTTCATAGATGGCATCGGAGGGTTTTTTGCCATCATTGCGCTGTGCGTCGATCGCAAAGTCGACCATCATAATCCCGTTTTTCTTGACGATGCCCACCAGCAGCATGATGCCGATAAAGGAGTAAACATTGAGTTCGACATGGAAAATGATCAGCGTTAACAACGCTCCAAATCCGGCGGAGGGCAGACCGGAAAGGATTGTCAGCGGGTGGATGAAGTCTTCGTAGAGAATGCCGAGAACCAGATAAATCACCAGAATGGCGATCAGCAGCAGCAGTCCCAAACTGGGTAAGGAGCTTTGAAAGAGCTGACTTGCACCCTGAAAGCTGGTGCTGATGCTGGCAGGAATGATTTTGTGAACGAGATCGTCGATCGCCTGATTCGCCTCTCCCAGCGATACACCGGGCGCGAGGTTAAAGGAAATCGTTGCGGCATTCATCCGTCCAAAATGGTTGACCATCAACGGTCCCGTTCCCTGAGACAGCGTTGCAAATGTGCTCAGCGGCACTGCCTGTCCATTACCGGAACTGGTGTTAGACGTTGTATTGGAACTGCTGTTAGAGGTTGTGCTATTGCTGTTTGTCGTTGTGCCAACCGTGCCCGCACCTGTCCCAGAGCCGCTGTTGGAAGTCGTACCGGGAACCGATCCGGCACTGCTGGTGCTACTGCCAGAACCGCCCGTGTTGACGTACAGCTTCATCAACGCATTTGGGTCTTGTTGATATTGGGGTTCTAGTTCCAGAATCACCTGATACTCATTGCTGGCGGCATAAATGGTGGATACCTGATAGCCACCGTAGGCGTTTCTCAACGTACTTTCGATTTGATCTGCGGTAATTCCCAACGCTGAAGCTTTGTCGCGATCGATATCAATTTTGATTTGCGGTGTAACCTGCAAATTGCTGTTGACATCTTGAAGTTGGGGCAGCGTTTTCATTTGCTCCACCAGTTGCGGCACATATTGTTGTAGCGGTTGGATATCGGAACTTTGGAGCGCCAGTTGGTAGAGCCCGGTGGTTTGCTGAGTGCCGATCGGAACCGCTGGCGGATTTTGCAGAAACACCTGAATTCCTGGAATGGTTGCCAATTTCGTTCTCAGGTCTTGAATGATTTCATCAGCGGTGCTGTGGCGTTGCGATCGCGGCTTCAAGCGGATAAACAAACTGCCCGAATTACCTGCAACCGCGCCACCGCCTCCACTCGCACTCGCACCCGCTCCAATATTGGAGTTGACCGCATCCACATTCGGATTCTGTCGGATCAAATCGGTGACTTGTTGCTGATGCCGCACCAGGGCATCAAAGGACGCATCCGACGCTGCTTCGGTAATGCCCGTGATCTGCCCGGTGTCTTCGCTAGGAATAAACCCTTTGGGCACCACCGCAAACAGACCCACCGTCACGATCAGCAGCGCTCCAGACAGGATCATTGTCGTGCGGTGATATTTCAACACCTTTTTCAACGTCCAATCGTAGAACGCCAGGGAGCGATCGAAGACCTGCTCGGAAACCTGATAGAGCTTGCTTTGATGGGCGTGGTCGGGGACGCAGAAACCGACTGCCCAGCATCGGAGTCAGCGTCAGGGAAACAAATCCGGATACCAGAATGGAAACGGCGATCGTCACCGCAAACTCGTGGAATAGCCGTCCCAGTAAGCCACTCATAAACAGCATGGGAATGAACACCGCTACCAGGGAGAGTGTCATCGACAAAATCGTGAAGCTGATTTCCGTGAGCCATTCAACGCGGCTTCCAGGGGACGTTCGCCCATTTCCAGATGGCGCACGATGTTTTCCAGCATGACGATCGCATCGTCCACCACAAACCCGACGGACAGCGTCAGCGCCATCATGGACAGGTTATCCAGGGAGAAGTGGAGCAGATACATGACGGCAAACGTCCCGATCAGCGACACGGGCAGCGCCAGGCTAGGAATCACGGTAGCCGAGAGATTCCGCAGAAACAGGAAGATCACCAGCACCACCAGGCAGATGGTGAGGATCAGGGTAAAGCGCACATCGGCAACGGAATCCCGAATGGATTGGGACGCATCGTATAGCACACCCACTTCCACCGATTGCGGAATCTGCTCCCTCAGGCTGGGCAACAATTTCGTGATCGTGTCCACCACCTGCACCGTGTTGGTGCCGGGCTGGCGTTGAATCGTCAGAATAATGGCGCGGGTGTCGTTATACCAGCTTGCAACCTTGGTATTTTCAACGCTGTCAATAATTCCGCCCAGTTGATCTAGATAAACGGGGGCACCGTTTTTGTAGGTGACAATCAGCTTCCGATACGCTGCCGCATCTTCGAGTTGACCGTTTGCCTGCACCGTGAAGTTTTTGTGATTGCCAGAGAGGCTCCCTGTGGGCAGGTTGACGTTCCCCTGCTGAATCGCGGTCTGTACCTGGGCCAGCCCAATCTGCTGACTCGCCAATTTTTGCGGATCGAGCTGAATCCGAGCAGCATATTTTTGGGAGCCATAAACTGCCACCTGGGCAACCCCGTCGATCGTGGAGAGTTTTTGCGCCAGGTACGTCTCCGCATAGTTATCCACCTGGGACAGCGGCAGGGTGGGTGAGGTCAGATACAGGTAAAGAATGGGCTGATCCGCCGGATTCACCTTACTGTAGGAAGGCGGATTGGGTAAGTCGTTGGGAATTTGGCCGGATGCTGCTGAAATCGCCGCTTCCACGTCCTGGGCGGCATCGTCAATGTTGCGGCTGAGGTTAAATTGCAGCGTAATTTGCGTATTGCCGAGGGTGCTGGTGGAGTTGAGTGAATCCAGTCCAGCAATGCTAGAAAACTGTTTCTCCAGGGGACGGGCAACGGATGCTGCCATTGTTTCGGGGCTGGCTCCCGGTCGGGATGCTGTTACCTGAATGGTGGGATAATCGACGCTGGGCAAATCGCTGATGGGCAACTGCCGATAGCTCATCAACCCAAAAATCATAATCCCCACCATCACCAGCGTCGTCATGATCGGACGGCGGATGAACAACTCCGAAAGATTCATGAATTGCCTCCTGAATTGGCGGCATTGTTTCCGCCAGAATTTTGCGATCGCTGCCGTCTGCCGGAGTTGGGAGCGTTCCCGCCATCGGTATTGGGGCTATTATTTGCGCCACCGTTGGGGCCACCGTTTGCGCCTGTTTTGACGCGAATTTTGCTGCCGTCAACCAGATTTGCCTGCCCGTCTGTGACCACCTGATCGCCAGGTTGCAGCCCTTTTGCACCACATCCAGCCCATTAATTGTGCTGCTGACGGTAACGGGCACATTGGCAACCGTCATATCGGGTTTGGCAACGAAAACAAATTGCCCATTGGGGCCGTTCTGCACTGCCTGGGATGGAACGACGGTGGCGTTGGGTTGGGTGGTCAGGGTCAGGGTTGTATTCACATACTGACCGGGCCACAGTTGCCCATTGGCATTGGTAAACGTGCCCATTAATTGAATGGTTCCGGTGGTGTTATCGACGGTGTTATTGACGAAGCTGAGTGTGCCTCGAATTGGTTGATTATTGGTATTGGGGAAGGTAATATCCACGCTCAATTTGCCGTTTTGCATATATTTCTGAATCTCAGGCAAATTGGACTCTGGCACCGCAAAGGAAACCTGAATTGGATGGATCTGATCAATCTTGACCAGCACACTGCTGTTGCCCGACTGAACGACGTTGCCCTGATTCACCAGAATGTCTCCGGCACGCCCGTCGATCGGTGCGTAAATCTTGGTGTAGGAGAGCTGCACCTGAGCGTTTTTCACGGCTCCCTGATCTGAAACAACCACTCCTTCCGCATTTTGAATTGCCGCCTCATCGCCTTTGGTCGCTGCCTGGGCGTTGGCGATCGCGTCTTTGTCTGCCTGCACGGTCGCTGCATTTGAGCGGCTGGTGGCGGAATATTGCTGGGCCTGATCCTGGCTGATGGCTCCCTGGCGGTAGAGGTCGTTGTAGCGACTGCTGGATGCTTGAGCGTACTGTGCGGTCGCCTCATCCCGCGCCAGGTTCGCCTGGGCTTGCCGGACGGCGGCTAGGTCTTTAGCCAGGGTGGCTCTGGCTTGCTGAACGGCAGCTAGATCTCGCGCCAAGGTTCCCTGCGCCTGCTGAAGGGCGGCAGCGGCGGAGCGATCGTCCAGGGTAAACAGGAGTTGGCCTTTGTGCACCTCCTGTCCTTTTTTGAAATAGACGCCGGTAATTTCGCCGCCGATCTGAGGTGTTACCGAAACGGTATTTTCTGCCTGCACGTTGCCGATCGCCTGTAGCTGGATGGGCACTGTTTTTGTGTTACTGCTGCGACGGTGACGGGTGTTACCTGGGAGCGTTTATCCGCATTCTTACCCGTCTTTTCGGGTTTGGCCCCTGCTCGCATGCCGAAGAAACCTAAGGTGGCGAGAATTAAAACGCTTGCCAAGACTACGCCAATTCGGCGGCGGGCGATGAATGCCAGCAATGAGGGGCGGTTGTCATCGGAGGGGCGATCGGTGGTCAAGTTCTCGTCGTGATTCCCAACTCCGCTCTCTGCGGAAACCCCATCATTGGGAATGTCATGAGTCATGGGTGCCTCCAGTCAGTTCCAGTTCATACATCAATCTTAAAAATCGGGATGAACCCCGACATGAGGCAGGATTCCTAATCTGACCAGTAAAAAGTCACAAGGTGGTATGACTTTTTACTGGTTGGAAAATGTGGAATTAGTAGAAATCGCTCTATTGGAGATAGCTGTAAATTCGTTAAAGAGGAAGAGGGATCGTAAATGGATCAATTGCTGGATTATATTCACCTTCGTTTGAATCTTTGAAGTTGGGGAGGTTTGGTTGTTTGATTGGCTTTGGAGGAATAGTTGTTGCCAGAACTAATGCTTGGGGGCTGCCCCCAAACCCCCGAACTTGGTGGACGGCTGCGTCCCCAAACCCCTCCAGATCAGGTTGCTGGTGAGAGGCAAAAAGCGCTTCGCATTGCAGGGGTGGCGGTGGTTTATCTCATTCTTAGTGTGAAGTGGGGCAAGTAACCCCAGACCTCTTATTCGGGGGTGTGGGGAGTTAGGACCCCGCTATGTGGGGTCGGGGGAAGTCCCCGGCATTAGTACCAAACGAAGCAGAAATATACCGTATGAAATACCGTATGCAACAAAATCAAGGTTAGGTCACTTTGTTGTTTCACCATTTGACCCCCACTAGAATTAGAAAATCGCTGATTCGATCGCTCCCGCCCTTATTTGGGAACAGGATTATGATCCGCCCGACCTATCAATCGTTTCGTCTTCTGTCCCATCTCGAATGGTTGCTGCTGACAACGGCGGTGTTCATGGAAGTGCTGTTGCCATTTCAGTTGTCCTGGTCATTATTGCTGCGCGTGTTGACGATCGCTGCCTTTGGCTGCATGAGCTTCAGCTTGCCAACAGAGGGCAAACTCAGAACAAAACTGGTTTACACAGCAGTGGAATTTGGGTTAATTCTGTTATCCGCAACGCAGGATGGCTTATCGACTCGTTCGGTGTTCCTGCTGTGTCTGGTGCTAATGATGCGAAGCTGCCTGATGTTCAGGCGCACAGGGCAACTTGCAGTACTGGCTTTGGCGCTAGTGTTCTATGGAATTCTGCTGCTCTCAAAACCGATCGTTGCCGATCGACTGCGAGCTGCTGTCTGGGATTGGCGCTTGAGTTCTGCATTATTGTTTAGTTTGACACTGATATTTGCACTGTTGTTAATTAACGCCTTGCTATCAGAACGACAAAGTCGGGAACAGTTAGAAATTGCCCACCAGGAATTAGAACTGACTCACGAACAACTCCGACAATATGCATTGAGAATTGAAGACCAGGCAACCCTCCAAGAACGCAACCGGATCGCCCGCGAAATTCACGATGGGTTGGGACATACCTTAGCTGCCCAAACCATTCAAATTAACAATGCGCTATTGTTCTGGCAATCAAATCAGGATGAAGCGCTGACCTTTCTTAAACAGGCGAAACAACTGGGAGCAGAAGCATTACTGGAAATTCGCCGATCGGTTTCTGTTTTGCGATCGAATCCATTGAAAGGTCAAACCCTTGAATCAGCAATCAATAAATTGCTGAGTGACTTTCAACAATCGACTGGCATCGAACTTTCCTACCATATTGACTTACCTCCATCCCTGCCCGTCGAGGTTAACACCACTCTCTACCGCATTGTGCAGGAATCTCTAACGAATATCTACAAACACGCTCAGGCAACCCTGGTAATTGTGCGGATCGAAAAGCAAGCAGGGATGCTGCATCTGTCGATAGAAGATGATGGCAAAGGGTTTAATCCAACACAGAATACTACTGGGTTTGGGTTACAGGGCATGCGAGAACGAGCCGCTGCCTGGGGAGGACAATTAACAATCCACAGCCAACTCGGCTCAGGATGCCAGATCATTGTTTCATTTCCCTGGCAAAACTATTGCTGTAAATCACTCCCCACTCCCCACTCCCTACTCCCCACTCCCTATCCACCCATGATCCGCATCCTACTCGTTGATGATCAACACATTATCCGCCAGGGACTCAAAAGTATGCTTGAGTCCAATTCAGATATACAGGTGGTCGGTGAAGCCGAAAATGGACAGCGAGCGATCGAACAAATTCCTGTCCTCCAACCTGATGTGGTGCTAATGGACATCCGCATGCCTATCATGGATGGTGTGGCGGCAACGCAGGAAATCGCAAACCACCATCCTCAGACAAAGGTATTGGTTCTCACAACATTTGATGATGATGAGTATGTTTCTCAGGCAATGCGATTTGGAGCAAAGGGTTATCTACTCAAAGACACTGAACCCGATGATTTAGCTTTAGCAATCCGCGCTGTCCAGAAAGGTCATACACAACTCGGTCCGGGTTTATTTGAAAAAGCACTCGCGCTTGCGTCATCGCCCTCATCATCTGTCAATCCTCCGGCTGAACTGGATCAATTAACTCCCAGAGAATTAGAAGTGTTGCGGCTAATTGCCTCTGGTGCAAATAATCGCGAGATTGCTCAAATGCTTTTTCTTTCAGAAAATACCGTTAAAAACTATGTAACCAATATTCTGAGTCGTTTGAATCTCCGCGATCGCACCCAGGCAGCGCTTCTTGCCCGTTCCTTGTTCAACCGTTGACCTGTTTAACTAGCAGTCTCCCTCGCGGCTTCTCGCAGTCGTTCCACATCCCGCATCGGTGGGGCACCAAAAAGCCGTTTGTACTCCCGATTGAAGTGCGAAGCATCGTCGTATCCCACACGGTAAGCCGCACTGGTGGCATCCAGATTTTGCCCCAGCATCAGACGCCGAGCCTCTTGAAGCCGCAGTTGCTTCTGGAACTGCAAGGGACTCATTGCCGTAACGGATTTGAAATGATGGTGAAAGCCCGAAACACTCATCCCCAGTTCGCGGGCAATGTCTTCAATCCGCAGCGGTTGGTTAAAATCTTTTGAGCAGTTTTGCCAAAATGTGACTTTCACCTACAACTCTCCAGACAAGCACCAGACCGCGCCAGTTACTTATGGTGGCTACTCCGATAGCGTCGTTGTCGATGAACGCTTTGTGCTTCGTGTTCCCGCCAACCTCGATCTGTCTGGAGTCGCGCCACTCCTATGTGCAGGCATCACCACCTATTCGCCGCTTCATCACTGGGGTGTCACAAAGGGTAAGAAAGTTGGCGTAATCGGTCTCGGCGGATTGGGACACATGGGCGTGAAAATTGCTTATGCGCTAGGCTCCACGTCGTCGTCTTTACCACGACCCCCGATAAGACAGAAGATGCTTTGCGTCTCGGTGCCGACGAAGTGGTTGTCTCCGCAATGCTGACGAGATGCAGAAGCACACGGGCAGCTTCGATTTCATTCTCGATACCGTTTCTGCCAAGCACGACATTAACGCCTATCTCAACCTGCTCCGCCTCGATGGCAACATCACCCTGGTTGGCCCGCCGGAGAAACTCCTGGAGGTTGCAGCATTTAGCCTCCTTACGGGTCGTCGCAGTCTGTCTGGCTCGATGATCGGCGGCATTGCCGAAACCCAGGAAATGCTCGACTTTTGCGGCAAGTACAACATCACTGCCGATGTGGAAGTAATTCCCATTCAAAAGTCAATGAAGCGTACGATCGCCTGCTCAAGTCCGATGTAAAGTATCGCTTCGTGATTGATATGGCATCCCTTAAATCGGAATAACCGAGATAAACCCACCGCGTTCCCCGGTTTACGCTGGAGGCTCGCAACGCCAACCGGATCTTAAGAAGTGTTTTAAACCTGCAAACTCTGATTGGGTGCAGTGCTGAGGATTGAGTGTTGAGTGCTGAATATTCGCCTTTTCTCAGCACTCAGTCCTCAGCACCTTTAAAGCACGTCCTGATGGATTTATTGAAAGTAGTGGTGAATCAGAAGAAAGCCACTGCCGCATAAATCGCGCTTGCCTGGATATTGGCACAGAAACCCTGGATTGTCCCTCTTTCTGGACGAGCATTCCGGTTGTACGGGCGAAGCATTCGATAGATAGCTGTGACTGAGTTGCAAGGCTTTTTGCCCGAATGCTTCGTGCCTAACAGATCTCGAACTTATTTAAGCCTTATTCCTAACTACAGGTCTGTGACTTAAGAAAGAAAAGGTGTAGTGCTTTAAGGGTACTTAGTGCTGGAGTACTAAGAGAGGGTTAATCCTCAGAACTCAGCTCTTAACACTGCCTCAACAGAAGTTAAAGGCTTTGAAGCAGGCTCTCACCAAACTACATACAACTGTTAATACTTTATCTATCTTTTGGGTGGTATTTTGCTCCCCCTAAAGGAGTAAAATAATTATCTCTAGAAAACATTTTGAGATATCGGTTTATGCATATGGAAGAAACGTTACTTGCCTCTCCTGCAAACCAACTAGGAGGCATAAAAATACTTTTGTTGACGATGAACCGGATGTTTTAGGATTATTGGCTTTTGTGCTGGAACATGCAGGGGCTGAAGTTTGGTCTGCCAGTTCTGTTGCAGAAGCACTCTCTGTTCTCTCAGAATTGACACCGGATGTGCTCGTTACAGATTTCCATTTACCAGATGGGGA
Organism: Kovacikia ellensis JS3; assembly: GCA_034541955.1. Classification (GTDB taxonomy): domain Bacteria; phylum Cyanobacteriota; class Cyanobacteriia; order Leptolyngbyales; family Leptolyngbyaceae; genus Kovacikia. The sequence continues at coordinate 36,688 of JAVYJL010000002.1, read as the reverse complement.
TGGATGTTTACTAGCTGCGAAAATAAAAACTTGCATGGCAGAAAGAGCAAGTATTCCAATTCCTATAGTTGCCCTATCGGGTTATAGCGAAGATATGGTACAAGAAATGGGAGTGAAATCTGCTTTTCAAGCCTATCTGGTAAAACCAGTTGATATAGAAGCACTTATCAACACTGTTTCTCAAATGACTAAAAGGCAAGCGGCATTTAAGCTGTAATGCAATCCTCAAAATATATCTTCAACCAGCTCGGGAAGGTTCCGTTTATCCTAAACGTGATGATGGATACCTTTAATGTTATACCAATTTAGATGGTATTCAGGGCAGATAGAGCATCCAGGATGAGGAATAACCTGTGATGGAAGCGATGACTTCCGGTGTTAATTCAGCCAAAAGTTGATCGACTTTGATTTGTAATTGGTCTAACGTTTTGAATGCCGCCCACTTGAGATCAGCTTTGAGATATTGCCACAAGTGTTCAATTGGATTTAGCTCTGGAGAGTAAGGAGGTTGAAACAACAAAATCACATTCTCAGGCACAACCAGATCCTGACTGGTGTGAAACCGTCCGTTATCGACTTGAAGAATGTTGAGACTATCAGGATACGCCTTGGAGAACTCATTCAAGAACCATTGATAGCACTGAGTATCGACATGGGAAAATTGCAAGAAGAACGACTCTCCGGTCGCAGGTTCAACCGCACCATAGAGCCAGAATGCTTTGAATAACCATTGCCACTGTCCAATCGGTTTGACACCACAGGCTGTAATTAATCGTCCGATTAGAGTTTTGAGTCCAAACCGACTTTCATCCTGAGCAAAATAGCGCATCTCGCGCTCGTCCTGGCGAATTTGACGATAGTACAAGCTCAAGACCCTGAGGTCGTCTGCCAGGTTTCTTTAAATGCTTCTCGTCGTTGTTGATCTCGTTTGGTGTTTTGCGGCCGAGGTGCTTTCAGCTTTGCCTTGAGCCGATAGTGGGTCATCTGGTAGACCGTGTGATACTCCGCTTCAATGCCCAACGTCTCATCCATCCACTGCTGTACTGCTCCATAGCTGCTAAACCCGTGGTTGGGGTCTTCTAACCGCTTTGCTAAAGCCGTCTCTGCCCATTGCGGAATTACCCGCACTCCCCAGGCGATTGCTTAATCTCCAACATCGCTCCGATTCCACCTTCACGGTACATCGCCAACCACGTTTGCAGGGTATTTCGATGCCTCCCGATAGCCTTGGCAATCGCACTGATACTGGGCGCATTCTGCTGTTTAAGCCAGTAGAGCACTTGCAATCGTTCCTTCGCAGTTGACGTTTCAGCTTGACGCAACTGTTCGGCTAAATCATCCAAACTTTCTCGCACTTCAACGGAGGTAACACCGACCCTCTCTAAGAGTCCTAAACGACTCTTCTCAGTCTAAGCCATCTGCCGTATGCTCAATTTAAATTGGTATACGATGGCAGCAAGGTCATCGATCGCCTTCGTGCCAAGCTTCAGCACATCGTCTAGGCGGCGATCACTGTTTTCTCACAGGATAGATTCAGGAAATCTATCATTCTAAACTTGCACAACAAAAAAGCTGGGTTACTCAAAGCTTTAATCCAGCCTACGAGAGAGGCGATCGTACTCATTCGTTATACTGCTTTAAGACGTGCTCTTAATCGTTCACGGTTTTCTATAATTTCTGACCAAACTGGCTCATTTAATATGGGTAAATTTTCCATTTTCGCGGTAGTTTCAGCAAAGTCTAATAATCTTAGACAGAAAATTTCATACGCAGAAATTGAAATTACTATGGGTTCATCACCAAAATCATTTGATATCTGCACACCTGTCCAACGTTCCTCATCCGGATCAAACTCATCATCATAGCGTGAGCTTATCACTTCAAATCCACATCCGGATGACCGAGCAACACATTTAGCAAAGTAAGCTAATTGGATCCAGAGAATATGTCCCGTGAAAGCAAGTAATAGATCTAGTTCTGGTACAGGCTTACAGCGGTTTGCAGTCAGATAGGGGACAATAAGGCATTACAAAAGTAGGTTAGGAATGCAACCCTATTCGATAGACTTAGGCGAGAAGGTTGTGAGTGCCATAGCGAAGGGTGACAGTTCGTTCAGGAAAGTAGCTGAGCGCTTCTGTGGCAGCAAAACTGTGTCGAGCGCTGGGTGACACAGAAGCGCACAGAAGGACACGTCGTCCCATCCAAACAGGGTGGCTCAGTCAGTGGTGGGATGGCCCATCAAGACCAGTTGATCGCAATTCATGAAAAACAACCGGAGGCGACCTTAGCCGAATAGTGTGAGTTGCTTGCTGATGCGACAGGGTTATGGGTCAGCCAAAGCACGAGGTGCCGAGCCTTCCAGAGGCTGAACTTACCGCCTAAAACCCCACTGCGCTCCAGCCAAGCTAGGAGTGAGCGCGTCCAACGCTTGAGAGCAGCCTATTGGACGCAAGTAAAGGAGATAGCCCTCAACGACTTGGTAGTTCTCGATGAGATGGGTGTGCTACTGGGGTTGATGCGAACCCCTGCCCGTGCTGCACCGGGAGCGAGAGCTTACGACTTCAAACCCTTTTATCGAGGCAGCAAGGTGAGTGTCATTGGCGCGATTAGCGTCTCGACGGTGCTGGCTGTGATGACGAGGGATGAGTCGATGGACGCTGCTGCCTTTGAGGTTTATGTTTCCAAGTGCCGTGTGCCGCAGCTATGGAAAGGGGCAGTGGTCGTGATGGATAACCTACCTGCCCATCAGATAGACCTCATGGCACCGTTGATTGAAGCCGTGGGGGCAAAAGTGCTGTATCTGTCTCCTTACTCTCCAGATTTCAACCCAATAGAGCACTGGTGGTCTCAGTTGAAAGCTTTTCTGCGACAGTTCTCGCCGACTACCTCGAAAATGATAGATACACTGATTGCAACAGCCATGGATTTAATCAATCCTAACCATTTGCGGAACTGGGTTGCTCACTGCTGTTACTGTCCCTCTTGAAGCTGCAAACCGCTGTATCATCACTTTGTGTGTTTTATGGGAAACAGGTTGTATTTCTCTACCCTGGATTTCTCTTATCCAATGGTTTGACTCATTACTCAGGATGCTTTCTTGGCTATTTCTTGCCCTATTTGCAGGTTCAATTATTGGTGATCTATTTGCAGCACTACATCAGCTACAGCAACGGCAAAGAAAAGGAGTTATTACTTTCCTTCTTTTTCTGGCTTCTCTATTTATTGCAATTTTGGCTTGTGGAACCTTTTCCTTTTTCAATGGGTCCTATTTTGTGTAGAGAAACACCAAAGAATAGAGCTTACAGTATTGAAGCTACTCAAAAGTTCGCAAGACTCGCTCCACTTCCAAAATCTGTAACTAATATTGAAACTGAAATTGTAGGTAGTGCTTTTGAGCGAACGTTTGTAGTAATTTTTGAGGCACCTAAAGATGATATAAAGGAATGGCTCAAAAGTTCTCCTGGAACACAAGGAATAATTCCGAAGAAACTAGCTAACGGAAGTTTGGAGTACTCTATTCTAGAAGGTGATGGGGGCAAGCTGCTATTTTAACGTTGTCAGTAGATGGGCAGAAAGTTAAGATACGCACAGCATACTGGATCTAAATGCGATTCTCCGACTTTTATTAGACTTAATCGAAATAAGAAAAGAAATCAATTCTTGGTGCGAAGCCGTCAATTTCATAGCTTTATCGCCCATTTTTGAGCTGAGTAAATTATTTCCGGTAACATCTATTACGTAAACTGTTATGTAAGCGGACTTTGCCGCAGGACGATCGCCCCTCTCCTCAAATCGAGTCAAGAACACAAAACCAGTAGCAACAGCACTTTCAACCCATTGCAAATGAGATCGCTCTTGCTCCGAGTCTTTCCATTGAACAAATTCAGCGGCAGGAGATCGCCCTCAAAACCCAGCATAAACAGCGCGAGCGCTCCTCTAGTCACGAGAACTGCGCTCGCGCTTGCTCCGGTCCTTCTGTCAAACAAATTTAGCAACAAGCGATCGCACTGATTTGTAGAAACTGTGAGGTGCCTAGAGATGCCGGGTTGAGGCACGAAACCCAGCCTACAGCAAGGAGCGATCGCACTAATATATACAGGGCTATTTCATTCTAAAGATTGATTTGAGTTGCTTCAAGCTGAAACCGCAACGACGTTGGGCTTGAGCCATATTGTTAAAGCCCAAGTCCCGATAGAGATTGAGTGCCAGATTTCGAGCAATTGCCCATATCTGAGGCAAGGGAACTATCCGGATTCTACAAGCATCCTCAGCTTGCGTCACATCTCGCACATAATGCACTTTGTTTTCCACACCCCAATATGAGCGAATTCGGTGAGCAAACTGACACGCAGTTTCACGCAACGAGGAAATGTAATAGCGTATCTCGGTTTTACCCACAATTTCATACTCTCCTTTCAGCAAGGTACGAGTAGCCCTCACGCGAATCAAGGTGCATAGTCCTGCCCAAGGACGAATATCATCAAGAGTTTGACAAATTTCAACTATTCGTTCCTCTATGCGTCCATGACCTTTGCTAAATTCTGTGTAAGTGTCTTCCACTTGAAAGTTCGCCTTGACCTCTTTGAGCAGCCCAGATTGGTTGCCTTTGAGTGCTCCTAGATAGTGATTGTGACTCTCAACAATTGAGGTGCAACTTTTTTGGGTGTTGATCGCATCAAAAGCAAACACCACTCCATTGCAAGCGAACTGTTTGACTAACTGGGGCAACACCTTGATCTCATTGCTCTTATGCTCAACCTCGTAGGGTTCAAGAATCAAACCCCGTTCAACCAAATACACACTCACCAGTTGAATCGCTGGATGCGGCTCAGTGGTTGAATGCTCCGATACCAGTTGATAGGAGCCACGCCATCGTTTGCCATCGACAGCTACCATCTCACCCGCACGAGGACTAATCTCAAAAACTTGGCTAAACAAGCTGAATACTGTTGATAATCTACGTTGAGCAGCACTCGGCGAATCGTGCTGTAGGAGGGTAAACGTCCTTTAGCTGGGTCAAACAACCCTACTAATTCATCGTGATAAGCGTTGAGCCAATCTCCAATGGCTAGAAACCCTCGACATCCTGCTGCCACTGCTAAGGTGAACAATGCTAGACACAGGGCTTGATTGTGCCGTTGTCCGGCTCCTCGTCGGGGTCAGGCAAGTGAGCAAAAGCTTCCACAATCGCAAGGGTGCTCATGGTTGAACGGCAGTAACGGATTAAGCCTCAGCTTATCGGATTGTCTACCTCGTCTAGAATGAAATAGCCCTGCAATACCCCACACCGTATCCCATATTTAATGCAGACCAACCACCTCCAGCAGGTAATGAACCTGGCAAAGTCAATGTTATACCAAGGTTACCAAAAGGTCCTCCTAACACACCAGCTTCAATGCCAACACTTTTGGGTGAGCTTACTTGAACTTGGGATACTTGAAAACCAAATGATAAATCAGGAGGACTAAGAGGTGAAGTTCGATTGAAGTCAACAAGATTAAATCCTAGTGCTGGAATGATCCAGCTACCTCGTGTTTTCATTCCATCAAAAGGCTCTGACTCTAAGTAAATTCCTGTTATTCCGGGTTCATATGACGACAAAACAGTTTTGCTTTCTACTGGAAGTGTCACACCGAGAAAACCTCCGACTCCTTTCCATGTGACGCTACCTGAAACACGTTGAAGAATATGGCTTCCAATTGCGTAGCCAAGGCTGAAGGCTCCGCCAACTAATATTCCTTCCAACAAATTCCCAATTATAAGATCTAAGAAGGGTGATGCTCCGCTAGAATCGCTAAACAATATGGGATTATTGTTTCCGTATAAATAGCGATGCTGCGATATTGGCGCTTCAACAACCCCTTCTAGCGGATCAGTACTAGCAAAGCGTCCTAAATTCTGGTCATAGTAGCGCGCCCGCAGATATTGCATTCCCAGAGTTGGATCAGACTGCTCACCTCGGTAGAGATAGTTATTCTGCGTGCTACCCGCTGCTTGCAGTGTCTTGCCGTAGGCATCATAAGTGTAGGAGTCCGTGACCGCCCCAGTCTCATCACTCAGGTGCCGTACCCCACTATGCCCATCGTACAGGTAGAACGCACTGTCACCAGAGCGCGTCTGCGAAAGCAGGCTTTGCCCATAGACATAGGACACTTGCGTGCCAGTTGCATTGTACTCCTCCAAAACCTGAGCATACGGACGATTGGCATCCACCAGATAGCGCGTCTCCTGCCCATCCACCGTAGCGGCGACTCGCACCCCGTCCGCATTGTATTGGTACTGAAGCTGATGTGTGCCCGTATTTGCTGCCAGCAAGTGATTCTCGGTATCCCAGGTGTACGTTGTCAACTGGTCGGGGCTTTGCACCTGGAGCAAATTACCATTGTTGTCATAGGTAGAGGTTTTGGTGCTGCCTGCGGTGGTTTCACTCACCAGTCGATCGTTAGCGTCATAAACGTAGGTAGTGATGCCATCGACTGAATCATGGCGACTCAAACGGTTGCCGACTTTGTCGTAGGTATACGCGATCGTGCGGTTGCCATTCGCTGCATCCGTAATTGCCTCTTCCGTCAAGCGATACAATTCATCATAGGTATAGGCTACCTGCCGTCCGTTTAACTCCGTCACTGTCTGCTTATTGCCCACCTTGTCATAGGTGTAGGCATACTGCTCTAACAAATTGCCCGCGTGGTCTTTGGTCTCTAGCAGCGTCACCTGATTCAAGGTGTTGTAGTGGTAGGTTTGCGTGACCCCATTTGGCAACAAGACCTGTGCCAGTTTACCCATGCCATCATATTGATAGCTGGTCTGCCCATTCGCCGCCGTGACCGTCTGTAATTGTCCTAACGCATTGTACTGATAGTTTGTTGTCCCCGCTGCTGTTGTCACACTTGCTACACTGCCCGTGACGTGGTCATAGGTGTAGTCAAGCGTCTTGCCATCCGCCGTCGTTTCTTGGGTCAACTACCCCTGCTCGTTATAGCGGTAGCTGATCGTGCCTCGGCTATCAGTAACCGTCTCCCGCCTACCCGTCAGCGTGTAGGTATATTGCGTGGTGAGACCTTCAGCCAGGAAGTGCTTCGTCGTCAAACGGTTAGTGGCATCGTAGTCATAGGTAATGTGGTTGCCATTAAAATCAACGGTTTCAATGACATTTCCGATCGCGTCATAGTACATGCTTGATCGCTGCGCCATCGGTCTCACTACGGCTGTGCGCCGCTTCAACCCATCGTACTCGTAGGTTGTGATGTGGTGTCATTGGCATCCTCTTGCCAAATTAAATCGCCTGCCTCATCGTAGCGATAGGTTGTCCGGTCATTGCGGGCATCCACAACGGCTGTTAGTCGATCCAGAGCATCGTATTCATAGCGAGTCAAACGTCCCTCCTGGTCAAGCTTGGCGATCGCATTACCAAAGACATCGTAGGTCGTCTTCATGCGAGTGCCATCCGCATAGATCGTTTCCGTCAACCGATCCATCGCATCGTAACCATAGCGTGTAGTGTGCCCCAGGGCATCGGTTTCCGCAACCTTACGTCCCGCCATATCGTAACTGGTCGTGGCTTCGTAAACCTGCCCATCGCGATACTGACGCGTCTTGCTGATGCGCCCAGCGGCATCGTACTCAAACTCAGTCTGTACACCATTGTTAACCAGGATTTTCATCCGTCCTGCCTGGTCATACGTAACAACAGTCTGGAGGTTATCCGACAGGTCATTCGGAGTGCCGTCGGGCAACACCATCCCTGTTGGACGCTTGAGCGCATCATAGCTGTAAAGGGTTTTGCGTCCTTGAGCATCCACGATCGCGGTTTTCTCACCTAGCGCATCGTACTCATAAACAAGGCGTGAATTATCCGCCAGGGTATCGGGTGTGTCATCCGGCAGAATGGTCTCCAGCAGTTGATTCTTGTCGTCGTAGCGCATTTCGGTACGCCGACCTTTGGCATCAATCATCACCGTCTGATTACCATTGGCATCATACTCAAACTGAGTCAACCCGTTTTCCGCATCCAGCAGCGTTTTGACTTTACCATTCGCATCGTAGGTCTTGGTTGTGCTTAAGGTTCTGATGCCATTGGCAGTCGTCAAGGTTGTGGTTTCAGTCAGCACATTCCCACCCCCGTCATAGGTGTAAGTGGTTTCGGTACCGAGCGCATCTTTCTTGCTGATGCGATTGCCGAACTGATCGTAGCTATAACGAGTAATGTCGTTGGTTCCTTCCGTAATGCTTAAGGCGTTGCCACGCAAGTCATATTCGTAGAACGTGGTATGTCCATTCGCATCGGTTTTTGACAGTACATTACCATGCGAGTCGTAAGTATATTTCGTCGTATTACCCAGCGCATTGGTGCTAGTCAGCAACTTGCCAAGATTGTTGTAGCTATAGTAGTCAGTCTGTCCTAACGGATTTGTGCGGGTAAGCTGGTTGTCCTGAGCGTCATAGGTATACTTCGTTGTCCACCCATCGGGACCGGATTCTGTGGTGATGACAATTTCTTCCAAGACATCATTGTTGTCGTTGTAGGTGCGCTTCGTAATCTTGCCAACGGCATCAATTTCAGTGACCACGTTGCCCCGACTGTCGTATTCATAGGTAGTCTGATGCCCTAGTTGATCGGTTACAGTTTCCAATGAGTTTGCAGGATCATAAGCAATGCCGACAGGTTTACCAGCCGCATCCACCATTGTCTTCAGGCGACCGTTCTCGTCATATTCCGTCTTCACCCCAGAGCGACCCAGCGGGTCAATGATTGACTCTAGATAGTGAGGATGATCGCTGTTGTACTCCATGTGAGTGGTGTTGTCTTCGCGATCGCTCACACTGACCAAATCACCTTTCGCATCATAGGTGTAGCGAATCAACTCACCCATCGGGTCTTTGACCGAGGTAATCCGGTTCTGAGCATCGCGCTCAAACGTCACCTTCTGTCCCGTCGAACTGGTAATACTCGCATCGGTATACGTGAGCTGATTGCCATTCGTATCCGTCACCGTCAATAAATCACCTGTCTGAGCATCAATTTCATATACCGTGCCATCCTTCGTCGTCAGGACATACACGCCACCATAGGTCGGGTCCGCCGGGTTGTAGGGATTGCCCGCCAGTCCAGCATACTGATTGGTATCACTGCTGCGGGTGATGCGCGTATCTCTGACCGTCAGCGTACTCGGTGATGCCCTGATCAGCGGTAAACGCTGGGATGATACATGGCGGCATCTGGTGCATCGCCAAAGAACTGGTTAAACCGATCGCCCGTCGGTTTAAAGGTAAACCCTTCCCGCTTCCCACCTGGTAGGGTGATGTAAACCCGGTCCCATCCTTAAAGGCTGGGTAGGTGCCTAGCAACTCTTCTTCCGGAGTGCGCTTCAAGCTCGTCCGCAAATCGGTATCGCGGAATTCCATCCGCCAGCCATAACCAAAATCATCCGTGGTATTCGCGGTGAGGCTGTCATAGGTACGCGTCAATGTAATCGGGAATGCCCGTGACGGGAATGGACAAATCCGTAAACGAGAGGCGGAAATTCCCCAGTTTCAGGTCCCCCGCCACACTGATGGTGTCTTCAACAATACTGATGTTTCCGATACGGTCTACAGCCGTTAGACGCAACGTGTAGGTATCATTCTCCAGTAGTGAGGGGTCAAACTTGCCCAGTACTCCGTTGACGGAATTGATGCCCTGCGAATCTGTCCTGTCATAAACTGTCGTGAACTGGTCGCTCCCAATTCGGGTAACTTCCAGTTTGTATTCCACCAGGTCATTATCTGGATCAGTAACACTACCCAAAATATCGACAGGTTCTGTGATAACGCCAGTCGGAATATTTGATAGATCAAGGCTAATATCGGGTGAATGTGCGTTGGTTGGATCAATCACCTGCACTGACATCGTTGCCTGTCCACTATTGCCCGCCTCATCTACGGCTGTCGCGATCGCACTAATTGCTCCCGCCTGATTCAGCGTTACAGTTGCCTGTCCATAAGCATCTAAAACCACCGGAGCGCCATTCACGTTTAATGTTCTTCCTGCCACCCGCAGATTATCAGTGGCATTCACTCTAAACGTCACGCTGTCACCGATGTTTGCAGTAGTTTGACTGGCAATTACGCTGACTTTTGGAGCCTGTATGTCAGCAATCACGCTCAGATCATACGACTGTTGAATAGTGGCACCCCGGCTATCCGTCACACCCAGCACAATAGAGGTGGTTCCAATATTGCTCGTCGTTGGCATCCATCGGACCCGTCCCAAAGCGTCGATGGTCAACCCTTCAGGACCCTGTACCAAGCTATAGGTCAGTGAATCGCCATCCGTATCAATCGCCTTCAAATCATACTGATAAGACTGCCCAACCGCAGCCTGTGTAATTGCTTGAGAAAGCAATGTTGGGGCATGATTGAGGATAGAATTAACCTTAAAGCTTTGGCCTGCCACTGCTCCTTGAGCGTCTTGAGCCAGGACACTAACGGTATAGGTTCCCACCTCATCAGCAGATGGAGTCCACTGAATCAGCCCTGTAAGCGGATCGATTGTCATCCCTTGAGGTGCATCTTGTAGAGCATAAGTCAGTGCCGCCCCTTCCGGGTCTCTAGCTGTGACTTGATACTGATAAGACTGACCCACAGCAGCAGCGAAGATGGGTTGAGACGTGATCTCTGGGGATTGGTTGCTAGCAGGTGCAGCAGTCGTACTAACTGAAATGCTATAGTTCTGCCTTGCACTGTAACCGTGAGCGTCTCGAACTTCAATGATGATTGAGCTTTGGCTATTTTGCTGTCCTTCATTCGGAGTCCACTGAATCAGTCCCGTCTCGGCATCAATCGTCATGCCGTTGGGATAGCCATAGATAAAGCCATAGCTGAGAGAATCCTGATCTCCACCAGACGCTTGAACTTGATAAGCGTAAAGCTGACCCAAGACAGCCTGGGTAGGAGGCATTGAGACAATCGCCAACGCTGAGTTAATCGGTTCAATGTTGAGGGTAAAGATTTCAGTGTCGTAGCCACTCCTTCCTTGAACCCGCAAAGCAACTTCTTGAGCGCCAACCTGATCTCTGGTTGGTGTCCACACAATTGTGCCGCTTGTGGGATCAACCACCATGCCAGTCGGTGCTTGATCAAGGATGAACCGAACAAACTCATTATCAGGATTACTGATCGTAGGCGTATACCGATACTGGTTATCCACAACCAGATAGGTATTGGACGGATCACTTGTAAACGTCGGGGATGAATAACAAGATCGCTGGAGTTTGTGACCTGGAGTTGGTAGTTCTGTGTAGTGATACCACCTTGACCATCATTTACCTGCACTGTTACCGACTGAGTTCCCAGTTGGTCGGCTTTAGCCATCCACAGAATTCTGCCCGTCTTGTCAATTGTCATGCCGTTAGGAGCATTGACTAGACTGTAAGCGAGCGCATCATGGTTGGAGTCACTTGCTTCGACTTGATACAAATAGGTCTGACCAACCGCTGTACGAGTACTCGGACTAGATGTAATAGACGGTGGTGCATTAGGTTCAGTCGTTGTATCGAGAGCCTTCAGTTGAAAAAGGATGGTTGTTTTGCCACCCTGTCCATTAACGGCAGTAACTGCAAAAGGAAAGGCTCCTGTGGGAGAACCAGAATAGGTACTTGTTGTTGGGGTCCAGGTAAACAGTCCCGTACTTGCATCAATAGCTGCATTTGAGTCAGGTGAATCTAGCTGAAAAGTGACAGGATTTCCTTGAGTATCTTGAGCGTTGAACTGATATTGAAAAGCGTGTCCAACAATGGGATGAATCGTATTCGATGGAGGCTCACTGATAAACACAGGTGGTGGAACCGATGGTTCCACTTTGACCTGGAATGATTGCAGAGTAACTCCACCGTAACCATCCTGGACACGCAGAATGGCAGTATGGTCTCCCACTTGAGCAGTCGTTGGACGCCAACTCACAAGTCCAGTTACTGGATCTACCAGCATACCGTCTGGTTTGACGACTAAATCATAACGGAGTGGGTCACCATCACGGTCAGTCGCAGTCGCCTGGTATAGCAATTTCTGTCCAGCAACAATGTCAGTTTTGGGCTGACTAGTAAAGACGGGAGAACTGTTATCAATGCCCTGATGAACACCCTGAAGCGTGTCTACAAAATCCACAAATGAGACCTTTTCACCAGCATCGAGTGAGACATGATAGGACTGATTATTGGGCGCAACCTGTAGGTATCCAAATTGCGGATCTTCTGCGATCGTGTAAGCTCCAGGAGCTACATTAAATGAATAATTTCCCTCGGCATCTGTAGTGGTGAAGATTTCATCAGAATCACGTTGACTATTTTGATTACTATCAATGTAAACAATCTGCCCTTCTAACCCCAGGTTCTTCTGTTCGGCAAAATAGCTGGCTACAGGGGCTACAGAGCGATAAATGACATAGTGGGAATCACTTGGAGAATATTCATAGAACGAATCGTAAGATACAAACTCAGCAGAGGTCGATAGACCTGGAATTTGCCCCAAATGTAATTGAGCAAATGATCTGGCGCGATTAGCAAATCAATAGCACAAACGGTGCAAGTAGCTTCAGTAAACCGTTCTAACCCTCAGGCTGGCTTGGTTGATGGTTCAGCTTAACAATTGAAGCAGACTGAAAGCTTTAACTAGCAGCAGTTTCCGGTGTTGGTAGAAAACGACTTTCATTTGCAAAGCAAGCCATTTTTGCTGCTTAGTCACAAGAACGCCGGGCTGATAGCATTTCCCTCCAATTCTGTGGAGCGATCGCCGAACTCATGGGACTCACTGCCCAACTCGCCACCATCCCTGCTACGGCTGTCTCGCCTGCAAACCCCTGTGATGCTGCCCTGGCAAGACAGTTTTGCCCTGCTCTACAAAGCTAGCGAAAAGAGTTGGTGCTGGCACTACCAGAGCAAGGCATTCAACGCTGGAAACCGGCTGCTTTTATCAACGCCTGGGGAGAAGAAGGCGAAGTCCTGCTGCTGCAACCGACCAAAGACACGCCCAAACAGAAATTTGGACTGGGCTGGTTTCTACCATCGGTTATCCGCCACCGCAAAGTCCTGATTGAAGTGCTGATTGCGTCGTTGTTTGTGCAGCTTTTCACGCTGGCAAACCCTTTGATCACCCAGGTGATTATCGATAAGGTCATTGTCCAGAACAGCGCCGATAGCCTCAATGTCCTCGGTACCCTTGCTGGTGCTGATGGGCATCTTTGAGGCACTGCTGACCGGACTTCGCACCACGCTCTTTGTGGATACCACTAACCGAATTGACATGGCGTTGGGCAGTGAGGTGATTGACCATCTCCTGCGGCTGCCCCTGCGCTACTTTGAAAAGCGTCCGGTGGGGGAACTGTCTACCCGCGTTAATGAACTGGAAAACATTCGCCAGTTTCTCACAGGCACCGCTTTGACCGTGGTGTTAGATGCGGTCTTCTCCGTCATCTACATTGTGGTCATGGTCTGCTACAGCCTGTTGCTAACAGTCGTGGCCCTCGCCACCGTGCCCCTGTTTGCTCTGCTCACGCTGACGGTGGCACCAATTATTCGCCAGCAAACCCGCACCAAAGCCGAACGCAATGCCGAAACCCAGTCCTATCTGGTCGAGGTGATGTCTGGTATCCAAACGGTGAAGGCACAAACATCGAACTGCGTTCCCGCTGGCAGTGGCAGGACCGCTATGCTCGTTATGTTGCCGCTGGCTTCAAAACTGTTTTGACCTCCACCACCGCAGGTTCGCTCAGCAACTTTCTCAACCAGTTGTCCAGCCTCCTGCTGCTCTGGGTCGGGGCCTACCTGGTCTTGCAGGGCAAACTCACTTTAGGGCAACTGATTGCCTTCCGCATTATCGCGGGCTACACCACCAGTCCCCTGCTGCGGCTGATTCAACTCTGGCAGAACTTTCAGGAAACGGCACTGTCTCTGGAGCGCCTGAGTGACATTCTCGATACCCCCAAGAAACCGAAGAAGCGGATCGCAAGAACATTCCGATGCCGGAAATTCAGGGAGCAGTGAAGTATGAAAATGTTTGCTTCCGCTTTGATCCAAAGGGACCGCAACAGTTAAGCAACGTCAACCTGGAAGTTCCAGCCGGAATCTTTGTCGGCGTCGTGGGTCAAAGTGGAGCCGGAAAAGTACGCTGACCAAAGTGCTGCCGCGACTCTATGACCTGGAATCTGGTCGCATCCTGATTGATGGTTACGACATCCACAAAGTCGAACTGTATTCCTCAGACGGCAAATTGGCATGGTTCTGCAAGACACGCTGTTGTTTGATACCACCGTGCAGGAAAACATTGCTTTAACCAACCCGGATGCCACCCCTGAAGAGATTGTCGAAGCCGCCAAGATTGCCTTCGCCCACGACTTCATCATGAACCTGCCAAATGGCTATAACACCCGTGTCGGGGAACGGGGTCTGCCCTCTCCGGTGGGCAACGTCAGCGAATTGCGATCGCCCGCACCGTACTGCAAAATCCCCACCTGTTGATCCTGGATGAAGCCACCAGCGCCCTAGATTTGCATAGTGAACGCCAGGTCTGTCAGAACTTGATGGCAGCGTTTCGGGGACGCTCTGTTTTCTTCATCACCCATCGGCTTGCCACCATTCGCAGTGCTGACCGAATTTTGATGATGGATAAAGGGGCGATTGCCGAGCAGGGCACCCACGAAGAACTGATGGCAATGAAGGGATTGTATTACTGCCTCTACCAACAGCAAGATGCCAGCGGTGAGTCAGGGTAAGAGGCAGGATCAGGTTTAGTGAGATTCAATTCATCTGGGTAAGGGCAGCGAGCAATGACAATGACAGATGGACATTCTGGGGCAGGCAACTTGAATGGCAAGGCAGCCCCAACAGCGGCACTGATACCAGCAGCGCCAACACAGCCAACCCAACCGGATGCTGCCAAGCCAAAGCGCCCACCCAAGCCAGAGCCGTTTGAGCATCCCTTGATGCTGCAACAATCGCCCATCTGGTCACGGGCAATTTTGTGGACGCTCATGGGGGTTGCCACTGCTGCGATCGCCTGGGCGTGTCTCGCCAAGATTGAAGAAGCGATTCCGGCAGCAGGAAAACTGGAACCACAGGGAACGGTTAAAGACGTGCAGATACCAGTCAATGGGGTGGTCAGAACGGTTTATATCAAAGACGGTCAGCATGTGAAGCAAGGCGACTTACTGTTGCGACTTGATCCAACGACAGCCCAGGCACAGTTAGCGTCACTCAAACAGATCCGTGTGTTCTTGCGACAGGAAAATCAGTTTTACCAGGCGCAGATGCAGGGAAAAGGGGCATCCACCCAATCGTGCAAATTCCCGCCCAGTTCCTCAGCCTGACCAAAAGCCGGGCGGCATTGGTAGCCGAAAACCAACTGTTTCGTGCCCAACTGAATGGGTCTACTGCCGGAATCAACCTCAGTTCTGGGCAACAAGAACGCTTGCAGTCCAATCAGGTCGAGTCAATACCCGTGCGGATGCTGCCCGTGCTCAAGTGGAGCAATTAAGCCGCCAGTTGAGTCAAACCCAGGTCAAACTGATGCGGCAAAAAGACGTTGGCTTTGAATCAAAAATTTTGCAGGATGTGGCACCGATCGCCCAATCTGGTGCCATTTCAAAGGTGCAGTATCTCAAGCAACAGCAGGAAGTGGAATCAAATCAATCGGACGTAGACCAACTGGTACAGGAGCAGGCACGGTTCTGGCAGCAATCGCCGAAGCTCAAAGCAAAGTTCAAAATACACTGGCAGTTGATCGCAAAGACTTAACGGCGCAACTGGAGCATAACGATCAAAAAATTGCTGAAATTGATAGTCAACTGACCAAAGCGATCCGTTGAGAATACCAAGAAGATTGCCGAAACAAATAGTCAGATCGCTCAAGCCCAGCAGACATTGAAGTACGGAGATTTGCGCTCTCCCGCCAGTGGTACAGTGTTTGAATTAAAGGCAGGGACACCGGGGTTTGTCGCAACTCCAACCGAGCCAGTTCTCAAGATTGTGCCGGATGAAGCATTGGTGGCAAAGGTGTCGATTACCAATAAAGATATTGGCTTTGTTAAAGAAGGAATGACCGTCGATGTCAGGATTGACTCGTTTCCCTTCAGTGAGTTTGGGGATGTGAAGGGAACGTTGATCTGGATTGGTTCTGATGCCTTGCCGCCAACCCAGATCCAACCCTACTACACCTTTCCGGCAAAGATCCGGTTGGATCGTCAGTCGTTGATGGTGAATGGGCGGAAAGTCAGGTTGCAGTCAGGGATGTCACTCAATGCCAATATCAAGGTGCGGAAAGCATGAAATTTGTCAGGTAAGAGTCAGAAATAGATTTAGATTAATCTCTGCCGTTTCAAAGTTGATGATATTAGGAATTGCTTTAGAGAGTAAAGGGTTTGTAAGCCGTCAAATCCTGACACTATTTGGGACAAGGTAGTGCAGCTGCATCTATTAAACCGCAACAATAGACCTTGCATTTACCTAAATGGGACAGAATCGTCATTATAGCTTTGGGAGCCAAAATCACCTCTTTCACAATCAATCTTGCAACCAAATAGTTCGCACCAACAAATGTTACCGGGTTTCAAGTGCCGCATGATATTTGAGGCCTTTGCTGGAGAGGAATTTCAGAGAAAGTTTTCATGATAATGATTCCTGCTTCTGATTTCCAGAAGTTGAATATTCCTTCTACTGGCTCAAACTAACGATTTCCTTAATTTTCCCTACATCAGGATGCCTACGATTATGTCTCGACCCGATTTTATGTTTATCGTGATGCTCCTCTAGCTCATCTTTCAATTCTTCAAACACTGTTGCCACATTTTTCTGATTCGCGGATAGTCCGTAGGCTCTAAGCAAGGATTGCACGACGGGGAAGGAAATGTACCACTTATCATCAAAGGCGCGGCCGTCCTGGTCATTGAGGTTCATGATGGCTTGAATTGCCCGTCTAATGTGACCTAGCGCATCTTCTTCTGGGATACGTTTTCTAGAAGGTTTAGGAGGTTCAGAGGCATTGACTGGGGCTGAGAGGCAGGCGGAGTAGCTAACGATTCCGATTGACTGGTTTCCCCATCGCCCGATTGTTGTTCCTGCTGCATTCCGGTTCCGAGGAGGAGTTGTCTAAAGGCATGAAGTTTGCTGGCTGCCTCATCACGTTCTTCTCTCAGCCTGTGATTTTCTTGTTGCAGCCGCTCGACTTGAGCAGAATCCCTCTTTGTTGCACCTGGTGAAGTGCCTCATCGCGTTCCTGTTGCAGCTTTTCCACCTGCTGCTCCAGAGTTTCCATCCTGCCTGTGAGCCATGCGAGAGTCCGAGCCTGGTCTTTAATGGCAGAGATCGCCGCCTCATCTTCCATAGGTTGTGGTGTCGGCTGTGGTACAGGCAGAGATCGCCCGTGAGCGAGATGCTGCAATATTTGCCCCAAAGCTGCTTCATAACTGATACCTGCTGCCCCGCCGCGCCCACGAATTTCAATGTCGAAAGAGGCAGCAACGGTTCTGAGGAGATCCGGATCAACCGAGAGCGTTTTGCGGCGATGGCGGACTTTCAGCTTCGGTTCCGGGCTGTGTGAGTTCGCCTCAATGGATTCATCCTTCATTTCTGTCACCTCCTTCAACGCCTCCAGCCGTTGGACATTGCGCTGCCCCAACTTAGTCCCTCGCTCGCCATTCGCGGTTTCAAATTCCAAAGTCTCTGTTGCCTTGATCGCCCTCAGAAACGCCCTTTGCTCAATTTCTGGTGGACAGAACCAGTGGGTTGAGATCGCCGAGTACACCGCCCTTAAATCCTGCACAGATCTTAGTGGAGCCAAATCGTCGAAGGTGAGATCGCACACCTCCCGAATGGCTGCATCAATCTGCACCCCTGGCAGAGGTTCCAATTGCTTCCATTTCTGCCAAGCAGAAACAACTTGCCCTGCCCCTGTGAGCGTTGGCACCTCCAGTCCATCGACCTGAATAGAAAATCCGGATGGTTCTTCTAAACTCTTTTCCATCAGCGTCTGGATCTCCCTCCCCGTCACCAGTACCAGCCCCGTGACTGCTTCTTCCCAGTGTTTGGAAAAGAGAAGCTGATCGACCGCGCGATAGAGCAGAGCATTAATGGTTCCTGTCTCCAATATCCTGCTGACCACTGCCCTATCATCCCCCTCCTTCCCTTTTGAAACACCTCCAGAATCACCACCCCGGCATTTCCAGCCTTACTCCCGGCATCCCCGAAGACCGATCGCCAATCCGATAGTCATCGTAATTTTGCCGCGCCGAGTAATTGGGAATTTTCTGCCCGTCCTGGGTCAATTTGAAATGCCCTTGAATCTCCGCCTTAAAGCGATGATCCGGCACCCAATCAGGCTTGTAGTAATAGGTAGCAATCTCTGCATACACTGCTCGAAACAGATGGGTATAAAGCCGTTCGCCATCATCAGTTTCCGCCTCGCGCCCCGGTACCAAATCGGCAAAATGCTGACGGCAAGCATGAGGAACCCCAGAGTACCTGGCATTAATACGACGCTTGAGATGGTTATCGGGCAAACTGAGTGCTTTCAGGTCTTCAATATTCCAGACTTGCTTAAGGTGGTGGATTGCCCCTAACACCCTATCTGCCGGAGCCAGGGTTGGGATTTCAAACTCCATTCCCCCTCGCCACGACGCTTGACTGCCTCTGAAAACAGCAAACTATAAGCCGTCTTGGGTTTGAACTCAGAAATTAAAATCTCACTAATGCGCCGACCGACCAACACTGCCAGTCCAGCCGCCACCTCATCGGGCTTACCACTCCCCAGAAGCTTGAGTGCCCTATCGACCAATTCATTGGCTTGCCCAGTGGAAAAGAACTTATTTTCACGGGCATTGAGACGGGATGCCTGCTCATTGTTCAACTGGGTATAGACCTCAGAGGGCAGCAGTACAAACGGAATGAGTGGATGATCGGGGTCAATAGTTCTAAGGGCATTGGCGATATCGGTGCGGCGATTTTTCTGCTGACCCGGCATCGTGAGTTTCTTCTCTTCAAACAGTCCATCAATCTGTGCTGCCCACTCTGAAGCGATGTCCTGCCAGCCTGGAGATTGGGTGGTCAGATCCCACACTTGCGGCAACAGGTTTGTGAGTGCCTGTTGGAGCCAGCCCGTTTTGGCTTGCGCTGCTGCATGATTAAGGAGGGAAGCATCCATAAAGGAACGAGTAAACTTATTCTATTGTATTGCCATTCCAATAAGAAAACAATAAGGATAAGAATACTAATTAATTTGAAAGGATAAGTTGAAGTTCAATCTCCTCTACTTCTTCGCACCAAATCCCTTTGCCTTTGGACGGGCTTTTGATTGTGTTGAATACGGTCTTTGAGGGTAGGAGCTTTCGCCCCCATTTCTTGCCGAAGTTGCTGCTGAATTGCCCTAAACTCCTCAACTGGAGGTGGCAGGTCATCGAGAATCGTCAACCTGATACGGCTACCTGGAACAACTTCCCCACCAACACCCGTGCCTGTTCATGAACCTCCTTGCCGAGAGCTTGCCCCTCCAGTACCTCCACTGGGGTAATGGGGCGAACGTAATAATCTTGATCGGGATGTTGGAGAAAGAAGTTGCGATCGCTGCATTACCTGTTCAAACTGGTCAGCCAAATCTGGAGCGAGACTGGCACGAAAAGTCTCTTGAGTCGAACCCGATTCGGGGTCAAGGAGCAAGGTATGGGTCATTGTCGGTAGCACCACTCTTCTTCCATTGTGTCTCTTACCCGGCGAGCACTGATCGGAGAGCTTGCCTTCAGCCCCACTTGAGTGTCCACACCTCAAAGTTTGTACGGTAGAATTTTAAACCATACAAACTTTTCACATCATCCGTGCGATCGCTTCCCTGCGACCGCAATCGCCCCTCCTTCCTGCCCCTACCCAGCTACATAGGGACAGAGTTTTTGTTTCCCAAAGGGGCAATAGTTGAGACAGCGTTTATTCTCCCCTGGTCTGACCTCAACGCCATCCGCCGGATATTGCTGCTGCCATGCTTCCGCCTCAGCCTTGTCCTGAAACACCTTCACCGCAGTTTTTCGCCCCGGTCTGACAATGGCATCGGTGGTTGGCGTTGCCCACCGCTCCTCCGGCGAACACTGAGGCGGTATCTCTTTGGAAAAAGCTGCCTGATGCAACCTCACCCGCTCCCTGAGATAGGCTTCCACCCGCTCCTGCTCCCATAAAGGAACCGAAATGACCGCAAATTGGAGGAGCACAGTGCCAACACCTCGAAGCCAAGGCTCTGGGTTGATTGAACGTCGATTCAAGGGGCAGCGGCTAATGCTTCTACATAAACCAGCGGTCGGCAAATGCAGTACGTTACCAGTGTTGAGCGGATGGCAATGCAGAAGGGCGAAAGAGCTTTGATTCTACGTCAACTGACTCGACGAGTTGGCAACGTTCCTGAATCCCTACAAACACAAATTGAAGCTCTATCCCTAGCCCAGCTAGAGGACTTAGGCGAAGCTTTATTAGAATTCACTCGTCCTGAAGACTTAGAAAATTGGTTGCAGACGCATAGCTCAGAGTGACATTGCTATCAACCATCAGAACAGGCTACTCAGTCCTGAAAGCGGTTTACGGGCAAGACAAAACCGGGTAGCACATCTTCGCCAGAGAGTTCAGTCGGCAGTTGTCGCACCTCTTTGAGTTGACCCTGGCGGTAAATCTCGACTTGTTGTTCCTGAGGATTCAACATCCAGCCCAATCGAACTCCGGCATCCATGTACTCCTGCATCTTTGCCCGCAGCAGTTCCAAATCATCGGTAGGAGAGCGCAGTTCTATTACAAAGTCAGGGGCGATCGGAGGGAATTTTCGTCTCTGTTCTGGAGTGAGAGCTTGCCAGCGTGATAGCTTGACCCATGCAGCATCTGGAGAGCGATCTCCACCATTGGGTAATTTGAACAGGGTGGATGAGCTGAAGGTTTTGCCCAATTGGAACTGACGATTCCAAATGCCCAGGTCAGTACCGAACTCCGCTTCATAGCTACCGCCCTCCCCACCAACAGGAGACATAACAATCAAAGCTCCCTTAGCACTCCGTTCAATGGTCAGGTCAGGGTTACTGCGGCAAAGCTGGTAGAACTGCTCATCCGTGAGATGAACCTCTGTTGTCTCCAGCACGAGTGGCAACGTCAGTGAAACCATAGCACCGTCCCAATAATCCCCATTAGGTTTCTGAGTTTTATTATGTCATTTGCAACAGCAGGTAGAATCTGGTTCCTTACCAACAGCCAGAAGGGTGCAACGAGAGCGATCGCCCCCTTACCAGTCTTGCCGTATTAGGCGACGAGCGTTTCACCTGGCGACCGCGATCGTTACCAAACTAACGCGATCTCAGTTATGTAATCCCATCTTATTTTGCCATATCTTATTGAAACCCGTAAGCTAATTACCTGAATATTTGAATAAGTTATACAAGATTATGGGTAGTTCCAGTATTTATGCGAAATGCCTTGATTATCAATGTTCCATTTGTCAATACTAAGAAAGCATCAATATTCATATTGAAATTACTCATAATTTGAATTACTTATCGTTTGACCAGTAGATCGAGTAAGATAAGCATCAGGTTTTTGGTTTCAGAAGCTACGTGGAAAACAACCAAGTAAATAGGGAGGCTACAATCCTTGATATAATGGCATTCCAGCAAAACACATAGATTCCTGCTCTCAAAGCGATCGCCTCTCTGGAAATAACTTATTTTATCCTACTGTCGCGTAACACGGTATTTGTCCTCGTTAACAGATTAAATGTCCGCTGCCAGAACAGCTATAAGGCTCTCACTGCTTGAGTTCCAGCCCTTTGAAGCGTGAGTGTCGTTTTTAACAGATTAAGTGTCCGAAAATGTGGACAACAAATTAACAGATTAAATGTCCGCTTTTTGGCATAGAGTCAGCACAGCAGGACTCGCAGAAGCCAGTGCCGTATGTGCGAGTTTATGATTACGAAGATTTGAAACGTGAGGCAGGCTTGTTGTGACGCAGAGTGAGCTGGAAAGCATCGTGCCGCCTAGCCGTAAGCTGGATGTGGCAGCTCAACGGCAAGTGGAACGCTTGCAACGTCACTGCATGGTGGAACTTGAGGCCGTGCAGCAGTTTCATGCCTGGTTAGACGATAAGCGGCACTGTCGGCAAGCCTGCCGCGTCATTGGTGATTCACGGACTGGCAAGACCTTTGCCTGTAAGGCGTACCGACTGAAGTACGCGCCACAGCAACCGCACGGCGATGCCCCGATCGTGCCCGTGATCTACTGGCACGCGACGACGGAGACGGGGCAGCGGGAATTGTTTGTGGGGTTGTTGGAGCATCTGAAATATCGTGTCACTAACGGCACGATTGCCGATCTGCGTGAGCGTGTCTACCGCTTGCTCAAAGCGTGTCAGGTGGAGATGATTATTTTAGATGAAGCCCATCGCTTTCGCCCCAAAACGTTTTCAGAGATTCGGGATATCTTTGACCTGCTTGGCATCGCCGTCGTGTTGGTTGGCACTGATCGTTTGGATGCTGTCGTGCGGCGTGATGAGCAGGTGCATAATCGGTTCATGGCATGTCATCGTTTTCACCGCTTCGATAGTCAAACCCTAGAAGACACGACGGCGATCTGGGAAGCGTATGTCTTGAAACTAGCGCAGCCCTCGCACTTAACCAGCGCACCCATGCAGAAGATTCTGGGAGCCACCACACGTGGTTATCTAGGATCACTGGATGAAATTTTGCGCCACGCGGCACGACGAGCTTTGCAAGGTGGGCAGTCGCGGATTGACGTATCGCTCTTGAGTCAAGTGGCACTGGAGTACAAGTGACGTGATTCCTACCAATCGCTGGGTGTTTCGAGTGGTTCCCGCGCCGGGTGAAAGCTTGGGGCATTTTCTGGGACGCTTTCGCCGTGCCAATAAATTAAGCTACCGAGCGATCGCCGACCACTTGAGGGTGCGAGAGGCGTGGGTGCAGGACTGGGAAACCCCCTCACGGCGACGCAAGCCACAGAACTGCAACGGCTTGCCTTAGCAAAGCTGGTAGAGGTTGACCCCAAGCTACTGGCAAGATGCTACCGCCCGCTCGTCTGCACCTCCAAACGCGCTTGTGTGCCGCGTGTTACGCAGAAATCCCTGTGCATCGAACGGTATGGCAGCACGCTGACAAAGCTGTGTGCGATCGCCACGCGCTCCGTCTGTTGTCGGCTTGTCCTGTTTGCGAAACAGGTTTTCGTACGCCTGCCTTGTGGGATGACGATCACTGTGAACACTGTGGGTTGATGTTCCGTCAGATGCAAGCGCACCAACAGTTGAGTCAGAGGTAACGGCGATCACCAGCCTTAAGTGCAAAGCTCGAAGCGTCAGGCAGTGGTCAATAACAACTTGATTATCCACGTCACTGCTCGACCGCCGCTGGGTTCATGGGACTGTTGGAACTGCCGTTTGAGTTGCTTGAGCGCGTCTTCCTGCGCCACAAGCTCAGTCGGATAAGTCCATTGACCAGGTGTCAGTCTCCGAGCGATCGTGGCACGTTCGAGCGCAATTTTGTCGGTGTTGAGTGCGAGACAAGCGGCAAAAAGGCAGGTTGTAGGGCTTGCATTTGCTGTTCTAACGCAGCCATCTGAAACCGTAACTCAATCATGGCATCCAGGACTGCGGTGGGGTCGAGCAAAGCAGTAACAGGCGTGTTCAGTGTGTTTTCCAGTTTCATCGACATTACTTGCTTCAGAGTTTAGACTGCTGTTACTTTATCTGGCGACACACCTGCTGGCTGTATTTTTAAGCTGTTCATGCGGTGCCGAGGCAACGTCAACTACAAGAATAACTGAGACCCGACCGCACACTTATTGCAGGGGTTGAGTGTTTGGCGTTCTTGCTGAAGTTTTCGTCGCAGCTCTTGCAGTGGCTGCCCTTGCCAGATGTCAGCGATCGATTGAGTGTTAGCGTCACCCAAGGTTAAGAGTCCTTGGGCATCAAAACTGCACGGTGCCACACTGCCATCGGCGTTAATCATCAGCGTGGCATCCACAAAGTAGCAAGAATGCAGTCCACTCTTGAGCATTAGCATTTCGCCTTGCCACTCGTAGCGACTGTAGCGTAAGTTTTCTGGTAGATGCTCATCAGGCTGTGCCGTCTCTGGCAGCATATCCAGGCTCACGGCTTTGAGGGCAAACTTTACTCCGAGTTGCTGCGCGATCGCCCGTGCCTGCTCAATTTGATGTTGATTATGCTTCATGACAATGAACTGCCAGATGACTTCGAGGGAAAACGGTCGACGTGCGAGTAAGGCTTGTAACCCCATCACGACTTTCTCAAAGTCAACGCCGACGCGGTATTGGTTGAACGTGGCAGCATCAATGCCATCGATCGCCACCATCAAGCTATGCAGTCCAGAGTCCAAGAGCCGTTGAATGTTTTTGGGTTTATAGAAGACAAAGCCGTTAGTGCTGACGTAGGTAATGGCTCCGCGATCAACTGCGTAGCGAAACATCGCAAAAATATCAGGATGCAGAAAGGGTTCGCCGTAGTTCCAGAAGCGAATAGTTTTCGGTCTGACTTCATCGACGATGCGTTTGTAGAGGTCAAAGTCGAGGAAGGCTTTGGGACGCGTCAGTTGCTCGGCTCCAGTGGGGCAAAGCGGACATTTGGCGTTGCAGGTGTTAGTGGGTTCAAACCACAGATGCGTCGGTAGGGGTGTTTGGGGCATCGGAAGAGGTTAAAAGTAGACGAGCGATCGCGCGCGTTGTGGCTGGAATCACCAATCAAGCGATCGATCTTAAAGTGCCCAAACGGATGGCAGCGTCGTTACTTAGGGCGGCGACGAATGGTGTAACGTCCGACAATTTCTACGTCAAGTTCATAGTCATCTGCCATCCCCGACGCTGGATGGCATGTTCGATCGCCTGCTTTGCCCAATGGATCTGCTCGACGCGCTGTTGCTGAGAAACGCTTTGGGCGTGAGCGCGGTAGGAGTAGAGGGGCTGTGGCAGGTGATAAATGTCGGTGACTTCGGAGAATTTGAGGCACAGATCATAGTCTTGGGCGCGGACAAAGGCTGGATCGACACCTCCGACTTGCTCGTAAGTGGAACGGCGCATGAGGCGGAAGTGAAAGAGCATGAAATCGACTAATAAGCGCTCTTTGGAGTAAGGAATTTGGCAACGGCTACCCAAACCCTGAAGGGTGCCTTCCGCGTTGATCACCTGATAGTTGGTGTAGACAAGTCCCACGTTGGGGTTGGCGTTGAGAATGGCGATCGTTTCAGCCAGAGCGGTAGGAGCCAGCAAATCATCGCTATCGACCCAGCCGACGTAAGTGCCTGTCGTTTGAGCGATCGCGCTTTTGAGTGAACCTGTTTGCCCTTGATGAGGCGCGGCAACCACTCGGAGGCGTTTATCGCGTTGGGCGTAGTGGGTGGCAATGGCTACCGAGTCATCCGTGGAGCCATCGTCCCACAGCAGGAGTTCAAAGTCGGGGTGGGTCTGGGCGAGGACGCTCTCGATCACACTAGGGAGGTAAAGGGCGCGGTTGTAGATGGGGATAACGAGGGAAATAGAGGGAGTCACGGGTTCTGACTGAGAGACGGTTTCTGTTCAGTGTTCCCAAAGGGCGATCGCATTGCTCAAGCACGAGACAAACCGCTTTCAGACACAGTTTCATGAGTAAACGTGCTGTTGCGAGAGTACTCCACAGTGAGTCCATGCTGCTAAGTGCTAAAGTACACCCAATCTTTACGGAGAGTGGTACAAGCTTTCATTGAGCGACGGGAAAGCTGAGTTTAGTTTGAATCAAGCAATCTCTAGAACTCACGATGCTGAAAGCTTCCTACGTCACTACGACTCAACCAAAGCGCCCGACTCAAGACGCGATAATAGTTCTGAAAGAGGGACTCATGCTGCCTTCTATCACCCGCAAAATGGCACTAACAGTACGTTTACCGGGTGCTACAATGACACCCACGAGCAGTACCAGCGCCGATTCCCAAATGGGTTTGGAAAATAACAGGGCAAACGCCAAAATTCAGGGTATTAACTCTTTCGGTAGAAAGCTCATCAGGAGAAATCAAATAACACTTTCCTGATTTTTCTACCTTTCCTCCTCTTCAAAATGGATAAAGTTAAGCTAAGAGTTGTCAGGAGCATCAGCTATCTATCAATGCTTACTCCTTTAGCACCTTATTGTGGTCATAGCTTTATAATTTGTGTTTAATTGTATTAGCGCATTCCTGTACATATAAAACTAGCTCATCGATAGTGCAACATACTCTCTCAAAAACTGGATTCTCCCAATCAAAATCCTTTACTATAAGAATCCTGAAGCTGCCTAATGGAGAAAAAGAAGGATACCAGCCAATATCTAGCACATAATTTTTATCATACTCAACCTGAAAAAGATCTTCTTTTAGTGCATTGGTTTGATCTACCAAAGGCAATTCAAGATTAATGCAAAGATCATTATATGTAACCCTGCCTGGAGTAAAGTCTAGATTCTCAAACATGGCAACCTTTGAGCAAGTGGTCATAGTTAAACTGAGTATACCTGATACAAACGCCTGACAGCTTTTAGAGCTTGTCATTCATTTAAGGTTTCTACTTAACCTCATTTAATCAAAGATAAGTATTCTTCATAAGTTATTGGATGTCCGTGTATTGTTTTGGCACTTAGTTCAACCCTAACCCACCTACTTTCTTTTCCAGCCGAAGCACCGATAACATTTTCAAACTCCATCACTTTCCAAGGTTTGCCATTAGTAACTACTGTCCCTTCCTTAAAAACTAATTTTCCAGCTTTTCTATATCTACTCCTGGTTTATACTTTGCTGGTCCTTTTTCGTAGATTTAATAATGTATTTCCACTCCATTTTTGGTGAAGGAAAATGTTTGTAATTATAGTTAGTCCATATTATTTCTGGTTCAGCGTTTTCATCTCCTGTTGCCCTTGATTTAGAAAATAGCGCAAGGAGATGATCTACAAGGCTACTTGTACTTTTTATAGCAGTACCGCCTCCAATCGCTTGCAAAGCTATGCCAGCAGCAACGGCGGGCGCTCCTACAACACATCCGGCTCCTGTCAGACAGAGAAGACCTCCCCCAAATCAGAAGCACTACCTCCGAGAAATTCTAATATGCCCGAAACTATACCAGCTCCGTCTCCCGCAACACGCCCCATTTTGAAACCTATAGAGGCATTTTTAGTGCTTGTTCTACATCCTCATCCGCCTTGCCTTCATAAGGATTAAGAAGCTTAAGTAGCCATCTGGTAGGAGCACTAATATCGTGTAGCCACTGATAAACGGCTCCAGTAAGAAATTCGCCAAGAGGCTTAAAGAACCGTAGTACTCCTGTGATAACTGGTGTCAGTTCACTAATAATTGGCTGAGGCTGAGTCGTGTATGTAAGAGAGACAGGAGAAACAACCTCTTTAGTTCTTGGAAAATATATTGAGTCTCCATCTTGTACAACAGTCCCACTAAGTACCGTTCGTGCAGGTATTTGTAGTATCTGTCCGCCTCTCAAAATTATGATAGGAGTCGCGTTCCCAGATGTGTCTCGAGCAATAGGAGGCATCTGTGGTGTAAAAGTAGTATTTCCATAGACATGCCCGTACTGATCAATGAATTGAATGCCTCCATCGACTACTTTTACTGTGTAATCTGGAGGGTCGTTATCACCATTAGGAGGTAGACCCTTCTCTTTATTGTCAGGGTCAACGAGGTTGTTCTCTTCTCCTTGCGTATTAGGGTCGCTATCATTGCCACTACCATCTGACGGGCTAGTGTCATGACCATCACCAGAGTCCGTGCCTGTCGAATCAGTGCCGTCGTAATTACTGTCCGTATCGCCACTAGCATCCGTTTCGGTTGAATTAGCGTCAGTGTCAGCGTCATCTGTCGAGCTGAAGTCTGTATCATCCCCTAACTCTGTCGGGTCAGCGCCCGTGCCATTACCGTCTGGTGTGCCCATACCCGTTCCGCTGTCCGTGCCTGTCAGGTCAGCGCTAGCGCCTGACCCGGCATTTCCACCAGCAGTGCTAGAATTATTACCCGTTCCTGGTTGTTCTGTCTCGTCACTTGACGTATCAGATGGGGCAAGAGCGGCATAGTCACTCCCCAATTCCAGCAATGCCTTGATCAAGTCAGGGGCTGTCATCTGGTCTTGGAGTGCAGGCAACTGTTGCGCCGCTACGATCAAGCGACACTGGAAACTCGTTAGCTTCAGCGGGTCGCCCCCATTTTGCATAAACTGCGAAAGCTGATTTGCCGCTGCCGTGAGATCAGCGCCACTCTTTGCCCCCGCCACCGCCGAGAAGAAACCAGTTGGTCCAAAATCAGGCAGATCCTGGTTGAGTTCGGTTCGCAAGCTTGCGTACACCCCACCCAGCGCAATCAGTTGTGCGAAGTATGCTGGATCATTCAATTTGTCTCGTAACTCCGGCACCTGCAAGAGTGCCGCACCCAACTTGACGGGAAAATCCTGGTTGAACTGAGTGCCTGAGGTCGGTTGCGTGTAGTGTTGCTCATAAGCCCCCAACCACTGAGCATAAGGACCGACGGCATCCGCGCCGTAAAAAGTAAACGCCTGGTCCTGCCACGCATCGGGGCTAAAAGTGTAGCCTTGCCCGTAAGCGTTGTTGAAAAAGGCATCCCAGTAACCGTCTTTGTAGCCCGCCGCAAAAGGCAAGGTCTGATAGAAAAGGGGATCATGCTCCGTGCGATGAAAGTAGCTCAGTGCGTCATAAGGCTTACCCTCAGCCACATCAAGACGGGGGTAGTCGTAGCCGATGGGATACCAGAAGGTTGCAGGAATGTAACTAACAAAATCCCCATCCCCATACTGTTGTGCTCCTAGTTCCAGTTCAAGTGCCGAGTCATAAGAGAAGTAATACCAACTACCTGCTCCATTAAAATCGGGATTGGTTGACTCATCTGAATCGCCAGCAGTGCCAGGATCGGTGGTGGAGCCATCACTAGAGGCACCATTATTGTCTGAGTTACCAGAGTCATTGCCATAGCCACTACCAGAAGACGCATCATTGCCATAACCAGAGCCAGAAGTGGTGTTGCCATAGCCATAACCAGAGCCACTGGTGTCACCCGTAGAGCTACTGCCATAGCCCGACCCATAGCCACTGCCACTAGAGCCATAACCAGAGCCGCTAGTGTCACCGCCATAGCCCCCACCCTCATAACCATAGCCCCCACTACTAGGGGTAGGATTGCCTGAATCGCCTGCGGTTGGGTCCGGGTTAGCGTCCGGTGGCGCATCGGGTGTGGGCGGAGCCGTGTAGAACTCGCCATCCACGAACCCCCGTCCATAGCCTGCTCGATAGCCTGCCATGAAATCTGCACCAGCAAAGAAGCCAATGCCACCAGAGAGCGTGTAGAGGTTCGCACCATAATTGTGCGCGTAACCATCGCCGAAGCCATAGCGGTAGCCTGTGTCGTAACCACCTTGATACTCAGCACTCGGTGGTGTAATAGGGTACCTGATCCATCCAGCTCCGGTACATTTGCGTCCTCTGTGCCACTGCCCGTTGGCTCACTCCGCCCTCAGTGGAGTCACCCTCTGTGCCACTGGGCATACCACTAGTCGCATCGGTAGTTGATGCATCTCCGCTAGTATCGCTGGGCAGTGCGTCACTAGTCAGCACAGCGCTAGTGTCACTACCAGCCGTATCACTGGTAGGCGCATCACTGGTAGCCTGCGCTGCCACGTCATGCCCTGCCTCTGCGCCGTCCGCAGGTGTAGCGTCGGTTTGAGCGCTGTCATCACCCGTTGTGTCTGACCCTTCAGGCGGCGTAATGGGTGGTGTCGTTTGCTCATCCGTCCCAGCTCCAGCACCGTCCTCGCTCGTTGGGTCTGGTAGTGGTTCACTCCAGTCATCGGTCGGGCGCTCACTTGTCGTCAAGTCGTCGCTGGTAGCCCAAGGGATCGGGATCAAGTTAGCCGTCGCCACACCAGTGCTCGTGTTCGCCATTCCCACGTCAGGCTTAATTTGTTTTGCTAAGTCGATCGCCGCTGCCAGACTAATGACCCCAAAGCCGGTTTCTGCATCCCAGCCTGCTGTCCCCAGATCGGTCGCCGAGTGTTCCAGGAGGTCGATCACCTGGCGATAGCTCAAGTCTGGGTTAGCCTGCCAGACCAGCGACACTGCCCCGGTCACCTGGGCAGCTGCCGCAGACGAACCCGCGATCGCCCCCATGCCATCGCCCATCGTGGTCAGGATAGGATGCTCCGGTGTGCCGCCATTCGCCAGGAGGTCTAACCCGTCACCATAGCTCGAATATCCCGCCCGCTCCAGCCCATCAGCCGCACCCACCGTGATGATGTTGTCAAACTGTTGGGAAGCCTGCCCCAGCGCCGACATCGCGCCGTCCTGATTACCCGCTGCCGTCACAATCAGGACATGGTTGTCATGGGCATAGTGAAGCGCTGCTAATTCCTGGGGTGTGAAGGCAAACCGAGTGCTGACCGATCCATCCGCATTGCTTTGGGTCAAATCAAAGCTGAGATTCACCACCGCATGGGGTGTTTCCGTTGCTTTGGCCTGATCCACAAATTCAACCAAAGCATCCGCCCAATGCCCAGAACCTGTGGCTCGACTCAACCAGATTGGCGTTGCCTCATGCAGTCCCTCCACGCCATGATTTTGGGTACCCTCCACAATGCCCAGGATGCCTGTCCCGTGGTCATTGCCTCGCCCCGGTTGGAGGAGCGGGTTGTTGTCGCCATCCATATAATCATGACCCAGCGTGATGTGGCTGTAGTCGAGATGAGCATTTTGAGCGGCGAAACCTGTATCAATGATGCCCACCAAGGGCTGACTGGCCGGCGGTGCGGCAAGCTGAGGCGCAACCGCTGAATCAACAACACTCGCTGACACTGGACTAGCGATGGCGTGATCAACAGCAGGCAAGACTGTTGGAGTCGTGGCTGTAGGTGCGGTTAGCGTGGGGACACAGGGGTGTTGGCGTGTGCTTCACCCGACTGCGTTGTCGGCGCTGGCGTACCAGCGTCGCCATAACCGCCGCCTGTGATCGGATGGTCAGTTGCCGCCGCCTGTGCCGAGCCATAGCCACTACCGGACATGACTAAGGCATGATCACCAGGGGTAGCAGCATGAGAGGCTGCACCAGCCGAAGTCGCGTGTGCCAACGTTGGATCGGCATGGCTGGCGTCCGGTAGAGCCGTCAAATCGTTATTAGCTAGGTGCCAATCTGTACCCGGATGATCCGCCCAGTCCAACACATGCGGTGTATGGTCGGGTGCGTCTACTAACCCACTGGGAGTCAGGATCGGCTCCAGAATAAACGCCTGTAAGTCAAGCGGTGTCATGTCTGACTTAGCCGCAAAGCCTTGAGCAGACGCACGCCTTTTCCGGGCGAAGTGGAACAACCCCATAAAACTCCTGATCCTGGTAGATGTAGCAAGGAAGACTTTGAGTGGGGCTGGCACAATGGCTGCCACACCAACTTGACTGCTACCCTAAACGGCAGCGCACCGTTGTTCCATCAGCAGTGCTACGGAGAGCTGCTAAAGTTTAAGCGATATTTACAACCGTTCATGGTTCGTAAAGTTGCCATCAAGACTGCTGCTTTGGCGATCGCTGGCACCGTCTACCCGCCCACCTTAAGCAGGCAATGTGCCGTTTAGGGGTGCCGTATGAAACAATCAGCTTTCAGCACCGAGAGTCAGCACTGGTGGTGTCCAGACCTCAGCGCTTATTGGCGACTGGGTAACGTACCAGGGACCGATCAGGTTGTCCTGCAAGCCTTAGACAGCGAACGCCAGTTTGTCTTCTCAGCGCTAGAAGGCGTTGCTTTACGCTACTTCAGCGGTCAATTCACTGTGTCACAAGCGCAAACTGCCTGCCAGCGAAGCGAGATCCTGATCGCGCCTGATTTTGTCATCGTGTTGCTGCAAAAGCTGATCACCCTTGGTATTTTGGCACTACCAGAAGCTGACTCTTGTACGACACCCGGCTCAACAGGGTTCACTTTGAAAGCGGGTGTGACCTGGATCGAGCATCCGGATGGCTACTGGCTATTGCGAAACCCGCACGATGCCACCTTCTTGCAACTCAGCGCCGTTAGCAAAACTATCGTCGAGCAACTGGAAGCGCGATCGCCAGACGAGGTAATTCAGCAATACAACCTTAACCCGGCTTCCTGCACCAGCTGCTCCGACTGCTAGCCGCGACCGGGATGTTGCGTGGGACAACACCACCAAAACCGCCAAAGCGCAAATTCAATCCCTTACACCTGCTCTTCTTCCGGATTCCTTTAGTCAATCCTGATGCCTGGTTGACGCAGCACGTGGACAAACTGCGCTGGCTCTGGACGCGCTCCTTTGGGCTACTGCTGAGTAGTTTGCTCGCCGTCTCTGTTGTCGTTGGCTGGTCAGAGCGGCTCACGTGGATGAACATCGGACAGCAACTCTGGCATTACCACGGTGCGTCCTTGCTCCTGCCCTTCATTTTGCTCTGTGCCCTGGTCGTCTCCCTGCATGAACTCGGACATGCCTTTACGCTGAAACACTACGGTGGTGTCGTGCCCGAAATTGGACTCTTGTTGATGTGTCTGATGCCCGGTTGCTACACCAATACCACTGACTCTTATTGTCTAGTGCAACGGCGGCAGCGTGCCCTGGTGGTTGGTGCAGGGCTGTTGTGTCAGACGACGATCTGGGCGATCGCTTTTGGTGCTGGAAACTAGCGGTTCCTGGCACCTGGCTCTTTACCACCAGCTATCTACTCATGGCAGCGGCACTCCTCACGGTGGCGATCAACCTGAATCCCCTCGCCAAATTTGATGGTTACTACCTGGCAGTCGCACTGAGTGGCATCAACAATTTGCGTTCGCGCTCCTTCGGGTTCTACGCTCACTTACTGCGTTGCCAACCGACGCACGCACGCGCTCAGGATGCCTGGGTGTTAGCAGTGTATGCGCCCTTCAGCCTTGCCTATACCCTGTTTGTCTTTGGTCACTTGGTCCTCTGGCTGGGTAGTTGGTGTTTCACCCATATCCCCACGCTGAGCCTGTTACTTTTGAGCGCCTGGTTGCTTTATTTCTATGCGCCACGCCCCACTGCCAAAACCGCCTAAGACCGCTCTTCTCTTTCCCTTTGCAGGTGCCTTCTATGACGTTCACTCAGCCTCAGTCTGTCTCACCCTTACGTGTCGTGCCACCTGCTGCGGCACCACTGCCTACGCCTCAACCGCCAGCTTTAGAGAGGGAAGGGGCTGTCACCGCGCCAGCCCCTTCCCCTCACCGTAAGAAGTGGCTGGTGGGTGGTGTGCTCTTGGGTTTGAGTGCATTGAGCCTGATCCCCTTGCCGCATACCATCACTGGCGATGCTGAACTCAAAGCCACCCCCATGCTCGTCAGACGATTACGCTACCCCAAGCGGGCATCCTGCAAACGCTCTACGTGCAGCCGCATCAGACTGTACAGGCAGGGCAACCACTCGCGCTCATTGCCAGTGATGACTTAGACCGTCAGATTGATGAAGCCTCGATCAACACCGAGCAGTCCTGGCTATCAGCCCAGTCAGCGCAGCAGCAGTTAAGACCGCTGCAAGCGAGACTCGCTGCCGCACGGGTTGATGTCGCGACGAGCCAGCAGCAGGCAGACCAACTCCAACAAGAGTTAACGCAAGCCACGCAAGGTGTGGTGCCACCGCAAGTGAATGAGCTAGAAAGTGAGATTGCCGGACTGCAAAGTGAGCAGGCAGGCATTCAAGCAAACTTAGCGCAACTCGAACAGCGTCTGCGTCGCTATGCACCCGCTGTTCAGTCTGGTGCGATCGCGCAAGACCAGTGGACCGACTTACAACAACAGCAAGCGATTTTGGTGAGTCAAGTGCAGGCAAAAGGAGCACAAATCCAGGCAAAGCAAGCGCAAATCCAAGTCGTGACCAAGGCGCTCCACGATGAACTGATTCAGCGTCAAAATCAGGTCGAGCGCCTGACAGCCCAACGCGATGCCACTGCCACCGAAGTGACGGCGATGGTTGCCGAGCAGCAAAACCGTTTGCAGGTCGTGACCCAACGGCAAGCGGAATTGCAACGGCGGCAAGCAGCGCGTCAGCAACTGGTGGTGCAGGCGAGCATCACTGGCATGGTCGTGACGGAGGATTTAGACCTGTTGACGGGACAGACGCTCAAAGAAGGTGAGAAGCTGCTCGAAATTGTCAACCTGGAGCAACTGACTGCCAGTGTAACCATTGCCCAGGAAGATGCCGCGCTAGTCAAACCGGGCGCGACGGTGAAGTTTCGTCCGCGTGAGGGTGAACTGCGCGAGTATAGTGCCACTGTGCAATCCATCACGCCTGTAGTGACCAGTGATGAGACTCATCAAACGCATAGTGTTGCCGTGCAGCTCGTGCTGCAAAATCCCGATCACCGATTGCAGCCCGGTGCGGTGGGTTATGCCCATATTCAGACGGCTTCGCTGTCGATCGCGCAACGGGTGCAGCGAGAGTTGTTCAAGCTCTTCCAGCCGGGACGATTTGTTTAGCCCCTGTATTCTGGCATTTTAGAGTCTCGCTTGCTGTCACAGACTGCCTTACCAAGCTTTAATGTCGCTTCACGCTTTTACTGCGTGGGTGCGAGCGTTGCTGAAAGACTTTTGCAGCAGCAGTTTCAGCGCTGAAACAAGTGTGAGACGCGTCAAAGTGGTTTTAACAGTTTAAGTGCGTCTTTTTCAGCGTGTCCGCTGCACAGCTTCACGGTGCGGCTCGTTCCTCACCCCCTTTCTTTTACCCATTGTTTCACCGCCCCAATTTCCTTCCCGTAGTTATGCCGATCGGGGTCAAGTGCATATTCCGAGTTATGCTCATAGATCTCATTTTTGAACGTTTCCATGACCCGTTTCACGGCAGGCATATTTGAGCCAGTTGATTTCTGCAACAGCGATTGTGTAATGGCAAATTTCTCACTGTCTGAATCATGCTGCCGATTCCAGTCCATGATCGCCCGCATTGCCGCCTCTACCCGTTGATCCGCGCTGCCTGCTTTGGTGATGTGTTCCCGCTTGGGCTTGGGTTCTGTAGGCTGCATTGGTCTTGCGGGCTGAATCTGAGGTGAGGGTGTGACTGTTGCTTCAACTGCCGTTACGGTTGTTTCTACAAGCTGTGGCGATGCAAATTGAGTGATTGCAGGTGCTTGCTTCAACAGTTCAGTTAGCCCCTCGATGCGTTGCTGGTAAGCCTGCCGTTCTTGAGCGAATTGCTGTTGCAGTGCCTCCTTCTCTCCCTGTACCTGCTCCAGTGCGTTTGCCGCCTGGTCGCGCTCCTGCACCCTCTCCACCAACTGCGCTCGGAGGTTCTCAATTTCACGGGTAAAGAAGGTGGTATCTGGTGCGATCGTTGTCTGAGGTGATTGCTTATTCATCGTTTCTACGTGGCTCCAAAGGCGTTGCATTTCTTGGGTGAGGGATGCCATTTGCTCAGTCAGGGTCGTGATCGCGCTCGTCGCTTCCGGTGGCTGAGTCGGTTCTGTTTCAGGCAATGTTTCTAACAATGGTTCCGGCTGTTTTCCACTGATGGGTGCGATCGGCATTGGCGGTGTTTCCCCCTCGCTCAACTTCACGCCCTTAGCGCCGATATGCTTGCCCTCCTCATCGACCAGGTAGTAGTGAAAATAATGTTGTGTCGCGCTAGCATTCGCTCGCTTCAGTTCCTCTTTTGAGATCACGTGTCCTAGCCGTTCTTGCACAAAGCGAGCCACACCCCGCGATGGGGGCAGAAGAAGTGTACACAGATTTCCCCGTATACCCCTCTCAAGTTGTGTACAGTGACGCTCGCTTCACCTTCCAAGACAGGGATAATGCCCGTTGCGCCAAAGTGCTTATCCACTGCCCTTTTCACCGAATTCGCCAGACTGCGATTAATGTCTCTAGCCGATCCCCAAGCACACGCGCAATGCGAGGATGCTGACGAAACCGTTCCAACGCCGTCAGCACGTCCGCCGCCGTCACCAAGCAAGGGGTAAGGTAGCTGTCAGCCGTTGTTTTCTTCTTCAATTGCCCCGAAAAGCTGACCCAGTAGGGCTGGTTAGTTGCCAGAATCTTGCCCTTGTCCACCACCTCACTAAACCGTCTGCCCGTCACCGCTGCAATCCCCACCGCCAATTCAAACGGGTCATCCGCTTGCAACAGTGCCGCCGCCTTCGCCAAGTAAACCTCTGGATTTACAGGTTTCAGATTGTCTTGTTTCTCATTGTTGCGTTCTGCCGCTTGCCCAGCGATCGCGCTGTAGGTCGCGTTGTCGTATTTCAAAAATCCAACGCCCGATGATCATGCGCTTCCCCCGTTTCTCCAGACTCGCGCTTGTGATAGGTGTACTGACGACTCGTTGTCTCAGTCATCGGCAGTTTCCCCTCTATCGCCGCCGCCCGAATTGCCTTACGGTACATGGGTACATAGACCTTACCGATCGTCGCTTTCGGGTAGCCCTCTTCCAACAGCGTGATCTCAGCCTCACAGAGCGCCCTGATTTTGTCCTGAGTCGTCAACTCTTGCAACTGCTCAAGGAACGTCTCAATCAGCCTGTGCAGGTCTTCCTGAGTGAGTTTAGTGCGTGACCCAGTTGAGATGCGATCGCGGTAGCGAGTGATGATATCTTCTCTGTTTGCCATGATAAGTGTCGATCGTAGGGTGGATGAAGCCCCTACCTAGCAGGAAGGGACTAAGCAGACGGGTTTAGAAG